>JAFYKY010000025.1 GCA_017537345.1 Clostridia bacterium | reverse complement strand
TTTTGTTAATCAGTGGGGTGATTATCTCGGGGTCCCCGAAAACGCTTTGCGTTTTTGGGGTGATTATTTCGGGGTCCCCGCAAATCTGTGATTTGTGGGGTGAAAATTAAAAGCCGAAGCCGCCCATGCCGCCGAATCGCATTTTCTTGCTTCCCTTGCCGGTCTGCTGTTTTGCCATCTGCTTCATAAGCTTGTTTATCTGCTCGTACTGCTTAAGCAGGCGGTTTACCTCTTCCACCGTTCTTCCGCAGCCTGCGGCGATACGCTTTTTGCGGGAAGAGTTTATAATATCCGGCTTGGCTCTTTCCTTGGGTGTCATGGAAAGGATTATAGCCTCCATGTGAGCCATCTGCTTTTCGTCGATCTTCGCATCCTTGAGCTGGGAGGGCTTTATACCCGGCATCATACCCAAAAGCTGCTCCATACTGCCCATATTCTTGATCTGACGGAACTGGTCCAGATAATCATCAAGAGTGAATGAGGATTCCAAAAACTTCTTTTCAAGCTCTGCAGCTTTCTTTTCGTCAAACTGCTGTTCTGCTTTTTCGATAAGGGATAAAACGTCACCCATACCGAGGATACGGGAAGCCATTCTGTCCGGATAAAAAGGCTCTATATTTTCTATCTTTTCGCCCACGCCGATAAACTTTATGGGCTTGCCGGTTACGTATCTTACGGAAAGCGCCGCACCGCCGCGGGTGTCGCCGTCCAGCTTGGTGAGAATAACGCCGGTTATATCAAGGAGGTTATTAAAGCTTTCCGCTACGTTTACCGCATCCTGACCTGTCATGGCGTCTACTACCAGAAGGGTTTCGGTGGGGTTGACTTCGTCACGTATACGCTTTAATTCCGCCATCAGAACTTCGTCTATATGAAGTCTGCCCGCGGTATCCACAAATACCATATCGTGTCCGTACTTTTTTGCGTGGACAAGAGCTTCTCTTGCTGTTTTTACAGGATCCTGCGTGCCTCTTTCAAAGACCTGAACGCCTGCCTGACCGCCAACTATTTTCAACTGGTCGATAGCGGCGGGACGGTAAATATCACACGCTACAAGCAAGGGATTTTTGCCCTGCTTTTTATACATACGGGCGAGCTTTGCGCAATGGGTGGTCTTACCGCTACCCTGCAGACCGCACATAAGCACTACCGTGGGAGGTGCGGAGGAAATGGTAAGCTTGGAATTGCTTCCGCCCATAAGAGCCACAAGCTCTTCGTTTACTATTTTTACTATCTGCTGTGCGGGAACAAGGCTTTGCATAACGTCTGCGCCTACAGCACGCTCGGACACCTTTGCAACAAATTCCTTAACGACCTTGAAGTTTACGTCCGCTTCAAGCAACGCCAGCTTTATCTCACGCATGCCCGCCTTTACGTCGGCTTCGGTGAGTCTGCCCTTGTTGCGGAACTTCTTCAAAGCACCCGCCATTTTATCTACAAGACTCTGAAACATATTATTCTCCCAGCAGGGATTCGGCAACCAAACGGATCTCGGAAGAATCTGTAAGCGCAATAATTCTTTCCGCCGCGTTTTTTACCGCTTGTCCCCTTTCATATACGTGAAGACATTCCTCAAGCTCGTACAATCTTTCTTCACCGTGCTTTATAAGATCACGCACCGCCTGACGGGTGATCCCCGTTTGCTCGGCTATTTCCGCCAAGGAAAGATCCTCGTTGTAATAGAGATCCAAAGCATCCCTCTGGCGGGAGGAAAGCACGCGGGAATAGCAATCAAACAGAACAAGTATGCGCTCTCTTCCGTTCATAAAATTCCCGACTCCTCATAAAAATCACCCCTTTCGGGGTACCAAAAACGTATGCCTGTAAAGTTTTTTTCTTTACAGGCACATATTATATCCGTTATATGGCGATTTGTCAAGTACTTTTTTGATATTCTCTAACTTTTTTGCTTTGTTTTTCCCACATTTTTTCTTGGGTAAGCCTTGTTATGTCACGGCAGAGGGTGCGGGCGCTTCCTTTGCAGTTTTTTACCGCATCAAGTACGGTTTCCCGCGGCAAAAATATATCTTCTCCCCGTTCCCGTGCGAGGGCTGACAGCTTTTCGGCGCGGTCGAAGCCTATACGCTCAAGGGAGCAAGTGTCAAGGGGAGCAAAAAAGATAATATCATCCACCCTTTCGGTTATTTCCGCAGGGAGCAGTGACGTTACATCCCTGCCCGCTTTTCCGCTGTAAAAGCCTGCACGGGCAGCACCGCTGTCATCGGACACGGTTATGATCACCGTAGCATCCTCAAAGGAAACGGTGAGCCCATCGGAATCGGTAAGAACGCCTTTATCCAGAATACGGGATATAAGGCTTTTTACATCGGGGTGGGCTTTTTCCGCATTATCGAACAGTACCGTGGAAAAGGGAGTGCGGCGCACCGCCTCGGTAAGCACTCCTCCCTCTCCGCTTCCCGTATAACCGGGAGGAGCGCCGATAAGGCGGGATACGGAGTGTGGTTCGGTGTATTCCGACATATCTATGGAGATAAGCCCCTTTGAGCTTCCGCTTAAAGCAAAGGCAAGCTTTTTTGCACACTCTGTCTTGCCCACTCCGTTTGGACCGTAAAACAGCATACTTCCGCCGGGACGGCATGGCTCGGATATACGGGAATGCCGCCGTTTTATCCCGCCGATTATTGCGGAAATAGCCGCATCCTGCCCGATAATACCACTTTTTAAAGCGGCTTCCGCCTGACTCACCCGCAGGCAATCGGAATCGGTAATAAATTCCAAAGGAACTCCCGACATTTCCTCCGTAAGGCAGGCAATATCCTCTTCGGACACACGGCCGCCTTTATTCATACGCTTGGCGGATGCGGCTTCGTCTATAAGGTCGATAGCTTTATCGGGAAGGTATCTGCCGGAAATAAAACGGTGGGAATATTCTGCCGCCGCCGTGATCGCCTCATCGGAAATGCAGACTCCGTGGTATTTTTCGTATTGACCTCTTAAAGCGTATAATACGGTTTTGCATTCCTCCACCGAAGGCTCGTTTATATTTACCTGCTGAAACCGACGGCACAAAGCCCCATCCCTTTCTATGCTTTTTTTGAATTCCTTGGGGGTGGTGGCGCCGATAAGCTGTATCTCCCCTCGGGCGAGGGCGGGTTTTAATATATTCGAAGCGTCTACCGCGCCCTCCGCCGCTCCTGCGCCCACAAGGGTGTGAATTTCGTCTATGAAAAGTATTACATCTTTATCCTCGGTGGCTTCACGTATGATATTGCGCAGTTTTTCCTCGAATTCCCCTCTGTATTTGGTGCCTGCCACCAGACACGCCATATCCAAAGACAGTATGCGGCGTGAAAGCATTTCTGCCGGAACGTCCCCTTTGGATATACGCAAGGCAATGGATTCCGCCACGGCGGTTTTTCCCACACCCGCTTCGCCTATTAAAAGAGGATTGTTTTTGCGGCGGCGGAGAAGTATGCGCAAAATTCTTTCCTCTTCCTTTTCTCTGCCCACAACCGGGTCTATTTCTCCAAGTATCGCTTTTTCCGTAAGAGATACCGAATACCTGTCAAGGTTCGGGGTGGATAAACGTACTTCTCTTTTTGCGCCCATTTTGGTTTGCTTTTTCCTTTCCAATGCCTTTTTTAAATTTTCCGTATCTATATCCATATCGTCAAGCAGACGGACAGCCACGCAATCTGCGCTAAGCAGAGCTATGAATATGGTAACGTTATCCGTTTCTTCTCCCAAGGGCGTAATAGCTGCCGCGCGGGACAAAACGCCTTTTAAGGCGGGAGTCATATCTTCGGCGGATAAAAAGGTGTTTTGTCCTTTATCCGAAATCTGCTCTATTCTTTTAAGTATATCTTTTTTATCAAGTTCGGCGGGAAATCCATCCGCCTCTACAAGTGCGTACAGCAAATGCTCGGTGCCCACGTAAATGTGTCCTAAATCCGAAGCTGTCTTTATTGCCAGATTAAGCGTAGAATATGAATGATCCGAAAATCTGCCCTGCATATATCCATCTCCCTCGGTATGTTTTACCGTTTCAAATACATTTTATGTGTTTTTGCGAATTCTTGTTAAAACCTCTTCCCAAAGGCTGTAGGATATGTTATAATACCTTAAGAGGAAGGAGGTATGCTCTGTGGCATTAAAGAAACCGGTTAAAAAAAGCAAAAAGCTTTTGGTTAAAAAGCCTGCCGCAAACGAACCCGTTCAAAACAAACGCCCCTTGACGGAAGAAGAAAAATACCGTCGGGATACCCGCAAAGCTCAGGCTATACAGCGCAAGCGTGCAAGACGGGAAAAGACGGTTGCCGTAATAGCTGTAATGCTTGCGGTGTATGTGGGCGTTATCGGAATTATTGCCGCATACGGCATACTTTCATTCAATTCCGTTGCGGAAAGTTCAAAGGTATATTCCGTGGAGGGATATATGGGGGAAACCAAGGTGTTTACCGTTTCCGCCGCAAACGCAAACAATTCCTACGGACTTTACATTCCCTTTTCCACCCTTACAAAGCTTTGCCCCATGTCTATTGCGGGGGATAAAGACGCGGTGGCAATAATTTTGCCGGAAAGCGGCGATTATATTAAATGCTTTTCCAATTCCTCTTCCATCTGGGTAAACGATGCACCCTGCAGACTTTCCGCCCCCGTGCTTTTTGAGGAAAGCGATTGGCTTATTCCCGTGGAAATGCTGGAATATATAAACGGAATAACCGTAACCTACGGCGAAAACAGAGTGTGTACCGTATATATTAAAAACAGTTCACAGTCCCTTTCCGCATCCCATTCCCTGCCCGTGGGTATAGATAATATTGAGTTCAGCCCCCTTTACGATACCGATTATATCTACGGCGAGGAAAGCGAAGAAGAAAGCATTATAGAATAACACAAAAAGCGGCACAGTGCCGCTTTTTTGATTTTTCGGAATGATTTTAATAAAGTGTAAATAATGGTAAAACAAATTTGAAAAACATTGAAAAATAAAATAACATATGATAACATATAGTTGACGTTGAACACGTTATAAAATATAAAAACAAAAGGAGACGATGTGAATGAAAAAAACAATACTTGCCGCTATTGCGATTTGCTCTTTACTGTTGCTGTTTGCTTGTGCAGTTGATGACACCTCAAGCATTTCACAGCCCGACACGCAGGTTTCTGACCATGCTTCTGAAGAAGACGCCGTCTCCGAGTATGATGATAAGTCCGACAGTATTCCGGAAACGAGCGAACCTGAAGAGAGTAAGCCGGAGGAAAGCAAACCGGAAGAAAGCAAGCCCGAAGAGAGCAAACCCGAAGAGAGCAAACCCGAGGAAAGCAAGCCGGAAGAAAGCCTGCCCGAAATTTTTTATAACAAGCCGGAAGCTCCGGAAAGCATTACCGTTCCCGAAGGATATGAAAATATATATTCCCTTATAGAACAAAGGGAATACGAGCATGCATACGAGCTGCTCAAGCAAAAGGAATACGATATTTACGCCGAAAAGCTGCTTGAACGGTTTACCACCTTTTATAAAGAATACAAAAACAATTACCGTTGGTTTAACAGCGGAAACTCTTGGGAAATCTACAAATACACCTTTGATGAGCAGGGACGCCCCATCCAATACAGCGCTGCGGATGCCCTTGAAGATAATACGCCTTGGCTGCGAGATTACCGTTACGACCAAAACGGATTGCTGACGGGATTCGACAGGGACGAATATACCTACGACGAAAATAATCGTTTGGTAGAAGCGAAAACCGTAAACAGCGAGGGCGAAGTGATCTACCTTATTAAGCTGCAGTGGTATGATAACGGTCTGCTTGCGCGGACGGAATATTATAACTCGTCCGATAAAGAAAACGAGCCCGGCAGAGCGCAGGAGTATTATTACGACGGAAACGGCAGAATAATACGTATGGATTCTCATCTGAACGGTGTTTTCAAAAGCGTTGCTCAGTACGAGCACGGCGATGACGGACGGAAAGAAAAAGAAACTGTTACCTACCGAAACGGCGAAACGGAGGTTTGCACTTACAAATATAACGGGATCGGCGGCAGGATAAGCGAAATCGAAACCGTGAACACAGATGGAGCGGTTTACGTTGAGTATTTTGAATACACCGAAAAAGGATTGCTTTCCGCCGATTATCAGGTGAACGAAAACGGCGGAGAAATTTTCAGATACGGATATGAATACGATGAAAACGGACATATCCGTGTGCAGACTCATACAGACGCCACATATTCCCAAGAGGAATACAGCACTACCGTGTATACTACCGATGAAAACGGAAATATTATCAGACAAGAAACAACGGGATACAATGAACACAACGGAGACGTTCACACCCTGACCGAAAGAGGGTTTGATGAAAACGGCAACCTTTTGTGGGAGAACTCCGAATGGGTAGCGCCCGCCGGATATGAAACCGAAGTATGGTCAAAAACCACCTACAGCGGATACACGGTATATTACAACGAATTTCTGGCATACCTCCCCTCACTGTAAACAACACACCGTTAAAATTCACCCCCGAAGAAACTCACAAAAAACAGCAATAAAAAACGGCGAGAGAAAAATCTCTCGCCGTATTTTTATGCTGTTTTGTGGGGTGCTTTCTCGCGGGGTCCCTGAAAATCCGCAGGATTTTTGGGGTGATTTCTCGCGGGGTCCCCACAAAATATCGTCACAGAGCACAGAAATGTCGGTTCACAAAGTAACCTGACGTTGTTTTGTGGGGTGCTTTATATACCCATTTTCTGGATAAGCATTTTGGAGCAATCCAGCTGGTTGGGGATATTGCCGTTTTCATCGCGCACGCGCCAGATATCGGGAGTGATCTCGTCTGCAACGTACATCTTGCCGCTTTCATCATAGCCTACTTCGATCTTGAAATCGATAAGAGTGAGGTTAAGAGTTGCAAGGTATTCCTTGAGCACTTCGCCTACGCGGAGAACGATGCTCTGAGCTTCGTCGTACTGACCTTCTTTAAGAAGACCCTTCATAATGCAAAGACGCTCGCTGATAAGGGGATCGCCCTGAATATCGTCCTTAAGAGTAACTTCTGCGTAAGGAGGATCGAACACGATACCTTCCTCCAAAGAGAAGCGGCGGCACATACTGCCTGCAGTGTAATAACGAAGCACGAATTCGAGCTTGGGAACGGTGAGGTTGCGAACCTGCATAAGTCCCTTGTCTACGTCTGCTGCGATGTAGTGGGTGGGAACTCCGTTTTTCTCCATAAGTTCAAAGAAGAACTTGGAAATTGCAAGACCGATCTTGCCCTTGCCCTCTACGCTTCCGCCAACGGTGTTGGAGCCGGGATCGAACACGCCGTTTTCGCCTGTCATACTATCCTTGAACAAAAGGTGAACTATGTTCTTTTCCTCGTCAAGTAAAACGTCCTTTGTTTTGCCGGTGTAAAGTGTCTTCATACTTGGTAAAACCTTCTTTTTATCATAGATTTGTTTATTATCCTAATAGAACGATTAATTATATCACAGCGTTAAAATTTTGACAAGTACGTGAATAAAAAAAATTGACCGACGTACATAAAAATTTTTAGTTATTTTATATACCCGCGTATTTTTTCAAAGGTGCGGTTAAGAGAATCGAAATCAATAACCCCGTTTTCGTCAAACGAAGTGGCTTCCACGGTGAAATCACCGCTGTAGCCCTGCTCTTTTAAATATGCAAACAGCTTATCAAAATCCACCTTACCCTTTCCTATATGAAGGGTTTTAAGGTTTGACCAATCCATATACTCTCCGCCGTAATCGTTTATATGAAAATGCTTTATACGGCGGAAAACCTCTTTATTTTGGTACAGCTTTTCTGTCTGACTATGGAACTGCGCCATTTTTGTATCAAATGTAAAAGAAATATCGGGAAACTTTTCTGAAAGAGTAACAAGGTGTGTAAACGGATCCATATGGTTGCACACCACGTTTTCAACCGTTAAAACAAGACCGAAGGACAAAGCGATTTTATTCAGAGTAACGTATAATTCCATATTGTGGGGCATATCCTTATCCGAATCCAGCCCGCTCCACAAATGTAAAACCAAAAGCTTTGAACCAAACGCCTTTGCAAGACGGCAGTTTATATCAAAAAGCTCCAACGCTTTTTCCGTATCCCCTTCTCCGTTGCGGCTGATACGGTCCCCAACCTGCTTTTCCACGTGAAAAACCGGAAAGGACGCGCCGGTGCGCAAGGCTACCTCTTTTACTTCCTCCACCTTATCATACCAGGTGCTGTACATCATAAATTCAAACCCATCGCATTCAAGCTTGGGTACACATTCTTCCAGCAGATATATATTTCTTCCGTTGGGTCTGCCGATAACAGCCCCCGTGGAGCAAAATATACGGTTCATTCCAAAAACACCTCCGTCCATAAGGACATTATACCCCCAAAAAGGGCAAAATTCAATATAATATACAAAAAATGGCACCTTTTCCCCTATTGACAAGGGTAACCGACTGTGGTACAATACATTTAACAATTAGGTTAAATGTTAAATGAGGTGAACACGTGGGACTTCAAAATACCTTAAAAGCCCTTTCCGACCCTATACGCAGAGAAATACTTAATATGCTGAAAGGCGGCAGGAAGTCTGCCGGGGAAATATGCGAGCGGTTTTCGGTTACGGGGGCTTCTGTTTCCAGACATCTTTCGGTACTTAAGGAAGCGGATCTTATAAGAGATACCCGCGAGGGAAAGTATATTTACTACGAACTGAACGCATCCGTTTTAGAAGAAATTATGCTGTGGATAACCGATCTGAAAGGAGAAAAGGCTGATGATTAAAAAGAATAAAATAACGATAATTTTTGCAAATATCCTGACTCTGCTTCCCATAGTTTCGGGAATCGTCCTTTGGAACAAGCTGCCCCCGTACCTGCCCATACACTGGAACCTGGCGGGGAATGCCGATTCCTACGGAAGCAAAGCTTTTTTCGTGTTCGGATTACCACTTATAATGCTTGCACTTTTGTGGGCGTGCATTCTTTTAACTGCTTTGGATAAAGAAAGCAAAAAGCAAAATCCCAAGGCGGTTTCCGCGATGCTGTTGATAATCCCCCTGCTTTCCTGCTGTTTGAGCGGATTGACATACGGCGCAGTACTTTATGAAAGCACTTTCCCCGTTTATTTTGTAAACCTTCTTTTAGGCGGAATGTTTATAATAATAGGTAACTATCTGCCCAAGTGCAAGCAAAGCAAAACCATGGGTATAAAGATAAAATGGACCCTTGAAAGCGAGGAAAACTGGCACGCCACCCATCGTTTCGGAGGAATAGTATGGTTTTTCTGCGGTGCGGCTCTGGTACTTACCATCCTGCTTCCCGAAAAGCTTTCCATGGCGGCAATGTTTGTACTGTTATTGGTTGCGGTTTTGGTTCCCACCATATACTCCTACTGCTTTTATAAAAAGCAAAAGAAGGAGGGCGGCTTTGAGCCCAAGCCCATATACGATAAAAAGAAATACAGAATGATCGGAATTATCGTAACACTTGTTTTGGCGATCCTTTTTGCCGCGCTTATTCCACTTATGTTTACGGGAAATATTACCGTGGAATACGGAAACGCAGGATTTAAAATAGTGGCTGATTATTTCGAAGATCTTACCGTAGGCTATGACGAGGTTGACAGCGTGGAGCTGGTAGAGGATTTTGACAGAGGCGCAAGAGTATACGGATTTGGCAGCTCAAAGCTGCTTATGGGCACCTTTGAAAGCGACACTTACGGAAAATACACCCTGTACGCTTACACAAAATGCGATTACGGCGTAGTGGTGCGCTCCGGCGAAAAAACGCTTATCATTACGGGAAAAGACAAAGCCGAAACCGAAAAGATATATGAAAAACTGAATCTTTTTTGCGGAGATTAAATATGAAAGCCATTAAAACCACAGCTTTAACCAAATATTACGGCGCTTCCCGTGGAATTATCGACGTTGACCTTGCGGTTGAAAAAGGAGATTTTTACGGATTTATAGGGCCAAACGGGGCGGGTAAAAGCACCACGATACGTGTTCTGCTTGGACTTATTTCCCCTACCTCCGGCAAGGCGGAGATCTTGGGAAAGGATATTCAAAAGAATAAAACCGAAATACTTGCATCGGTAGGATATCTGCCCTCCGAATTCGGCTTTTACGGAAATATGCGGGTTAAAGAAATGCTTGGCCTTTCCTCGAAATTGAGAAAACAAAACTGCGAAAAAGAGGCGAAGATCCTTTGCGAAAGGCTTGATCTGGACGCAGAAAAGCGCATTTCCCAGCTTTCCTTGGGAAACAGAAAAAAGGTGGGAATAATCTGCGCTTTACAGCACAAGCCCGAGCTGTATATACTTGACGAGCCCACAAGCGGTCTTGACCCCTTGATGCAAAGAGAGTTTTACACCATACTGCAGGAAAGAAACGCCGAAGGTGCCACGGTATTTTTATCCTCCCACGTGCTGTCCGAGGTAAGCCGTTATTGCAAAAATGCGGCGATAATACGGGAAGGCAGGCTTTTGGTTTCGGACACGGTATCAAATTTAGGACACACCGGAGTTAAGCGCATATCCCTGCGAGGTGTTAAAAATATGCCCGAGATAAAGGACATACGGGATATAAAGACCCAAAACGATACCGTTAGCTTTTTGTACGGCGGACGTACGGACGAGCTTGTAAAAACACTTGCCTCAGCTTCCTTTGAGGATATAAACATAACCGACCCCGATCTGGACGAGGTGTTTATGCACTACTACGTAAAGGAGGAAAGCAAATGACTGTCTTTCTACACGAATTAAAGCAAAACAGACTGTCTGTTATGATCTGGTCGGCGGTCATTGCCTTTATGCTGGGTGTAAGCATTATGATATATCCCGAAATGTCTTCCCAGATGGGCGATTTTTCGGATATGTTTGCAAACATGGGTGCGTTTTCCGATGCCTTTGGAATGGACCAAATAAATTTCGGCGAATTTATGGGATATTTCGGCGTGGAGTGCGGAAACGTGCTGGGATTGGGAGGCCCTATCTTTGCCGCAATAACGGCGGTAAGCGTTCTGGCAAAAGAAGAAAAAAACAAAACCGCGGAATTTTTGCTTGCCCACCCTATTTCCCGTGGTAGAATTATTACGGAAAAGCTGTTTTCGGTAATTACACAGATAATTGTGCTGAACATATCGGTTATGGCAGTTTCCTGCATAGCCGCGGCGGTTATCGGCGAAAGTCCCGAATGGGGCAAGATTGCGCTTATCTTTTTGGCATACTTTTTACTGGACCTTGAAGTGGCGTTTATATGCTTCGGGCTGTCTGCGTTTTTGCGCAGAGGGGGATTTGCGGTTTCTCTGGGAATTACAATGGCATTTTATTTTATGAATATACTTGCCAACATTACCGACGAGATCAAATTTCTCAAATACATAACCCCCTACGGCTATACCGACAGCGGATATATTATTAAAAACGGCGCTTTGGATTTTAAATATATGTGGGTCGGCTTGTTCCTTGCCGCCGCGGGAATTATTACCGCTTACACGGTATACACGAAAAAAGATATAAAATAATTCACCCCTAAAATGCTGCGCATTTTTGGGGACCCCGAAAAAGCTTACACCAAAAAACAAGAGCAAGAATAAAAGTTTTTCTTTTACTCTTGCTCTTTTTAAATTTAATCATCCAGTTTTTCGCCGCAATAAGGGCAATATTTAATAAAAAAGCCGTAGCCGCTCCCCAAATACATGCCGCAGAAAGGACAGCGGTTGAAAATAAAGCTGAAAATTATAGCAAGCATAATTATTCCACCCCCCACAAATATCATAATATCAGCAGAAAGAGCTGCTCCTATGAAAAAAAGCGCCATTCCCACGAGGGCGACTGCAGTGGTAATTATTGATTTAACTGCAAATGAAAGCTTCATACTCTTGTGTCCTCCCTATTATATGCTACACAAAGTATAACACAAGGGTGTGAATATTGCAACAAATTTTTAAAAACAGTATTCCTTAACAGGCGGGGTTGTGATATAATAGCTTAAACCAAAATCACGGAGGCAAAAACGTGGACAGTATTATAAGACCTATTACCGAAAAAGACAAGCAGGAAGTGCTGGAGATGATGCGGGTGTTTTATGCATCGGAGGCGGTGTTCAGCAACGGTTCGGACGAGATATTTTCAAACGATATAGATACCTGTATAAAAGGAAGTCCCTATTTTGAAGGATACGTTATAGAAAACGAAGATGATACCGCGGGATACACTATGGTGGCAAAAAGCTTTTCTGCCGAGTTCGGAAAACTGTGTATATGGATCGAAGACCTTTATATAAAGCCCGAGCACAGAGGCAAGGGGCTGGGTAACAAGGTTATGGAATTTATTACCTCTGCTTATACCGATTGTATTTTCCGTCTGGAAGTGGAGCCGGAAAACACGGCGGCAGTAAATCTTTACAAAAAACACGGATTTACCGTTTTGCCCTATACGGAAATGAAAAAATAATAAAAACAACCCCAAGAAGCAAAAACTTCTTGGGGTTTTGTTTTACAGCATATCCTGATCGTATACAGCTCTTGCACCGCCGATAAACTTGGGACGTGTACGGGCGGCAAGCACTGTTGCGCTTCCGATACGGTTGTTTTCAAGCCGCAAAGGCACAGCCACCTTTTTTAAATGCATTCCGATGAGGGTAAAGCCGATATCCATTCCCGCATCCGCTTTTATTTCCTCCAGCACGACGGGTTTTTCAAAGCCTTGGTACGCCTTGGTTGCAAGAGAACCGCCCGCTTTGGGCTGTGGAATTACGTTTACCGCTTCCGAAAAAGGAGAAGCCGATTTTTCCGTAACTATTGCTCTGTTCAAATGCTCACAGCACTGTACCGCAAGGAATATCCCCTTGCTTTTTGTGTAATCGTAAAGGGCGTTGAATATTTCGCCCGCCGTATCGGGATCGGAATTGGTGCCTATTCTCGCTCCCACCACCTCGCTGGTGGAACAGCCCACCACCAATATATTGCCTGCGGTAAGACGGGCTTTTTCGCAAAGCTCGGTCACTGCGGATAAGGTTTGTTCATAGATAGTTGTGTTCATAAAAATATCCTTTATTTTTTAGTTTCCAAAGTATCCTCTTTGCCGCGATATACCACGAATTTGCAGAAAAGGAATTCCAACACAAAATTGGCGATCATAGTTACTGCCAGAACGATAAAATCGTTTACTCCCTTGCCCTCTGCCAGATGTCCAAGATATGTGGACAGGGGCGTGAATACAAGGTAAAATCCAAATACCTTTGCCATAGCCACGGGCACGTTGGCGGCGGATTTGAAGGTGTAACGGCGGTTAAGGGTAAAATTCCAGAGTATGGAAAGCACAAGGGATGTGAGATACGGTATCCAATAAGATTTAATGAATAACTCCATAAGTGCAAAGGAGCCCACCTGAATTATCCCCGCAGAAGCGGAAAACAGCGTAAACTTTAACGCCTGCCATAATTGCTTTTTGTCTTTTTTCATTCTCTGCGCTTCTCCTTTATGTTTTTCTCACACTTGTTATACCACAAAATCAGAATATTTTCAAGTTTATATAAAAACGCTTGTTGAAAATTAAAAGAAACCGTATTATAATGAATATTGATAATAATTCGCTTTCTTTGCGGAAAGGAGATTTTGAATATGTTTAAAAAGAATTTTATGTGGGGTACCGCTACCGCCGCGTATCAGATAGAGGGCGGAGCTCACGAGGATGGCAGAGGGCTTTCCGTGTGGGACGTTTTCTGCGAGGACGGAAAGGTATATGCGGGACATACCGGTGACGTAGCCTGCGACCACTACCATAGATTTGCCCAAGATATTGCGCTTATGAAGGAGCTGGGTATAAATTCCTACCGTTTTTCCCTTGCCTGGCCCCGTATTATGCCAAACGGCACGGGCGAAACAAACCAAAAAGGAATAGATTTTTATAACGCCCTTATTGACGAGCTTATTAAAAACGATATAACTCCCATTATCACGCTTTTCCATTGGGATTACCCTTATGAGCTGGAGAAAAAGGGAGGCTGGAGAAACCGTGAAAGCTCGGAATGGTTTGCGGAATATGCCGAAGTGGTGTTCAAAAATTTTTCCGACAGAGTAAAATATTTCGTTACCCTTAACGAGCCCCAGTGCTTTATCGGTCAGGGATATGCTCAGGGAATACACGCCCCCGGACTTATCTGCTCCAACCGTGATATAGTTACAATGGCGCACAACGTAATGCTCGCTCACGGCAAGGCGGTTAAAAAGCTGAGAGAGATCGCACCCGATTGCAAGATCGGATACGCTCCCACCGCTTCCGCAGCGATACCCGCAACGGACAGTAAAGAGGATATTGAAGCAGCGCGCACAAGCTTTTTCGATATCGATATGAATAACTGGACCTGGAACGTTTCCTGGTGGAGCGACCCCATTATGCTGGGCAGATACCCCGAGGAAACCAAAGCCTTTGAAATATTGGGCAAATATCTGCCCGAAAGCTATAAAGAAGACCTTAAAACCATAAGCGAGCCCATAGATTTTTACTGCCAGAACATATACAACGGCGCCCGCTTCAGGAAGGGCGAAAACGGTCCCCAATGGGTGCCCAATTCTATAAATATGCCTCTTACCAACTGCGGCTGGCCCGTAGTGCCCGAATCCCTTTACTGGGGTCCCAAGTTCCTTTACGAGCGTTACGGAAAGCCTATTATAATTTCCGAAAACGGTATGGCGGGTTACGATGCGGTTTCCCTTGACGGCTCAGTTCACGATGCGGACAGAATTGATTTTATACATAAATATCTGCTTGAGCTTGAACGAGCGATCGATGACGGCATCGAGATCGACGGATATATGTACTGGTCACTTATGGATAATTTCGAATGGTCAAAGGGATATTCCGTCCGCTTCGGACTTATTCACATTGATTACATCACCCAAAAACGAACCCCCAAGGATTCCTTCTATTGGTATCGGGATGTAATAAAAACCGGCGGAGAAAGCCTCCACCGCTTTTTAAAATAACATATTAAATACAGTATGCCCCGAGCTTCTTTTGCTCGGGGCGTTTTGTGTTGTGTATTGGTCTGACGGGTTCGCTACAGCGCTCGCCGGTTTATTCCCACTCGCTTAAATTAGCATTATACCCCGTGAATTTAGGTCTTTTCGCGCGGTTTTTCGGGGGATTTGACCGCCTTTTTCTGCTTTATCTATGGAGTCTGCGAAAAAAATGGTATCAATGATACCATCCGGAAAACACGGCTTTCCTACGGTATCCATTATCCATAAAATCAGAACAAATACAAAAGGTTTGCGGGGATTTTTTTAAAAATGCAAAGAAGGGTGCCGCCGAAGCGACACCCTTGCATATAGGGATTATTCGTTTACCATTTCATCGCCCGGATTGTTGGGAACAATGGGAGCAATAATATAATCTTCAACAGCGCTCAGATCAGCGTTGGGATTCATGATCACATAGTAGTGAGTGGTAGTTACTGCTTCGCCCTGATCAATAAACTTCAAAGCAACAGCTACATCGTCGGAAACACCCTCAATTGCATATACTTCTGCATTGAGAGCTTCGGTAGAGATCCACTCGCCTGCTTCGTTCTTCCAACCTGCTGTCAAGTTGACATCAGCAATCTTATTCCCGATCTTATCTTCTGCGATAACCTTTCCACCTACGTAGGTCGAATATGCGCCTTCGTTTATCTGATAGAAGTATCCGCTTTCGTATTGGTACTCATCGTCGATAGGGGGAACGGGATCGTCGCCACCAAACATCATAGGTACAGCAACTACCGCTGCCATAAGCATTATTGCAAAGCAGGCTGCAATAGAACCCCACTTGAGCCAAGCGTTCTTTTTTACTGCTTTTGCGCGAGTTGCGCCACTAACGAGATCATCATCGATATGACCTACAGCGTTTACGATTCTCGGTGTTTTCATATTTCAATACCCTCCTTGATTAAAAAATCTTTTAGTTTAGTTCGAGTGTGATGCAACATATTCTTGACCTTGCTTTCGGTGAAATCATAACGTCTTGCTATATCACCGATAGAATCAAAGAAATAGTATTTGCGAATAAATACATCGCGGATTTCACTTTTTTCATTTCGCAGAAAGTCACTTATTAGTTTTCCAATATCTTCGTCACTTACCCCGTCTGCGATGCCCTCATCTGATAAGACTTCAGCGAGCTCATCGAGCGAAACAAGGATTGCTTGTGAACGTTTTTGTCTTGACATGGCTTCAAGCCGTTTGAGCGATAGATTTCTTGTTATCTTACATACAAAAGCCATAAAGTTGTTTGGTCTTGCAGGTGGAATTGCGTTCCATACTCCGATATAAGTATCATTCACGCATTCTTCCGAATCCTCGTTATTATTCAAGATGTTATAAGCAACACTATGGCAGAGCTTTCCGTATTTAATATCTGTCTGCTTGATTGCTTCTTCATCTCGTGCGAAATACAGTTCTATGATGTTCAAATCATTCAATGTTGGTCACATCCTTATTTGACCTAAAAGCGCTTTCACCCTATAAGTACGTTTTTTTCGCCTTTGGTCTCAAATTTTCAAGAACTTTTTTATATTATATCATATTTTTTCGAAAAATCTTGAACATAATTAGAATAGGACGCCACCGAAGCGGCGCCGGCATATAAAAACAACGGCAAGAATCAATTACGTTCCTGCCGTTGTTTATTATTCTATTTGGTATCAAAACGGTATCAAAAATCCGTTTCAAGTGCCGAAAACCCTTGATACATCAGGCTTTTTCGACTTGCGTTTATTATTCCCACTCGACCAAGACTAAACAATTCTGTTTATGTGTTTTTGCTTCTCGTTAGTCCTGATTTTTTTGATACACGATGTATCTGTATTATCCTGTGTTAAACCGCCCTTGTTATCATTTTGTTATCGACGTTGATAACAAGAATAATTTTACCGTGGATAATTTGGACTTGGGATTGAATATATTATAAACGATTTTGCTTAGAAATTCAAGGGGCTTTGCTTAATTTGATTCACCTTTCTTTTGAATTCTAAATTTCAAAAGAAATTGTTTTGCAATCCGACATACACCAACATATAGAAGATACCCTATCATTGCTCCAAGGGTATTGATCCATAAGTCATCAATGTCCGTGCCTCTTGCCTGCGGAAGTTGACAAAGCTCGATGAATAAAGATATCAAAAAACCGACCAGAAGTGTTTTTGGTAAAGAAGATTTATTCCACAGAAGCGGCACGCAAAAACCAATGGGAACAAACAAACATATGTTACCTATAAAGTTGATTGCGAAATACAACCAATATCCACCAACCATACTTTCTCTCCACGTATCAATAAACACTTTGCCGGGAATAAGGTTTATTTCTCCCAATAAATTTCCGTTAGTTATACTTATACCGCCAACTCCGAAGTCGAATTGCGGTATGATCGTCTGCGAGAAAAGTCCAACGAGAAATAAGAAAAATAGGCATACTCCTAATTCGTGCCAAACCGTTGTCTTATGTTCTTTTTTCTTTAAGAAGCTGCAAGAAATCACACGAATCAGAATTACTACCGGTATGGCTATAAGCATATATGGAAACATATTTAATATATATCCGAAAATTCTATTCATTTTCAATCCTCCGTTTTTCTTTTAACCTAACCCAGTCTTTAGCAATACTTTCATTTCGAACAATGGATAGTATAATTCCAATTAGGGCAAGGTCATAAATAATAAATACACCGCCGGTTGTCACAAATGGAAATCCTATATTGAAATCGGGAAGAATACCGATTTCACACATTAATGTGCCGACAAGTTTAATACCAAAGATCATCAACACCATATTTGCAAGCAATTTCCCGACTTCTGTATTTTGTTTTTTAACTGTTTTATATAGCAAATAAAACAACAGTCCGAAAGCGGCAAGCAAAAACAGAACCAAAACTATTCCATAATTATACAATAGCAAACTGATAGGATGGTCATATAGATAACCCAATAACTGTTCATTAATGGATATTGAACTTTTACCAATGAGTTCAGAATTGCCAAGAGCAGAAAATAAATTTAACTGATAGAACTGGGTTGAATCTATATGTATAGTATCAGATACTATGCCATAAAAATGATTTATAAAAAAGACGAATATAGCAAGAAATGCCACGATGCAGCTTGCTCCGATTATATTTAATTTATTCCACTTTATCCAATTTAATTTCAATCCATAAATCAGCAAAAATACAGAACAAATCAGAATTGTGATGAAAGCGGTGAAGGATTTATTTAATATAGCTAACACCAAGGGGCAACAAGCGTAGATAGCATATAAAACAATGCCAATATTACTACCACTATTTTTAATATTAAATAGAATCCCAACCAAAGCAATCGGGTAGCATAAGAGCAAATAAAAGGTATAACTGTACCCTAAAACAGAAAAACCGTTTCGCAATTCCCACACCGATGTAATAATTGCTAATATTGATAAGATAAAGTATATAAGTCTTGGGTATCGGATTAAGACTGTATAGTCGACGTAGTACACAAAAATAGCAACGCCAAATCCACACACAATACCGTAAACTTTTGGCAGGGTTTCAGTAGTTGACAATAGCATAAATGATATGGTCATACCGATCAACAAAAGCAACCCTATTAAAGCAAGCAATAACCAATTCATTTTGGGGCGATGAACGTTATCCAATTCTGTTCCTACAACATCAGCACTTCCCATTTCTTGTATCGCTTTTTTCATCGCTTCTGATTCTTCAAAACCATTAGCAACAAAGAAATCAAACTGATCGCTGATATGTTCATATAATTCTTTTGTTACAACAACTTTTGCTCTTTTCCAACGAATATGCTTTTGAACATCAGCAATATATTCATCGGGTGAATTATACTCCTGCAAGCAAGACACCTCCCGATAAAACATTGTTTACGGCAAGTGTATAGCTTTCCCAATCCGCCTGTCTTAACTCAAGATACTTGCATCCCGAATCGGTAATTTTATAATACTTTCTTGTTTTCCCTGCAACAGTCTCGCCGTCGTAGGATTCAAGATAATTCTTTTGTTCAAGCAAATGCAATAAAGGATATAGCGTTCCCGCCTTCAACTCAAATGTTCGATTTGATTGTCGAGCAAGTTCTTCGATAATTTGATAACCGTACATATCTCGATCCTTCAAAAGCCGTAGCACAAGCATATCTGTATTTCCGGAGATAAGGGATTTATCAATAGCCATAAATCATCCTCCTTATATAGATGGTCTACATAATATTATATATAGATTATCTACATAAGTCAAGTATATACTGAATTAGTTTGCAAAAAATTGCTATTCGCCATTAAATCAAAAAGACGGCAGAGAGAAAAATCTCCCTGCCGCCGTGCTTCGGTTAGTTATAAATTATATCGTGATTTACGATTTCGGTGGCTCTACTGCGGATGTTATTCATTCGAGCAATCCACTCCATTTGGTTGTCTGCTTTGAGTTTTTCGGTTACGCCATCACGTTCTGCCATCTGTTTTACGAGCCGAAAAAACATATCCTCAGCCTGCTTGTTTACATCAGCAAGGTGTCTGTTCAGTTCGCATTTTGTGAGCAAGGTTGTATAAAAACCCTTGCGATGCGCCTTGATATACTGCAAGTGCCGCTGTCCCCAAATGCCAACTTCAACTTGTTCTTCGGCGGGTAATGCAAGGTCGGGCAGATAATAATCTCCCTGCAAGGTGTAGCTAATACCCGTTCTTTCGTCTGTGAAATGCTGTTTCATTGTGTTGTCCTCCTTAAATTTTATCTTGAGCGTTCATCACGCCGTTTACCTTTGTTTGCTCTTGCTTGTTCAAGCAGATTGTCAATCTGCCTGCTGCCGAATACCTTTCGGAGCAGTTTATAATCACGCAGATCTTCACGGAGATATTCGTTTTCATTCTCCAAAGCCAATACCCGATTTTTCAATCTCTCGTTGCTACTCGCAAGCGAGTGATTGGCGGTGCGCCACCGTTCAAAATCGGTTCTCGCTTCAAAATACCGACTTAGAGTTTTAATAACGAGTGCCTTTAACCGCTTTATCAGCGGATCGACAAACTTAGTTTTATAACTCCGTGCCGACATCATTGCAGATGGTTCAGGCAACTGATATTCAGGCTCGTTTTCAAAATTTTGTGAGATGGTTGTGATAACCTTTGCGCTCTCGGTGAGGTTTTCAATCTGCTTTTCAAGGATATTTGCTTCGTCAGTTTTTTCTTTGACAACCGCATCCAACTCCGCCAATTCTCGCTGACGTTCCTGCAATTTATAATCGAGAACATCGAGGTGCGGACGCTCCATTCCTTTGTACTCCCACTCAATTCCGTGCCGTTCCATAATGGCGGCAAGCTGTTCTTTTTCGGCTTGTATCCACCTTGCCCACTCGCTATCCTTCTTGTGAATGCCGACAAATCCTTGCGCCTTTAACGCTTGCTTGAGGGAAACTCTTGTTTCAAGTCCACGCTTGCCATCGGTCTTGATAAAGGGTACAAAGTCAATGTGCAGGTGGGGTGTTGCTTCATCCAAATGCAGGTGCGCCGAGAACACTCTGAGGTTGGGATTGCGTTCGGCAAAGCCCTTCATATACTCGTCAAGTATCTCGGTGGCGAGCCTTCCGGTATC
>JAFYKY010000024.1 GCA_017537345.1 Clostridia bacterium | reverse complement strand
TTCTTCTTCGTGTACGCCGTCGAGTACCAATGCGCCGTAAAGCTTAGCATCGTCTGCTCTGAGCTGGAACTTGTAGGTGAAGGTAGGAATGGGAGTGCCTGCTGCTACTTCCTTCTTGGTAGGATACTGCCAAGAGCCGTTATCGCCGGATACGGTGGTCCAGCCCTTCTTTGCCCAGCCGTTATCGTTAAGATCGCCGTCTACGGTGATCTCTTCCTTAACTACGGTAGAAGAGCTTTCGGTCTTAACAGCAACAACTTCAACTTCATCCATCCAGATGAAAGCGTTGCCGATAGGTTCTGCGGTAATTACAAACTTGATATAACGAGCCTGTACGGGAGCTGCTGCGTTAGCGGTAAGAGTATAGGTGGACCATGCGTTCAAAGCTTCGCCGTCGCCGGACTTAAGAACCATGTCTGCCTTGCCTGCAGCTGCAACGGAGGTAAAGCCGGAATCTGCGCTATCTGAAGCAAAAACTTCAACAGAAGTGCCTTCGGTAGGAAGACCGATACCCCAGTTACCGCCTGCGATATATACAACGTAGGAGTTGGAGAGAACGGAAGCGCCGAGGTCAACAACTACTTCAACTACGTTTGCGGTAGACTTGTCAGGATTGTTCCAACCTGCAGTTTCTTTGGTGCCTGCATCTTCGAGACCCTTAACACCGTTGGTAAGCTTGGTGCCGTTGTCATCAAAGTTATCACCGCGGTTGGGAGCGGTAGCGGTGTAGGACTTGCCGGTAGAAAGAATGGTGGTTTCGCTGATAACGGGACCTGTTACTTCTTCCTTATCGTCAACGCCGGGGATAAGTACGTATACAGAAGACTTATCGTCTGCAACCTTAACCTTGTCGCCTGCCTTGAGAGCCATAGCAGCAAGTTTGGTCTGCCAGTTAAAATACTTGTAGTTGCCGGCTTCGTCAAAATCCTTTGCAGGATCAGCGTCTTCTGCAGAATAAGAAGCGGAAGAATGTGCAACAAGAACGATATTGCCGTTTTCGATAACGATACCATTTTCAATACCCTTGTCAGCAGTACCGGGGGTAGCTACAACAGTAACAACCTCGTAAAGGTCTCCTGCGGGCTTAAGAAGAACGCTTATTGCCCAGTTGGGGTTACAAGCCTTGTATTCGTCTACGGTTTCGATAAGTGCGTTATCTTCGCCGCCGATTTTCTTATCTGCGTCGATAACGAAGGTGTAACCATAAGCGTTGTCAAACTTCCAGTTTCTGCCTGTTGAATCAGCAGGATCTTTGATCTGACCGTCTTTCCAGGTAACAACGTTATCTGCGGAAGCAGAAACAACAAACGTTGCAAACAAAGAAAGAACCATACACATGGTGAGCATGAGAGATAATGCTTTTTTCATTTGTTTTTTCTCCTTTATGAATTGTTCGTCTCCGCCCTTTCGGCAAGAGATAAGTTTAGCTACGTATTATAATACCACGAGTTTGTATTTTTGTCAAGAAATAGTCACAGAAATTTAATTTTTTATTGCAAAATTTACAGTTTCGCCCAAAAGTTTGCTCGCTTTTGAAAAATGCCTGCACCCGAAGAAGCCGTTATATGCGGAAAGCGGGCTGGGATGCGCCGCAGTAAGCACGTGATGATGGGGGGCGGTAACCAGTTTTCCCTTTTCTTTTGCGTAATTTCCCCAAAGCATAAAGACTATGGGTTCTTCTCTTCGGTTAAGTTCGGATATGATACGGTCGGTAAGTATTTCCCAGCCTTTCCCCCTATGGCTGCCGGGAGAGCCGCCCCGCACGGTAAGCACGCTGTTTAAAAGCAGTATTCCGTTATCCGCCCAATCGTAAAGACAGCCGTGAGAAGGAGGAATAAATCCGATATCATCGCTTAATTCTTTATATATATTCTTAAGGGACGGCGGGATATCCACACCCTTTTGCACGGAAAAGCACAGGCCGTGTGCCTGGTTCGGCCCGTGGTAAGGATCCTGCCCGATAATGACCACTTTCACGTCTTTGTACGCAGTACGCTTCAATGCGTTGAAAATATCGTTCATAGGCGGATACACGGGATAATTTTTACCTATATATTCGGATTTTAAAAACTCCCTTAATTTAAGGTAATATTCTTTTTCAAATTCACCTGCCAGAACCGTATCCCAATCGTTGCCGAAGCAGACCATAAAAACACCTCCGTTACAAGAATTTATTATAGCAAACCCCGCAGAACTTTTCAACACAAATTTGTATTGACTTTTCCCCTTCCCCGTTATAAAATAAAGTATAAATGTTTAAAAACGGAAAGAGGTGGAAAAGATGGATTCGGGCAGTAACGGCAGTTTTGGGAAAGGAGACCGAAGTGTCTTTTCCGCGTTTTTATTTATAATATAAATATGTAACACGGGAAGCTTTTCCCAAAAAACCGCACTCCTAAAAATTCATTTAAGGAGGTATGGCAAAATGGAAGAGAACGTAACCCGCACTCTCTTTGACAAAGAAGAGATTGAAAAAGAAGAAATCGAACTTTTGCTTGAGGAAAAACGCTACCGCGAAATAAAGGAGCTGTTTTCCGAAGCACAGCCTCAGGATATTGCATACGCCATAGACGGTATGAGCGACAAGGAAACTGTGCTTGTATACCGGTTGCTTCCCAAGGAAATGGCGGCGGAAGTTTTTGTTGAAATGGACACCGACCAGCAGGAAGCACTTATACAAAGCTTTTCCGACGCAGAGCTTGGCGAAATCGTAAACGAGCTTTATGCCGACGACGTTGTTGACATTATCGAAGAAATGCCCGCAAACGTGGTGAAGCGTATTCTCCGCAACGCAGACAGCGAAACGAGGCGTACCATAAACGAGCTACTCAAGTATCCCGAGGAAAGCGCCGGCAGTATTATGACAACCGAATACGTGCGCTTGGAAGCCGATTTCACGGTAGGCGAGGCGCTTACCCGTATTCGCAGAACGGGCGTGGACAAGGAAACTATTTACACCTGCTACGTAACCGACGAAAACAAAAGACTGATCGGATTCGTTACCGCAAAAGCATTGCTGCTGGCGGAAACGGAGGATGTGATCGGCGACATTATGGAAACCAACGTCATCTTCGTTCACGCCAATGACGACAAGGAAAACGCGTCCAACGAGATGATAAAATACGGTATTCTCGCACTGCCTGTCACCGACAGTGAAGAACGTCTTGTGGGCATTATTACCATAGACGACGCTGTGGACGTTCTGCAGGAAGAAGCCACCGAGGATATTGAAAAGATGACGGCTATGCTCCCTTCGGACAAGCCTTATCTTAAAACCGGCGTATGGGAAATATGGAAAAAACGTATTCCCTGGCTTACGCTGTTGATGATTTCCGCAACCTTTACGGGACAGATTATAACCGTATTCGAAAAAGATCTTGCGGCGCTGGGCGTGGTGGCACTTACCGCATTTATCCCCATGCTTATGGGTACGGGCGGTAATGCAGGCGGTCAATCATCTGTAACCGTAATACGCGGTCTTGCCACGGGAGAATTGGAATTATCCGATGTAATGCGGATAATCTGGAAGGAAACAAGAGTTTCTGTTCTGTGCGCAATAACCCTTGCCGTTGTGGGATTTGCAAAAATAATATTGATAGATAACCTTATATTCAGAAACGCCGTGCCTCTTGATGCGGCGGCTGTGGTATGCATCGCCCTTGCGGCTACGGTTGTTGTGGCAAAGCTTGTAGGATGCACCCTTCCCCTGCTGGCAAAGGTATGCAGGCTTGACCCTGCAGTTATGGCGAGTCCCTTTATAACCACAATAGTGGATGCAATTTCACTGCTTATATATTTCAGAGTTGCTTTACTCATTCTCACATAAAACGGAGGACAATCTTTATGGCTGTGATCTACGACCGTAAAAACGAAATTATCCAGATTAACACAAAAAACACCAGCTACGTAATGGCTGTACGGGACGGATATCTTGTGCATCTTTATTACGGCGCTTTACTTGGCGAAGGGGATCATTCCTATTTCTTCCGCACTCAGGGAAGAGCCGCTTTCTCTCCCCGTATGGAAACCGGCGAAGGATTCAGCCTTGATGACATTCCGTTTGAATACCCCTGTTGGGGCAGAGGCGATATGCGCTCCCCTGCTCTGGAGATTAAAAACAGCGACGGATCCCGTATAGTTGACCTTAATTATGTAAACTGCGAAGTAACTGCCGGCAAGCCTATGCCCAAGGGACTTCCCGCTGTTTACTGCGAGGATGATTCCGAAGCAGAAACCCTTACCGTTACTCTTGCGGATAAGGTAAGCGGAATTGAAGTAAAGCTGTTTTACACCGTTTTTGCAGATACGGATATTATCACCCGCCGCGCAGAAATAACCAACGGCGGAAGCGCAAAATGCAATATTCTTAAAGCAGCCAGCGCTTGCATTGATTTCGACCACATGGAGTTTGATATTATCTCCAACCACGGTACCCATTGCCGCGAGAGAAATATTGAAAGATTCCCTCTTGCAAGAGGCGAATACAAAATGGCGTCCCGCAGAGGTGCTTCGGGCCACGTTCACAACCCCTTTATGATAATCGCATCCCACGACACCACCGAGGATAACGGGGATTGCTACGGAACAGTGCTGGTATATTCCGGCGATTTTGCTTCTGAAATTGCAGGAAACCAGTACCAGACAGCCCGCCATATCGTAGGTCTTAATCCCGACGGATTTGATTGGCCTCTTGAAGCAGGTGAAACCTTTGTAACCCCCGAAGCGGCGCTTACCTATTCCGCGCAGGGTATAACCAAGCTTTCCCACAACTACCACGAGCTTTTTGCAAAAAGACTTTGCCGCGGAAAATACCGCGATATGCGCCGTCCCGTACTTCTTAACAGCTGGGAAGCCTGCTATTTCGGCTTTGATGCGGACAGACTGGTTAAGATCGGCGAATGCTCCGCAGATCTGGGTATCGAGCTGTTGGTTATTGACGACGGCTGGTTCGGCGTGAGAAACAGCGATAACTGCTCTCTGGGCGATTGGACTATCAACCCTAAGAAATTCCCCAACGGTCTTGAAGGTGTTTACAAGCCCTTGAAGGAAAAAGGAATTGATCTGGGCATTTGGTTTGAGCCCGAAATGATCTCTCCCGACAGCGACCTTTACCGCGCGCACCCCGATTGGTGCATACATATTGAAAACCGCCCCCGTTCTCAGGGACGCTGGCAGCTTATTCTTGACCTTACCCGCAAGGAAGTGAGAGATTATCTGTACGAATCCATTGCGGCAATACTCCGCACGGGAATGATATCTTACGTAAAATGGGATTTCAACCGCAATATGACGGAGATCGGCAGTCCCGTACTGGGCGCAGAGCATCAGGGCGAGGTGACCCACAGATATTATCTCGGTCTGTACGAGCTTCTGGAAAGACTTGTGACCGATTTCCCCGACGTATTGTTTGAATCCTGCTCCGGCGGCGGCGGACGCTTTGACGCAGGTCTGCTGTACTATATGCCTCAGGTCTGGACCAGCGATAATTCCGACGCGATCGAAAGATTGAAGATACAGCACGGCACATCTCTGGTATATCCCATGTCCGCAATGTCGGCACACGTTTCCGCTTCTCCCAACCATCAGACGGGACACGTTACCCCCTTTATGACAAGATTTACCGTTGCCTTTACCGGTTCTTACGGATATGAGCTTGATCCCACCGCCCTCTCCGAAGAGGAGCAGGAGTTGGTTAAAAAGACGGTTGCTCTTTACAAGCAGTACGGCGGAATGATGAACAGCGGAAAATATTACCGTCTGGCAGGTCCTTACGATGTTGATTACTGCGCTTGGTGCACCGTTTCCGAGGATAAAAGCCTTTGTGTTGCGGGATACGTGCTCACCCACGTGAGAATGTACGGCAACAACCGCAGAGTACGCCTTAAGGGTCTGGATGAAAACGCCACCTACCGCGATGCCCTTACCGGCGATATCTACACGGGAAGCCAGCTTATGGGATTCGGCGTACATTGCCCCGAAACTCTTGAGTATACCTCCCATATGTGGATACTTGAAAAGATTTAATAACAGCTTAAATTCAAAAAACGAGAGTGAACAACTCTCGTTTTTTTACTTTGAAATTTATATTATTCCAAAACCTCGGAATATCCCGCGCAAGGGACGGTATTTAAACCGCAGAAGACTTTGGCGGTATTCAAAGGAAGCAAAAGAATAGTTTGTTCCTCATTTTGCAAAAGCGTACCTTTTTGCCGTTCTATGCGCAGTAAAAAAGCTCTTTCGCTTTCACCCTGCGAAATTTCCGAGAGGCTTTCCGATATATAAAAAGGAATATTAAGGCAAAGAGAAACTTCCTTGCCCAAACACGTGCACTCGGGCGGGGAAATAATTTTATTAAAGCCTATTCTGGCGCAAAGCAAATTCAAAAGCTCTTTATCCGGAAGACCGTTTTTACCGTCCAGAGCGAAGACGTACAGACTCATCCTTTTACCACCTCTTTTAAGATTTTAGCATTTCGGCATAATTTTGTCAATATTGCAGATAATTACGGTAAAGGGGGTAATATATAAAATGAAAAAAACAATTATTGCCATTTCGTTCATTCTTATTTTCGCATTATCTTTGGCGCTTCCCGTATATGCGGCGCTGGTAAACGTTTCCTTGGGTATGAGCTACACTCTATCCGCTAATCCCAGCGGGTCGTATGCCGACGACGGCAAAATGCTTACCGACGGGGTACACGGCACGAAGGTGGGAGAATCCTACCACAAATCCGGCACCTACGTGGGTATTCCCGCCACATCCATTGACCAAAACGGTTGCTTTTCCGTTACCGTTGATCTTGGTGAAGTAAAAACTGATATTACCGGTTTTGATCTGCATTACGCCGCCGAAACCGATTCAAACGTATACGCGCCCGAATACGCAGAATTCTTTGTTTCCGAGGACGGGGAAAACTATACCGTTGCGGGCAAGGTTATGTCCGGCGAATCCACCGAATCGGGCATTGTAAAAGCGGGGGTCATCAATATCAGACTTAACACCGGTATAAAAGCAAGATACGTTAAGTTCGTTATTAAAAATCCGTTATACGTTATCGGCGAGCCGGAAAGCGTTGCAAACGTGGGCTGGATGTTTATCGACGAGGTTTCCGTTTTGCAGGACGACGGAAAAACTCCCGGAATGGGAGATATGCTTATAATTCCTTTGCTTAATTCCGCGGGGATCATAAGCGCGGGGGCAGGCGCGTATGCTCTTATAATGAGCAAAAAGAACCGAAAAAAAGGCTGAACGCTTTTAAGGGAGAGGGGTTAACGCTTCTCTCCCTTTAAACCGCTTGCTTGTAGCACTCTTTTTTACATTTTGCCAACGTATTCACAAAAAAGACACATATTTTTTTAGCAAAACTTTTGAAAAGCCTATTGACAAAGGAACAAAAGGGTGTTATATTAGCACTCGTAGAGAACAAGTGCTAAAAACGCAGGAGGCAGCAGATGGAACTTTCCGAAAGAAAAAAGAAAATTCTTAAATCGGTAATAGATTCGTACATCCGCACGGGTGAGCCTGTGGGAAGTAAGCTGCTTACCGGCACATCCGACCTGCAGGTGTCTTCCGCCACCATTCGTAACGAAATGAGCGAATTGGAACGGATGGGATATCTTGAACAGCCCCACGCTTCTGCGGGCAGAGTTCCCACGGCGGAGGGATACAGAACCTACGTTGACGGTCTGATGGAGCAATACCTTCTCTCCCTTGAAGAGCTTAAGGTGCTTAACGAGGTATTCAACTACAAGGTAAGCGAAATTGAAAGACTTATGGAAAGCGCAAGCCACGCCATAAGCGAAATGACAAATTACACCTCCTTTTCCGTTATACGCCCTTCCGGCAGAAACGCCAAACGTTTTGAAACTCTGTATATCGACGAGCACAGCTTCTTACTTATAATGATCTGCACCGACGGAAGCATAAGAAACCGACACGTAAAGGTGCGTATGTCCGTAGACCCCGAAATGCTTAAAACCGTGGCAGAGGCGCTTAACGCCACAATGTCCGGTGTGTGCAGTGAGGATGTTACCCTGCAATCGGTATTGGAATTCGAGGAAAGGCTGGGCGCCCATTCGGGAATAGCCGCAACGGTGCTGAGAGTAATATACGATATGCTTAATTCCACGAACAGCGAAAAGGTGCATATTGACGGCGTTACAAAGCTGCTCTCCTACCCCGAGTTCAGCGACGTGGAAAAGGCAAAGGATGCTATTGCCCTCTTCGAGGACAGAAGAGATTTTGCCCAAAAGATAATGAGCCGCAGTACCGACGAAAAAGGACTTACCGTCCACTTCGGCGAAGCGGATCTTCCCGATGCGGGAATAGTTTTACAGCCCATAATCATTAACGGAAAAACAGTGGGTGCCATCGGTGTAATGGGTCCCAAACGAATGGATTATAAAAAGGTAATTGCCTCGCTTCAGTATTTTGTGGATAACGTAGGCAAGCAATTTGAAGGAGAAGACCGAAATGAGCAAGAACACAGAAAAAAACCTTAATGATGCGGAAGAACCCGTAACCGAGCAGACGCAGGAAGAGGTTAACGCTCAAGAGCTTGCAGAACAGCTTGCTGAGACAAACAAATCCCTTGCGGAGCTTAACGATAAATACCTGCGTATAATGGCAGAATACGAAAATTACAGACGCCGCACCGCAAAGGAAAAGGAAGAGAGCACCTCTTACGCATTCTCTGTTGCCGCTTTGGGATTTTTGCCTCTGGCAGACAATTTTGAAAGAGCACTTTCCTATGATCCCGAAGATGCAAACATATCCGCACTTTATAAACAATTAATGGATATTCTTGATAAAATGAATATTAAAGCCTTTGAATCCGACGGAGAGCAGTTTGATCCCAACCTGCACAACGCCGTGATGCACGAGGACGATCCCGAAAAGGGAGAAAACGTTATTGTTCAGACCTTTGTAAAGGGTTACAAGCTGGGCGATAAGGTATTAAGACACGCTATGGTAAAGGTAGCCAACTAAAATAAGCTTAAAAAACAAATCTTTTATATAAAATGGAGGAAACAAAATTATGTCTAAAATCATCGGTATAGACCTCGGTACAACCAACTCTTGCGTAGCCGTTTTCGAGGGCGGCGAACCTATAGTTATCGCAAACGCAGAAGGCAGCAGAACCACCCCTTCCGTTGTGGCTTTTTCCAAGAACGGCGAAAGAATGGTTGGTCAGGTTGCTAAAAGACAGGCAATAACCAATCCCGACAGAACTATCATTTCCATCAAGCGCGAAATGGGTACCAACTACAAGGTTTCCATTGACGGCAAGCAGTACACTCCTCAGGAAATCTCCGCTATGACTCTTCAGAAGCTTAAGGCTGACGCAGAGGCATATCTGGGTCAGAAGGTAGACAAGGCTGTTATCACCGTTCCCGCATACTTCTCCGACGCACAGCGTCAGGCTACCAAGGATGCCGGTAAGATCGCAGGTCTTGAAGTTCTCCGTATAATCAACGAGCCCACCGCAGCAGCACTTGCATACGGCGTAGACAAGGAACTTAACCAGAAGGTTCTTATTTACGACCTGGGCGGCGGTACCTTTGACGTATCTATTCTTGAAATTTCCGACGGCGTATTCGAAGTTCTTGCTACCAACGGCGATACCAGACTGGGCGGCGATGACTTTGACCAGAAGGTAATGGATTGGATCGTAAACGAGTTCAGAAAAGAAAACGGCATAGACTTGAGAAACGACAAGATGGCTATGCAGCGTATCAAGGAAGCGGCTGAAAAGGCAAAGATCGAGCTTTCCGGTATGCTTTCCACCAATATCAATCTTCCCTACATCACCGCAGACGCTACCGGCCCCAAGCACTTTGAGGCTAACCTTTCCAGAGCTAAATTTGACGAGCTCACCGCAGACCTTGTTGAAAGAACCATCATCCCCATGAAGAAAGCTATTGCAGACGCAGGTCTTCAGCCCTCCCAGATCGACAAGGTTCTTTTGGTAGGCGGTTCCACCCGTATCCCCGCTGTTACCGATGCGGTTAAGAACTATATCGGCAAAGAACCCTTCAAGGGTATCAACCCCGATGAATGCGTTGCTATCGGTGCGGCTGTTCAGGCAGGCGTTCTGGGCGGCGAAGTTAAGGACCTTCTCCTTCTTGACGTTACTCCCCTTTCTCTCGGTATCGAAACCCTTGGCGGAGTATTCACCAGACTTATAGACAGAAACACCACCATTCCCGTACAGAAGAGCCAGGTATTCTCCACTGCGGCTGACGGTCAGACCTCCGTTGAGATACACGTGCTTCAGGGCGAGCGCGATATGGCGGCTTACAACACCACCTTGGGCAGATTTGCTCTTGACGGAATTATGCCCGCACCCAGAGGAGTTCCCCAGATCGAGGTTACCTTCGATATCGACGCAAACGGTATCGTTAACGTAAGCGCAAAGGATAAGGGCACCGGTAAGGAACAGCACATTACCATTCAGTCCTCCTCCAATATGAGCAAGGAAGACATTGAAAAGGCTGTTAAGGACGCTGAAATGCACGCAGAAGAAGACAAGAAGGCTCGTGAAGCCGTTGAAGTTAAGAACGGCGCAGAAGCACTTATCTTCCAATCCGAAAAAGCACTTGCAGACCTTGGCGACAAGGTAAGCGAAAGCGAAAAGAAGCCTGTTCTGGACGCGATTGAAAAGCTTAAGGAAACCGTAAAGACCGGCAATACCGACGCGATCAAGCAGGACAGCGAAGAGCTTTCCAAGGCGTTCTACGCTATTTCCGAAAAGCTGTATCAGCAGCAGGCAGGTCAGCCCGGCGGACAGCAGGACGGCGGTAACCAGAATCCCGGCGCAAACGACGACGGCGTTTACGATGCGGAGTTCACCGATAAATAAGTTTTTTACAATACGAAAGCGGACGCTGATATAAGTGTCCGCTTTCGGCGGAGTATATTATGGCAGAAAAAAGAGATTATTACGAGGTGCTGGGTGTAGATAAGTCCGCATCCGATGCTGATATAAAAAAAGCATACCGTAATCTTGCAAAAAAATATCATCCCGATGCAAACCCCGGCGATGCCACGGCAGAAGCCAAGTTCAAAGAGATAAACGAAGCCTATTCCGTTCTTTCCGACAGCGAAACCAAAGCCCGTTACGATCAGTACGGCCACGCAGGAACCGACCCCAACTTCGGCGCAGGCGGTTTCGGAGGAGGCTTTGGCGGTTTTGGCGGCGGTTTCGGAGGAGATGCTTTCGATCTGGGCGATCTGTTCGGCGATCTGTTCGGCGGCGGAAGACGTCAATCCCGTCCCAACGCTCCGAAAAAGGGCGCGGATATAGAAACATATATAACCCTTTCCTTTGAAGAGGCGGCGTTCGGATGCACCAAGGATATCGAATTCACCCGTGTGGAGACCTGCTCCCATTGTAAAGGAAGCGGCGCCAACGGCGCGTCCGGTGTGGAAACCTGTAAGACCTGTAACGGTACCGGTACCGTAAGGACCATTCAGCGCACTCCTTTCGGTTCTATGCAGTCACAGCGTCCCTGCTCCGCTTGTAAGGGAACGGGCAAGATAATAAAAGACCCCTGCGGCGAATGCAAGGGAAGCGGCGTAAACCGTATAAAGAAAAAGCTGAGCGTGAACATACCCGCGGGAATTGACGACGAGCAGAGAGTAATACTCCGCGGTCAGGGTAACCACGGCGCCAACGGAGGCCCCGCAGGCGATCTTTACGTGGAGGTAAGAGTAAAACCCCACAAGCTGTTTGTAAGAGAAGGCAACGATATACACTACGAAATGCCCGTTTCTTATGCTGAAGCGGTATTGGGCGCAAAGCTTACCGTACCCACCCTTGAGGGCGAAAGCGAGTTTTCCATACCCGAAGGAACTCAGACGGGAAGCGTATTCTCCCTGCGGGGAAAGGGTATTCCCCAGGTAAACGGAAAAGGCAGAGGAGATATTTACGTAACCGTAACGGTTGAAGTTCCGAAAGGGCTTAATTCCAAGCAAAAAGAACTGCTGAAACAGTTTGACGAAGCTATGGGCAATAAAAACACACCCAAAAAGCAGAGCTTCTTTTCCAAGTTCAAAAAATAAAGATACCCAAAAAAATTAAGACACCGCGGTGTTTCCCGAAAAGGAATTACCGCGGTGTATTTGTTTATTATATATTATTATTTAATATATTATTATTGATTTCACTTCCATAATATGTTATACTATTATGAATAAAAATATTTGGAGGAACACTATATGAAGGTCGAGATACTTTCCTGCACGCCTGACGGCGAAAAACTGATTGCCGCTTCGGCAAAACTTTGCTATTCATCATCGGAGATATCCGACCTGTGGGACGGTCTTACTCCCGAAAAAACCGAACGGTTTCTTAATATGCTGGGAGATCTGGGACACGCCTCCCCCTTTGAGCACGTTTCCATTACCTTCGGTATCGAAGGAGTTTCCCGCGCAGTGCTTGCCCAGATAACCCGCCACAGAATTGCATCATTTTCCGTACAAAGCCAGAGATACGTCAACAAGGAGCAGTTTACCTATATCATTCCCCCCGCAATAGAGGAATGCGAGGAAGCGAAAGCGGAATTCCTTAAAGCTATGGAGGAAGACAGACAGCACTACATCCGTCTTGCCGAAATACTTACCGAAAAGCACGTTAAAAGACTCGTTGCAGAGGGTATGGACGAAAAGCAAGCCCAAAAGGTGGCTTCCAAGCAAGCATTTGAGGATGCCCGCGGAGTACTTCCCAACGCCTGCGACACCAAGATAATTATGACGATGAACGTAAGAAGCCTTTACAACTTCTTTGCGCTCCGTTGCTGTAACCGCGCCCAATGGGAGATAAGACAGCTTGCCACGGAAATGCTCCGTCTTGCCAGAAATACATATCCCCTCTTGTTTGCCCACGCAGGACCTCCCTGCCTTAAGGGCAGATGTCCCGAAGGCAGTATGACCTGCGGTAAGGCAAAGGAAGTTAAAGAAAGGTTCAGTGCGCTTAAATGAAAAAAATGCTTATAGCCTTTGACGGGCTGGACGGTTCGGGAAAAAACACGCAGACACATCTGCTTACCGAATATCTTGAAAAAAACGGTATTCCTTACCGTTACGTAACCTTTCCCACCTATGACGATACCTATTCTTTTTTCGTAAACAAATATCTTTCCGGCGAGTTCAGCGAAAACCCCGATGATATAAACGGTTACGCCGCATCTGCATTTTTTGCGGCAGACAGATATCTTTCCTTTATAATGGATTGGAAAAATGATTACGATGAGGGAAAGATAATTATTGCAAACAGATACACCACGGCGAACGCGGTGCATCAATGCAGTAAGATACCCAAAGAAAAAAGAGATGAATTTTTAAGCTGGCTTTTTGATTACGAATGGAAAAAGCTGGGACTTCCCACTCCCGATAAAGTGATTTACCTTTGCCAGCCTCCCGAAGTTTCGTTTTCTCTTATACAAAAGCGGTGCGACGAAACGGGAGTAAAAAAAGATATTCACGAAAAAGACGCGACCCATTTGTATAAAAGCTACGAAGCCGCTTTATACGTTTCCGAAAAATACGGATGGGACAGAATTGACGTTTCCGACGGAGTTTCCCTGCGTACCCGCGAGGATATTCACAAGGAAGTTGTACAAAAGGTTTCCGATTTGCTTAACACGAAGGAGTAGGTATGAAAACCCATCTCATTTCCGCAGGGGATCTGCAGGTATCTTTAAGACTCCAAAAAGACGGTATGCTTTTACGGGCCGTTACGGATAAAAAAAGCGGCGCAAGATTTTTGCGCGGCGGGCAACACTCTTTGTTTTCCCTTACCGCCCGCGAAAAGGGAACGGAAAACTACGTTTGTGTGAATTCCCAAAGCGGATGGGGCGCCGTGAGCGCAGGCTCGGGCGCAAACGTTCATACCTTTACCTTTGCCGGCCACAAAGACCTGAACGGAGTAATGGTAATTCTTTCCGCCGCCGCGGGAAACGACAGCATAAGCTGGACGGTACGGCTGTACAGCGAAAACGAGCAGTATGCTCTGTACGAATGTGATTACCCCGCCCTTTCCTTTAATGCCTGCAGTAAGACCAAGGTGTTTTTCCCTTACGGATGCGGAGAAACCTACAATTCCGTGCGTACCTTTGAAACAAAGCAAAACTACCCCTCCTACGGCGCTTCAATGCAGTATATGGCGTTATGGCACGAGGGCGCGGGTAGAGGAATATATTACGGACTTCACGACCCTGCCCCTGCCTACAAAAAGCTGTTTTACAAAAAGAGCGAGGGCGAAAAGATCGCCTGCATGAAAGCGACAATGCCCCTGAGGGATATTGATATGCCCTGCAACAGTCAAACCCTGGAGGGCGAGGCTGTGTGGGAATTGTTTGACGGCGATTGGTACGATGCGGCGCTGATATACAAAAAGTTTTTTGAAGAGCACGCATCCTGGAAGCCGGAAATGAAGGACGGAAAGCGTGCAGATACGCCCGAATGGCTGAGAACAAATCCCCATTGGTGGCGCAAGCGTATGAAATGGGACGAAGCCTTTGCAGACGAATTGCTGGAGGTAAGCAAGGATCTGGGTCTGTACAGCCCTACGCATATTTACGATTGGTTTCAGATACCTTACGATACAAATTACCCTCACTATTTCCCCGCAAAGGACGCCTTTGTTCCCGCTATACGCCGTTTGCAAAAGGCAGGTATCCGCATTATGCCGTATATTAACGGCAGATTGTGGGATACTCACGACAAGGGCAGAGAGGATTGGCAGTTTACCTCCGTCGCCCGCCCGAATTGCACAAAAAAACAAGGAGATAAGCCTTTTTTGGAGGTTTATCCCACCTCGAATATAGAGCTTGCCATAATGTGTCCTTCCACGGCGCTGTGGCAGGAAAAGCAAAAAGAGATTATACACACTCTGTTCAACGATTTCGGTGTTGACGCGGTATATATCGACCAGATAGGCGCGGCGCAGCCATACCCCTGCGAAGACAGAGCGCACTCCCACCGCGCGGGAGGCGGAACGTGGTGGATGGAAAGCTACCGCAATCTGCTGGACCACGCAAAACAGACTATGCCTGCGGAAGCGTGCTTTACCACCGAATGTACCTCCGACCCTTATATGAAGGAGATACAGGCGTACCTTTCCTGGATATGGATAAAAAACGATCAGGTTCCCGCATTTATGGTAGTATATAACGGATACGTGGCTGTATTCGGACGAAACTATATATATGCTCCCGATGCGGCAGGACAGGATATTCTTGCCGCCCAATCCCTCACCTACGGCGAGCAGATGGGATGGATCCTGCCCGAAACCTACAACGCCCTCGTACACAAGGATTTTTACAAAAAATGCGTTAACGCACGTGTTAAGCTGGGCTCCTTCTTCTATGACGGAAAATTGCTTCGTTCTCCGAAAATAAAAGACAAGCAGATTATTAAAACCACAAAAATAATGCACGAAGCTTACGGCGGCTTACTTGCCCACACCGCAACCTTTTCCGAGCTGTGGGAGCGTAAGGACGGCAAAAAGCTGCTGCTCTTGATAAACGCATCCGCCAAAAAGACTTATCCCCGCATAACCGCGGATATTCCCGACGGAGATTACAGCTTAGACGGTGACGTGCAAAAAACCATAACCGTACAAAACGGATCGTTTACCGTAGAATTACCGCCTCTTACGGTTTCATATATCATAATTTAAAGGAGCAAAATATGAAAATATATATGTTTTTGGCAGACGGATTTGAAGAAACCGAGGCTTTGGCGCCCCTTGACCTTATTATAAGAGCAGGCGCGGATATAAAGACAGTTTCTATAAGCGAAAACTACACCGTTTGCGGCGCTCACGATATAAAAATACAAGCAGACCTTCTGGCAAAGGATACGAACCTTTCGGACTGCGACGGGCTTATTTTACCCGGAGGCGGTAAGGGCACGGAAAATCTTTTTGCCAGCGAAGCCGTAAAGAACGCGGTAAAGGACGCATACGAAAAGGGACGTCTTTTGTGCGCTATATGCGCCGCCCCCACCGTGCTGGGCAGAATGGGTCTTCTGAAGGACAAAACTGCCGTTTGCTACCCCGGAATGGAGGATATGCTGTTTTGCAAAACCCTTTCCAAGGAACCTGTTGTGCAGGATGGTAACATTATAACCGCACAGGGTATGGGCGTTTCTTATGAATTCGGACTTAAAATAACCGAATATCTTTACGGAAGCGAAAAAGCGGCAGAGCTTAAAAAAGCCACCTGCGGAAGATAAAAACAAAAACGTACTTTTTTAAAAAGGAGGCAGGAACGTGCCGGATATTAAAAATCACCTTAAAACACCTGCGGTAACGGTGCCTTTTCTTGCCGCCGCGGTAATGCTTATACTGCGTTTGTGCGGAAAATTCGTTATCGGAAATATAGGAGAAAACGAAAATCCCCTGCTTACCATATCCGTATTGCAGTTAATAATATTTATACTTCCCTGCATCTTTTATTATCTGCTTAAGGGAAGACGGCTTGAAACCGACCCTTTCTTTTACGTTGTACGTCCGAAACATATAATTTTCGTGCTGGTATCCGCTTTGGTCTTACTTTGCGGTACTCTGCTTATAAAATACGGACAGTACGTATTGTTTGACGAAATGTATTCCACCGACGGATTGGTGGATTCCGTGGTAAACAGCACCGTTTCCTACAGCGGCTCGGGAATTATCGTTGCATACGTTATTATTCCCGCCGTTACCGAAGAGCTGTTTTACAGAGGAATAATCCTTTCCGAATACCGCTCTTACGGTTCGGCAAACGCGGTCATCGTTTCGGCGCTGTGCTTTGCGTTTATGCACTTTTCTTTCGATAACTTCGTGTTATATCTGTTTGCGGGACTCGTGCTCGGTATGGTGGCGGTGGTTACCCGTTCGCTGTTGGCATCGGTAATACTTCACGTGCTTTCCAACCTTTTGTCCCTTTACGGAAGCGACAGCTTCTTAAGAATAACCATTCAAAAAAGCGGCGAGATATTTATGGGATTTTTGCTTATAGTTTTATTCGCCCTTTCTATCATACTTTTGCTTTCAAGACTCGATCAGGTCTATTCCGATTATGCGGAAAAACCGCCCGTAAGCGGATTGCCCGCAAACAGCAGGGATAATCTGTTAAGAGTATTCTTTTCGCCGGCGTTTTTGGCTTTGATCGCCGTATTCGTCGCGCTTACCGCCTTTATGTAGGAGGATAAAATTTATGGATAACAACAAAAACGGCAGCAACACAGACGATATACTCAAGATAATTGAGGAATACCGCAAAAAAAGCGAAGAAGCTCCCGTGAACAAGGAGCCTGCGAAGCCCGCGCCCGCAAAGCAGGAAGCAAAGACAGAGAAAAAAACTGCGCCCAAGCCCGAAAAAAAGGCGCAGCCCAAAGCAGAGAAAAAGGCGCAGCCCAAAGCCGAAACGGCAAAAAAAGAGCCCGAAACGGAAAACACTGCGCAGGAAGAAGCAAAAGAACCCTCCGCTTTGAATAATCATTTTTCCGATAAAGCCGATCTTTCCAAGTTCAAGGACGAAAAAAGCAAGCATTTTGTTGCCAACAAGGAAAAGAAAAAAAGAGAAAAATTCAATTTCGGAGATTTTCTTACAAAGCTGGGCAATATGAGCTTTTTACCCAAGGCGGTAATTTACCTTGCGTTCGTGCTGGTTGCCGCGGTTTACTGCAGTTATTTTGCGGTTACGGGAATAAACGATATGTTTGCTTTGGTAAACGTTGATAAAGAAGCGAACATTACCGTTACCGAAAGCACCACCATTGACGACGTGACGAAAGCGCTGAAGGAGCAGGGCGTTATAAAATACCCTTGGCTGTTCAAGCTTTACTGTGAGGTTTACGGCGACGGTACCGACGTTGAGCTTATGACCGGCGATTACACCATACCCGACAGCCTTAACTTTTCCAACATTCTTTACCGTCTTACCACCGTGCGCGTGGAGCGTACGGCAGTATGGGTCACCATTCCCGAAGGATATACGGTGGATCAGATAATAGACCTGCTGGTTTCCAAGGGAATAGGCACCAAGGAAAATTACGTTGAAGCAATAAACAATTACCCTTATAAGCACGAATTCGTACAGCTTCTTGACGAAATGGGCTACAGCGAAAACAGAGTTTACAGACTTGAAGGATACCTCTTCCCCGATACCTACGAGTTTTATACCGACACCGCGGAGTATCTGGTTATAAACCGTTTTCTCAACAACTTCAATTCCCGTTTCTGGCGCTTCTATGATGAAGAATACAAAGCAGACGTAGAGGCTATGGGTATGACCTTTGACGATATAGTTACTCTTGCATCACTGGTACAGATGGAAGCAAGACACATTATAGACTACGAACCCATTTCCTACGTGTTCCACAACCGTCTTAACCATTCAAACACATACCCTTATCTTGAATCCGACGCTACCGTACAGTATTTCCTTGATGCAAGAAAGGAAGATCTTACGCAAGAGGATCTTGATACGGATAATCCCTACAACACTTATCTTTACCCCGGTCTTACACCCGGCGCTATATGCTGTCCCGGTCTGGACGCGCTGGAGGCGGCTATCTACCCTGCCCGCCCCGTAGATGCAAACGGTAAAGAGATAAACGCATATTACTTTGTTTCCGACGTTACGGGCAAGACCTATTACGCCCAGACAAACGCGGGACACAACGCAAACAAGCTGAAAGCTGAAGAGGTTAATAAATATTACGATGAACAAGAATAAAAAGCCGGAAATACTTTCCCCTGCGGGCAATCCCGAAAAGCTGTATTACGCTTTGCTTTACGGCGCAGACGCGGTATACTGCGCGCTGGATAAATTCGGTATGCGCTCCCAGGCAGGCAATTTCACCCCCGAACAGCTTGACGAAGGTGTGAAATACGCTCATTCCTTGGGCAAAAAGGTATATATCACTCTTAACACCATGCCCAGAGATAACGATCTTCCCCTGCTGGAGGATTATCTGCGTGTGCTCAAAGAGATAGGACCGGATGCCTATATTGTTTCCGATCCCGGTGTTATTTGCAAAATAAAAGAGATAATTCCCGAAGGGGAAATACACCTTTCCACCCAGGCTTCTACGGTGAATTCCGCCGCCTGCCGTTTCTGGCACAGCGTAGGGGTAAAGAGAATAGTTCTTGCCCGCGAGCTTACTTTGGAAAACATCAAGGCTGTGAGAGAGAATACCCCGCCCGAGCTGGAGATAGAATGCTTTGTACACGGAGCTATGTGTGTTTCTTATTCGGGCAGATGTCTGCTTTCCCATTACTATATAAACAGAAACGCCAACGACGGAAGCTGTGCACAGCCCTGCAGATGGAAGTACTATATGTACGAGGAAAAAAGAGAATGCGATAAAATAGAAGCGGTGCAGGACGATACGGGCACCTACGTTTTCTCTTCCAAGGATATGTGTATGATTGAGCATATTCCCGAGCTTTTGGACGCAGGTATAGACAGCCTGAAGATAGAAGGCAGAATGAAGAGCGCTTATTACACAGCCGCAGTAACCAACGCTTACCGCATGGCGCTGGATGATTATTTTGCAGGCAAGCCTTTTAACAAAGATTATCTTACCGAGGTGGAAAGTGTTTCCCACAGAGAATACTGTACGGGATTTTACTTTAACTCACCTCAGGAAAACGCAAACATAGTAAACAACAACGAATACCTTAAGGACAGAGCATACCTTTGCACCGTAAGTAATTACGACAGCGAAAAGGGTATGGCGCTTTGCCTGCAGAGAAACAAAATGTCTGTGGGGGAAAACGTACAGATACTTTCTCCCGGCAAAGTGGGCAGAGATGCTGTAATAAACGAGCTTTATGATGTTGACGGCAACCCCATAGAAAGCACACCTCATGCAAAGATGGAATTTTATCTTAAAGCAGAGGGATTGAAAAAGGGTGATATTATTCGTGGAAAATAACAGTAAAACAAAAAGACGGGTCACCGCAGTCATTGTCGCCGCAGGAACGGGACAAAGAATGGGCGGTGTGGAAAAGCCCCTTATAAAGTTGGGAAAAAATACGGTTTTTTCTATGGTTCTGGACGCATTTGAAAAAAGCGAAACGGTAACCGATATAGTGGTAGTCTGCCGTGATAACGCCCGTCTTTTGCCTATATCGAGCAATTACACCGCAAAGGAAATAAGATTTGCTCCCGGCGGAAAGACAAGAACCGAATCTGTGCTTAACGGCGTTTTGATGTCGGGAAACACGGATATAGTTTGTATACACGATTGCGCGCGCCCCTTTATTACAGCCGAAAACATAGATGCGGTAGTAAACGCAGTTTATGAAACCGGTGCATCCTGCGCCTGCAAGTCGGTTTCGGACACTATAAAATACACAGACGAAAACGGCGCCGCCCAGTACACTCCCCAGAGAGACAGACTGATAGCGGTACAGACGCCCCAGGTATTCAGAAAAGATATTTATCTCGTTGCATCGGCTATGGGAAAGAAAAACAAGCTTTCCGCTACCGACGATACTACCCTTGCGGAAGCTGCGGGATTTAAGGTAAAATATATAAATATCGGCGATAATAACGATAAGCTGACCACCGCAGAGGATATACGCAGAGCAAAAGCCCGTATATTCCTTGCGGAAAGAGAAAAGGAAGGAAAATAGCTTTATGAGGATCGGACACGGTTACGATGCACACCGCTTTGCCCCTGAAAGAAAGCTTACTTTGGGCGGTGTGGAAATACCCTTTGAATACGGCCTTGCGGGACACTCCGATGCGGACGTGCTTGTTCACGCCGTGTGCGACAGTATCTTGGGCGCTATGGCATTGAGAGATATAGGCTATCACTTCCCCGATACCGACGGAAAATATAAAAACATTTGCTCTTTGTTACTGCTTGAAAAGGTAAAAAGCGAAATGGATAAACGGGGATACGTTTTAAGTAATCTTGATTGCACCGTTATCGCTCAAGTGCCCAAGCTTTCCCCTTATATACAAAATATGCGTGATAACATAGCTAAAGTTCTGTGCACGGAACCGGACAGAATAAACGTAAAAGCCACCACCGAAGAGGGTATGGGCTTTACGGGAGCAAAAGAAGGAATATGCGCCCACGCGGTATGCTTGTTGGAGGAATAAAAAGATGTTACAAAAAATAACCGGAAGATTAATAACAGAAAACGGAATTATACAAAACGGCGAGGTTTGCTTTGAAAACGGAAAGGTTGTTTCCGCGGGAGAACGCACCTGCGACCAAGGATATGCGGTTACCGATTACGGCGATAAATATATCTCCCCCGGATTTGTGGATATACATTTGCACGGAGGCGGAGGAAGCGATTTTATGGACGGCACGGTGGAGGCTTATCTCACCGCCGCCCGTCTGCACGGAAGCCACGGCACCACTTCTATGCTTCCAACCACCCTCACCTGCCCCGATGAAGAGCTGTTCCGCACCTTTGAAACCTTCCGCAAAGCGAGCAAAACCGAAAACAACGGAAGCGACCTGTGCGGTATCCATCTTGAAGGACCTTATTTCTCCCCCGCGCAAAAGGGTGCGCAGGATGAAAGATTTTTGAAAAAGCCCACTCCCGACCATTATATGCCCATACTCAAAGCAGGTAAGGATATAATAAAACGGTGGACAGTCGCCCCCGAGCTTGAAGGCGCTATGGAATTGGGAAAAATGCTTGCGGATGAAGGTATACTTGCTTCAATGGGACATTCCGATGCGGAATACACCACCGTACTTGAAGGATATAAAAACGGCTATAATCTGCTTACCCACTTTTATTCGGGTATGTCCTCTATGGTAAGAAGAGGAGGATTCCGTATACCCGGTATGATAGAAAGCGGATATATTATTGACGATATGCGTGTGGAGGTTATTGCTGACGGATGCCACCTGCCTCCCTGCATACTTGGTTCGCTTTACCGCATAAAGGGTGCGGACAAAATGTGTCTGGTAACCGATTCCATGCGTGGCGCGGGACAGACATCCGGCACCACTATACTGGGATCTCTGGAAAACGGATACGAGGTGTTTATAGAAGACGGCGTTGCAAAAATGCCGGACAGACAAGCCTTTGCAGGAAGTATTGCCACCGCAGACAGACTGGTGCGCACTATGTATAAGCAGGCAGACGTACCTTTACACGATGCTGTAAAAATGATGACGGCAACCCCCGCCCGCTTTGCGGGACTTGATAACAAGGGTACTTTGGAAGCAGGAAAAGATGCTGATATAGCAGTATTTGATGACGATATTAACGTATGCGCAGTTTACGTGCGCGGAAAGGAAATAAAAAATGGTTAAAACAGGAAAAGCAGACAAGCTTACATACAAAATATATGAATCCAGACAAGAAATGGGTATATGCGCCGCCAAGGAGGCTGCCGCCGAAATAAAGGCACAGATCGCAAAAAAAGGCGAGATAAATATGATCTTTGCCGCCGCCCCCAGCCAGAACGAATTTCTTGCAGCTCTTATTAATGATAAAGAGATAGACTGGACAAAAATCCACGCTTTCCATATGGACGAATATATCGGTCTGGATAAAGACGCACCCCAGGGATTTGGCAACTTCCTTTATAACGCCATTTTCGGTAAAGTGCCCTTTGCTTCCGTAAATTATATTGATATTACCGCAACCGACCCTTATGCGGAAGCGGAAAGATATGCCGCTTTGCTTGCAGAGCACCCCTGCGATGTTATCTGTATGGGTATCGGCGAAAACGGACATATTGCCTTTAACGACCCCCACGTAGCGGATTTTAACGATAAATACGCCGTTAAGCCCGTGGAATTGGATAACGTATGCCGTATGCAGCAGGTTAACGACGGATGCTTTGCATCCATTGACCTTGTTCCCACCCACGCTATGACACTTACCATCCCCACCTTGGTTGCTCCCGAGGTAATATTCTGCGTTGTTCCCGCCCCCTCCAAAGCGAATGCAGTATACAACACCGTTAAAGGAGAAATTACCGAAGCCTGCCCCGCTTCCATACTCCGCCGCCACGAAAACGCAACACTTTATCTTGATACTGACAGCGCTTCAAAGATACTTTAATAAATGGAAAAATACACAAAAAATATAACAGAGGGCGTATCGTTTACCGCCCTCAAAACAGATAAATCCAAATATGATATGCTTACGGTGAACTTTTTGTTCCCACGTACTGAGGAAACCACCGCCTTTTCTTCGTTGCTTTCCGCAGTTATAGACCGAGGCACGGTAAAGTACCCCGATATGCGCAGTCTTGAAATAGCCCAAGAGGAGCTGTACGCCGCTTCTGCAGAGGTATATACACGCACTATGGGCGAATGTGTGTGCCTTACTTTTTCCGCATCCTATATGAACAAGGCCTATACTATGGAAAAAGAGGATATTACCGATCCTATGCTGGCACTGCTCAATGAGCTGATGTTTAATCCTCTTATAGTAAGCGGCGGCTTCTTGCCCGAATACGTGGAAAGCGAAAAGAAAAACCAAATAGATATTATCCGTTCTTCCAAAGACAATAAATCCACCTACGCAGTAAAAAGATGTGTGGAGTTGATGTGCGAAAAGGAGCCGTTTTCTGTTTCCGCATACGGAAAAGAAGAAACGGTAAACCAAATAAACGGAAAAAATCTTTATGATTTTTACAAAAAGATCGTTTCCTGTTCCCCTGTTCATATAGTTTTTTCCGGCAACGCAGAGGGCGAAGAGATATACAATAAGCTATGCCGTGAAATAACCTTTGCTCCCCGAAAAGAGGAATTGCCGAAAAACACGCTTATTTCAAGAGCGGAAGCCGAAAAACGCTTTACCGAGGAAATGAATATTAACCAGAGTAAATTGGCTATCGGATACCGTATTGCAACAGAAGACGAACAAAAGAAACGTCTTGCCTTTACTGTTTTTAAGGAAATATTCGCCATTTCTCCCACCAGTAAGTTGTTTGTAAACGTAAGAGAAAAGCTGTCTTTATGCTATTATTGCTCTATGATATCCCATTATATCAAGGGACTTTTTATAATAACCGCAGGAATAAACGCCTGCGACAAGGACAAAGCTTACAATGCGATAATGCACGAGCTTGACGAAATGAAAAACGGCAACTTTACTGATGAAGAGTTTGAAACTGCCATACGAAACATAAAAAGCAGTCTTAGAAGCGTTACCGACAGTATACGCAGTATAAATAAGTTTTATGTTGCCGGATATCTGGAGGGAAAGGACACATCTCCCCTTGAAGAAGCGGATATGCTTGATGTGATCACCAGAGAGGACGTTATCCGCTGTGCAAACAGTATAACGGTGGATACGGTGTATTTTCTGAAAGGGGGTAACGGCGAGGAATGATAGTTAAAGAAAATAAGGTATTGGGTGAAAAATATTACCGGTTTGTACACTCATCCGGCTTGCCCGTATACGTTTGCCCCAAAAACCACGAAACCGCCTTTGCAGCGGTGGCTGTAAAATACGGCTCCTGCGATAACCGTCTGCCCGTAAAGGACGGGTACGTAACCGTGCCCGACGGAACAGCCCATTTTCTTGAGCACAAGATGTTTGAAAACCCCGACGGAACGGATGCTTTTGAAACCTTTACAAAAAACGGCGGCGATGCAAATGCTTTTACTTCTTTTGAACGCACCGAATATATTTTTTCCTGCACGGAGAATTTTTATATTAACTTAAAGACCCTGCTTCAAATGGTTTTCACCCCTTATTTCACAAAAGAAAGCGTGGATAAGGAGCAAGGGATTATCGGTCAGGAAATAAAAATGTACGAGGATGACGCAGACTGGCGGGCACTGCTCGGTATGCTGGAGGGAATGTACGTTAACAACCCCGTACGTAAGGATATTGCAGGCACGGTGGACTCTATTGCAGAGATAACCCCCGAAATGCTTTACGATATTCACAAGGTGTTTTACCACCCTTCCAACACCGTGCTTTGTATATGCGGAAGGGTTGATCCCGATGAAGTAAAAAAGGTATGCGACGAATGTCTGGAGTATTATCCCAAGACTGATATTGACTTACCCGATATTTCTGAGCCGTCTGAAGTTAACGCAAAAAGAACGGTTGCAAAATTAAAGATCGGTATGCCTCAATTTGCCTTGGGAATTAAAGAAGCTCTCCCCGAAAAAGAAGACGATGATCTTAAACGAAGCGCAGAGCATGCTATAATACTGCAACTGCTCTTTGGCTCTTCCGGCGAATTTTACTGCGATAACTACGAAAGCGGACTTATATCCGACCGTTTTTCATACAGCTACTATAACTCCCGCGATTGGTCATATATCTCTATTGAAGGTGTGGCGGACGATCCCGATAAGGTAGCGGAGGCTGTTAAAAACGAGATAGCAAAGCGCAAAAACGTTTTCTTTACAGAAGAAGAGTTTTTGCGGGCAAAAAAGGTTATTTACGCAACGGAATGCCTGAGCTTTAATTCCACCTCCGAAACCGCAAACAGACTTGCTTCTGCGGCTTTGGAGGGCTGCGATATGTTCGATTACGCTTCGGTTATACAAAACACGAGCTATGAAGACGTTAAGGAACGCTTTTTAAAGGGATACGATATGGAAAAAAGCTGTCTTTCCGTTGTGTTCCCCGAAGACGAATAAAAGAAAGGAAAACCGTATATGAAGACTACCATTGCTTTTCCCGGCTTGGGAATAGAACAGTTTGAGCTTAACCGCGCGGCGTTTACCATCCCTATCGGCGACGGAATAACCGTATACTGGTACGGAATTATTATTGCGCTGGGTATAGTTCTGGCGTTCAGCTATTTTCTGTGGCGCGCCACGAAGTTTGAGCATATCCGCGAAGACGATTGCTATAATCTGGCGCTGTTTACGGTTCCCATTGCCATTGTGGGTGCAAGATTATTATACGTTGTTACCAACCCGGAAAAATACGATTCTCTGCTTGACGCAATAAGCATCTGGAACGGCGGTATCGCTATTTACGGAGCAATAATTTTCGGCGCGCTGACAGTAGTGGTGTTCAGCAAGGTTAAAAAGATAATGGTTCTCCGCCTGCTGGACGCTGTTTCCCCTGCGGTAATGATCGGTCAGATTATGGGCAGATGGGGCAATTTCTTTAACGGCGAAGCCTACGGCTGGTCGGCGGGCGTGGAAAAGCTCCCTTGGCGTATGCAGCTTGAGGGCGCGTACCGTACCGAGATCATCGACGGTATAAAGACCAAGATTTCCGTTGATTTCGTGCATCCCACCTTCCTTTACGAATCTCTTTGGAACGTACTGGGATTTGTGATAATCAACCTGATTTACAAAAAGAAAAAGTTTAACGGTCAGGCGTTTCTTATGTACGTTACCTGGTACGGCCTGGGCAGAGGATTTATAGAGCTTTTGCGCACCGATTCCCTGTATATTTTTGAAACAATTAAGCTTAACAGCGTTATAGGATTCGTAACGTTTATTGCAGGCGCGGCGGGACTTATATTCCTTTATATAAAGAGCAAAAAGGAAAACACCGAGCTTGAAAGCTACCGCGAAGCTTTTGCAGGCGCGGAAAACACCTCCGTTCCCGCAGAAGAAAACAAAGAAACAGAAACCAACCCCGAAAGCGAGGAAACTGACGATGGCAATAATACTTGACGGAAAAGCCGTAGCCGCAAAGGTTAAAGGCGAAGTAAAAGAAAGAGTTGATCTTTTAAAAAAAGAAGGAAAGCGTATTCCCGCGCTGGCGGTAATTCTGGTGGGTGAAGACCCCGCCTCCGCCGTATACGTGCGTAACAAGAAAAAGGACTGCGAAGAGGTTGGATTTTTGTCTATCGGACACACGCTTCCCGCCCAAACCACACAGGAAGAGCTTATTGCGCTTATAGACAAGCTTAACGCAGACGATACCGTGGACGGTATCCTTTGCCAGCTTCCCGTGCCCAAGCACATAGATGCAGGCGCGGTGCTTGAGCGTATCGCCCCCGATAAGGACGTGGATTGCTTCCACCCCGTTTCCGCAGGAAAGCTGTTCAGAGGCACTCCCTCCCTGCTTCCTTGTACGCCCGCAGGCGTTATCAGAATTTTGGACGAGTATTCTATCGATATCGCAGGCAAAAACTGCGTGGTAGTGGGCAGAAGCAACATAGTGGGCAAGCCCGCGGCAATGATGCTTCTTGACCGCAACGGAACCGTTACGGTGTGCCATTCCAAGACGAAAGATCTTGCAAAAGTAACCAAAAGCGCAGATATTCTGGTTTCCGCAGTGGGCAGAGCCGATTTTATTAACGGCGATATGATAAAAGAAGGCGCCGTTGTTGTTGACGTGGGTATGAACAGAAACGCCGAAGGAAAGCTGTGCGGCGACTGCGATTACGCATCATGCTATGAAAAAGCAAGCTACATCACCCCCGTTCCCGGCGGTGTCGGTCCCATGACCAGAGCGATGCTGATGGAAAATACCATGACAGCATACGGCATACACGAGAAACTGTAAACTATGAACGATGAACTATGGAAGTTTTTTGCGGAGCAAAAAAACCGAAATAATTATTCTCGTAATCTACCGTCTATAGTTGCAAGAGTTTCGCTGAAGCAAGGAACTGTATAAACAAAGCAGAAAACGTCTTTTACGAGCGTGGCGTAGTAATCTACGACTAGCGAAGTAAAAACGTTTAGAAAAACGCAATAAGAAATAAAAGAACTTCCGTAGATATTTTTCTACGGAAGTTTTCCTTTTAATATTGGGTTCGGCGGGGGCAAGCCACCCGCCCTACAAACGGGGACTAACAAAAACGAACTTTTCACATTTTTGCGTTTTTCGTTGTGCGAAGTTTAGACAGTTCCCGATTTGTTAAATTTCAATCCAAACACCAGGATTAGCAAGCGCTTTGTTTCCTGCTTCGATAATACCCATAATAGCCACGGTCTCATCGTGAGCGGCTTTGATATCGCCGGTCTTGAAGAAATCACACATAGCCTTAATAAAGTTGGGGAAGGTATTGGTCATTGCGGGTACTGTAACGGTCTTGCCGTCTTCGTAGTTAACGAGCATGCTAAAGTCCACGCCGGTCCAGCCGTACTGGGACATAACGATGCTGCGGTTGCCTTCGAATTCGATAACCATACTTTCGTACTTACCGCTGCCCACGGACATAATTCTCTTTGCCTTGCTGCCCATAAGAACAACGATAGGCTCGATCTGGTGGATAGAATAAGTATCAAAGTTACCGGGGCCGCGGGAGTTGATAAAGCAGATTCCCTCTCTGTCGATATCCTTGAGCTCGTCTGCAAAGCGGAGCGCGGAGGTGGAGAAGAAGGGCGTGCCGCTTTCCTCTGCGATCTTTACAAGGGCCTCTGCGGTGGATTTTTCCAGAACGAAGGTCTTGTCAACGTATACGCATTTTCCGCTGCGGAGAGGCTTCTGGCAAAGATCCCAATGGCGTTCGGGGTTATCGGGAGAAAGCACGATAATGCAATCGCTCTTTTCAACCACTTCGTCAATGCTGTCAAGACGCTGTACGCCGTACTTTTCGCACCACTGATCGGTGGTCATTCCGCCGGGTTTATCCATTTCAGCATAAGCGTATGCAACCTCGAACTCGCCGTCGGTTGCTTCTTTTATAAACTGGGGATAATTAAGCGCGTGCCATTCATCAAGATAATAATCAATAAAACCTATCTTTTTTGCCATTTTATTACACCTCTTTTTTATATTTTGCTTCTGAGGAAGTCTGCCGCTTTAAGAATATCTGCGTAAGGATCTGCGCCGCATTCACGTTCAATGGTAAGGAAGCCCTTGAAGCCGATATCGGTAAGAGCGTTAAGGTATGCATCGAAATCCACCTTGCCTTCGCCCAAAGGAAGTTCGAGGAAGTAATCGGACATACGCATATCTTCAATACCGCCTTCTGCAAAGAAGGTGTAGATTATCTTGGGGTCGGTCTGCTTGATCATAATACCGTCTTTTGCATGGGTATGTACGATAAAATCTTTAAGAGTATATACAGCCTGAACGGGATCGTCGCCGGTAACCATTATAAGGTTTGCAGGGTCCAGATTTACGCCGATACCCTTGCTGCCAACGTCGCGGATGAAGTCTGCAAGTACGGTTGCCTTTTCGGGACCGGTTTCGATAGCGAAGGTTACGCCGATAGACGCCGCGTAATCGCCCATATCCTTGCAAGCGTTCTTCATACGGATATATTCTTCGGAATTCTTATCCTCGGGAACACAGCCGATATGAGTGGTAACAACGGAGCTGCCCAGCTTCTTTGCAAGGGAAGCAACTTCCTTGGAAGCAGGAACTTTCCAAACGTTTTCTTCCTCTGTAGCGAAGCCGTGTCCGCCGAAATCGCCGCAAACAGCAGAAACAACAAGTCCGTGTGCCGCAAGCGCATCGTTAACAGCCTTGATCTTTTCATCGTCAAAGGTTTTGTAAGACATTTCGCCTTCAACAACGTAAAGCTGGATACCCTGCGCGCCAACTTCCACTGCTTTGTCAAGCGCTTCAAAAAAGGGCTTTTTGAATGAGTCGGTCATTACGCCGATAGAAAATCTTTTTTCCATAATTATTTATCCTTTCAGTTACTCTTTTGGAGTGACTTAAATATTTCTATTGTTTCTTCCATTGCGGTAAGAGTGCCCGGTTCTGCTTTTTCATAAGCGGAAGCGAAGGTATCTTTACCTGCTTTGTACATACCGGTAACTACGCTGTACATAGTGCCCCAACGGTAGATTTCACACATATCGGGAATACGGGATTCAAAGATTATATCCAGCATACGCATAGATTCGTCATCGCGGGAGATCTGGTACTGAAGCGTCTGCTCGTAATATACTCTGTTAAGATTTGCTCTGGATGCGGCGCCCAGCGCTTCAAGCACGTAGCCCGCCAGCTCAAGATCGTTTCCATCCACAAAAGTGGGGATACATACCGTATCGCAGGACCAGGCACCGATACGGGAATAATATTCCTCCTGCTCTTCATCGTATTTGGGAAGAGGAAGCACGCCGAAATCGTTTTCCATATCACGAAGCAGAGGCAGATTAAGCACCGCTTCCATAAGGAACAGCAAACGGTCGGACTTGAACTCCGGAACTATAACGTCGGAAACGGGAACGGAGGAAACGTTAAAATAATCGTTTGCGGAAACAAATCCGCTTTGGGGATTCTGCAAATAATCCTGCGCTTCGGAAATTATGGTAATAGCGCGTTCGTTGTTAATGGTAAGCGAAGGATACCCATCAGCATCAGGAGAAGCAATAGTTTCGCCCGCGCCGGAAAGCAGACAAGCAATAACGCTGTCCTGCTGGGCAAATCCCAGAATATCGCCTACGTCAGATTTATTGTTTTCGTTAAGATCCTGATAAACGGCTTTTGACATAGAGAACATTACGTCCTGCGTCCAGGCGCCTTCGTCTACCATTTCGTAAAAAGAGGAATAACCGTAATCATCAAGCAGGTGTTTTTCCTCTACCATATTTTTGTTGAACGCTACGAAAAGGGTGGCGTTTTTGTTTACGTAGCCTATATCGCCGATAGTGAAATACACGCTTCCCGCAATAGCAACCTGATCGTTAAAGGATTGCGACCACCATTCGTTGGTGATATCGAGCGTTTCCACCGTAGTAAGATCCCGCAGAACACCCTCTGCGGCAAGCATTGCCGCCTCCGTGGATGCAGGCAGACAGAACAGATAATCACCGCCGCCGATAGTAAGATCGGATATGATACGCTGATACATTTCACCGCCGTAACGGTTGGAGGTGTACACCACCTGCTCCTCTATGGTTATACCGAAAACCTGCTCTACCAATCTCGTACGCTCGGATGCGGCGGTAACGATACCGGAAACGCTTTCGGCGGAAAACAAAGGATTGGAAGAAGGCTGTATCTGGTAAGACCAATCGTCATTGGTGGAGGTGGAAAGCACCTTTACCTTTTTGCCGTTGTATTTTTCAATATTTTCGGGCAGGGAAAATCCGAAAAAGGTTTCTCCCTCGGAAACATCGGCAGAAGGATCGTCCTTTCCTCCTTCGTTACAAGCGGCAAGCATACCCACCGCCATAACCAAAAGCAAAATACACGAAAGCAGTCTTTTTTTCACGTTAAACATCCTTTCATTTGCTAAAAATGTTTATAAGCTTATCCGAAACGAAAAGCTCTGCCAATCCGCCCCCCGCAAAGCAAGCTACAGCCACTATAATTCCTGCTACCAGCACGCCAAGCGCAATAGGCGGTACGGCTTTTTTCAGTTTAAGATTAAGAGTAAGCGCTATTAACGAACCCGTCCAGGCGCCGGTTCCGGGAAGGGGCACCGCAACGAACAGAAGAAGTCCCACGAAAAGCGTGCGATGCATTTTGGAAACCTTTTTTTCACCAAGACGGAGTATCCAGCGGAACGGACCGCCCAGAGTTTTGAAGGATGCCAGCCACTCAAGCACCTGTCTTCCCCACAGCACCAGAAAAGGCACGGGAAGCATATTGCCGAGAAATGTAAGCAATATCGCTACGGCGGGATTCATATCGTAAACCAACAGCGCCAACGGCAAAGCGGCTCTCAGTTCCAGCACGGGAACCATACTTAAAGCAAATACCAGTAAATAGGGTAACATACAAAAAAATCCTTTATATTTATAGTTTGATTATACTATATACTGACCGTCATTTCAAGCGTTTTTTAAAATCCGTCATTTAAAAATATTTATATCCTGCGCTTTTCCATATATGCGCACAGCTTTTCCAGAGCGCCCTTTTCAAGACGGGAAACGTAGGAACGGGAAATGCCCATTTTTTCCGCCACCTCTCTTTGGGGATACACCTTTCCCTGCTCCGTAAGTCCGTAACGCAAAAGAATTATGGCTTTTTCTCTTGGGGTAAGCACGGTGTTTATGGCTTTATACGCGGCAGAGGAACGGATACGGATATCTATCTGATCCACCATATCCTCGTCCGTGCTTATTATGTCCATATATGTTAAGGGATTTCCGTCTTTATCCACGTCCACCGGTTCTTCTATACTTACTTCGCAGGAAAGCTTTTTGCGGGAACGGAAATACATAAGTATTTCGTTTTGCAGACATTTTCCCGCATAAGTGGCAAAACGGGTGCCGTTTTCGATATCGAAAGAATCGATCGCTTTTATAAGTCCTATAGTTCCTATAGACACCAGATCATCCTGATCGGGATAAGAAGAATAATATTTTTTCACGATATGGGCAACAAGACGCAAATTATGCTCGATAAGTGTATTTCTTGCGGAAATATCCCCTTTGCGCGCCAGATCAAAATAGTGTTTTTCTTCCTTTGCGCTTAAAGGCGGCGGAAAATTGTTGCCGCCGGAAACACGCAAAAACATACAAACGATACGGGAAAAGAAAAAAGCAATTGCGGAAATCATTTTATATCACCTCCCGTAATTATACTTAATAAAAGATAAAAAAATACCGCACTCGTTTGAGTGCGGTATAATTATTGGTTTTTGTTAATTACCAACCCTTGATGGTGTAAGTGCCGAGGCATGCGCGCTTAACCATAATGTAGTCGTTTGCATCTATCTTGCCGTTGCCGTTAACGTCTGCAAGCTTCTTCTGATAATCATCAAGCTCGATAAGACCGAGAACAGCTCTTCTTACCATAAGGTAATCGGTTGCGGTAAGGTCGCCGTCCATATTAACGTCGCCGGGCTTGAAGCCTGCTTCGAAATAGAAGTACGCGCCGATATCGGTGGAAAGCTTTTCGATATCAATACCGTTGAGCACGAGAATATCGCCAACCTTAGCAGCTTTTGCAAGCTTCTGGTTCATTTCCGCAACAGCAGAATCGTGGTGAACGGCGATAATGATCTCGCCTTCCTTAAGGGTGTAATCGCTGAAGGAACCGCCGCCGAATGCGGTCTTGGTTACAACGTACGCTTCAAGAGCTTCGTTCCACTCAAGCCAGAGGTTCTGGGTCCACTTGGGGTTGTGAGAAGCGCCGGTTATGGTGCCGGAGGTGAAGATGGAGGTGTAGTCCGCGAGAATGGAAGTGTTGAACGCGGTGAGATACAATCCTTCTTCGATAGCGGCAAAATCAACGTTTACGGTTGCTTCTGCAATGAAGATGAACGTAGTGGAAGCGGTAAGCTCAAACTTAACGTATCTGCCGGAAACTGCGGTTTCGGGCTTAGCGGTAAGAGTATGAGCATCCTGCGCGGTGGAATTGTAAATATCGGAAGAAACGTCCAGAGAAGCTGCTTCTTTCCAGTTGGTATTATCGTCGGAAACGTATACCTTGATATTCTTGGGTACGCCGATACCCCAGCTCTTGAGCTGAAGAACGTTTACGCTGAAGGAACCGATATTTTCGAACTTTTCGCCAAGGTCGATAACGAATTCGTACTTTCCGCCGGAAGCGCCGTTATAGCCTGCCCAAGTGGGAGAATATGCATCGCCGCCGTTGCCGAAAGCACCGTCGGTAAGTTCAACACCGTCGGTATCGGTATAAGAAGCGTTAGACTTAGAAGATGCGGTATAATCCTTGCCAAACGCAACATTTACAGACTGGTCGCCGGAAAGAGAATACCAGTAAAGAAGTTCATTGTATGCGTTCTTAATTTCTTTTGCGGTAGCCTCTTTGCTTGCCACGACGGAGCTTGCTGCGTCGTATGCAACGCGGAGGTTATCAAGAACGAACTGGGAGTAATCGGTAAATTTAACGTTTGCAACCTTTGCAACGAGCGCCTGAAGCTCCTGCTTTCCTGCGAGAGCAGCGGAGATCTTCATTATAGCGCGCTTATAATCGCCTTCGGTAGATCTTTCGTCTGCGCGGATAGCCTTTGCTGCTTCAAGAGCAGTGGTAAGAGCTGCAGATGCTTCTGCTGCTTCTGCGCCTTCGATAGCGGTATCAAGCGCTGCAACAAGTTCCTCAGAAGGAGCCATAGAGGAAGCCTTAACTACCATTATACAATCGGGAACGGTACGGGAAGAATACTGAGCGTAACCGGGGTTTCCGTCACCTGCGTCTGCAAGGTACATAGCGGAGGATCCGCCGCCGTCCATACGGATAACGTTAACACAGCCCAGTTCCATCATAGTCTTGGCTACGTCGCGGAGAGTGATACACTTGCCGCTTCCTGCGCCGCCGTCGGTAGAGGTAAGGAATACGTAAGAGCCGTCTTCCTTTACGCCGAATGCGGTCCAGCCTCTGTCAAGAGTTACGGAGTGCGTACCGATACTGGACTGGATATAAGTCTGGTCAACGCCGTCTTTAACCAGCCAGCCTACGTTTTCGATAGCGGAAGAGCAGTTTTCCATAACTTCTCTGGATGCTTCGATAGATTCGTTAACGGAGATCTGAACTTCGTCGCCTGCTTTAAGATTCTTAAGGGTTTCCGCGAAGGGAGAACCGTTTTTGCAGTAAAGAACGAACTGGTCTTTGGTAAAGTTTGTACCCTTGGTGTCGGTTCCTACGGAAACAACTTCGCCTACCAGAGTGCCGCCTACGGAAAGCTCGGTATTGTTTACCTTGTTGCAAACTACCTCAACGCCTTTTTCGTATTCAGCGGAATCGGAGATAGAGCCGCAAGCGGAATCCCAATAATAAACCTTATCGTTTGCCGCTGCGCCGTCGATCTTATTTATGTAGCAAAGAGCATTTTTAAGCTCTGCGCCGTTTGCATAAAGCTTGTAATCAAGGCTGCTCTTAACAACGGTCATAACACCCTTGCTGTCAAAGGTAACCATTTCGCCGGTATAACCAACGTGAGCGCAGACTATTCTGCCGTCGGTAATATTGATACTGTTAAGGAAGCCGTTGGACATATTGAAGAAAGAACCGTTGATAATAGCAACGGGTTCATAACCCCAACGCTCGAGAGAAGCTTTTTCATACTGTTTGTCAAGCTTGTAGGACCAGCCTGCGTTACCGCCGAATACAACGGGAACGTAACCGTCTGCAGGGTCGAACTCAAGGATCTGAGTAGCAACCTTGTTGCCGTTTACACCGCTGGTAACTTCATAGCTGGTGTAGAAGACGTTATCGTCCACCTCGTATGCTTCCGAAGTAGCTTTCATACTGAAATCTGCGAAAGCCATAACGGATGCGAGAGAGCCGACCATAACGAGCGCTAAAACGAGCGCCAACGCTTTTTTGGTGAATTTCATAAATGTCGTCTCCTTGTATTGAAATTTCATATCAATTATACACAGTTTTATGTTTAAAGTCAATTGTATTTAGAATATTTGTTAACCGTTTTTTAATTTTTTTACTACCTTGAACACTGTACAGACGGGAAATCCGACAACGGAAAAGAAATCTCCCTCCACAGCTTCCACAAAAAGACTTCCCTTGCCCTGAACTGCGTAACTTCCCGCTTTGTCCATAGGTTCTTTCGTGGAGATATACCAGCGGATTTCGGAATCCGTAAGAGGACGGAAATACACGTCGGTGGAAACGCATCCGCTTTCCCATTTGTTTCCGCATATTACGGTATATCCCGTAATAACGTTGTGCTTTCTGCCACTCAACATTTTGAGCATACGGAAAGCATCCTCTTCATCCCTTGGCTTGCCCAAAAGCTCGCCGTCGATACACACCATAGTGTCCATTCCCAGAACGATATCGCCCTCGCCCGCCTCGTCCTTTACGGCAAAGGCTTTGCGCTGTGAAAACAGCATTACCGTATCCGCAGGGGACATACCTTCCACGGGAGTTTCATCTGTTTCCGCCGGTACACAGCGGTATTCAAACCCAAGGTTTTCTAGTATTTCTTTTCTTCTGGGAGATTTTGAAGCAAGAATTATCATTTTTTAACTACCTCGCATACAACTGTAATATAGGACGGCAAAAAACCGGGTAACACATTTTAAAAACAACACATACTATGCAAATAGGAAGGGAGGATGCCCGATGGCTTGCTTTGATCAATTCTTTGGAAACAACGGCGGTAATTGCTGCTGGATCATTATTCTTATCGCGATCATCATCTGTTGCTGCTGCGGCTGAACACCGCGAAAAACCTCTTGCTGACAGAGGTGTTAAGGACCTGCCTTTTTTTGGCAGGTCTTTAATTTTCGGCGGAAAGCAGATACCTTTCTCTGTAAAACAGATACTGCTGGGCAATACCTGCATATTCGCCCAATGATAAAGGATCAAAGGATTCGTCATAATACTTTTCTATTACCCTTTTTACCCAAACGTCTACGGGAAAAGCGGATAAAAATCCGTAACCGAACAAAAGCACGCAGGACGCCACCTTTTTGCCTACACCTTTTATCTTCATAAGCTCGTTTTCCGCCTCTTCGTAGGAAAGAGAGGCAATATATTCAAGGTCGGTCTCTCCGTTTAAGACGCGGTGCGCCGCATCCAGTATGTATTTGACACGGAAGCCAGCCTTTATTGGCGCAAGTCCTTCCGCCCCGGCAGACCAAATTTTTTCGGGAGTGGGAAAAGAGTATGACCCGTTTTCCAGAGGTTCGCCCAACAATTCGCACATAGCTTCGATGATCTTTTTGATACGGGGTATATTGTTGTTTTGCGAAATTATAAAGGAAATAAGAGTTTCCCATTTATCCTGCTTTAAAATACGAATACCCTTCCCTATTTCCGCCGCGTGGGAAACATTTTGATCGTGGGAAAAAGAGCTTTGGATAACCGAATAATCTCTTTTAAGATCAAAAAACTCTTCCCACACGGAAAGATAATCTTCCTTTTTGCAAAAAAGCACGGTATCTGCGCCTTGGGTATAACCCATAAGTGTTTTGCCGAAAGCCACTCCCTGCCACATACCGTCTGCGTTTTTATTAAAACGGAAGCACTGGCCGCAATCAAAGGTGAGATCAAGGGAAAGATGGGGTTGATTTTTAATTATTACTTTTTCGTTTTCAAAAATTACGTTCATAGTTAAACCTTGGTATTGCAAATCTTAATATGCTAATGTATAATAAGCTTAAAGAGGTGATATTTTTTTGCAGGAACATATATATACCATCCCTGTTAACGAAGCATTTGAAAGCTGCGGCGGAAACTGCCCCTTTTGTATGCTGTTTGAAGAGCTTGAAGAAACCGAACTTGATCTAATTCTGGGCGCATCCATGATGGAGCCTGATATACGCAAAAAAACCAATGAAAAAGGCTTTTGCGGAAAGCATTACAGACGTATGTTTACAATGAAAAATCGTCTGGGAATGGCGCTCACTCTGGAAAGCCATCTCGAAACACTGAAAAAAGATCTTGCACCCGGCGGATTTCTTGCCAAGGACGCATCCGCGAAGCCCATAAAAAATATTGCGGAACTGGAAGAAAGCTGTTACGTTTGCGAAAGGATAGAAGAAAAGTTTTCCAAAATGATCGCAACCGCAGTATATCTTTACCACACGGAAGAGGAGTTTAGAAACAAGTTCAATTCCGCATCCGTTATCTGTCTTCCCCATTACCGCAGATTGCTTACCTGCGCTTCATCCAATCTTCCCAAAAAGGTTTACGCAAATCTTTTTGAAGATGCGGACAAGCTGGTGAGAGGTTATCTGGACACCTTGAAGGATGACGTTTCCTGGTTTTGCCGCAAGTTTGATTACCGTTTTGACGATCAGCCCTGGGGTAACAGTAAGGATTCCGTAGAGCGCTCAATACGCTTTTTGACCGGCGGCACCACAGAGAATTTCAACGGCACGAAACGGGTTAAAAAGTAAATTTACACGTCCCTTCCGGGACGTGTTTTTTATTGGGGTCCCCAAGAAACCTTGTGGTTTCTTGGGGTGGTTATTTTTATACTGTATAAGGTGAATATTTACCCCGATTATGCAGGGACAGGTTTACATAACCCGTTGTTTATTGACATAATAAAAATTATGAAATCCACATTATCCACATAGTTATCCACACTTTTAAAGGGCGGCAACACGATAATTCGGGGATTTTTTATGTTTTGAAACAATTTTATGTGGGTAATCCACATACTTTTCCACCAAATGTGGAAAACATTATGTATAATACATTACACGGTTTTGGTTGCAAAAGCGTTTAATTTTAAGTCTGCAACCGAGCCGGAAAGGTACTCAAAATAGCCCTGGGATGCGATCATGGCAGCGTTATCTCCGCACAGAGAAAGGGGCGGTAAATAGAGGGGAACTCCCTTGCTTTCTGCCAGCTTTTTAAGCCCTGCACGCAGGTGGGAATTGGCGGCAACGCCTCCTGCCAGAACCAGAGGAATACTGCCCACTTCCGAATACAAGGCGTCGACCCGCAGGCATATACTCTTTACCAGAGTTTCCGTAAAGGATGCCGCAAGGTCTGCTTTGAATTCCTCTGTAAGCTCTATTCCCTTTTGCTGCATTGTGTGTACCTGATTGATGACCGCCGTCTTTAATCCGGAGAAGGAAAAATCATACGGGCAGTTATCCACGTGGCTTATGGTAAACTTCATAGCGTTTTTGTTACCGACAGCTGCCAATTTGTCCATCGCCGCACCACCGGGATAAGGAAGCCCCAACATACGGGCAGCTTTATCAAAGGCTTCGCCCGCCGCGTCATCTCTGGTCTGACCGATACTTTTATACGATGTGTAATCGTCCACCATCAGAAGTGAGGTGTGTCCGCCCGAAACCACCAAGGCGATAAACGGAGGCTTAAGGTCGGGATGGGCGATATAATTTGCCGCCACGTGGCCTCTTATATGATGGACGGGAACGAGAGGCTTTTTGCAGGAATAGCTTAATCCCTTTGCAAAGGAAAGCCCCGTAAGCAAAGCTCCGATAAGTCCCGGCGCGTAGGTTACGGCAATAGCATCTATATCGTTAAGCGTACATTCCGCCTTTTCAAGCGCTTCCTTTACAACACCCGTAAGGGCTTCGCAATGAGCGCGGGACGCTATTTCCGGCACAACACCGCCGTAAAGGGCGTGTACCTCTGCCTGAGAAGCAACAATATTTGAAAGCACCTTTCTGCCGTCCTCCACAACGGAAGCGGCGGTTTCGTCACAAGAGCTCTCTATACCTAAAATTTTCATTAAACTACACCTTCAATTCCATCAAGCAGGCGTCTTTTCCGCGGTAATAACCGCGGCGGACACCGGTTTTTACAAACCCCATAGAAACGTAAAATTCTATTGCGCCGTAATTATCTTCTTTTACAAGCAAAAATATTTTTTCGCATTTTTGCTTTAATGCGTTTACCAGATCTTTTCCGATACCCCTGCGGCGGAAATCCTTTGAAACCGCGATATTCTCTATTTCCGCTTCTCCGAAAAGAAGCGTTGCGGAAAGTATGCCGCTTAAAACACCTTCCGTTTCGCAATAAAGATACACCGCAGTATCGGAAGAAAGAAATTCGGATATAGCATTTTCCGACCAAGCGGTATCCAGACATTCCTTTTCCAACACCGCGGCTGCGGGTATTTTATCTTTTGTAAGCGGCAGTATCTTATTATTCATCGCCGATAAACTTTTCTACCACTTCTTCGGGCGCGTATACCGATTTACGGGAGGCTCTGTCATAAAGATAACAGTTGCCTTCCTTATCCGTAGTAAATACCACTACGTAATACAAGCCGGGGTAATCTGCGCTGAGCATACGAAGAATAAAGGTATTATCATCATCCAATTCCAAAGGAAGCTCGGTTTCGGGCTCGTTCAATATAGCGTCGCGGATAGCGTATACCAGATCGCTATCGTCCTGAAATTCGGTATCATCGGGATAGCTTATTTCGGGATCGCGGTATTTTTCCTCGCAGTAAAGGGTGGTAAGATATGCGGAACCGTAGTATACGAATGCGGCAACAGGGTCGAAAACATCTATGGTAAGATCGGGAATACCCACTGCCTTATATACCACTCCGTCCTTATCGCACAGATATTTGGTGCTGTCTTCCCATTTTACGGAATAATACTGCATATCCCCGTCGTTGCAGAGGGGCTCGTCCTTTTCAAGAGCGTAAACGGAAATGGGGTTTGAAAACATTTCGTATTCAATACCCGTTTCGGGGTCTGTAAATCCGTAGGGTGTCAGTGATACCTCGTATCCTCTTAAGGGCTCTTCCCCTTCCGTGCAGGCGCAGAGAACGAGAGTTAATATAACCAGTGTAAGTGCAAGTATTTTTTTCATTAATAGCCTTTCTGTCCCAGACTGTCATCGTTGGTTACCCAGTCTTCTACATTGTAAATGGAATATTCCGTTGCGGTCTCGCGAACGATAACACGCTTTATTCCTGCGTTTATAACCATTCTTTTGCACATCTGACAGCTTGTGGTTCCGCCGATGGATTCACCCGTTTTGGGATCGGTGCAGGCGAGATAAAGGTCTGCATCCAGCATTTCCTCACGGGAGGCGGCGATTATTGCGTTTGCCTCTGCGTGGACGGAACGGCAAAGCTCGTATCTTTCCCCTCTGGGAATAGCCATTTCCTCACGTAAGCAGGTGCCTCTGTCACAGCAGTTTTGTCTTCCGCGGGGCGCGCCCGCATAACCGGTGGAAACGATACTGTCGTTTTTAACGATAATGGCTCCGAACTTACGGCGGAGGCAGGTTCCCCGCTGAGATACGGTCTGGGCTATATCAAGATAATAATTCATTTTATCGGGACGTGTCATTTTCAAGCTCCTTTGCGATCTTTAAAATATACTCTCTGAATCCATCTTTGGTTTCGGGATGGCGGAGTCCCATATATACGTTGGACTCTATATAGCTTAATTTATTGCCTACGTCAAAACGGTCGCCCTCAAAAACGCAAGCCTTCATACCCTTGGTGCGGGCAAGCACCGCCATTGCGTCCGTAAGCTGTATTTCCCCTTTGGCGCCGGGAGGAGTTTTATCAAGAATATTAAAGATTTCGGGAGTAAGCACCACTCTGCCCAGAATAGCAAGGTCGGTAAACACCTGATCGGGAGAGGGCTTTTCGATCATATCCGTGCAATGATACACGTTTTCTCTTATCTCTTCGGCTTTAAGCGAGCAATATTTGGAGATGCTCTCCGCATCCACGTGGCGGACACCTGCCACAGCAAGCCCGAATTCCTCGTAAACATCGGTAAGCTGTTTTGTTACGGGAGTTTTTGAAAAAATAATATCGTCCCCATACATTACGGCGAAAGGCTCGTTGCCAACAAAGGATCGGGCAAGACTGACAGCATGTCCCAACCCTCTTGCGTTGTTCTGGCGGATATAGCTTACGTTTGCCATTTCTGTAATGGCATTAAGCATTAAAAGATCCTCTTCCCTGCCTGCGCGGCGGAGAGATTCGGAATATTCGGGGCTGTAATCGAAATGATTTTCAAGAGATTCCTTGCCGCGGTTGGAGATTATAAGAATATCCGTTATACCGCTGTTAACCGCTTCCTCCACCAGATACTGTATTGCGGGTTTATCCACAATAGCAAGCATTTCTTTGGGAACGCTTTTGGATATGGGAAGCATTCTTGTACCCAAGCCTGCCGCAGGTATGACCGCTTTTTTGACTTTCATAAAAATACCCCCCAAAATACACGGTGTTCACATTTGGATGCAGAAGGAATTTTCGTTAGCGGTAGCTGTAGTAAACTACAGCGAGCGACACGAAAATTTCTACAAAAACGCAAATAATTTAAAGAAATTCTGTAAGAATTTCAACCTATGAACCGTTAAAGGCGAGATGTGGCGGGGTTCCCCACAAAACCGCAGGTTTTGTGGGGTGCCGATAAGGATATCGTCCCCTACGTTTTTCGAAACAATTTACTCTTGCTTTTGCGTTTTTGGGTCTGCGCCAAATGTGGGCACCGAAAAAATACCGTCGAGCATATTATAACTATGCTCGACGGAAAAGTCAATATATTATATATGAACTTTATTTTTTAAGACTTATGCCTTCTTCTTTTTGAGAACGATTGCAACTACTACAACAACTGCGATAACTGCAACTACGCCTGCAACGATACCGATAATAAGACCGGTGTTGCCGCCTTCGCTGTCGTCCTTGGATTCGTCAACTACGGGAGTAGAAGATTCGGTTTCCTTAGATTCATCCTTGGAGGGCTCTTCGGAGGGTTCTTCGGAGGGCTCTTCAGAAGGTTCTACGGAAGGTTCTTCTTCAACGGTGTTGCCGTAGTAAACTACTGCGTTGGTAGCGAAAAGCTTGTTTTCAAAATCGTAGCCGAGGAAGGTTACGAGATCGCCTGCTACGAGAGCCTTAAGAGCATCTCTCTTCTGGCAGGATTCGGAGTTAGCGTCTACGCTGTCGTCACCGTGAACTGCGAGAGCGATATCGCCTTCCTGAACTTCGTTAGCGAAGGAAATTTCATTTCCGCCGCCCCATACGATTTCTACTACTTCGTATACGCCTGCCTTATCGGTAGGTCTGAGGTGTGCGGTAGCGGACCACTTAACGTTGTATTCGTTAACCTTGGAAAGGTCGGTAATGATGGTGGAAGAGCCTGCAACGATAGAGGTGTTGAAGGGAGACTGCTGGAGAACTGCGGTAGCGTCTGCGGGGATAGAGTTAACGTCGATGTTGCCGGGTGCAACGGGAATGTCAACGCTTACGTCACCCTGGAAGCTTTCCTGAGAAACTTCGATAGGATCATCATTTACGTTACCTGCAAGAGTGATGATAGCAAGATTCTTGGGAACCTTTTTACCGCCGTTGCCGAGAATGCAGTCCATCCACTCTGCCATATTGTTGTGATCGTTGAAGTTGGTCTGGTCGCCGATAGCATAGCCGAGACCGATCTGAGTGCCGTTACCAACGGATTCAAGACCGGAAGCCTTCCAAGGGAATTTGATCTCGTAAGTAGCAACAATACCATCATCGGTACTTTCTACGTTACCTGCAAAATCCCAGTCGGCAGAACCAATACCTGTTTGAGTATTGGATGCATTCCATACGCACTTGATGGGGGTTTCACCCTCGTGCATAGTTACACCGAGCTCAAGGTAGTCGCCGGTAAAAGTGCCGGGAGCAACTTCTTCTGCATTGGTAGGATGGTAGGGAGTATACATTACTTGAATGCAGCAGTGCTGCCACATGCTGCCGAGGTTGTCTGCGCCGTAAACGGGGGAAGAGTAAGCTTCAAGCTCGGAATAAACTACCCAAGCAAGGTACATAGCTTCGTCATCCCAACAAGCGTAGAAATCTGCCTTGATGGAATGATCCGTGTCAAATTCATCAAGGAATTCATCGCTGTTGTAATTAACTTCATGGAAAGGAAGCGCGGTATATTCGCCGGGAGCTACAACTCCGTCGGGAACGGGGGCAACAGCATTGTAAGGAAGATCGTACTCTGCGTTAGCGCTCTTTGCAGTAGCAACTGTGGGAACGAGAGCAATAACCATTACAAGCACAAGTGCGATGCTCAAAAGAGCTGCGATAATGGACTTTTTCATAATTTTCTCCTTTTTTCTTTCAAAACTTTATGTTTTGCTGGATACATTATAAAATAAAGAACCCAAAAAATCAAGAGTGTTTTTGATTTTCCAACAACTTTTCTTTTAATTAATATTAAATTTGAGAAAAATAACTGTTGACAAGTGCTATTCGGTGTGATATAATTGCAAAGCACGAGCGAAATCGACGTGCAAAACCGAATATGGAAAGATGGCTGAGCTGGTCTAAGGCGCACGACTGGAAATCGTGTGAACGCTAATACCGTTCCGAGGGTTCGAATCCCTCTCTTTCCGCCAAAGCAAAACACTCCACTTTATGTGGGGTGTTTTTGTTTTTTGTAGGTGGAGGGATTCGAACGGGTTGGTAGTGAATGACAGCCCGGTGGGCTGTCAGAGCCAACCCTGACCGAGCCCGCAGGCGAGAGCGAATCCCTCTCTTTCCGCCAAAACAAAACACTCCACTTTATGTGGGGTGTTTTTGTTTTGGCGGAACTAAGTTTGCCCTTACGGACAAGTGAAGTTGCCTATGGCAGTGAAGTTGCCTGCGGCAGTGAAGTTTCGCCTTGCGGCGAAGCGGCAAACTTAACTTCTCTTTGTTGAAAACAAAACTTCACCAAAAAGTACAAACTCTGAAAACAGAAATGGAGAATTTTTATGATTGAAAGAAATATGAGTTCATTTGAACTTACGGTTGACCAAATGGTAAAACAACTATCAACGGCATATATATCACTGATTAAATCTAATACGTTATTGAAAAGTTTCCCATCTGTTATGCTTTGGGGTGCTCCGGGAGTTGGTAAATCACAAGGAATTCGTCAAGTGGCAAAAGAGATTGAAAACAAAACAAACAAGAAAGTCACAATAACCGATGTCAGACTTTTACTTTTCAATCCTGTTGACCTTAGAGGTATTCCTACTGCAAATGAAGATAAAACATTAGCAGTTTGGCTTAAACCAAGAATTTTTCAAATGGATGACAACGATGAGATTATAAATATACTGTTTCTCGATGAGATTTCTGCAGCACCGCAATCTGTACAG
>JAFYKY010000023.1 GCA_017537345.1 Clostridia bacterium | reverse complement strand
CTCAAGGTCTGCCTCGAGCTTTGCGATCTGAGCTGCGATCTCTGCTTCAAGTGCTACGATAGCAGCCTCAAGCTCTGCCTCTACCTTAGCGATAGCTGCTGCGAGCTCTGCCTCTACCTTAGCGATAGCTGCTTCAAGCTCTGCCTCGATGCGAGCGATCTCAGCTTCAATAGCTGCCTTTGCTTCGCCTACAGCGGTCTCAAGTTCTGCCTTAAGAGTTGCGATCTGAGCCTCTGCTTCTGCACGAAGCTCAGCGATCTTTGCCTCTGCTGCTGCGCGGAGGGCTGCGATCTCTGCCTCAACTGCTGCGCGAAGCTCTGCGATCTCTGCCTCTACTGCTGCGCGGAGTGCTTCGATCTGAGCCTTTGCCTGCTCGTTGAGCTCTACGATCTTGGGATCTACGTAGTGACCAAAGTCAACTACTGCGATTTCGAGAAGAGCTCCGATATCTTCAAGGTTTATGCACAAAACTTCACTATGCACAGCATAACTTCACTTGGGCACAAGCCCAAACTTCACCGCAAAAACGCCGCCTTCTCGGCGGTGCTTTTTAATACTTATTTACAATAATTCTCCACGGCTTTCATACCGTCCATAGCGGCGGACATTATACCGCCCGCATAGCCTGCACCTTCGCCGATAGGGTACAAGCCTCCAATGGAGGCTACTCCGTTTTCGTTGCGCACAATACGCACGGGGCAGGTGGAACGGCTTTCCACTGCGGTAATAACACCGCAGGTATCAAACCCGTGTATTTTTTTACCAAAGTCGGTTATACCCTCTTTAATAGATTCGGTTATATATTCGGGAAAAACCTTACTTATATCCGCTTCCCGCACGCCGTTTGAAAAGGTGGGCAAAACAGCTACGGTATCTTTTTTCTTGCCGAGAAATTCCGTAACCGATTGGCAAGGAGCTTTAAAATCCCCGCCTCCGAGAGTAAATGCCTTTTCCTCCAAGGCTTGTTGGAAACGCATTCCGTCAAACAGACCGTTTCCGTAATCTGCGGGAGTGAGCCCCACCAGAATGGCGGAGTTCGAATTAACACCGTCTCTTGCGCGATAGCTCATACCGTTTGTAACGAGTCTGCCTTCTTCGTTTGAAGCGTTGACCACGTACCCGCCGGGGCACATACAAAAGGTATATACTCCCCTGCCCGAAGCGGTATGATGGGATAATTTATAAGAAGCGGCAGGCAGAAAGGGCGCATGCTCACGGTACTGGGAATCGTCGATCATTTTTCTGGGATGCTCGATACGAACACCCACGGAAAAAGGCTTTGCTTCCATATTTATATGCTTTTCCGCAAGCATACGGAATGTATCTCTGGCGGAGTGGCCTATGCCCAAAAACAGAGAATCGGTTTTTATAACATTCTCTTCACCGTTTTTAACGTATTTAACAGCAGACACACGGTTATCCGAAACCAGAATATCTGTCATTCTGGCGCCGAATATGACTTCACCGCCCAAAGAGATTATCTCTTCCCGTATGCCCTTTACACAGCCTCGAAGCAGGTCGGTGCCGATATGGGGCTTTGCATCGTACATAATATCCTCGGGTGCGCCGTGGGAAACGAAGGTGGAAAGCACAAATCTTCCCCGATAGTTTTTATCCTTTACCAGAGTGTTCAGTTTTCCGTCGGAAAAGCTGCCTGCTCCCCCTTCCCCGAACTGTACGTTGCTTTCGGGATCAAGTATTCCCGTGTTCCACAAAAGCTCTACGCTTTTAACACGCTCGTCCACAGCCTTGCCACGTTCAAACACAATGGGTCTTGCCCCTGCTTTTGCAAGCAACAAAGCGGCAAACATTCCCGCAGGACCAAAGCCCACCACAACGGGACGGCAGGAAAAATCGCTTTTCTGAGGGCAGACATAGCCTTCTTCGGAGAGAAGCTCGTATTTTTCGCCTTTAAACCGTGAAGCAAGCTCTTCTTGGCGCTCCGTCATTATGTCAACCGTATACACGGTGCGCAGGGGGCGTCCTCTGCGGGCGTCTATACTGCGGCGGTAAATGGAAAAAGGAACCTTACCGTATTTATTTTGTATATATGAGGGCAAATCCCTGCCTTGCGGCAGGGATATATCGTAAAGTCTTATCATTTTAACATCGTGTCGATATTTTCGTACTGGTTAAGCAGCTTATCTGCGGCATACGCCATAAGGATCTCTTCCCAGAAATCGTATTTATCGTACTTCATATGGCAGTAGTTATCGTAAGAATATTCACTCTTAAGATATCCGTTTGAATCTGCATATACCCAGGAAACATCGATAAAATCGTATCCGTTTTCTTTGCAGTAGTTAAGCACAACTTCGTTCTTGTTGCGCACACGGTCGTTATCCACGCCCTTACCCTGATCGCGGGCACTCTTTGTAAAGAATCCGCAGGAAAGGAATACTATCTCTGTTTCGGGAGAAACTTCCTTTATATTGTTGCAGATGGTATCCATACACTCAACAAGCTTGGTATCGGTTATATAACCGAAATCGTTAAGTCCGAAGTTTATAAACACACGCTCTGCTTCGTAATATTCAACCGCTTCCCAGATATATTTGCGTTCACCGCCTATCTTGGGGTGAATAGAAGAGGTTGCTTTATCCTTACAAGCGTTGATATAGCCGTAAGATGCGGCAGAGAAGAAGTTTACGTAAGGCATATTGCCGTAGTTGTTTACGTAAAGCTTAAAGCCGTCGGTTACGGAATCGCCAACGAACAGAGAATCTTCAAGAAAATCTTCAAGCTTTTTTCTGTCCATACCGTGGGTATCCATACTCTGACCGGAGTATATACCGTCACTTGAACCGCCGTTATCGGGCTTGCTTTCTTCGGCAGGCTTGCTGGTTTCTTCGGAGGGTTTACTGTTTTCCTCTGCGGGAGAACTGTTTTCCGCAGGAGTACTGTTTTCCTCTACGGGAGTGCTGTTCTCTGCAGGGGTGCTGTTGTCCTCTATGGGAGTGCTGTTTTCAACTCCGGGGGTGCTGTTTTCAACCGGAGGAACCGAATTATTGGGAACAGTGCTTTCCTCTCCGCCGCCGGAAACACACGCCGAGAGCAAAAGAACTGCAGCGAGGAGGAGCGCAAATATTTTAGTCTTCATTGTTTTCATACTTCTTTCTGAATGCCTGATATTCTTCAAAATATCTTATGGAATCGGGATGTCCGCAGTATGCGATGGTAGAGGGCTCGTTAAACATACCGAGATACTGATAGCAAAGCACAACGTCAACGTAAGGAGAGATAGCCTCAAGCTGCTTTTCTACACGTTCCATAGCGGCGGGAATAAGTGCGCTGCGGTATACGTCTGCTTCAAATTCAAATACTTCCATATCTGCCCAGAGTGCGCTTCTGCCTGCTGCATCGTGTGCGGCACGGAGAGCCTTGTAATATGCGCCGGTCTGGTCGGGAGTAGACTTGCGAACACCGATCTCGTCCTGATATGCAACGATATCAACGTCCATACGCTTAAGCTGATCAACATACTGCTCGTCTGCAACGAGAATGTTAGTGCCGTAAGGAGCAATCATAGTCTTTGCATTGGGGGAGATTTTATGTGCGTGAGCGCTGTAAGCGTTTACGTATGTAATAAATTCTTCAAGGAAGTGACCGTTGATGCAGGTTTCATCGGGGAAATACCAGCCGTAGAAACTCTTGTGATTTCCGTACTGCGCCCAAAGCTCATCCATTGCCTTGAAAGCACGTGCGGTTACTTCGGGAGAGGTCATATTATCATAGGTGTGGGTCCATACGCCGTAGAAGCCGCAGGAAACAAACACCTTCATATCGCATTTATCGCATTCGTCAAGAAGGACGCCGATAGGATCTTTGCAGACCATATCTTCGGGGAAGGGGAAAATGTCGGTGTTGAAATATGCTTCGGCTTCGTCCTCGTAAACGAGAGAGGAGCACATAAGAACAACGTATTCCATACCCATGTGGTGCATTTCTCTTACCTTTGCGCGCCACTGTTCGTCCGTAAACTTACGGCAGATAGGGTTCCAATATTTGCCTTCGGGTATATTGTGATGCTTGAATTCAAACCAAGTGCCTTTAATTGTTTTCATATATTATGTTACCGCCTTTCAGATTTGGTATAATTATAGCAAATTAAGTAAAATTTTGCAAGAGATAAATGAGCAAAATTATTCGTATTTTTCTTTAAAGACTTTGTAGTCCTCGTAAAATTTCAAAGAATCCGGATGTCCGCAATAGGCATTTGTTGAGGGCTCGTTAAGCATACCTAAATATTGATAGCAAAGTATAACGTCAACGTAAGGTGAAACGGCTTTAAGCTGTTTTCCCACCCTTTCCATATCCGAAGGGATAAGTGCGCTTCGGTATACGTCCCCTTCAAAATCGAACAGCTCTACGTCTGCCCAAATAGCGCTTTTCCCCGCTTTATCGTGAGCCTCGCGTAAGGCTTTGAAATACGCTCCCGTTTCCTCGGGAGTGGATTTACGTACGCCCACCTCGTCCTGATAAGCGATAAAATCTACGTCCATACGCATAAGCTGGTCTATATATTTTTCGTCCGCAATTATCTTCCGCGTACCGTAAGGGGCAATAAGGGTTTTGGTGCCCGGTGCAATTTGGTGAATATAAGCACCGTATGTGTTTACGTAGGTAATAAAATCTTCGTGGAAATATCCGTCCGCCCCCGTTTCATCGGGGTAATACCAGCCGTAAAAACTTTTGTACGTGCCGAACTTTTCCCACAGCTGCTTCATTGCTTTAAAAGCAAGGGCGGTAACTTCGGGTGAAACCATATTTTTATATGCGTTGGTGCATGGGCCGTAGTACCCGCAGGACATAAACACCTTCATACCCCATTTATCGCATTCGTCCAGCAAAACCTCCAAAGGGTTCTTGCACACCATATCTTCGGGGAACGGATAAATATCAGTTTCAAAATATGCTTCCGCATAATCCGTATATACAAGAGAGGAACACAAAAGAACAAGGTATTCCATACCGATATCGTGCATTTCCTTTATTTTTGCCCGCCACTGCTCTTCCGTAAATTTACGGCAAACAGGGTTCCAGTATTTGCCCTCTTTGGCGTTATGGTGTCTGAATTCAAACCAAGTGCCTTTTATCATTTTCATATTAATAATACCGCCTTTTATGCTTTTAATACATTATGACAAATATTGAGAGATTTTTCAATAGTAAAAAGCATCTGCGCCAAAAATAAACACAGATGCTTCTTAGGATACTATCCTCTTTTTAACACGTTTAAGGTCGCGGTTTTTGCCACTCGCTCTACCGATTTTTCCGTAATTCTGCCCACGGAAGCTGACGAAGAACCCTTTAAGGTTATATCCGCTTCTTTTGCCGTGAGATTTTCTCCGTGTAATTCGCCTGCGCCGGTTATGCAAAGCTCCAGCATAGCTATGCTTCCTCCGCAGGTTATATCTCCGCTTCCCGTAATATTTGCGCCTAAAGCGCGGGTCAGTTCGTTTATATTTATATCTCCGCTGCCTGCAATACGCAGATTTGCAGTACCTGCACGTGCGCCCGAAATATCTCCCGAACCGTTTATCTGGGCAGACAGCATTTCGCCAAAGCTTCCGCAGGTTATATCACCCGATCCGTTTATCTGAAGCACGGTATTGGTTTGCACATTACCTGCATTAACGTCGCCGGAGCCGTTTATTACCACGCTGAGCCATTCTGCCAAATCACCTATGCTTATATCGCCCGAGCCGTTTATATGCATTATACCTCTTTCAAAGGTAAAATCGGTTTTCAAAGATCCGGAGCCGTTTATATGACAGCTTAAGCCTTCTCCTTTTTCAAATCCTGCGTATATAACAAGTATATTTTTTGTGTTTCGTCCGTTATTTCCGTTTGCGCTCTTTACCTGAACGCGCAGTACGCCGTCGGCAGTAAAGGAGGAGTCGATAAGCGAGATGAATTTTGCGCTTCCCTCGGCATGCATACCGTAAGAACCGTCCCGCGAAGGACGTATCTCTATATCACAAGGGTAGTTATTGGATATTTCCAAAGATGAAAATGGGATAAACTCCTTATCGAGCACGATTTCGCCGATTTCGGAATATTCACGCACATCGTCTTTCTCCCGCTCGATAATACGTATTTCCCCCGGACCGCAGTTTATTACCAGATTATCCGAAAAATCCGCGTAGCTTCCATCGCTGAAAGTGACACGTATATCATCGCTGTGCTCCGTTTTTTTATCGGAATAGCACAGGAGATTGCCAGATATTCCCACCAGAGCCAGTCCTTCGTAATATTCGCTTACCTCGTTTTCCCCTTTCGTTTTTTCGCCGAACAGTTCGCCCACCGAAACGCCCAAAACAGATGCTATTTTAGGGAACAATGTTACATCGGGAAGTCCTTCCTCCCGCTCCCATTTGGAGATAGCCTGTGGAGTTATGGAAAGCTTTTCTGCCAGTTCGTTTTGTGTCATGCCCTTTGCGCGGCGCATTTGGGCAAGTCTTTTTCCGAAATTTTTTATTCCGTTGTTTGCCATAAAAATACTCCTTTAATACTTTTTAAGCGCGCAAGAATATATTACCACGCACCCACACGTTTTTCAATAACCGCACAGTTGCGAAAAAACCGCACTTTTATTCGTTTTATGACTATATAGTACCTCACAAACGGTAAAAAATCAACGGTAGGTTTAGCCAAATGTTTTTATAAACACAAAGTTTATATTTTTTACAGCCGTGTTGAAATGGCGGAGGAAATGTGGTAGAATAAGAGCAGTGAGGTGAAATTACTGTGAAAAAAACCGTATGTGCTGTACTGTGTTTATTGCTTGTTTTGTCTTTTTCCCCCGTGGTATCTGCACAAAGTCCCGCGATCAAGGGAATATCCGACGGACAGACGGTCAACGGGGATATGGAAATATACTGGGATAAAATAGAAACCGCAGAATACTATACGGTAAACGTGAGATACATTCAAAACAGCGATTCCGGCCCCTTGGCGTATGATGCGGTGAAAACCCAAAACACATCCTTCACCTTGGAAAAAAAGGTAATGGATATTTACGGAAAAGGCTCTTACCGAGTTTGTGTAGGCGCCTGCATAAACGGAAAAATGTATTATTCCCCCGTGGTCGTATATACCTATACCGACGTGGTTTCCCCCATTTCGGGTAAAACCGTTGTCTGCTTCGGGGACAGTCTTACAGCAAACGGTGTATGGGAAAAACAGCTTTCCGCACGGTTCGGCGCTTCCTTTATTAACGCAGGCGTGGGCGGTACCACCACCGAAACATCGAGAGAACGGTTTAAGACCGACGTGCTGGCGAAAAATCCGGATATCACCTTAATTTGCTTTGCATATAACGATGCGGTGAAGATAGACAGAAAAGCATCCCGTGTGTCTTTGGAAAGATACAGAGAAAATCTTGTGTATTACGTTAGCTCGCTTAAAGCTGCGGGAAGCGATGTTATTTTATTTTCACCCAATTTGGTTATAGAAGAATATTTTAACGCAAATCCCTTGCACCCCGGTGAGGATTATATAAAAGACGGGGGTATAAACGCACTTATTTCCAGATATACGGATATAATGGCAGAGGTTGCCAAGGAATACGGAATATATTATTTTGACCTTGCCGCAGAATTTGCAGACAAAAACCTTTATTCCCTTATAAATACAGACGGAACCCACCCAAACACAAAGGGATACACCCTGTACGCAACGGCATTGGGTGATTTTATTCAAAGCAAATATTCAAAGACTGCCGTTATCGGTGATATAAACGGTAACGGACGGGTGGACACCTCGGATTACCTTATATGCAGACGAATGGTTTTGGGAACGTACAATTCGAATATGACACAAAGAGCAGTGGCAGACCTTAACCAAAACGGCGAAATCGATGCAAACGACTATATACGAATAAAACGGATATATCTCGGTTCTTATACCGTAAAGGAGTAAAAAATGAAAGCATACGAAAGATTACTTAAATACGTTACCTTCCCCACCTCTTCCGATGAAAGAGCAAACACCTGCCCTTCCACCGAAAAGCAGTTTGCTTTGGCAAATTATCTGGCGGACGAGATGAAGGGAATGGGACTTACCGACGTAACCGTAGATAAAAACTGCTACGTTTACGCAACTCTTGAAGCAAACACACAAAAAGACCTGCCCGTTATAGGCTTCATCGCTCATCTGGATACCTCCCCCGATGCGCCCGATGCGCCCGTTAACCCCCGTGTTATCCAAGACTTTGACGGAAAGGATATCCCCCTTAATGAGGATACGGTTATGAAGATATCCGAATTCCCCTTCCTTGAAGGCTACAAGGGAAAGACACTTATTGTGACCGACGGAAACACCCTTTTGGGGGCAGACGATAAAGCAGGAATTGCAGATATCCTTACCGCTGTGGAAATGCTGATTGCAAGCGGCGAAGAGCACGGCAAGATAAGAATTGCCTTTACTCCCGATGAAGAGATAGGCGCAGGGGCAGACCTTTTTGACGTAAAGGGATTCGGTGCAGACTGGGCATACACCGTGGACGGCGGCTCTTTGGGAGAAATTGAATACGAATGCTTTAACGCTTCCCACGCCACGGTAACGGTTTCGGGAAGAAATATTCACCCCGGAAGCGCAAAGGGCAAAATGATAAATTCTGTTTTGCTGGCAATGGAATACCATTCCATGCTTCCCGTTTTTGACAGACCCGAAAACACCGAAGGCTACGAAGGATTTATTCATCTTAACGATATCCGCGGCGACGTGGAAAAAACGGTGATGGATTTTATTATCCGCGATCACGATGCGCAAAAGCTGGAAAAGAAAAAAGCGGTTATGACAGCGGCGGCGGAATATATGAACGTAAAGTACGAAAATTCCGTAAAGGTGGATATTACCGACAGCTACCGCAATATGAAGGAAATGATACTCCCCCATTTCCATATTATTGAGGATGCGGAAAAGGCGATGCGGGAGTGCGGCGTTGAACCGGAGATCATCGCTATACGAGGCGGTACCGACGGCGCACGGCTTTCTTTTGAAGGTCTGCCCTGCCCCAATATCTGCACCGGAGGAGGAAATTTCCACGGCAGATTTGAATTCGCCTGCGCGGAGGATATGGAAAAGACCGCAGAAATAATAAAGAAAATTATCACCAACGCGGTAAAATAAAAATCAGATACACAAAATTCAAAGGCAAGCAGAACCAAACTGCTTGCCTTGTTTTTTTTAAAATAGTTTTATTGGGGGTTTTCGGGAGTGGGCATTTGCTTATCCGTTCTCTTTGAAAATACGGTGACTGCGAAGAAGCCGAAAGCGATAACAAGAGAAGCAATGGTAGCAATACCGCCCACGTAAGGAAGCGAACATATTATCGCCAGAGTTGTGGTTGCGATAACCGCAGAAAGAAAACGGTTCATAGTGGGGAACAATCGGGCGCCCAGCACGCTTCCCGCAAAAAGCTGGGAAACGCTGATAAGAGCCATATACAAAAACAGTAAAGCCGCCGCTATTTCCATACTGAGTATAAACATAAACGCCGCAAAGCCGGGCACGGAAATGAGATGCAGCACGCCGGAGAAGGAAAAACGCACGGGATGCGCTTTGAACACCTCTGCGGTGCGGCGGGTATGCTTTCCGAACACAAGCTGAATAATGAGCGCTCCCGCCAGAGCGTATATTATGACGGAAGGAAGCCCTTCAAGCGTATCCAGCCACACGTTTACCTTTTCCCAGTTAATCGTTTCGAAATGATTTAAAGCAGACGAATATCCGTCGGTATCATTAAGATAAGGCTCGGCAACCGATTTCACTGTCACGTTGTTTACGGTGCAATCGGAAGCAAAGCTTACGTCATCCGAATTTATTTTTGCGTTATCGTTAACGGTGCCCTTTATAACCACCTTTTGCGCATATACGACAAGGGTATCGCAGGTGCCTTCAAAAACAAAAGTGCCGTTGGTAAAAGCATATACCGCGCCCGCTTTTACGTTTTTGCCGATAGTGGTATCCGTTCCCGCAAAGGTAAGGTTGCGGCAGGAAAGATCATCCAGAACGGCTTCAAAGGAAAAGAAACGCATACTGCCGCCGATAACCGCATCCTTCACGGTGAGGGATGTGAAAAATCCCAGCAGATCTCCGCCGATATTTCCCCGCAGATTATGAGCGCCGCCGGTGAGATTTATATAATCACCCTCTGCTTCTATTTTTTCCGCAGGATCGGTACCGTTTTCTGTCAGGTTGCCTGCGCCGTCATCCATAGTATAAGCGTATACGGGCAAAGCAAGAACTGACATAAGCAGTAAAAGGGTGATGATAAGTGCAAAGATTTTCTTCATATATTCGGCTCCTTTTGGTGGTTAAAGGGGATTATACTACAAACCGCCGCGTATTTCAAGAATTAAATTGTAAACTAAAGCATAATATTTGTTAACGAAAGGAGGAAAAGCCGTTTGCACAGAAAAAACAGTCTTTTGCAAAGCGCATTGGCGATCACCGCCTTTTCTCTTACCGTTAAATTTCTGGGTATGCTGTTCCGCCTTTATCTTACCGCCCGTATCGGCACGGAAGGAATGGGACTTTACCAGCTCATAATGTCGGTATACGGATTATTCACCACCTTTGCCACGGCGGGACTTACGGTAACCGTTTCCGGCTTGGCTTCCGAAAAGCTTATAACCGACGGAAACAGCGGAGCCGCCCTTTTACTGCGCAGAGCGATACGCCTTTCCTTGATAATAAGTATTCCCGCAGGGGCGGTAATGTTTTTCGGGGCGGATATAACCGCTTTGCATTTTATAGGGGATACCGCCACCGCTTTACCCTTGCGCATACTTTCCCTCTCTATGCCGTTTATGGCGGTTGCCGCCTGCTATAAGGGCTGGTTCTTCGCTGTTACGCAACCGCTCAAGCCCTCCGTTGCCTCTCTTCTGGAGCAAAGCATAAAAATATCCGTTACGATACTGCTGCTGGGCACATTTATGAAGGGAAGAAGCGACCCCGTTTGGCTTTGCGTGGGAACGGTTCTGGGAATTACGCTAGGCGAAATATCATCAACCGTAATATTATGGGCGATGTACGCTTTTAAAAAGGAAAAACACATCCTGCCTGCAGCCCTGAAAAAAGAATTTGACAAAAATATACGTTCCGTCTGTTTTCCTATTGCCGCAAGCGCCTGCGTAACGGGACTTTTACATACCTGCGAAAGCATACTTATACCAAAAATGCTTATGCTTTACGGCGGAAACCGTGAAAGCGCGCTGGCGGATTTCGGAATTATACGGGGTATGGCAATACCTTTGCTGTTTTTCCCCTTTTCCTTTTTATCCGCCCTTATTTCCGTAACCGTGCCGGAGATTTCGCGGCTTAGAGCCTTGAAAAACAAGGATGCATTAAAAGAGCGCACGTCAAAAATACTTACTTACGGCTGGATGTTTTCCGTTTGCGCGGGGGGACTTTTCTTTTTGTTTCCCGAAACCTTTTCCCTTGCCTTTTACCGCACCGCCGAAGCCGCGCGGGCAATACGTATTCTGGCGGCGGTAACCCCCGTAATGTATATAGAAACCATTACCGACGGTATGCTTAAAAGCATAGGAGAACAGATGTGGACGTTTATTACCGGTCTTATAAACTCCGCTTTAAGAATAATCGCGGTGCTTACCCTGTTGTCCCGTACGGGTGCGGAGGGGTATTTATGGCTTTTGGTAGTATCAAATCTGTTTTCTTACCTGATGTGCGCCTACCGTATGAAGAAAAAAGCAGGCTCTGCCCCCAAATTGTTCAAAGGAATTATCCTTCCCCTCGTATGCTGTTCTCTCGGCGGTATTGCCGCAAAAGTCATAAACGAATACGTAGGAGGAATCTACCCGCGGGCTGTCTGCGTAAGTATCGTATACTTAAGCGTAGCCGCCGCTGTATATTTTGCGTTTAACAAGCTGTGGAAAATTTACGGCACATAACGGCTTTTCTGCCTCCAAGACTTAAAATAGCCGCAGAAAACATGCCAAACGAAACCAAAAAGATAACCGATGAGATCCGTATTCGCAAAAACGGTGTTTTCAGCGTTTTTGCGGGAGGAAAAAATCTGTTTCCCGATGAAAACGGGCGTATATGCCGTATTGAAAAAGCATTAACGGTTACAAAAGCCGAATTTGAAGAATGTATATTTTTGCTTTGCAAAGGTTCGGTATATTCCTACGACGACAGTATCCGCAGAGGGTATATTCCCATTCCCTACGGACGCGCGGGCGTATGCGGAGAAGGAATTACCGAAAAGGGAAAAATGAAAAAAATAAAAGAAATAACCTCTGTTTCCCTGCGGATACACCGTAATATAGAGAATTACGGAAGAAAGATCATAAATATCTACAAGCAAACGGGACTGAAAGGAACTCTTATATACTCCCCGCCGGGAATGGGAAAGACCACTCTGCTTCGGTCCGTAGGGCTTATGCTTGCTCGTGGAGAAGGCATACGTCCCTGCAAGGTAGGGTTTGCGGATGAACGGGAGGAGATAATTCTGCCCGATACGAATACGGGGATCGCAGATGTGTTTTCGGGATGTCCCAAGCACACGGCGGTGGAAATTCTGACACGGACTATGTCACCCGAGGTAATTATATGCGATGAGATAACCCCTGCCGATACGGAAGAGCTTATACATTCCACGGGAACGGGTGTGTTTTTGATATGCTCCTGCCACGCGGAAAGCAAAAAAGAGCTTGTTGCAAAAGCCCACATCCGCGCTCTTATGGATAACGGATGCTTCGGACTGCTGGCAAGAGTAAACCGCGAAGACGGAGTGTACGGTTACGTTACGGAGGTATTATGAAAGCGGTTGCGGGCGCTTCGGTAATTTGCGTATGCTTTTTTCTGCTGGGAAAAAAGGCTACGGAACAAAACAAAACGGCGGTAAAACAGCTTTACTGCGTGTTAAAACTTCTGCGATACATAAAGGACTGTATATCTATATCCCTTACTCCCCTTCCCGATATATATAATTCATTTGAATTCAACGAAAAATATATGGCGGAATTTGAACAAAAATTAAAAAGCGCCGGTCTTGCCGCGGCGGTTGAGGAATTGGTCTTGCCGGAGGAGGCTTACCTCCCCTTGAAAGAGCTTTCTGTGTCCTTGGGAAAAACAGACGGCGAAAACCAATGCAAAAAGCTGGAAAGCGCCATAGGAGTATTGGAAACGGTATACCGTGAATTCAGGCAGGTAGAACAACAAAAAAGCAAAAGTATACAAGCACTGTTTTCTCTGGCGGGAGCAGTGGCGGCAATACTGATGTTCTGACAGAGAGGATCTTTTGGCTGTGAACGTTACTCTGATAATAAAAATAGCCGGTGTGGGACTTCTGGCAAGTGTGGCGTGCCAGATATTGCAAAAAAGCGGAAAGGACGAGCAAGCCACCTTCGTGAGTATTGCAGGGGTAATTACGGTGATGATAATGCTGGTAAGCGAAATAGGCAGTCTGTTTTCCTCCGTAAAAGGAATTTTCGGGCTGTGAGCATTATTACCTTATGCGGCGCGGCGCTTATCGCATTGCTGGCAACGGCTGTCATACGGGAACTGCGTCCCTCTCTTGCGCCCTTCTGCGCCGCCGCGGCGGGACTTGCATTCTTTGGGTACGTTATTAAAAACGTTGCTCCCATACTTGAATTTATTAAAAAAATGGATTCTCTGGCGGCAGGCGGAATATCCGTAATGATAAAGGCGCTGGGCATTTCCGTGTGTTGCCAGATAACCGCCGAAATATGCAGGGATTGCGGGGAAAACGTATTCGCATCCAGAGTGGAGCTTGCGGCAAAGATAAATATTCTTTTACTTGCTCTGCCGCTTATAAAGGATATAGTAACCATTGCGGGAGAACTTGCGGGATGAAAAAAATATTGTTTATTATTATTGTTTTTACACTGTTTTTTGCTTTTCCCCTGAGATGCGTTGCCGCCGTGGACGCGGAAACGGTAATTGCCGATGCGGGAGGGCAAAGGGATACGTCCGTTCCCGCTAATCTGGTGCAACACGCTTTTTCTTTGATATTTTCTGCGTTTTCCCAAAACGGAAAGGGAGTTATTGCGCACAGCGCGGGCATTCTTGCGATCTGCGTTTGCGCATCGGTAATGAACAGCTTTAAAAGCTCTTTTCCTTCGGCAGGCGGCGCGGGAGAATACGTAAGCGTGCTGGCGTTATCCGCCGCCGCTTTTTCTGCCGTAAACGGAGTAACCATCTTTGTAAAGCAGGCGACTTTAAGGTTTTCCCAATATCTGTTAAGTCTGCTTCCCGTAATGACAACTATGTACATTTACGGAGGAAGCGCAGGCGCGGCGGCGGCATCTGCTACGTCTATCGATCTGTTTTGCACCGTAATAACCGTTATCTGCAACACGGTGCTTACTCCTCTTGTGAATATATGCCTTATTCTTTCTCTTACCGCCGCCATACCGGGATGCGGGTCTGTACAGCCTATTGCAAACGGAATAAAAAACCTTTCCGCATCCCTTACCGCTTTTGTGTTTTCCGTGCTGGGCTTTGCGGTTTCGGTACAGACCGTAATATCCGCCGCGGGAGATTCATACGCTTCGAGAACGGTACGGTTTGCATCCGGCGTGTTTATACCCGTTATCGGAAATATGGTGGGCGAAGCATCCCGCACCGTGCTTTCCGCAGTGGCAAAGGCAAAATCCGTAATCGGTCTGGGCGGTATATCCGCCTTGCTTACAATAGTCGTACCGCCCGTTTTCGTGGTGGTAATGTATAAATTGGGAATACTGTTTTGCGCATCAAGCGCGAAAATGCTGGGATGCGAAAAGGAAGCCCACCTTTTATACGATATTAACGGGATCTTAGGCGTTTTGCTTGCAGTAATGCTGGGGGCTTCTCTGGTGGGATTACTGGCGATAACCGTGTTCGTATGCGCAGGAGCAAGAGTATGAAGGAATGGGTGTTTATTATATTTACAGTTTCTCTTGCCGGGGGAATAATAAATCTGCTGGCATCCGGCGGCGTGGGAGAAAAGCATATACGGCTGCTTTGCGGAATTATATGCGTATACGTTACGGTGGTGCCCGTAAAGCAGATATTTGAAAGCTTTGAAGCGCGGGGGCAGAGTGAGATCTCGCAAACGGTTTCCCTGCCCGACGGAAACAAATACGTGGAAGAAAAAACAAAACAAAGCATAAAAGAATATATATGCTCATATCTTTTGGAGGAAGGAATAATTTGCGGCGACGTGAGCATAGAAATAACTGTGAATGATACGGAAACGGTGATCGGAAATATAACCGTTTGCGTAAAGGAGCAAGACCTTATCAAAGCAAAAGAGCTGCTTGGAGAATATGCCGAGGTGATATCCGACGGATAAAGAAAATCTGCTTTCAAGACTTTTTAAAATTAAAGGAGTATGGCTTTTGTTTCTCGCTTTGCTGGCAGGAGCCTTGCTTATGCTGTGGCCCGAAAGCGGGGAAAAAACAAAAAACACAGAGTTTCCCGATTCGGAAGAATACCGTCTGCGGCTTGAAGAGCAAACGAGAAAGCTTATAAAGGAGCTTGAAGGGGTTTCCGATTGCAAGGTGATGATAACTCTTGAAAGCGGTTACGAATATCTGTACGCATCCGACCAGACCCTCGACCGCGCTTACGATAATTCGGGCACGCTGCTTTCCAGCAAAGCGGATAAAAAATATTTTCTGGACGGAGAGGGATCCCCCGTAATTATTTCCGAAACGCCCCCTGCGGTCTGCGGGATTGCCGTGGTGGCAAAAAATGTTTCCGCAGAGACCGAATACAAAATAGTACGGCTTTTGCAGGCGGTATACGGAATTTCATCCAACAGAATATCCGTGCAAAGCTAAACAAAAATTTTAATACATACATTAACGGAGGCAACAATGAAAGAATTTACCCTTTGGAAAAAAATGAAAGAATATGAATGGAAAAAACTGCTTAACACAAAGAATTTCGTTATAGCGGGATGTCTGGCTCTGGTAGTGGCGGCTGTGGTAGTATCGAGCATTATTTCCTCCCCCGGAGATGCAAACACGGTGGGCAACGAAAGCAACAAAACACTGGGTAACGCCGTGCTGGCGGACGGCACGCTGGCAGACGGCGATGAAAACGAAAACGGCGAAGAAAATGCGGATGCCACCCAAAACGGAGATGATTTCTTTGCATCTGCCATTCTTAACCGCGAACAGACCAGAGATGAATCCATGGAGGTGCTTAACCAGCTTGCAAACAATCCCGACGCTTTGCCCGACACAAAGGAAGACGCTTTGAACGCCATCGCCCGTATAGTTGAGGATATGAACGCGGAAGCAAACATAGAAACCCTTGTAAAAGCAAAGGGATTTAAAGAATGCGTTGCCATAGTTTCCGGAAAGAACTGTACGGTTATTGTTGAAAGCGGCGGACTCAATGCGGCGGAAACCGCAATAATACTCGAGATAGTATGCGAACAGACCGAAGCACAGCCCGAAAACGTAAAGATAATAGGAAAACAGTAAATTACCATATATTACCTGCCGAAGAGGATACCCCTCTTCGGCTTTTTTTATGTGTCTGTTATTGACAAACATTATGTAAATGTATATAATGTATTTGTGATATTGTCCCAAACTTTCGGAGGTTTAAAAATGACAAGACGTTTTAAACAATTTATATGCCTTTTCCTTTGCCTTGCCCTTACCGCCGCAAGTATTGGAAGACTTAATATAAGATCCCAAGCGCTTACCGCGTCTCAGCAAGAATATATGGAGGTCATAGGCGCCGCCGCCACAGAGGATATGCTTACCAGCGGCGTGCTTGCTTCCCTTACCGTTGCTCAATCCATACTGGAAGCCGGCTGGGGAACGTCCACTATGGCGAAAATGGCGAAAAACCTGTTCGGTATTAAAGCCTATTCTTCCTGGACCGGAATGGTTTACGACGGGAATAAGGGTATCGTATACCCCTCCTACGCCGCCTACGTAACTTCAAATACAGCCGAATACGTATCTTCCAACGTACAAAGAATATGGAGAGCTTATTCTACCTGGTATGAATCCCTTGCAGACCACAGCGCTTTGCTTACCGGCTCTTCCCGTTATGACGATATTCCCTACGAGTACGATTACGTTGCCGCCGCCTGGAATATTATCGAAGACGGATACGCTTCGGATATGGAATATACGAAAAAGATAATAAACTGTATTGAAGTATATAACCTTACCCAATACGACGTAATGAATTATCCCGAAGACCAGATAGTCGTCGTTACAAAAACACGTAAGTATCTCCCCCTCAACGAACAGTGGCAGCTGCCCGTTACGGTTGTACAGCCCTTCGGCGCGGAGGATACCCTTACATATACATCAAACGATCCCGAAGTGGCAACCATTGACGAAACGGGACTTATTACCCCCGTTTCCGACGGCGAATGTATGATAACCGTAACCAGCTCTACCGGCTGGCACGCCTGCTGTTATATTGCCACCTATGACCCCGAGGTATCTTACGCCGAATACGTTTGCTCCGGCGATATTCCCATATACGCGGAAGCGAGCAAGGAAAGCGAGCGATACGGAACCCTGCCCGCCCGTCATTGTATCATCGGTATAGGCGAAAAGTTTACGGATGAAAACGGAACGGGCTGGATGAAGGTAAGAGCAAAGGTACTTACGGGAACCGACGTTGTGGTAAAGACAGGCTACGTGCTTTCCGGTGGAATAAGCTTCGGTCAGAATATTAATTACACAAGCCTTAAGGATGCGGTTTCCGTTACGGTAGATCAGCCCGAGGTAAGCCTTGCGCAGTATACCTCTGTTAAAGTAACCGCCTCGCCTCTTACGGAAGAAGAAAAAACCGCCTCCTCCACTACAATAAGATGGGTATCCGATAATCCCGCAGTGGCAAAGGTCAACGCAGGAAAAATAACCGGCGTGGGCGAAGGAGAATGTACGGTATACGCCGTTTCCACAGACGGTGTGTATACTTCGGTAAAGGTAACGGTAACCCCCGGCGTATACGTTCCCGTTGAAGGAATTGCGCTTAATCAGACTGAATTATCCCTTAATATAGGCGATACCCACACCCTTATCCCTGCGGTAACACCCGAAGACGCTACGGAGCCTGAGGTGAAATGGTCCTCCTCCAACGATCTCGTTGCTAAAGTGGTAAGAGGAAAAGTAACCGCTATGGGCGAGGGCGAATGTACCATAACCGCAACGGTAGGCGAATTTACCGCATCCTGCGCGGTAACGGTAATGAAGCTGGTATACACGGGTATAAAATATGACGGAACGGTAACCGCAAATCTGGTCAATCTCCGTCAGGGACCGGATACGTCCTATCTTTCCCAAGGATTTCTGATGCAGGACGATACTCTGGTAATCTACGGCGACCCCACCCCCAACAACTGGTACAGCGTTTTGGTAACTTCGGGACGCTGTGAAGGACTGGAAGGATACGTTCACGGCAATTACGTAAAGATAAGCAACGAGCAGGTAGAAAGCCTTGTGTTCAACACCTCGGATTCAATACTTACCGTAGGCGATACACTTAATCTTTCCTGGACGGTAAGCCCCTCCGAAAGCACGGTAACCTTTGAAAGCTCGGATACTTCAATAGCGGCAGTAAGCGAAAACGGCGTGGTTGCGGCTGTGGCGGAAGGAACGGCGGTTATTACCGCAAAAGCGGGCGATATTACCGCAACCCTTAACGTTACCGTTACGGAAAGCGGATTTACAGGCACAAAATATATTGGAAAAATCGAAACAAAAGGTGGAACTCTTAATCTGAGAGAAGGCCCCGGAACAGATTTTACGGCAATAGGCAAGTTTGCCAACGGCACGGAAATTACGGTATACGGCGAAGAGCAGAACGGCTGGTACGCGGTTTACGGTACGCTTTCTGACGGAACCGAAGCCGGCGGATACGTTTCTGCGGAATGGGTCAAGGTGCTGGGCAAATACGCTTCTTCACTGGCGCTGGAAACCGACCACGCCACCATAACCGAAGAGGAGACCTTTACACTTGTTTGGACGGTAGACCCCGAGGATGTGGAGGTAACCTTTACCGTATCCAACAGCAGTATTGCATCTGTGGACGAAAACGGTGTGATAACCGCCCTTGCGGAGGGTAACACCGTAATAACGGTATATGCGGGAGGAAAAACGGCGGTATTTGTGCTGAACGTGCTTCCCAAGCCCGAACCTCCTCTGCCCCAGAATCTGTTGCCAAAGGAGGGCATATCCGTTTCCGAAGGATATATTCTCAGCGTAAAGGAAATGACAACAGCCGAGGAACTTTTGGATATGTTTGAAAACGAAGCGCAGTATATAAGCATCACCGCTTCAAACGAAACCTACGCAGGCACTGGCACCGTGGTTTCTCTTAAAGACAGGGACGGAAATATTATTCAGGAAGCAACCGTTATCGTTTTGGGCGATTGCGACGGAAGCGGAACTATTACCGCTACCGATTATCTTATTACCCGCCGTATAGTTATGATGACAATGGAATATACCGATATCCAGTTTGAAGCAGCACGCGTTTCGGGTATGCCGTCGGTCACCGCAACGGATTACCTTATGGTGAGAAGACATTTCCTTGGAATATTTAACATCTATACACAAAACGCAACAGAATGAAAAGGAGAATTGATATGAAAAAGCTTTGTGCTCTCGTTCTTACCCTTATACTTATCTCAGCATTTTCGGTTTACGCATCCGCTGAAACCGAAAACGTGGCGATCGGCGCGTCTTATACCGTAAACGGTATTTATACCGATGGCGACGGAAAGACCTATTATCCCGATGAAAACGGCGATTCTCTTACAAACAACGTTTTTGCCCAGTCTGCAAGTTATTCCGATACCGAATTCGTGGGACTTAACGTCACCTCCGAATTTACCGGAGGAAACGGAGGGGTATCCACCGTTGAACTGGATCTGGGCAAAGTTTTCCCCATTACCGAAGCTGTTGCATCCTGCAGTAATCTGAACTCTGCGGGTATTTCCCTTCCCGGCGACGTATACGTTACGGTTTCTGCCGACGGTGAAAGCTGGTCCGAGCCCATATACGGGGAATTCGAGGTAGACCAACCCGTTGACGGCGAGGTTATTAAATCCATCGTACAGATAAACGCGGAAGTAAGATACATAACCTTCAATTTCGTACACAACACCAACTGGATCTTTATAGACGAGCTTCAAGCGTTTGCAGGGGATATTGACGACACGGAAAAAACCGAAGGATCCGAAGACGGCGGCGAACAGTCTGTACAGACTCCCCAAACCTCAAAGCCCGCAACCGATAATTCCGATACAGCGCAGCCCGATACCGATTGGATATATCTGACCGGAGCCGCAGTATCTATAGCCGCTCTTATTGCCGCCATCATTTACAGAACCAAGAAAAAATAAAGGGGCTGAAAATATGTTTAAAATGAGTGCGAAAGAACACCGCGCCGCCGCCCGTGCCGCCTTGAGCGGAAGCTGGGGTGTTGCTATCGGCGCGGGACTGGTCGCCACCGCAATAATAGGCGGAGGCGGAGGCGGAGGCTTTAGTTTTTCTTTTCCCACCTCTTTCGAAACCGAAAGCGTTAATATGAGCAACGAGGAAGCTGTTAAGTTTGTTTTGATTGCTCTTGCGCTGTTTGCCGTTGTATTTATCGGCGCATATCTGATCGCAGGCGCCTACGGAATGTTTTCGAGCATAATTCAAGCCGGATATTGCTCCTTTAATCTTAAGATGGTGGATTACGATATTCCCGCGTTTAAGGATCTGTTTTCCCAGTTCCGCAAGGCAAAAGCGATCATTATCGCATATTTACTGCGTTTTCTGTTTCAGACCGTTGGCTATATGCTGTTTATAGTTCCGGGAATAATTGTTTCCTATAACTACGCATTGGTGCCCTTTATCCTTGCGGATAACCCTTGCGTTTCGGGAAAAGAAGCGCTTAAAATGTCAAGAGAAATGATGTACGGCAACCGCTGGCGGCTTTTCTGCCTGCAGTTCAGCTTTATCGGCTGGATATTGCTTACCATACTTTCTTTGGGTATCGGATCTATATGGCTTACCCCCTACCAGAACGCGGCGCTTGCAAGCTTTTACAGAGAATTATTCCCCGCAAAAATCGAAGAAAGCCCCGAAGAAATAACCGAATAATGCAAAACGGAGAGCGTGATTGCTCTCCGTTTTTATTAAATTTCAGCTTTCAGTTTTTCCGCTCTGTCTGCGGTAATAAGGGCGTCTATCATTTCGTCTATTCTGCCGTTCATAAAGTTTTCCAGCGAATAGAGGGTAAGACCTATACGGTGGTCGGTAACTCTGCCCTGAGGGAAGTTATAGGTACGTATACGCTCGCTTCGGTCGCCGGTACCTACCTGACTTCTTCTTTCGGAAGCAAGTGCAGACTCTCTCTTGCGTTTTTCCATATCCGCAAGGCGGCTCTTCATTACCTTTAAAGCCTTTTCCTTGTTTTTGCCCTGGCTTCTTTCGTCCTGACAGTCAACCACGGTGCCGGTGGGCTTGTGGATTATGCGGATAGCGCTTTCCGTTTTGTTTACGTGCTGTCCGCCTGCGCCTGCGGAACGGTGGGTGGTTATTTCAAGCTCGTCCATATTAAGCTCGAAATCGCATTCCTCAACCTCGGGAAGCACGGCTACGGTTGCGGTGGAGGTCTGAATTCTGCCCTGAGATTCGGTATCGGGCACGCGCTGAACGCGGTGAACGCCGGATTCAAACTTAAATCTGGAATACGCGCCCTCGCCGCTTACGGTAAAGGAAACCTCCTTCATACCGCCAAGCTCAGTTTCGTTGACGTAAAGAAGCTCGCACTTAAAGCCTGCCTGCTCTGCGTACATATTGTACATACGGTAAAGGTTGCCTGCAAAGAGCGCCGCTTCGTCACCGCCTGCACCGCCGCGTATTTCGATAATAACGTTTTTATCGTCGTTGGGGTCCTTGGGCAGGAGAAGTATACGCAGTTCCTCAAAGCAAACTTCCATACTTTCCTTGGCGATCTTTATCTGTTCCTCCGCCAGCTCCCGCATATCCTCGTCGCCTTCGGCAAGGACTTCTTCCCCATCCTCTTTATCTCTTTGATAAGAAGCGTATTCGCGGTATTTTTCTACCACGGGAGAAAGGTTTTTGTATTCCTTGGTATATTTTTTATATTCCTCCATATTGGAGATAATTTCGGGATCGGAAAGCTTTTCTTCGATCTCGTTGAATTTACGTTCTATATCCTTAAGCTTTTCAATCAATTTATTTTCCTCCGAATATATGTATTTTCCGCTTCATAAAATGTAAATATAAAAACCGAAAGGAATTTAACAAACAATGAAGCGAAACGAATATTTACCCGAGGGTATGCTGTTAAACACACCTCGTAACCTTGCATTACTTAAAAACTATGAAACCTTGGCACGGGCGCTTGCGGAAAAAATAATACTTGAAGCGCGATGCGTGCTGTGCGATGAAAATATGGATCTTTACGTGGATCTGGGATTTTGTATGGGTATAATTCCCAAAAGCGAGTGCGGTTATTCCAGATGCGGCAAAGTAAAGGATATTGCCGTTTTATCCCGCGTGGGAAAGCCTATATGCTTTATGGTAACGGATATCGTTCCCCTGCCCGACGGTAAAAGCCGTGTACTTCTGTCCAGAAGGCTGGCGCAGGAGGAATGTATGACACAGCACGTGGAAAAGCTTATTCCCGGCGATATTATAGACGCAAAGATAACCCATTTTGAAAGCTACGGCGGATTTGTGGACATCGGCTGCGGAATAATATCCCTGATGTCCATAGACTGTATGTCAGTTTCACGAATATCCCACCCTTCCGACAGATTTCATATCGGACAGCGCATAAAGGCTGTGGTACGAAGCGGTGTGGATGAAAACGGGTACGTTTCGCTTACCCACAGAGAGCTTTTGGGCACCTGGGAAGAAAACGCCCGCAATTTTTCCGTTGGTCAGACTGCCGCAGGTATTATAAGAAGCGTGGAAAACTACGGCATCTTCGTTGAGCTTACGCCCAATCTTGCGGGTCTTGCGGAATACCGTGAAGGCGTTTCGCCGGGAATGTATGCCGCCGTATATATTAAAAGCATAATTCCCGAACGAATGAAGATAAAACTGGTAATAGTGGATCTGGGTGAGATATCCAAAACGGAAAGCCGTTACGAATATCCCGATATCTGCCACATAGACAGATGGATATACTCTCCTTTGGCCTGTGAAAAGACCATAGAAACCGTATTTTAATATACGAAATCAAATTCAATACCGTAAATATCCACGGTATCGCCTTCCTGCACGCCCGCTTTTTCCAAAGCGTCTATAACTCCGCCGTTGCGAAGCACGCGCTGGAAGTACGCAAGAGATTCGTAATCTTCAAAATTAACGCTGCCGCAAACCTTTTTAAGCCACTCGCCCGTAACCACAAAAACGTCGCCGTCCTTGGTAACCTCGGTGGTTCGTCCTTCGGGAGCGATCTCCTCCGGCACTTCGTCAGCTTCGTACACCTTAACAGGAGGAAGCTCACGCAATGCGGCGCTTATACCGTTCAAAAGCGCCTGCACGCCCTCGCGGGTGGCAGCGGAGATAAGATACAGCGAATATCCCTGTTCGCTTGCGTATTCTTTTATTTTTTCAAGCACTTCCTCATCATAGCCTACGTCGCACTTGTTTGCGGCGAGTATCTGGGGACGTGTTGCCAGCTCGGGAGAGAATATCTCCAGCTCGCTGTTTATTCTCTTTATATCTTCCAGCGGGTCTTCACGCTCGGAAGAAGAAATATCAAATATATGGAGTATAAGACGGCAGCGCTCGATATGACGCAAAAAGTCGTGTCCCAAGCCTCTGCCTTCCCCCGCGCCCTCTATAAGTCCGGGAATATCGGCAATAACAAAGGTATCACCGTGGTTGTTTACAACACCCAGATTGGGCTGAAGAGTAGTAAAATGATAATTTGCTATTTTGGGACGGGCTGCGGAAACCACGGAAAGAAAAGTGGATTTACCCACGTTGGGGTATCCTGCCAGACCTACGTCGGCAATAGTTTTAAGTTCAAGGGTAAGGTTAGCTTCCCCGCCGGTGATACCGCTTTTTGCAAAATGAGGCACCTGTCTTGTTGCGGTTGCAAAATGAGTATTACCCCATCCGCCCTTGCCGCCTTTAAGGAATACGAAAGGCTGATCGTCCGACATATCCTTAATTATCCTGCCGGTTTCTTTATCGCGGATAACGGTACCTCTGGGAACGGGAATATAAAGATCTGCGCCGGAAGCTCCGAAAAACTTTTTGTTCATACCGTCCTTGCCGTTTTCGGCAATATATTTTCTTTTGTTTTTAAAAGCAAGCAGGGTGTTCGCGCCCTCATCAACAACAAATATAACGTCCCCGCCCTTGCCGCCGTCGCCGCCGTCGGGTCCGCCCTTTGCAACGTATTTTTCGCGGCGGAAGGAAACACAGCCGTGGCCGCCGTTACCTGCCTTTACGTAAATATCGACTTTATCTATAAACACTTCCGTCACCTCTTTTTGTAACTTAAACTAAACAAAACGGAGCTTCGGGTACACGAGTACCCGTAAGCTCCGTGAAAAGCAAATAGTTAGTCAGCGTTTACTGCGTTAACGCTTACTTTCTTTCTGCCGCCTGCCATAGGCTCGAACTTAACTACGCCGTCTGCGAGAGCAAACAGAGTGTCATCAGAACCTCTGCCGACGTTGTTACCGGGATGGATCTTAGTTCCGCGCTGGCGAACGAGGATGTTGCCTGCAACTACGAACTGACCGTCAGCACGCTTTGCGCCAAGACGCTTGGACTCGGAATCGCGGCCGTTCTTGGTAGAACCAACGCCCTTCTTATGTGCAAAAAACTGTATAGTCAATCTAAGCATTGTGAATTTCTCCTTTCAAAAAATCGGCAATAACCGTTACGTTTTCGGGATAACTTTGGGATATTTCCCACGCTTCCCGTGCAAATTGCTTGATGATACCTTCCGCTTCCGGTGTGTAATCAACTACCTTAGCGTAAATTTCAGCCTTGCGTTCGTCCGTTTTGATAACCGCTTTACAACCAAAACGCTCTATCACCGTATTAAGGATGAGCATTACCATTGAACTGATAGCGGCGCAAACGATATCACTGCCCGCTTCCGCATATCCCGAATGACCGGATATGTGTAGGGCGCAATCTTTACCTGCAAAGCTTACCTGTACTTTAATCATCTTAAGCGTTGATGGAAGTGATCTGAAGCTTGGTGTAAGGCTGTCTGTGGCCGATATGCTTCTTCTCGTTCTTCTTTGCCTTGTAACGGAGTACGTGGATCTTCTTGCCCTTGCCGTTCTTAACCACATTAGCTTCTACCTTTGCGGAAACAACAGGGTTTCCTGCAACAAAGCCGTCTGCGGTGGAAATTGCCAATACCTTTTCGAAGGTGTAGGTTTCGCCTTCGTTAACGTCAAGCTTTTCAACGTAGATAACGTCGCCTTCGCTGACTTTGTACTGCTTTCCTCCTGTTTCTACTATTGCAAACATTGGTGCAGCACCTCTCTTTCTTTTTAGACTCGCTGCTTAGTAGGTGTGCACAAAAACTGCGCAACTTCAAAAACCCCATACACGCGGCACTTGCTATATTAACACAACAAAGAGAGTTTGTCAATACGTTTTTTGCGATTTTTATTGATGTTTTTCGTTTTTTCGCATCATTTCTTTAAGAGCAGCCACCGCATCTCCCAAACCGCCCACACAGTCGATAATCCCCTTCTCTACCGCTTCGCTTCCTTCCAGCACGGTGCCGATATCGGTGGTAAGCTCATCGGTACGGCACATAAGCTTGCGTAGCTCGTCACCGTCGGCTCTTGAATTGCGGACTATAAAATCCACAATGCGGTTTTGCATTTTTTCAAAATAGCTGTAGGTCTGGGGCACGCCGATAACCAAGCCGTTTATACGCACGGGATGCAAGGTCATGGTAGCGGAGGGCACGATAAAGGATTTCTTTGCACTTACAGCCAGAGGAACGCCAATGGAATGTCCCCCTCCCAGCACAATGGATACGGTGGGCTTTTTCATTCCCGCAATAAGCTCCGCAATGGCAAGACCCGCTTCCACGTCCCCGCCGATAGTGTTGATAAGCAGCAAAAGTCCCCCTATGTTTTCGGATTCCTCTACCGCCACCAACGTGGGAATACATTGCTCGTATCTGGTGCTTTTTGCCTGGGCGCCCGCAGAAAAATGCCCCTCTATCTGCCCCGCTATAATAAGTGCGTGTATCCCGCTTTCCGTGGTTATACTCTCCTGCTCCGGCGCGGTCTTTTCCTCGTTTTCGTTCGTTTCTGTCAAAATATCTCACCTCGGGTATATTTTAGCACGGGGGATACAAAATATACCCCGAAAGAGCTTTTTCTTTCGGGGTATAACCATTTTTATTATTTTTTCATCTGTCTGAGTACGAATATGTAGTCGCCCAGATCCAATTTGCCGTTTTCGTTACCGTCGGCAAACAGCTGGTCCATAGCGTCGTATTCTCTGTTTCCGAGGAACATATCCTTAACGGCGGCAGCGTCCTCTTCGTCAATTTCGCCGGTGCGCTCTACGTCGCCGCGCAAGCCCTCGAAGGGAAGTTTTGCTATAGCGCGGGATTCGTATTTATCGCACTCGGAGCAAACGCGGCGTTCTTCGCCTTCATCTACCATTGTGGGTGCTTTATGCTCTGCCCATTCGCCGTATTTGTGACCGGGAGCTTTTTCGGTTTTGGTTTCCACCACCGCATTACATTCGGTACATCTGGATTCCCATACCTCGTCCTGAACGCAGGTCATTTCTTTTACTTTTTTAAGTTCGCCCGCTTTGTGTCCCGTAGCCTTGATAACCTTGGTTTCCACAACGGTGTTACATACGGTACACTTGGATTCGGCAACGCCGTCTTTGGTGCAGGTTGCGGGAGTCTTTACAACAAATTCTCCTGCCTTGTGTCCGGTGGCTTTTTCGGTTTTGGTTTCATAAACCTTGTTACAGCCGGTGCATTTGGATTCCCACACACCGTCGGTAGTGCAGGTCTGTTTTACCTTTTCCACAAGAGGTCCGGGCTTGTGGTCGGATACGGGCAGTTCTTTTATACCCGCGATCTCGTTACAGATCTTGCAACGAAGCTCGGCAAGACCCTTTTCGGAGCAGGTGGGCTCTTTCAAAGTGGTCCAATCTCCGGAAAGAGAGGAATTTGCCAAAAGCTGAGTATAGCTCTTTACGTTGCGGGTAAAGCCTGCGCCGGTATATTCCTTGGGAATAGGGTTGTTGTTGCCCGTAATAGCTACGGAAACCGTCTTGAAGGTTATATCTCCCGTCCAGCCGGAATTGACCTTGAACTTAAGCTGAATGGTAAACTGACCGTCGCCGGTTATTGCGTAATCGTTCTTTCCCTTGGTAACGCCTACGTTGGATTCGGCTATAACGTTAACAAGATCGTTGCCTTTGTTGTCTTTGACTGCCTCAGCCTCCGTGCCTTTTTCCCAGTCCTTTTTAGCGGCGGAGCTGTCGCTTCCGGGAAGCTTTACAAGCATATCGTAGCCTGCGCTGTCATCATCGGGAGCGATAAACGTTACTGCATTGGAATTATAAGAAAGCTTGAAAGAAACTATAATACCGCCAACCTGCTTGACAGTGGCGTTCACGTCGTTTACCGTCATAGTGAGGGTAATAACTTCACCGCTCGATGTCCAGTATTCCTTTATATCGGGGTCAAAGGAAAACGATCCGGTGGGGGTTGTAGGTGTGCCGGAACCGGTATAGCTGTGGTTTCCCGTACAAGGATTCGTATGAGATGCGGAAGCGGGAAGTACGCATAAAAGCGTGAGTACCAAAGCAACACAAAAAGATGTTATTTTTTTCATTTACCGTAAGTCCTCCGTATAAGTAAAAAGCTCGCCCGTTTCAAAGTACCGTCCGGGTACTTCGGGGCACATAGTGTTCCAGATATCCGTAAGATATTTCATGCCGTCCCGCTCGCTGACGCAATGTCCCAAAAGAATAATGGATTTGTTGAATCCCAATTCGGCGGCGTCACGGGTGTAGCATCCTTCTCGCCATTCGCAGATCTCCCCTGCGATAATAACCTCGCAATCAGTATCGCGGATAATATCAAAAACCATATTTCCGCAAGCGCCGAGACACATTCCGATCTTTTTGGATTTCGTGTCCGCCGCGCCGATAATGCGCGGGTGCTTTATACCGCAGTTTTTCTCTATTTCACGGGCTATTTCGCGGGATGTCATAGGTGTATCGAGTATGAAAAATCTTCCGTCCAGCGTGCCGTTCAAAGCGGATGCTTCCAAAAATCCTGCGTGGATAATATCGGGAATAGCCGCGTGGGGATGATCGTGCCAGCGGTATACCGTCATTCCCGTAGACTCCAACAGCTGTTTTTTGGCGTTGGCAACGTCGCTTTCGCGGAAATTATCAAAATGATCGTGGTAGGTGGGCTCGTGGGTAATAAGCACGTCTGCGCCCCATTCCTTTGCCGCCTTTATAACTTCCGCCGTGGCAGTAAAGCAAAACGCCACCTTTGCAGTCTCTTTTTCGTCGCTGCCCGCTTTCAGGGTGTCTACCGTCTGAGCAAGCGTCGCGCCGGAATAATAATTCAATTTTTCAAGAACTTCTATCGCTTTCAACATATTTCACCTCGGTATCGCTATTCTACCATACCTTAAACAAAAAGAAAAGAGGTTTTTATAAAAAACTCTTGCAAATCCTTTCCGGTTATGCTAACATATACCAAGCGAAAATTGTATACGGAGAGATATCGAAGTGGGCGATGAGCCGTAGCGCACCCGGTGGGTGATGAAGCGAGGCGAAGAGGGCGCAGCGGTCAAAATTTGGTGAGCCATACGGCGAACAACAAATTTTGGGCACCGCAAGCGGACATAACGGGGCTGACACGGGGCCCCCGAAAAACGCAAGTTTTTTGGGTGTTTCTCGAAAGGTAGCCGCCCTCGTCACTCGCGAATGTGCGAAAGCTCGCGTTTTCTCCGATTTCCTCGCGAATGCTTCATTTTTCTTGAATTTTGGATGAATGCATTTTCCCCTCGGCCTTGCAAAAGCCGTGCAAAATTCAAACACAACCAAATACGGAGAGATATCGAAGTGGTCATAACGGGGCTGACTCGAAATCTTCTTCGCTAAACGGAAGTCTATCTTCTAAAAAGCCTTTAACCATGCGGTTTTCGGGCATCTACCCATCGCCGCATCACCCAGAGTTCTAACGAGAATTCTAATACAACTGAATATTTGCGTTAACACTCCTTCGGGAGTTTAACATACACGGAGATGTATCGAAGTGGTCATAACGAGAACGACTCGAAATCGTTTTGTCGGTGATGAGCCGGCACGTGGGTTCGAATCCCACCATCTCCGCCAACGCGGCTTTGACCGCGATATCAAAGCCGCAAGGACAATCCTTGCGGCTTTAATCTTTTAAGGAGTTCGTCAAATGAAATATCTTGCTTTTTTTATTCCAGCACTCATCTGCGTTGTGTTAATGGTACTTATCCTTAATTTTAAGAAACTTTTTGGATTAGAGTCGCAAAGAAAAAGAATATTCTATTTCATAACAATCACTTTGCTTATTTTTACAGTAAGTTTTCTTTTTAGAAGACCAGAAATAACCCCCAATCAACTTTTCTATTTTTCTTCAACATTAGCACAAGTTTGTGCTACTCTTTATAGTGTGACGATAGCCGGATATGTTCTTTTAGAAGACAAATTAAATCATGAAAAGAAAAAAGATGAAACGTTATCTGATATAGTTGATGGTCTTAAACTTGAATATAGAGAGCTATTAATTTACACGGGATTATTAACTTTTATTTGTGTTATTTTCAGTGTTTGTAATATTTTGATTGCCGAAAGTACAAAAGAAGGCACCGTTAATTCTTTTTTGCCTCATTTGTTCTTTGGCAATGCTCTAATTTTTTCTTTTGTTACAATTGTGTCTGTGCTATTCTTTGTGGCCAAAGTAACAGATCCTAAAAAATACATAAAAGCAAGTAATAAAGCAATTAAGGAAAGTAATGAAATAAAAGATAATTTAATAGAACTCTCTAATAAGTATGTCGTTGATTTTATTAGGGAATATAACAAATTAGAGAGACTAATTATAGATGTATCAAAAAATAATGATATTAAATGTTACGACAACGAACGACTAACAGCATCTAAATGTATTAATTATCTTAGACAAATAGGAATCATAGATGCACATTTACATGAAGAACTACACGCCCTAAGAAAATTTCGGAATTATCTCATCCATGGAGATAACATTTACATTAGCAAAAGTGTTTTAGACAAAGTTTTGTCTTTGTCCGAAGAATTTGAAAAAACAATTCAAAATAGTAACTGATGTTGATTACACAAACAAAAATAGCTGCCCCGCCGAAAAAATCGGCGGGGCATTCTGTTACGTCAAGGGATTAAAAATCGATTTCTTTTATTATAAAAATCTTTTTCTCTTTACCGTATCCTTGCATTTTGATATATCCAAGTGCTTCGAGGTCATCACAGTAGGTGTATCCAAGGTAGGATTTGTGCAGGTCATCTCTGCCAAGGGCGACGAGCATTTGCCACGGATATGGGTTACAACTACCGTCCTCGGTTTCGGCGCAACGCTCTTTGAGGTACATATACAGTTTATATAAATAATTTCTGTATTCACCTATGATGAGACCGTCACGCTGTTTGCGGAGATAATCGAGCTTTTCGGCTATCTGTTCTTGTGTTAGAACCTTCTTCTTAATCAATTTTTTCACCTCTTTCCATTCTTCTTTTGCATCGGCGCTGTTCGTTTTCGCGCTCTCTGCGCTGTATGTATTTAAATTCTCGGATGAGTTCTTTATAGCGTTCAGTGCGTGGATTCCTCAGCTACGATGCGGATGATCCGATTCCGCTATTGCAGTATGTAAAATTGGCGGTGCCGCCGAAACGGCTCGAATATATCCGTACCGTGAAAAATGCCTGCTCGGTTCCAAGCGAAAACGGATACGATGAATTGCGGAAGGTTATGGGCATTTATAATAACAACCTTGAGCTTTCCGCAAATGAGCGTATCGCTCTCATCGTAAAAGAAACGGGTTTTACCGAGGAGAAGGTCACCGAGCTTGTTGCCATCGGCAAGGCTACCGAGTATCCTATCGGCATTATACCGACAGAGGATGACGAGGAAGAAGTTGAGGGAGCTATCCCGGATGAGCTTATCGAAGATCCGTCCGTATCGCTGTTTCAAGAAGTTTGGCGGAGCATCTGCCGTGAGTATTTTCGCAAAGCCGCCGATAATATTTCTCCGAAAGATAAACAGATATTATCTCTTTCTCTCGGCGTTTGTTTCGATTGTTTCGGTATTTTTAAGCCAAGCACCTATGCAGAAATTGCATTAAAGCAAGGTGCTTCGGGCGAAAAAAGTATTGAAAAGAAACGCAAGACGGCGATTGAAAAGTTTGCCAAGGAGCTGTGCGCCTTGAGCTTCTGTGACGGCGTTACCTTGAAGCAGACTAATATGACGATTGTAAAAGAAAAAGGAGAGAAAAAGGTACAGTCGGTAACCTATGCCTACACACCTTACGGCGAAGGCGAAGCCGGGGAGATCATTCACACTACCTCCGGCAAACACCGTTTCCAAATCATTCGCCTTGCGGAGAATGATGGGACCGGCGCTTACGCCGAACACGTAGCGAAAATTATCCGCTATATGAACGGCACTTATCTGAAAGAAAAGTTTTACGCTATTCCCTTAGAGGAACTCGCAAAGGTGAATCGGGAGAACGCAAAACCAAGCCTACCGTTTTATAAAAAGCCCTCTACAATCGAACAGAAATAGTTTTATCGACCCGTAGGCCGTTTCAGATCAAACAAACGGCTACAAAGCCAAAATAAAAAAATATCCACCGGATGTTGTGGCAAAGTTCAGCATTGATCCGCCGCATCCGGTGGGTATTTTTATGCTTATTTTATTTTCTTTAAATATCCTCGATCTCCTCCAAGCCTTGCATCACTTCCACCATTATGCGAGTAGCAAGGATGAATCCCGAACTGAACGCCTCGCGCTCGGTGATACAGGATAATTCGCTTGTGCAGTCCTTGAACTTTTCAAAGGTTTCTTTTTGCTTTTCGGTTAGCCCTGCATTCCGTTCTTCCTCGTTTTTGCATATCAGTTTGACGATCTTGTCAACTCTCGTTCCTCGTTTGATGTACCTTTCGTGTGGACTGATGTTGCCGTAACAGCAATGATTCTCTTCCTTGCTATGCTTTTCTGTGCGATTCCGCAGTCTGTTTTGGCAGAAGCAAGTGAAGCGTTGAACGATTTACTGACCAATGAGTCCGAAACAGTACCTGTCTCCGACGGGGACGTGTACGTTCTCGGTGAAGTTATCGACTCTCGTACAGAGAGCAGTAAAACTTTCCGTATGTCTGACGGCAGTTTTGTTGCGGCAGACTACGGTAAACCTATCCATTACTCCGACGAAAACGGATATTGGCAGGATTATGATAATACGTTGTCCTATTCCGACGCTGTTGACAGCGAAGATATAGCAGGATACGGCACGTTAGAATCCGATATATCCATCAAGCTTGCCAACAACTCTAATTCCGGCAATTTACTTAAAATACTGATGAACGGGTACAAGATAAGCTTGTCTTTACCCGATGCAAATAAATCCAAAGCCCTTGAGCTTTATCCCCAAACAACTGTTGCGGATGATGATTCTTTTGATTCTGCAACTACATTAACCAAGTTTTCTTCCGGTGCGATATACAAGGATATACTTGACGGTACTGACCTTGAATATATCATCTCCGGAAGTAACGTAAAAGAAAACATTATCGTTAAGGAAAAACAGGACAGATACAGCGACGGAAGCACAAGCAAACACCACGCATCTTTTAATCCCGACAACACCTCGTGGCAGTACACCGCTCTTGCCGTTGTCCCCGATGAAAAGGCTGCTGTATATGTTGTTCACCGCATATTTCCGGTATAAACACTGCTACAACGGCGTATACCATTACCTATGATGCTTTTGGCAATATGGTATCCGTTTCCGCAGGCGGTAACGTTCTTGCAACCTACACCTATGCAGCAGGCAACGGAAAGCTCACCCGTATGATCTACGGCAACGGAGATTATGAAGATTATACCTATGATAATCTTGACAGACTGGTAAAGGTAACGTATAATGGCAATAGTGTAAACGATTACATTATCGTTTACGATTCCAACGGAAGACTTGCAAAAGCTGTTGACGGCAAAGCGGGTATTACCTACCTTTATGAATACGATTCTCTTGACCGTCTTATCCGTGCATACCAGAAGGATGCAAGCGGCAACACCATCTTTGCCGTTGAAAACAGCTATGATGAATACGGCAGAGCGAAAGGATCTAAAATCAAGATCGGCAACAAGACGCTTTCGTATTCGCTTTCGTATAAGACTAACACCAATCTCGTAAGCAGCATGAGCATGCCTGAATCCGGTGTTATGTCTGCTATCAATTATACTTATGATAATTTTGATAGACTTACCGTAAAGGATTCTTCGCTTTCCACTCTTGCGGATATATACGAAAAGTACGAGTACTACACATATACTAAAGGCGGAAAGATATATACCACACCTCTTGTTTCAAAGCTTACTTTTGAAAACAAGCGCGGCAGTACCGATGTGGAAACCGCGGAGGTTTACGAATACACGTATAACGCACTTGGATATATTACCAACGTAAAGAAAAACGGCACAACGATTTCTACTTACAGCTATGATGCATTAGGTCAGCTTGTAGGTGAAACGGTTAATAACCAAATATATATCTATTCTTACGATAAATCAGGTAATATAACCCAAAAGCTTGTTTTTACCGGTGATATCGGAAATCTTACCGATACTATTAATTACACCTATTCCACCTCTTCTTGGGGAGATCTGCTCACCAATTACGATGGTACTGCGATCACTTACGATAGTATTGGCAACCCTACAAAATGGCGTAACTCTTCCTCTCTTATTTGGAACGGAAGAACGCTCACCTCGCAAACACTCACAAACGGCATCTCCATTACCTATAAATACAATTCTGAGGGCATACGCACTCAGAAGCGTATGTTTGACGATGTTGCAAGTGCTTACATCACTCACGATTATGTGCTTGACGGCAGTAAAATACTGTCTGAAACCGTTACAGATAATGCATATTACAACAGTTATACTCTGTACTACGTCTATGACGCCAACGGTAGTATAACCGGTTTACACTATAACGGAACGCCTTACTATTTCCAAAAGAACATTCAGGGCGATATTCTTCGTATATGTAATGCCGGCGGAGCTGTTGTTGTTGAATACACCTATGACGCTTGGGGCAACATTCTCTCTGTAACCGGTTCCATGGCATCCACTTTGGGGCAGTACAACCCGTTCAGATACCGTGGTTACTACTACGATAGTGAAACCGATTTGTACTACCTTAATAGCCGTTACTACGATGCTGAAGTTGGTAGGTTTATAAGTGCTGACAAAGCAATTGTTTTAACTGCGACTCCTATTGAAATGACCGATAAGAATCTGTTTGCCTATTGCGATAATAACCCTATTATGCGCAAAGATGACAATGGAGCTTTTTGGCATATTATTGTGGGAGCGGTCGTTGGAGTTGCAACACAATATGTATCTGATGTTGTAACTAATCTAATCGACGGGAAAAGCTTTGGCGAATCACTTAAGCCAACTTCTACTTGGGCTGATTATGGATGCGCTGCATTGAGTGGTGCTCTAGCTGCGTCTGGAGTTGGCATAGGCGTAGCCATCGCCGCCAACGCGGCTTTAAGCGGGGCAACATATTTAGCAAACTGTGCAATCACTGGAGAAGATGTTAACGCCTTTGATTTTGGCGTTTCTGTTGGTGTAGGTGTAATATCTGGGATTGTAGGTGGCCGCGGAGTTGATGGAGCAAAATTAAGAGGTATTTCAAACACCTCAAAGCAAATACTCAAAACAGCTGTATCACCCAAAAAGATAGCTATGTATACATCCAAACTCGTTAATGTGAAAAAAGAAGTAATTATCGGAACAGTACGCACAGTGGCCGCTGGACTCACCTCAAACGCTGTGAATTATACCTATGATTTAATTACTGCAGATGCTTCGTGAGGTTATATCCATGAAAAAACGAACTTCACCAAAAAAATCTTCAAGTGTTTCTCGTTTAGACAAAAATGTATTGTCCATATGCTTCAGTTACGGATTCACAGGAGTAAATTGCATAATATCGAGTATCATTAATAACAATGCTGATAAGAACTATAATAAAATAGCCATTGTGCTTGGAGTTATCATGTTTTGTATGGTGCCTGTATCATACTTAGATAAGAGGAAAGAATTGCGAAGTACATTAAGTGTCATTCTGTGTTGCACCCTGCATCTTGCGTTTAGTATTTGCATTTCATGCATACATTCATCTTGGAATATTATGCTTTTATATGCTGTAGAAGTAATTATAATTATATCGGTTGCTTATCTAAAAAAATAATGCACTTAGAAATTCGCACAAATAGCACAAAACGCTTCTAATCTGACTCGTATCAATTTTCTGAATATCGATCAACAAGCAGTTGCTTTTATGGCAACTGCTTGTTTTTTGTGCGACCAGTTCATATAAGCGAAAGCACTGCTTTATATGCAAGCTAGTTTAGCCGGATGCAAACAAGGACGGCGTTGCCGACACCACCGAGAGCAGTGTGGCGTACCTTTATGCTTCCGGCAGGCTTTCCGGCATAAACACCGCCACAACGGCGTATACCATCACGTACGACATTTTCGGCAATATGGTGTCCGTTTCCGCGGGCGGCAACGTTCTTGCGACTTACATTATAGCCTTTGCTGTATTACTTGATTGTTCCCCCTCTTCCGATATGCACAGCAGTTTTAATCAGTTTGAGAATATCATCGGTAACTATATATCGATTACACAATTCATTTATTTTAATATGGGTAGTGCCGGTATAGATATCTTGTGCGATACGAAAGAGCGTATATCCGTGTGGTGATAACGAAATATGCTCCAACTGATTGAAATCTATAGACTGTGCGCCAACGGTGTACCTTGCATAATCCCATAATTTTTTATCGGCACACAAAAGATATGTTGCAGCGATATACAAGTTTGAAGGTTTGCCCTGTAGTTTACTCATTTGTTTTTGAAAAATTCTTTTATGTATTTCGTTTCTGAAAAAAACAGGAGCGACACTTGTGATCCCGAGACTACAAAGTGCCGCTTCATCTATTTTTTTCATAATATACGCAGGAACATGTCCGATAAATGTGCCCAGCCGTTGTTTATCCAGAGTTTGTATCTGCTCGAGCATAACCACAGAATTTTCTGGCAATCTACACTCGATGTTATTTATTAAAACGTGTGTCGGTAATGGTTTCTTTTCCTTACCGGTAATCATCGCTACGATCACTGTATTGCTATGTTCATTTCCAACATCATTCTGGATAATCAACACAGGACGTGTGCCCTGCTGCTCCGAGCCGATGCTCGGCAAAAGATTGGCGTAATATATTTCACCTTTTTTCATTGTTAATTTTCAACTCCTATTATTTATGTATTTGAACGGCGGTAAACGCCGTTCTTTTATTTTGCATTATTTGTTCTCAACCTCCCTGCAAAGGGCAACAACAGACGAAAGACAGCTACACTTTCTCATTGGAATCTCACCACCGCCGGGTACTCCGCCGGACGCGCCGTATGGCTACGTAAGTATCATTATGGCTGCCATTTGTTTTCGCTATTTCAGGGAGCTGCCCCAAAATCTTCCCAACAGACACAGCTCCGCACAACACGGAGCTGCGTCTTGGGAAAGTTGCTTGTCATATGACAATGGCAGTAACGTATCTGTTGAAGGTATATTTGATTGTCAACCAAACTCGAGAGAAAAAAGATCCCCTCAATTGGTAGACGACGAGAAAGGCTAAAAGACAAGACTCATTTTAAAAAATTTTTAATTCTTTGAATTTTTTGCTGAATATTTTGTTTTTTGCACCCCTGACGGTCTGCTATTTCGCTTTCGTTATACCCATCAAAGACGTAAAGAGTTATGAGTTCAATATCATCCGTAGAAAGCTGTTTGATTTTATATGCCAATTCGTAATCATCAATTTCTTCTACCCACCAGTATCTTGATTTATGTATTGATTGCTCAATTGTTGTGATAAGCTGTGCTTCGAATTTCTTATATAAGGCACTTTCGGATTCGTCTTCCGATTCATCCTCAAACTTGCTTAACAAAAATTCTTGTGTATGTGCGGCGTAACGCCTATCGCTGTTATGTTGGGACAGTAATAGTTTCTCATATTCTTTATACACTTCTATCGGGAGTTTTTCTTCGGCAAATATTTCTCGTATTGTTTCCAATTCTTTTTTTAATTTTCTCAAACGGGCTTCATTGTTCCAATTCATTTTATTTCTCCTTAATTTTTAGTTTTCGGATGGGTGAAAACATAAAAATCAAGGATATTCGGCAATACACGCTTGCCACACGGATAAAAAGTCTTGGCGGGATACCCACGCTATACTTGAATACATTATTATCCGCTTTCCGCTTAACCGAAAAAGCGGCAATAAAAAATGCCGGCAAATACAGCGGTTAAGCTATATTTGTCGGCATTTAACCTCGATCCGTAGGATTCAAATACCTATCGTTGCCGGGATGTTTGCTCGTACAAACGTCAGTTATTTACTTTAACCGTAAAACCTACGTACGTCTTGCAAGACGGACAACGAGTCACGGTATCATATTGTGATTGGTTCTGCGGATCGGCGACTACCGAAACGGAAATGCTTTCATTTTGTTCGGTACGTTTACACATAAGCTTCCTGGTGCAGCAAGGACATCTGATGTCGTGCATATACGCCATTCAGCCGTTCACCTCCGCGCTCTATTCATTTATGAATAGTATTTAATGAAAAAATAAAGCATACTCGGGTAATAGCTTTCTCATTGCAGGGCGTAAAATAAACGCCCTGCAATTTGTGTATTTTCCGTATTTACAATAATTCGAGCAGTTCGACACCGGAAAGATTTCTTTCCTTCGCCTTTCGTAAAAACAGTTTGATATTTTCATCGCTCGAAATATATTCACAAATGTCAACAGGCAAGGTCCTATGCTTTTTAGTTCTTGCCGCAAGATCGTACAAATGAAATGCTTCATTCTCTGATAACCCCAGAATTTTAACAATTTCTTTTTGTATTTTCTTTGCCGGTGCAGGTCGTACACCGTTTTCTATGTTTGAATAATATGTAGCCGATAAAACTATGCGTTTTGCCATCTCTTTTTTCGAAAGACCTGCTCTCTGTCGCTTTACGGAAATATACTCGCCGAAAGTCAATTCGTCAAGCATATTACCCATTATGTTTTAGTCTTCGGGGCAGCAGTCTATATAATTTGTCATCATAAGCGTCTGCTCTTGATGATCACATCGAGAACATATTTTCACCTCATATATCTTATCTTCGCATCTAGGCGCATATTCGTATACTTTGTGAGTTACTACGCTTATTGTGCTTTCCTCGTAATTATGTCCAAACAGTGTGCACATTAAACCATATGTCCTAACATCATCATTGTCTAAACCAACGAGTCTACGAGCAATAAGTTCATGTTTATCTTGGGATATGGATGATCCGGAAAAGTCTACTGTATACTCTATCCCATCATTAATGTATGTGTATATATAGTCGGCATCATCGGATGCAATCGCACACACGGAAAACATTGAAATAAGGACAAGGAACAATACGAAAGATACTATTTTTTTCATTTTATTTCTCCTTAAAATTTCTTATAATTAATAATAAGTTTTCATAATTATTCGCACTTATCGAATAATAACAATTATTATAATAGCAATACGCAGAATTGATATCCTTTCTCACATAGAAAGTAAAACCATTATAATTATGTTTTTCGCAACCTTTAAATGAGCTATCGGTTGATGAACGATTGGTATATACTGCAAAATAAATGCTATTATCATTCGTATACACTTGTATAAGGTCTTCACCACTTGGATCACTATTTGTTTTAATAGTAGTGACCCGAATACTTTCAGGAAGCACAGAAGGATAAAGGATATCCATATTCTCCTCTATTAACAACTCTTCCATTGAATCATATTCTTTTGCTTCGCCGCGATTTATTAAAGTAACGGTACCTTTATCCACTTTTCCTCCTACGGATAAGTCCATTACCTCTTTAAAATATTCAAAGATATTAAATCCAAAAGCAGATGCGGTCATTGTTGCAGCGGATATAAGCAAAGCTACTATAGCCGCAACAAGCCATACCTTCTTCCAAATTCTTCTCTTTTTTACTACTCTTGCGGGTGCGTTTACAGGCGCATCCACAGGAGTGTTTTCTTTTTCGCCGGATATCATCCGTTCCTCAGCTTTTTTGATTATACTCCAAAATTCTTCGTCAGTCATTACGGGACCGTTCAGCTCGTCTAAACGAGCAGCACAAGCGTGGATAAGTTCCATATCTCCCATATCAAGACAAAGCATATCTGTTTCGTAATCTAATAATTTTTCCAAAGCCGAGGTATCAAGCTCTTCTAATTTAATTTTTTTGGCGACAATCAACTCCTTAATCTCTTGACCTTTGAGATTATCAAGAATATCTTTATCAAACACTTTACTACCTCCTCATATAACTAATGATATTCAAATATGAATACCTCTATAAAAAGTTTCATTTTTATTAAAAAAGATCGTTTTTTATTATTTTTTCAATTTTCTTAACTACAGCCGCTCTTATATTCCACGCTGTACTTTCACTTATATTTAATTCTCGCGCAACATCTTCACAAGACATTTTTTGTATAATCATCAGATTATATATCTGTCTCTCACGATTTGTTAATTTTAGCGGAAGCTTATCTAATACATGCTGCTCCATCCAAATGTTGTATCTCGCTTCCTCGAAAACATCATCCATTACAAGTTGATCAGCAACATCCCAAATTAGAACAGTATCGGGCTCATTTTTATATCTGCGCATAAGTTCCAACGCTATGTACTTAGCCGCAGTAATCAACCATCTGTCAGGATTCTCTTTAGCGATTAGCTTATCTATTTTTCTAATGGTCAAGCAATGTAGCTCGCTCAAACATTCCTCGCCCAACGTATTATAAAGTTTTCCAGTTATGATTTTAATCACATGCAACAATAGCGGTTTGTTTTTTTCAAGCAGGTTGCCAAGAAATTCACGCTCGGCAGTAGTGAGTTCCCTTGCGTTTCTTAATCTTTTTAACAAAAAATCCACTCCTTTACATTTTTATAGAGGTATATGCCAAAATATGTCATTAGTTTATTGAGGGCAGAAAATCGAAATCATATTTCGCCTTCGTCTAATAATTCAATAACCTTTCGAATGGCCTCTGCATCTCTGCTTGCTAACTTCCCAAAAAGTTCTGTATATAATTCAGTTTTTCCCTCAACAAAAATATCTGGAACAGTCAAAGCGATTATGTCAATGTTATCTATTTCTAAAGCACGACAAATTTTTGACAACTTATAAGCACCCATACGTCTAGTACCTTGAAGATGATTTAATAACATCGGATAAGAAATGTCAACGCTACACGCAAAATCCAACTGAGTATAGCCTTTCATTTTGATCAATGCACGCAATGTTTCTCCTAACTTTTTATAATATATTATCTCTTCCTCTGACATCTTATTAGTTTTTTCATCAGCATTCATACATTACACCTCATAAGCTATTTTGCTTATTTTATCAATAATGAACCGCCCTTACTTTATGCTGATAGCATAGACTTTTGCAAAAATCGACAATATTAAAAAGTAGCAGATCATTTTTGACACAGATAGTGTTCTTAATGAAAATAAACAAGAGCCACAAATCGTCAAAGACAATTCTTTTTTGTAGTTCGATAATAAAAATACATACTGTATTTCATAATTTGATCGATATACGAATTTCCAAATCGCAAAAAAACAATTGCTTTTCTCTTTGTTATACGATTAATAAAAAACGCTATTCTATTACTAATAATATTTTTATGTTGGAGTTCTTTGATGAAGGAAATAAGAAATGTCCATTGGTTAATGAAACACGCAAAAAAATACACAATATTTTTTATCACATCCGAAGCAAGTCTAGTTGTCGGATATGTAATTTCTTTCCTTTTGCCCAGAAATATAAAAATAATTATCGATTCCATAATAATAAATAAAAGCTATGATTTAATTCCTAATGTTGCAATTTCTTATATTGCTTTGCTCGCCATAAATATAGTTTTCAAATTCATATATCAATATTCGTGGCAGAAATTATACAACGGCTTTGTAGTCGATATAAAAAAGGAGGCGTTCTCAGCTGTTTTACATGCCAAAGCAAATTCTAAACTCTGCGAAAATACTGGAGATATGATGTGTAGAATAGAATACGATTGTGATCAGCTTATTCATATGATCACAAAGAATGTATTTCATTTCACCAATTCCCTCGCACTATGTTTTGTTATTACGCTAATAATTGGTAAACACAGTATTTATATGGCGATATTTGTGGTCGTTGCAGCAATGTTTCCAGCATTGATTACCTCATGTTTTAAAAAACAAAATGAAGCCTGTTCACAAGAACATAAAAAAACATATGGATTTTTCACTGGATTTTTACTAGAAGTATTTGATCATATTTGGCAAATTAAATTATTGGGTTCCGGTAACACTATAAAATCAAAAATCGAAAAAACACTTCAAAAATTCATTCGATTGGGTAACCGAATGAAAAGAATTGACATAACAGTTGAAAAAATCATATATGCGTTAAATCTTAGTACTTCTATTGTTGTATATTGTGTATCAATATATCTAATATATTCACAAAGAATGTCTGTGGGCGAATTTGTGTCCATCGTAATGTATATAGCTTTATTACATAAAAAACTCAATTGGGTATTACGGATATGGTTAGATTGGAGTTCTCGCAAAATAAGCATTAACCGCGTTTGCGAATTATTAAACGTTGATCGCGATACATACTACGGTGTATTCGGAAGCAAAACTTCAGTAAAATACACCCCCTTATTATCCGGTGTTAAAGAAGATATCATTCTCGAAGAATACACCGGCACAGACAGTTTTTCATTTTTGCTTACAACAAACGGATATTCCGTTATACAATCCTTTGGAAAATATTATCTTTCCGACCCTTTGACCGGTGAGATCTGCGGTTCTTTTGGTGATGTTATCATTTATGATGCCGCAGGTAATACGGCAACCGGTTGTATGACACTAAAAGCTATAGAAACTGATAACAAATACATTTTAACCATACATGCCGACCGTTCGTTCTTGACAAGTGAAACTACTCAATATCCCGTAACTATCGATCCTACGTTTGAAATGACCAATAACTTAACTGCTGCCAATATACTGGACGCTACCGTATACTCTACCGAAACTTCGGGCTACCACGGCGGTTCCACTACTTTGAAGGTCGGAATCGACAGCCAACTGGGTGCGGGACGTATGTATTTCAGATTTCCAACAATTCTAAATAACTACGCAGTAACAAACCAGTATTATAATGTAACCAGAGTTGAGCTATACCTTTACAATAATTCGGCCAACACTACAGAAAACACACTACTCATACACAAACATGCAGGTGAAGGAAACTGGACTGAGGTAGAAGCTACATGTTTGAACATCGGGTACCACGATATAGGTACAACGTTGGGGAGTACAGTTGTAAGCGCCACTAATCAATACTACAGTTTTGATATCACCGAAGCTTTTAATTCCTGGAAAACTAATTCCGATGAATTTGCAAAAGGCATTATGATACGCGCTCAAAATCTATCTTCCGCTGAATATGCAAAAACATTTGCATCTACGGAAAGTGACACAAACAAACCTTACGTTGTTTTCACATACACCGATCTCACACCTATGGTTTGTATGTATCACGGTAACCTTGTGCTTGAATGTGGTGAAACATATACTGCTAAGGCAACTTTGTGGATAGGTGATAATATTGTTCCAAGCACGGGACAGATCACATTTAATTCCAGCAAAACCGATATCGCAACTATCGATTCTTCCTCTGGGCTTATTCTTGCTAAAAATCCCGGAACAACTATCATTACTGCTAGATATAACGATACCAATATAAGTTGCCAAATTACTCTTTCGGTTACTCAAACTACTTCTGGCGAAGACGAAACTGCTTACATCAGTCTCCCTGTTAGGACAATCACTTTAAATAATGATAGTAACCGAAATTCTGATAGAAGTTATACCATATCGCCTGAATTCCATTACAATGATTCTGTAGTAGAGGCTACTTTTACGTATACAGCGCAACTTGTAGATTCATTGTATGATGATTTTTACCCGGTGCATGTAGGAGTGAGCACCGACGGTGTTATAAAAATAAACCCCGCATATTCAGATTCAATGGAAATGGCTCACCCTACCGGTTCATTCACTGTTGGAATATATGGTGAAGCAAAGGTCAACGGAACAACTGTCGTGGCTACAACAACACTATTAGTAAATGTGATATGTGAAGATATGCCTTTGCCCGGCTACAGTAGTACTAATCCATTAGTTGGCGGAAGATATGTTAAGATATTAAATGATGTTAATTTTGATAATGGAGCTCTGTTTAATGATTTAATGGATGAATGGCAACTTTCATGTGATAAACGCTATGTGAATTTCACGGCCCAGGGTTCTGATTATATAGAATTAGATGGACAAAATTTTGACATAACATTTTTTGAAATGATGAGAAGCTCAAAAATATTTGTTATCACAACCCACGGAACATCAACAAGTATATCCGTTTCTGGAATTGATGAGAACCTAAAAATAACTTGCGATCAACGTTTCCCCAACGGATACCAAGGCGCATCGTCTCAGCCAAACAAAAATGATATTTTAACCCTACATAATGGTTATTTTGGTTATTGCGATCTCGTCATATATACGCTATGTAATGGAGCGAGTATTTACGATAATGATTGCAACCTAATGGAAATAACACATATGAAAGGTGCTAAAACAGTTGTCGGTTTTAAAACAGAAGTTGGTATAGAAGAAGCTGGAAAGTTTCAAGACGCTTTATTTAAATATCTTATGCCTGAATTCGTTGAAGTTGAAGAAAATATAGAGACACATTGTAATTCAACAATCGAAGATGCCGTTTCATATGCATGTTCAGAATCAGGAGTATCATCTACTATAGTAAAAATATCAGGAGACGCAACTATTAAAATTAGAGAATACATGGAGGAATCTCAATGAAACATTTCAAAATATTGGCAATACTTTTATTAGTAATAATTTTAGCAGGTTGCAATAATATGATTGAACCACCCGCAGATAACAATCAATCCATTTCCAATGTTACATCGGAAGAATCGCTTTCGAATACCTCGGAAACAGTTATTGACGAACCTCAGTTTGATCCCGAAAATGTACTCCTCGGGTACGGATATGTTCATCCCGATAATGCGGATTACTATCACAAAATAAACGATTTTGTTGACGAAGAACGTGTTGGTACTTCTTATACCCTTAACGTATTAGGCGTTTCCATTGAACTCCCATATGATTGCAGCAAGCAGTTTGAGTTCCCTTACGATAGGGTTTTTTATAAAAATTATTATAATATAGTAACCGTAAACTCAATCACCAATGAATTAACGTCTTTTTTAATACTCAGGCCTAATGAATGCGAAGGTTACATTGAAAAAACAGAGGAAATCTCTTCCGAAAAAGCAATTATTGTTGCAGAAAATTTCGTTAATGAATTTTCACCGATTACTGATTTGAACGATTATACTGTCGCAATCGAGGAAGATGAGAACGACGGCGATTATACGATCGTTTTTTATAAATATATCAACTCCATACAAGTTTCAACGATAGAAATTGTGATGGATAAATGCGGAAATATTTTTTGGTATACTAACTTTGACAAAACTCCGAAGTACGTTCCGAATTTTACTTACGAAGAATACTTGAATGCAGCAATCGAATTGATGGAAGAATACTATGCTGAAAACAATATATATTACACTAAAAAAGTTGTAGACATAGTTGACTACAAAATTCCATCTAATTTACCTATGGAAATTATTTATATGCCGGAAATAGGCACATTTTCTGTGAAATACTTCCTTGAGTTTGATGTTGTATACGAAGACGGAAGTATCAGTGAAAATATACTCAATAGGTTTTACTATACTTTTGATTCCGAGTACGCCGTAATACAATAGTTTAATAAATCAATTTTCTCATTATAATCTATTGCAAAAACATAACGTATAAATGCCTCCTGATTTTGGGAGGCATTTATTTAGAATAAAATCTTAAGCAAAACCGGAGGTGCACCTCATGTACAGTTCCGAAATAAATGGTAAAATATGTCTGCTAGCAGAAATTGAGGACTGAATATGAGGAAAACTGCGCACATAGTGATAAAGGAGCATTTGTGCAAACAGATATCTGAAACTCGTGTTAAAAACAAGTGGACGAAGAAGAAAATGGCAGAAAAACTTGCGATGGACGATCGTTCATACGCCGATATAGAAAAAGGACTTTCTTTATGCAGTGCGGTAACTTTGATAATATATATCATCTATGTTCTTGAAGATAACGCGCAAAAAGTAGATTTGTTTGATATTCTGCGAAAAAAGTTAGATGAAGCCTGGCTGGAAAATGATGATACTACATAAATATATACTTGTTAAAAATGTTTATTTCGGGGATACGGAATTTGTAAGATACGGTATTGCTGCTTTGGATATAACCGAGCTGCCTCCTATAGTAATACGCACCGTCGCAGACCTTACCGGAGATCTTGGTACCGCCCAAGCATTAACAATTAAGTGCAACACCAATAATACACCAGCATGTGAATTGGATTCAGTAATTGATGAGTTTCTTTCAAATTACGAAGTTTAACTTTTATTGTTTATGTTAGGCAATTGTTATCTATGGGATAGTCCATATAAAATTCATTTACAAACATACGCATTTGAAGTCTTACCGCCGTCAGGTCTTCTTCGGTTAACTTTCTTAATGTATTCTTTATTTACCATCTCTGTTATTGCGCGTTTAACGGTAGATACACTGCACTTATTATCACGCGCAATAGTCTTATGTGCTGGAAAACAGTATTCGTGTATTCCTTGCCGATCCCTCAAATATCTATATATCAGCACCGCTTTTGAAGAAACGTCATCTCTATATAGCTCCGTTGTCCATACAGTTGCCTTTTCTGGTCATACTTTGCTTAATATTATGCTCTGATAATAACCGCTGGTACTGCCATCCCTGATCCGAATGGAACAACGGTGTTGCAACGACAGGAGGCTTGGCGAATAATCCATTTAACATTTTCTTTAGCTCATTTTTTAAAAGTATATTTCAAAAACTTGTAATTGATTTGTCGATAATATGTTGCGCATTACAATAAACTGTGATATAATCAAGATGTATCGTGACAAAACGGTATAAAAAGATTAGAAGTGTATAAAGAAGGAGATTTGTTTCAATGAACAAGAAGAACAACCGCAAGGGCTTTACTATCGTTGAGCTCGTTATCGTAATTGCAGTTATCGCAATTCTCGCAACCGTACTTATTCCTACCTTCGGTAACATGATCCAGAAGGCAAACAACGCTAAGCTTCTTCAGGAACTTAGAAATGAGTATACTGAATATACTGTATGGGCTGCTGAAAACGGTAACGTTAGCGATGAGATTGTTATCAAGATGGATGATGACTATTATCAGATCACCAATGGCGAAATCGACAATCCTCCTGTAGCTATGGAAAATGATCCTACCACTGGCTATTACTGGGATGCAGCTGCAGAATCCGAAAGCGCTTGGACGGCTGTTACTAACACTCCCGCTCAGGGCGGCACAACCGGCGGCGAAGGCGAACAAGGCTAATTAACTCAGTCAAGTCCTAACGTAAAACTACATAAGTTTTAGAAAAAAGTAAACACCACAGCACCGTTTGGTGTTGTGGTGTTTCTTCCCAAAGTGATGTGCGTTGCCGGAAAATGGAATTTTCCGTTAAGTATAAAAAGGAGGTGCGAAGACATGCAAATGAGATCCCGCCGGGGTATGACATTGGCAGAAATTATGGTTTCTCTTGCGCTTGTTTCCGTAATGATCGTTATGGCGGTATCCTTTGTTATGCTGGTAACCAAGCGCACACGGGCAAACACGGCAAACGACCTTATGCGGCAAGACTGCTTAAAGATAGAAGCGGGGGCAGAGGAGTGGCTGAACGCCCTTGCGGGAGAGAAGATCACCGCAGCCGATGAAGAGGTATTGAAAGCCGGCGAATTTGAATTGAGCTTTTCTTACGGCACTCTTACGGGCAGTTTACCGGAGGGAGAAAACATAAATATAAGTACCGAATGTGTAAAGACGGTACTGTTTGAGGTAATGGAAAACGGCACGGATTTTCTGGTATTTTGCCGTGTTGAATGTGAGAACACGGAAAGCGGAGAAAGCGTTTTTCACACCTTTTGCATAAACCCCCGTGTTGGGGAAAATGGAGGTGCCTGATATATGAAAAAAGCACTCCTTAAGCTTATAAACAGCCGTAAAGGCATTTCCATGACAGAGGTCATAGTTGCTATGGCGGTATTGGTTATGGTAAGCGGTGCCGCTATATCTGTTCTTATTGCATCCGTAAAGGCGGATACGGCATTTGAAAATAAATACACGGTTTTAAGCGGCTGTGAGAATGCCGCAGAATGTCTGCGCTTTGCAGACGGAAACGAAGTCCTGCTTGAAAATTCTTTAACAAAAGCAGGGTTTACCAAAACCGAAGACGGTGAAAAAACGGAATTTACTCTGGAAAAAGGAAACGAAGCCGTAACCGTTTTCAAAAATGATGACGAAAGTTACGCTGTTGTCTATAACGGCGAGATTATATATACGTATTATAAAAAAGGGTAAATGAGAAAACAATTTTTAAAATTTAAATACAAAAAGGGTAAGCTATTCAGCCGAAAAGGCATGGGAATGGAGCTTGCCCTATTGGTGTTATTAGCGGTATTTGCCTGCAGTACACTTTTGGTCAGTTCCGCTATGTTCGGTAAGGACACTTTAATGCGGGAGGAAAAGCAGGTTATCACCCGTCTTGCGTTGGACGAGCTGGCAGAAAAAGCTTTGGCAGGCAAGCTTCCTGCCGATACGGGAGATTACACGGTTGAACAAACCGCCGCAAGTATAATTATTAAAGATAAAGACAGCAATAAATTGCTTGAAGTAAGAAAAAGCGGCGGAGTTATTTCCCAGTGGATATATTATTAAACACCGCTTTTAAAACAAACCCGAAATCACACCGAAACGGAGCGTGAAAAAATGGCAATTAATTTCCGCGCATCAAAAACAAGCATACGGGGCTCGGTAATTTCTGTTGATCCCCTTTCAAAAACCATACAGTTCTGCACCGCAAACGAAGCGGGAGATGATCTTTCCGTATCCCTTGCGAATTACAAGGACAGAGCTTTTGATACAGAAGCATTGGACCGTATCGGCAAGACGGTAAAAGCTCAATTGGAGAAAAATCCCGAAACGGATTTCAGCAGAGCTTCACTCATCCTGCCGGACCGTCTGTTTATGCTGGATATGGTAAATATCCCCGTTATTCACCGCAAGGCTATGCAGCATTCCCTCAGTCTGGCGATCGAATCCATATACAACAACGCCGGCGATCTTAATCTTATGACATACGGCGTTCAGCAGACAAAGCAGACCGCAACCTACGGTCTGGTGGGTATCCGCAGAGACGTTATGGAAAACATTTCCAACGCCTTTACACAAAACGGCGTAGTTGTTTCCGGAATTACCTTTGCTTCAAACGCTATGGTAAACGGCGCTATGGCGCTTAACTCCAAACTGCGGGGCGAAACCTTTTTGCTGGTGGATATAAAAGCGGAATACACACGGTATGCTATCGTGGTCCGCGGTTGCACCATGGGGTATTACGATCTGCCCTTCGGTTATTCAATGATGTATAAATCCCGCTTGGCATCGGAGGATATGCTGTTTGACCACCGTGCGGGAGAGCTTTTGGTGCTTAACGCAAAAGAGCGTGCACGCGCAAAACAGCTCACTATGGAGGGAAACTATGCTCCCGAAGCGGAAAACGGCGAGGAAGGCACACCTACATACGAAATAGCCGCAGACGGAACTTTAAGCAAAAACGGCAGAAAGCTGCCTAAATTTATGCAGCGCGCCGTGCCCAAGACAAAGGAAGAGTTTATGTACGATAACTTCCGTATCTTTGTAAAATGGGCGTTGGATCTTATTACAAACAATCGAGAAACTGTATCTCTGGCAAAGCTGGATACGGTATATATAAATATGCCTTCCGAATACAGATTCCTATTTGACGTAGTAAATAAAAAGCACGAGGGACGGGGTCTTAATTTTGCACCTCTTATGCCCGAAGATTCGGATAGCCCGCTTTCTGCAAATCTGGAGCTTTACGGCGGATTTTTCCTTAATAAGTACAACGAAGCAAACACCTTCTGAATCAACCTTAGGAGTTTTTGATGGAGCAATATATATTGATCTGTGCATACGTTATTGCAGGTCTGCTGGGCTTGTGTGTGGGAAGCTTTCTTAACGTAGTAATATACCGCCTCCCCCGTGAAATGAGCCTTGCTTTCCCCGGTTCCCATTGCACGTCATGTAATTACAAGCTTAAATGGTATGATAACATTCCCGTTATCTCCTGGCTTACGCTGGGCGGTAAATGCCGCAAGTGTAAACAGCCGATCTCGGTGCGTTATACCGTGGTGGAATTGGCAAATACGGCATTCTGGCTACTTTCCGTAGCTCTGTTCTGGCAGGAAAGTCCTTTATACGCTGTGGTTTCCGCCGTTGCCTGCTCTCTTTTGATATGCGTTTTTTATATTGATCTGGAGCATATGATCATCTTTAACCGCTTCAGCATTATGATAGCCGTTTGCGGACTTATCTGTATGTTTTATGACGGATACACCAAGCCTGCCGACCATATTATCGGTGCTTTGGTTGGAGGCGGAGTCTTCGCGTTACTGTACTTCGGCGCAATTTGGATTTTAAAAAGAGAAGCTTTGGGGTTTGGCGATGTTAAACTTGCCGCTGCCGCAGGACTTCTTTTGGGCTGGCAAAAGCTTATTTTTGCCGTTCTTATCGGGTCGGTCGTCGGAAGTATCGTTTTGGTCATCCTTAACCGTGCAAAAAAGCAGGATAAGGATACGGAATACCCCTTCGGTCCTTTTATCGTAGGCGGAATTATTATTGCCCTTTTGGCGGGCGAGCCCATTCTTGAATGGTATATGGGTATTATTTTAGGTTAAAAAGTTTTTTTACGGAGGCATTGCTGTGCAGAAGTTTAAATATACGGCAGTTAATCTGCAAAAACAGAAGATCAAAGGCACCTTTATCGCCAACGATGAAAACGATCTGGCGGCACAGCTTGCCAAGCAGAGCTTGTTTTTGATCTCCTGTAAGGCGTACACCAACGATACGCCCTCGGCGTTTTTTACCCTTTCGGTAGGCAGTTCCGTGTCTACTGCGGAGCTTACCAATTTCTGCCGTCAGTTTTCCATAATGCAAAACACCGGCATTTCCATTTTGGATTGCTTGGATATTTTGCGTAATCAGCATTTTTCTGCGTATTTCCGCAATCTTTTGCAGGTTATTTACGAGGATGTTAAAAGCGGTCTGCTCCTTTCGGATGCTCTGGATAAACATAAAAAGGTATTCCCTCACTTTTTCAGAAGCATGGTCCGTGTAGGCGAATTGAGCGGTAAAATGGAATTGGTATTCGGTTCTCTTGCCGATTATTACGAAAGCGAAAAAGCAATAAAAGCCAAGGTAAAAAGCGCGCTTTCTTATCCTATGATGCTGTTGGCGATGACGGTGGGCGTCGTTATCCTTATGATGCTGGTGGTCGTTCCCACTTTCCGTGAAGCTATGGCGCAGATGGATGTGGAAATAACCGGTATTACAAAGATCGTGTACGACCTTTCGGATTTTATGCTCAGCTATTGGCTGGTTATGCTGGCGGGAGTTATAACGGTAGGACTTATTATCTTCCTTATCGGGCGCACGGAATCGGGAGCATTCTTCTTTGATAAAATGATAACCTACGTGCCCTTTGTAAGAACCGTTCAGCGTAATTTATTTACCGCGCGCTTTGCACGCGCTTTCGGTCTGCTGCTTTCCAGCGGTATGGACCTTAACTCGGCTTTGGATTCTGTAGAGGTTATTATAAGCAACCGTTATTTAAAGAAAAAGTTTCACGAAGCGGCAGAAAGTGTTCGTCAGGGTATGTCCATAACCGTTGCATTTGAAACGTATAAATTGTTTCCTCAAATGATGCTGCAAATGGTTACTATCGGTGAAAGATCAGGCACGTTGGATGAGGTGTTGATGCGTTCCTGCCTGTTCTTTGATAATCAGGTGGAAACTTCCCTTAATTCCGTCACCTCCAAGATCCAGCCGGTTATGCTACTGTTGATGGGCGGAATTATCGGTACGCTGTTTATCGCCGTATATTCTCCCATACTCAATATTATGACAAGTCTTAATATCTGATATGCTTTTCCAAAAGGAGACAAATCTGTTTTTCGGAAGGATGCGTAATCTTTAAATGAATACAAACTACGAGCTTTTACAATTTTATATATACAAGCATCTGGTACGCCGTAAGGATGCCGATGCAATTCTTGAAGAATGCCAGCGTCTTAAAATGCCCGTGCGCGATTATTTGCTGGCAAAGGAAATTATTAACGAAACCGCAGAGCTGGAAGCTTTGGGCGAATACTACTGTATGCCTTCGGTGGAAATCGATATGCTGGAGATCGACAAAGAATTGTTTGATCTGTTTTCCTATGATTTCCTTAAAAAACACAAGATAATTCCCATAAGTTACGATAAAAACGGAGTTTTGCTGGTGGCAACCGGCAAACCGCTGAACTTCCATACCCGTTCTGCGCTGGCTGTTCAGTTCAGCGGACCTATTGATTATATTCTGGTTCCTTCGGTGCAGATCGACAGATACGTGGATTCGGTTTCGGCTGTTGTGTCCACTACCTCTGCCCTTGAGGATCTGAACAGCGAAAAATCCGAACAGCTTGCCGCCGCACAGAGAGGCGAAGGCGTTTCGGCGGTGCAAGAGGATGACGTTATCAACAATCCTGCGGTGCGCTTGGTAGATTCCATTATCAAAGAAGCTGTTCCGTACCGTGCCAGTGATATTCATATCGAGCCCTTCGAAAAGAACGTGCGTGTGCGCTACCGTATTGACGGCGATCTTCAGCAGCGTGCGGAATTTCCTATCGAAGCGTATTCCGCAATCTGCGCACGTCTTAAGATTTTGGCGGGACTTAATATTGCAGAACGCAGAATTCCCCAGGACGGCAGAATAAATATGGTTATCGGCGGAAAGGAATTCGATTTCCGTGTGTCCACTCTGCCTACCGTGTTCGGAGAAAAATTCGTTATCCGAATTCTGGATAAAACATCCTTCCGTTTTACCCGCGACGATTTAGGATTCACCGAAAAGGAAAACAAGGTTGTAGACAAAATGCTGGCAAAGCCCCACGGTATTATTTTGCTTACAGGCCCTACGGGATGCGGCAAGACCACAACGCTTTATTCCTTCCTTAAAGAAACTAACGATAGCACGAAAAATATCGTTACCGTTGAGGACCCTGTTGAATATGTTATGCAGGGAATCAACCAGACTCAGGTCAATACCAAGGCAAATATGACATTTGCCGCCGCTCTGCGTTCCATACTACGTCAGGACCCCGATATTATTATGGTTGGAGAGATACGTGACGAGGAAACGGCGCAAATAGCGGTTCGTTCCGCTATTACGGGACATTTGGTTTTCAGTACTTTGCATACAAACGACGCCCCCGGTGCTATCGTACGTCTGGGGGATATGGGCGTACCGAAATATCTGGTTGCGGATGCGCTGGTGGGTGTAATAGCTCAGCGTCTGGTTAAACGTCTGTGTCCCGCTTGCAAAAAGAAGGGACGCACCACAGCCAAGGAAATGAGTGTTCTCGGTATCGACGAGCCGGTCAGCTTCGCAAGACCGCAGGGCTGTCAGTTCTGTAACTATACCGGATATAAAGGTCGTATCGCAGTACATGAAATTATGTATATGAACGATAATATTAGAGCTGCCGTGATGTCCGAAAGCGACCCCGAGAAGCTTCGCAAAATAAGTGTAGAAAACGGTATGGTTCCTTTGTGGAATTCCTGCCGAAATCTTGTGTTTAACGGATATACAAGCATTCAAGAACTGATGACGTTAAGCGTCGAATAGGTTCGTTTCAAGGCAACATTAATGATACACTTTACTAAAAACTATTGGCTATTGGCAGAGCACAGAAATTCACACCATATCTTAAAGCGACAAATCAAAAAAACAGAAGCAAATATGCTTCTGTTTTTTATTTGCAATATTTATTCCTTGGTATCCAAGCCGGCGGTTTCATCCACGGGGAGGGCAAAAACTATGCCCTGTGCTTGAGTGGAGGTGCCGATGGCGTTATACAGCCCCTTCAAGATAGCATCTGTTTGCAAAGCGCTTGCGAGGATCATAACCACTTCTTTTTCCGGCTGGATAGTAATATTAAAAAGCTTTTCCGCTTCCTTGGAAATGGTTCCTCTGCCGTGTAAAACGGTACCTCCCCTCGCGCCGCAGGCTTTTGCCGCCTCCATTGCTTCTTCCGAAAAACCGTTATTTACTATTGCCAATATACATTTATATCCACTGCTCATTATTTCTTTTCTCCTTCTTATATAGTTTGATCGTTGCTCAAAAGCCGATACATCGATACACCTATAATGCTGTCCAAGGAAACGGTAAAAGCGATACCCTTACCGTTTTTTACCTTATGGAATTTTTCCTCCAGAGTGTCAAGAGCATCTTTCACCCTATCTTCTCTTATATAAGAAATAATAACGGATTTATCCGATTCGATAAGTCCCAAAAGCGCCAGCATCTGGGTGTTTGCCGTGCCTTTTCCGTACAAGACCATCTGGACGTTAACCTCGAACTGCTCCAGCAGATCTTCGTAAAACAAGGTTTTGCTTCTGTCTACCACGGTGATCAAAAGCTTTAATTTGCGCACGTTGGAAACCTGATTTTTTACGGAAGCGGGTTTATATTCTTTTTCCCCTGCTATTCTTTTTATTACTCTTACGGGCATACCTACCTCCTATAAAAAACGGATGATCTGGTCGTCATCTTCATGCAGAATACGCTTCATCGCCAATTTTTCACTTACACGCTTTTTGGAAATGGCGGTAAAGCCCAAAAGCTGAATGGTAATAAGAGGTGTCATCGCAACCATAGCGACGATACCGAAAGCATCTGACAGAATATTACCGTTCATTGCCGAGCAGGCGCCGATGGCAAAGGGCAGAATGAAGGTGGACGTCAAGGGACCGGAGGCAACTCCGCCCGAGTCGAAGGCGATGGCGGTATATATCTTGGGCACGAAGAAGGATAATCCCAAGGAAATGAGATAACCGGGCACCAGATAATACAATATTGAAAAGCCGAACATTATTCGGATAACCGAAAGGCATATAGAAAGCCCCACGCCTATACTCAAAGCCAGCATCATTGCGGTTTTGGAAACGGTCCCGTTGGTGATCTCCTCTACCTGCTTGTTAAGCACGTGTACCGCAGGCTCTGCCAGAACCACCACCAGACCAAGCACAAATCCCACCGCGGCAATTACCGCCGGAGATGATTTTGCAAGCTCTTCGCCCATTCTGAAGCCTATGGGCATAAATCCCACGTGAACGGAGGTAAGAAAGATTATGAGCCCCACGTAAGTGATTGCGGCACCCACGGATATGTGGAAAAGCTTTTTCTTCGGAAGCTTTAAGAAAATAAAATTGATGATAAAGAAGAAAGCCACAACCAATCCCAAAGCCACGGTTACGTCCTTGGTGGTCTTTAAAAGGGTGTGTAATACCGTTTCCCATATATTTTCCGCAAACATATAATCTTCTACGCCGGGGGCGGAAATATCACCGCCGTTTACAATGCTCAGAAGCAGTACCGCAAGAATGGGGCCCACCGAGCACATCGCCACCAAGCCGAAGCTGTTTTCACTGGCGTTTCTGCCGCCTATGGTCGCGGCAATACCTACGCCCAAAGCCATTATAAAGGGAACGGTAATGGGACCCGTGGTAACACCGCCGGAATCAAAGGACAAGGGCAGCAGCACGAACTTTTCGGGGTCGGAAGCCACCAGCACCAAAGCCACGGCAAACAGCACCATATAAAAATATATAAGTATACTTGCCAAGTCTTTTTTTAGCGCAATTTTGAGTATGGACAACACCAAGAACAGACCTACTCCCAGACCTACGAAAAGTATTATGTATTTACTTCCCACCTGATCCGCAAGGACGGTAAGATCCGGCTCTGCTACGGTGATAAGCACGCCCAGAGCGAAGCAGATGATCAAAAGCAGTTTTAAATTTTTGGATTTGGTAAGTCCCGAGCCCACGTGCTCACCCATAGGGGTCATAGCCACGTCTGCACCCAAGGTAAAAAAGCCTATACCCAAAATCAAAAACAATGCGGATACCCCGAAAATGAGCATTTCTCCCCCACCCACGTTTATAAGGGGTGTAAAATTCAGAATAACCACTATGAGCGTTACCGGCAGCACCGAAATCAACGCTTCTTTTATTTTACTGAATAATAATCGCTTCATCTTCCACCAATTTCGTTTTGCAAAAGCAAAAAAATATTTCCTATTTATTATAACATATAAATATGAAGTTTTCTACCTGTTTAGGCGTAAAAATACAAGTTTTTTTAAAGAAAGGCAGAGAAAAATAACGTCTTTCCGGATTGAATATAGGTATTATTGCCAACACTTTTCCCGTACTTTTGTTTAATCGCTTGACTTCTGTCGGAAAAAGGTATATAATTGGCCTATATGGAGGAAGATGAAAATGTATATAAGTATGTTTAATTTCTGGTACTTCTTCTGGCTGATTCTTGCCGCAGGCGCCACCGCAGGATTATATTTTCTGCTGAGAAACCGCAGTGTGAAGTTGCAAAAAACCGTACTGTTTGCATTACTCGTTGTTGGCTTTTTGCTCCATTTCCTGAAAGTATATATCCCGCCATACAGCATAGATGAAGCGAGAATGCTGCGTGACAGCTGGTTTGTAAACATCTGCGCCGCAAATATTGCGCTGTTCCCCTTTATGTTCTTTTCCAAAAACGAAAAGATAAAGGACTATATGTTTTATATAGGCGTAATAAGCGGTCTTATTGCCTTGTTTTATCCCCAGGAGCCTATGGCGAAAATAGACCAGCTTGCGGAACAGTTGGATATAATCCGTTTTTATTTCCACCACTGGATGCTGCTCACGGTGCCTCTCCTTATGGTTCTGTTCAAGCACCACAAGCTTTCCTACAAGCGCGTGCTTGTTGCGCCTACGGGATTGCTTTTGTTAATGCTGTTTATAATGCTTAATCAGGTATTCCAGGCGGAATTGGGTTATACTCCCATGCGGCTTACCAACGATTTCTTCGGCATCGGCTACAAAAACACATCGTATATATGGGGACCGGGAGTGAACGATGCTATCGGAAGCTTTTTCGCCATATTCACGCCGGATATCTTTAAGACGGTACCCGTGGGACAGTACGCGGGGCAGGAAAAATATTGGCCCTGGTTCTGGATAATAGTTCCCGCCTTTGTGCTTGTAACGCCGATCGCTTTCCTTATCTGTATGATCTTTGACAGAAAGAATTTTATAAACGACGTAAAAGCAAAAAAACACCTTATTGTCAAAAAGCTTACGGCAAAAGCAAAATAAAGACACAAAAAGCCATCGAAAGATGGCTTTTTCTTATTTCTTTATTTTGAACGCACGCATAGCGTTAAACACGGCAAGTATCATTACACCTACGTCCGCAAATATGGCAAACCACATGTTGGACAATCCGAAGGCGGTCAAAGCAAGGCAGGCGAATTTCACCGCCAATGAAAATACGATGTTACCGTGGACTATTCCCACACATTTTCGGGATATTTTCACAGCGTTTACAAGCTGTAAGGGATCATCATCCATAAGCACCACGTCTGCGGCTTCTATGGCGGCATCCGACCCCATTCCGCCCATAGCAACACCTACGTCGGCGCGGGAAAGGACGGGCGCATCGTTTATTCCGTCCCCCACGAAAGCGAGAACGGTTCTTTTTGATTTTTGCAAAAGATATTCTTCCACAGCCTCTACCTTTTGATGAGGCAAAAGTCCGCCTTTGAATTCGTCCGTGCCAACAGCTGCGGAAACCCTTTTTGCTTCCGTTTCGTTATCGCCCGTAAGCATTACCGTTTTTTTGATACCTGCTTTTTTAAGCAGAGAAATTGCTTTTTTTGAGTTTTCCTTAACCGTATCGGAAACCGTAAGATACCCTGCGTATCTGCCGTTAAGAGCCACGTGCACAGCGTTTCCGTTTGGGGTATCCGAAGGAAGCTCGGCGCCCGAAAGCTCCACAAGAAGCGAGTTTCCCACGGCTACAGCCACGCCGTCCACATCGGCGGTAACTCCCCTGCCCGCCAATTCTTGAATATTGCAGACAGTATCTCTGTTTATATTCTTTCCGTAGGCTTTTTTAAGGCTTACGGCAATGGGATGGGAGGACGCGCATTCGCAGTGGGCGGCAAAGCGCAAAAGCTCGTCTTCCGACACTCCCAAGGGCACGGCTGATACAACCGAAAACTCACCTTTGGTTAAAGTTCCCGTTTTATCAAAAACCATATATTCGGTTTTTGAAAGAGCCTCAAGATAATTTGAGCCTTTTATGAGTATACCGTTTTTACTTGCACATCCCAACCCTGCAAAAAAGCTTAAAGGAACGCTTATTACCAAAGCGCAAGGACAGCTTACCACCAAAAAGGTTAAAGCACGATACAGCCATATATCAAAGCCCGCAGGCAAACTTAACAGCATATTTACCAGAGGCGGAACAAGCGCCAGCACCGCCGCGCAACCGCACACGATAGGCGTATATATTCTTGCAAAACGGGATATAAAGGCTTCGAAACGGGATTTTTTCGAGGAAGCGGAAGATACCAGCTCCAGTATTTTGCAAACTGTGGATTCTTCATAAGGCTTGGTAACACGCACCTCCAAAGCCCCAGTCATATTAACACAGCCGCTTATGACCTCGTCCCCCTCACCTACGTCACGAGGGAGGCTTTCCCCCGTAAGAGCACTTGTATTGAGAGAGGACACGCCTTTTAAAACCACACCGTCCAAGGGTATCTTTTCACCGGGGTCGATAAGTATAATATCCCCTACCCTGACTTCTTGGGGGCTGACGATAACAACGCCGCGATCGGTTTTTAAATTGGCTTTATCGGGGCGGATATCCATAAGTGCCGCAATACTTTTACGGCTTTTGCCCACGGCGAGACTTTGAAAAAGCTCCCCCGTGCAATAAAAAAGCATAACCGCCACCGCTTCAAGATAATCCCCGCTTTTGGTATATATTGCCAAAGCAAAAGCGCCTAACGTGGCTATGGACATTAAAAAGTTTTCATCGAACACTCTGCCGTTTAAAATCCCTTTTCCCGCTTTGCGGAGTATATCGAAGCCGATAACAAGATACACCCCGAAATAGCAGACAAAACGGTATATTCCGCTTATGGGCAAAAATAAAAGAAGTACCGTCAAAGCAAAGGTTATAAGTATGCGGCAAAGAAGCTTTTTTTGTTTTTTGTTCATGGCGTTAAAACTCTATTTCGCAATCCGGTTCAATGCGTCTGCACGCCTTTAAAACAGATTTCATTACCTTCTTTTCATCTGCGCCGGAGGCAAATTCTATTTCCATTTTGAGCAGCATAAAGTTTACGTTTGCGGACAAAACGTCCTCTGTGTTTGCCGCCGCTTTTTCCATTAAATTTGCGCAGTTTGCGCAATCTACCTCTATATTATAGGTTTTTTTCATTTGATATTTCCTTTTTTTAAATTTATTCAATTAAACAGTTGCTTAATTGTTTCAAATGCAGTATAATGTAGAAAAAGCAATAATTCAACACCCTTTCAACATTTGCTTCCGAAAGGGCGAATACCTTTTCCAAAGAGGATAAAATATGGCAGAATTCAAGCTTCCCCACAACCACGGGGACAGTAAAAACGCAATTAAGATACACAGGGAACTGAGCAAGCTTTCCCGTTTTAACAATGCATCCGAGCTGTTTAAACAGCTTGGGGACACAACACGTCTGCGGGTATTCTGGCTTCTTTGCCACAGAGAAGAGTGCGTAATAAATATTGCCGCGCTTTTAAATATGACAAGCCCCGCGGTTTCCCACCATCTGCGTCCTTTGAAAGAACTAAAGCTTATTGAAAGCAGACGGGACGGAAAAGAAGTATACTACCGCGCCGCAGATACGGCGGCAAGCAAGCTTCTGCACGAAATATTAGAGCAGGTAATGGAAGTCTCCTGCCCCGAAGCCGAAGAAAACGGCGCAACCCGCAGGGAGATAATATACGAAGTTCACGAATACCTTACGGAGCATCTTTCGGAGCGTATAACCATAGAAGCTCTTTCCAAAAAATTCCACATAAACACCACTACCCTTAAAAAGGTATTCAAGGAGGTATACGGAGATTCCGTTGCGTCCCATATAAAAAAGCACCGTCTGGAAAAAGCGGCGGCACTGCTTAAAAGCACGGATAAAAGCGTTTTGCTGGTGGCAAAGGAAGCGGGGTACGACAGCCAGAGCAGATTTACGGCGGCGTTCAAGAATGAATACGGTATGCTTCCCACCGAATTCCGCAGACAAAGCAAAACAAAGATGTAGACATTTTAAAAATAATGTAATATAATAAATTAAACCCACAAAAAGGAGAGAAATTATTATGAAATACGTTATCGGCGGCGGCGCGTTCCCTTACGTTACCTGCGATCTTGAAAACGGCGAAAAAATGATAACCGAAAAGGGCTCTATGATATGGATGTCCCCCAATATGAAGATGGAAACCAGCGGCGGCGGAGTGGGAAAAATGTTTTCCAAAGCGTTTACCGGTGAAAGTATGTTCCATAATATCTATACCGCTCAGGGCGATGCTTCCGTAACCTTCGGCTCCAGCTTCCCCGGCAAGATACTTGACGTTGCAATAACTCCCGAAAAGCCTCTTATCGCCCAGAAAAACTGCTTCCTTGCATCCGAAAGCGGAGTACAGCTCTCTATACACTTCAATAAAAATCTGGGTGCGGGACTCTTCGGCGGCGAAGGATTTATTATGCAAAAGCTTTCCGGAAGCGGTACGGTTTTTCTTGAAATAGACGGCGAGCTGGCTGAAAAAGAGCTTGCCCCCGGCGAAAAGCTGGTTATAAGCACCGGCAGCGTTGCGGCGTTTGAATCAAGCGTACATATGGAGATACAGAGAGTTCAGGGCGTTAAAAACGTGCTGTTCGGCGGCGAAGGCTTGTTCCACACCGTACTTACCGGTCCCGGTAAGGTGTGGCTGCAGACAATGCCCATAGTGCAGGTTGCCGGCGCAATAAGGCCCTACGTAGCTTCAAGTAAATAAAATACCTATAAAAAAAGCGCCCGAAATTTTCGGGCGCTTTTTTATAGCAATATTGAACTTAACTCTTCAAAGTTGACCACGGAAGCGCCTTCAAAATGCTCCCCGTCCCTATCGAACAGCACGCAGGATATTCCCGTTTCTTCTGCAGCAACGAGATTTTTTGCGGTATTATCCACAAAAATACATTCGGCTGCCGTAGCGCCGATACGTTCAAGGCAAGTATCAAACATACGTATATCCGGCTTACGTAAGCCAATGTCTCCGCTTACGATCTTGTGGGAAAAATATTTGTTTAATCCGAAAAATTCGGTAATATATTCGCTCCACTCCGACACATCGTTGGATAGCAAAACGAGAGAATACTTTTCTTTTGCCTTTTCCGCAAAGGGAATAAACCCTTTATCAAGGGTAAGACGGGTGGAAATATAGTTTTTCATATGGTATTCCGCATCTTCAAATCCAAGGGCTTTTAAAAAAGCATCCGAAGAATATTCCCCTAACTGCGCTTTTGTAAACAGCTTTTCTTTGCGAAAAAGCGTTGTAAGCCTTTCGTATTCACTTTCGGGAAAATGATCGTAAGTGTAGGGCAAAAAATTCCCTTTGCTTTCTTCAAGAATTACACCGTACATATCAATAAGTATGGTTGTATATTGTTTTATCATAATGCGTTTCCTTTATTGACTAAATTTCAGATATGCTATATAATAACATAGACAACAACGTTTGTAAAGATGAACAGAGCCAATATCAAAACACCTGTTTCCTCTGCAAAAACGGAAAATAAGCGTGTAACGGTGAGTAAATAGGAGTTACAAGAAAGGAGTAAGAATGCACAGACTGGCAAACGCAGCAGCGCACATACTCGATGCAAGCGATGAGAAACATTATATAATTGCGCCAACGAAAAAGCTTTTAAGAATTGCCGTGATTTTATTTGTTGTTGCTGTCATTTTACTTACACTTTCAAGCGGGTTGGCATTAATCATCACAATACCGTTTTTGGTAATAGAAGGATACTTTTACTATTTCTTTTGTAAGATATGGCGTTCATACCGCTACTCAACAGCGTGGTTGATCTTACTTCCTGCGGTTGCGGTATGCTTTTCTACGGGAATAAAAATGCTGTTGTACTATTTAATACCTTAGGAGGAAAAACTATGAAAAGCATCATCTGGGCAGAAAGCGATACAAGGAGATCTTTTTCTGATTTTTCCTTTATCAGAAGATTGGATATCAACACTTTGATAAATATCAACTACGGAAGAAAGTTCGGCGAACCCGAACGAGATCTGTGCGAATTTTTCACGGTTGATAAAAACACAATGGAGCAAAGGCAGGAACTGTTTGCGGAGTTGTTGGAAAAGCCCGCGCTTTATGAAAGACTTTCAAAAAGTTTTTTGGTGTTGGAAAACTTTTTTGAAATACAAAAAGAAAAAGAAACTGCGCTTTCCAACGAAAAACTGCTGTACAGTATAAAAGAGCTTGAAACAAGAGTTGAATATCTTAAAGAAATAAAAAGCATTTTTGCCGAATACCAAGTAAAAAGCCAAGCGCTTTTGGTGCTTTGGGAAAAAGTAAAGCCTATCTGCACCACCAAAGAGTTTGACACCCTTTGCGAAGAAGTGGATAAGCAAATACACACCATTACCGAAATTAAAAGCATTACGGTGGGCATAAATTTAAATGCTCAAATGAAACCGGTTGAAGCGGGGCTTATATCTGTACACGAAGAAAGCTATGTTTCCGGCGAATTTATGGACAAGCTTATGCGTCTTGATTTTAAGGACAATCGGTTCGTCTGCGCTGCACCGCTCGTCCCTCTTGACAAGAGCCTGACCGCCGAAGAAGCAAGTTCATTACGCGCATCCGCAAATTCCGCTTTAAACAAGGTGTTTGCTTCGGGGCTGAAAGCTTGGTCCGGAGTTGTAAAAAAATATGCGGTAAACAATCTTAACGTATTATCTCACGCCATACACGAATGGAGATTTGTTGTCGCGTGTATGAAAACGCTTATTGAGCTAAATGAAAAGGGGTTGTCTTTGTGCAAGCCGAGTCTTGCCGAAAATGATAAGATCGAAGGACTTTATCATCCCATACTGGCATTGAATTCCGAAACAGACAAAAGCGTGGTCAAAAACGATCTTACCTTTGACGAAAACGCAGGCATATACGTTTTAACGGGACCCAACCAAGGCGGAAAATCCATTTACACCCAGTCTGTGGGAATTTTATACACAATGCTCCATTTGGGATTGCCCCTTCCCGCCAAAAACGCGGATATTAAAGCTGTTGACGGAATTTTGGTTCATTTTATAGATATAAAAGACCGTTCCTACATACACGGAAGGCTATCCGACGAATGTGAAAAGATTCAGGTAATAAACAAAAACATTACCGAAAACAGCTTATTTTTGTTCGATGAAGCTCTTTCCAGCACAAATTCCACCGAAGCTGTGGTTATCGCTACCGAAATTATTACCGCGTATTCGGACATAGGCGCACGTGGACTTTGGACCACCCACTTCCACGAATTGTGCGGTTTAGAGAATTCATACACGGGCGGAAAATCCAAAATTGTTAATCTTTGTGCGCGCATTGATGAATACTCCCACAAACGTGCGTTCAAGATAATTCGCGGACACTACGGGCAAAGCTATGCTATGGATATTGCCAAAGCATACAATCTTACAAAGGACGAAATATTAAACAATATCAAAAAATAATACGACACATACAAAAAAGCTTTTTGCGTTTACCGCAAAAAGCTTTTATTTTTGGAACAAATGGGTATTTTCTTTAAAGAAATCGTGATAGGCACGGACATTCTCCAGCTCATACCATTTTTTTACGCACACGGGGGATGAATCCAGATCGTATATCCTTGCGCCCTTTACGGCAAGAAGAAACGGCGAATGGGTGGAGATTATAAATTGACAGCCGTAAAAGCGGGCGGAATCCTCTATAAAAGACACCATTTCCTTTTGCAGCTTGGGAGATAAGCTGTTTTCCGGCTCGTCAAGAAGATACAAGGCGTTTTCCTCTATCTTTTGGGTGAAGTAAACGTATGCGCTTTCCCCGTTGGAGCTTCCCTTTAATTCCTTGGGAATTCGTTTTGAAACGTAGGCAGATTTGGTGGAGCGCTTTGCCTCCAGACATTTTTTAAACTCATCGTGCTCCGCAAGGGAGGTGAAGCGGGGCATAGGCGTATCGTTGATACGGTAATGCTCCTCAAAAAGCTCTTCCCTTCTGCGGTCGATCCCCTCGTTCTGGGCGCGTACATCCAGCAGGAGATCGAAAACGTCATCGCTGACAATCTTTCTGCTGTGGGAAGGAACCGTTTTTGCCCCCGCCGCCAAGGAATACGAGCACATATCCAGATAAGAACGCATAAGCGGCGTATTGTTGAAGCGGGAGGAATGGCGTATGCCCAATTTTTCGGAGATCACGTTTAAAATGGTGGATTTTCCCGAACCGTTACCGCCGTAAAAGATGGTTATGGGCGCAAAGGAAATATCGGTAAGCCCCTTATCCGGAAACAGCTTGAAGGGGTATACGTCCGTATGGGAATAGCACTCCATTTCCAGCTGATACGGAAACGAGAGCAGATATCCGTCTTCATCCCTGCGGCAGGGAAGATTAAATTTTTCAAGATACAGCACGGCACACTCCTCTTTTAAAAATTATTTTTGTACCAATCCACGGTAATCGAAAAGCCTGTTTCGAAATCTGTTTGGGGTTGCCAGCCCAACTCGCTTCGTATTTTTTCGTCCGAAACGAAATAGCGTTTATCGTGCCCCTTGCGGTCGGGAACAAAGGATATTCTTTCCTCCCCTATTCCCGTTTTACTGCACACCAGACGGGCGATATCAAGATTTGTGCGCTCGTTGCGGGCGCAGACGTTGTATATTCCCCCCGCTTTGCCGTTGCGCAGTACCGTATCCACCGCCGCGCAGTGGTCGGTAACGTAAAGCCAATCCCGAATATTGCTTCCGTCCCCGTACAAGGGCAGGCGCTTTCCGAGATAAGCGTTTGCAATAAGGCGGGGAATAAGCTTTTCCGTATGCTGATGGGGCCCGTAATTATTTGTGCTTCGGGTTACGGTTACGTTAAGTCCGTGAGTTTTGTAATAAGAAAGCGCCAGCATATCCGCCGCCGCTTTTGAAGCGGAATAGGGGTTGGAGGGGTTAAGAGGCGAAGCCTCCGTAAAGGGAATATCGGTTAAGGACTGCCCGTACACCTCGTCGGTGGAGATCTGGTGAAAGCGGGCGACGCCGTGTTCCACGCAGGCATCCAGCAAAACGGAAACGCCGTACACATTGGTGTTTATAAATTCCGCAGAAGAGATTATAGAACGGTCCACGTGGGATTGGGCGGCAAAATTCACCACTGTATCGAACTTTTCTTTTGCAAAAAGCTGTTTCACAAGAGTCTTATCGCATATATCCCCTTTGACAAAGGAAAAACGAGGGTTATTTTTTGCCTTTTCCAAATAAAAAAGGTTACCGGCGTATGTGAGCTTATCCAAGCACACTATTCGGTCGCAGGGGTATCGGTCAAGCACATATAATATAAAATTGCTTCCGATAAATCCGGCGCCGCCGGTAACCAATAATTTCATTAAAAATTTTCCTTTTTATTTGTGTATCTTTGATATATCGTAAGGGGTGGTCTGATATACAAAATAATTAAGCCAGTTGCAGAAAAGCAGATTTGCGTGGGAGCGCCAGGTGACCACGGGAGGCTTTGTATCGTCATCCCCGAGGAAATAATTTTTGGGGATCTCTATGGGGAGTCCCGCATTTTTATCACGCAGGTATTCTTTTTTTAAGGTTTCGGGGTCGTATTCCGAATGGCCGAACACAAAAACCTGACTGCTGCTTTCGTTCTTTAAAGCGTATACGCCCGCTTCCTCCGAGGAAGCGAGTATCTTCAGCTCGGGAACCGCTTCTATGCTCTCTCTGGGCACGGTTGTGTGGCGGGAATGAGGCGCCATAAATATATCGTCAAACCCGCGGAAGAGAATGGAATTTTTGTAATCCACTATATGAGGATACACCCCGAACAGCTTTTTATCAAGAGGAACCTTGTTTATTCCGTAATGATAATAAAGCCCTGCCTGCGCGCCCCAGCAAATGTGGAGAGTGGAGTGGACGTTCGTCTTTGTCCACTCCATTATTTCGCAAAGCTCCTGCCAGTAGTCCACCTGCTCGAAATCCAATTTTTCCACGGGCGCGCCGGTGATTATCATACCGTCAAAGGTGCGGTCCTTAACCTCGTCAAAGGTTTTGTAAAAGGAAAACAGATGCTCGTCCGCCACGTTTTTGGAACGGTGGGTCTTGGTGTGGATAAGCTCCATCTCTATCTGCAAAGGGGTGTTGCCCAGCAGACGGGAAAACTGTGTTTCCGTTTCTATTTTGGTGGGCATAAGGTTGAGCACCAAAAGCTTTAAGGGACGTATATCCTGCGTAATGGCGCGGGTTTCTGTCATTACAAATATATTTTCATCCGCCAGCGTTTTGACCGCAGGCAGATCGTTGGGTATTTTTATAGGCATAAAATACTTCCTTTAAATTTTTTCAAGCGCCTGAGCGATATCCGCGATCAGATCCTCCGTTCCCTCTATACCGCAGGAAAGACGGATAAGATCGGGAGTAACACCGCAAGCCACAAGCTCTTCATCGGAAAGCTGACGGTGAGTGGTGCTTGCAGGGTGCAGACAGCAGCTTCTTGCGTCCGCTACGTGGGTTTCGATAGCCGCGATGGTAAGGGCTTCCATAAACTTTTCTGCTGCGGACTTACCGCCCTTAACTCCGAAGCTTACAACACCGCAAGAACCGTTGGGCATATATTTCTGTGCCAGAGCGTAATCCTTATCGCCCTTAAGACCGCAGTATTTTACCCAGGAGATCTTTTCGTGGGCGGAGAGATATTCCGCAACAGCCTGAGCATTCTTGCAATGCTGCTTCATACGGAGGTGCAGGCTCTCCAGACCGAGATTGAGGTAATATGCAGACTGGGGAGATTGGGTTGCGCCAAGGTCACGCATAAGCTGTGCGGTGGCTTTGGTTATATATGCGCCTTCGATACCGAAACGCTCTGTATAAGTAATACCGTGGTAGCTTTCATCGGGAGTGCAGAGTCCGGGGAATTTTTCCGCGTACTTGGTCCAATCGAACTTACCGCTGTCAACGATACAGCCGCCCACCGCGGAGCCGTGTCCGTCCATATACTTGGTGGTGGAATGAGTAACGATATCCGCGCCCCATTCAAAGGGACGGCAGTTTACGGGAGTTGCAAAGGTATTGTCTATAATAAGGGGGCATCCGTGAGCGTGAGCAGCTTTAGCAAATCTCTCTATATCCAGAACGGTAAGGGCAGGATTTGCCACGGTCTCGCCAAACACAGCCTTGGTGTTGGGACGGAAAGCGGCTTCAAGCTCTTCGTCGGTGCAATCGGGAGAAACAAAGGTAAACTCTATTCCCATTTTGCGCATAGTTACGTTAAACAGATTAAAGGTACCGCCGTATATGCTGGAGGAGGACACAACGTGATCTCCCGCCTGAGCAATATTGAATACGGAAAAGAAGGACGCCGCCTGACCGGAGGAGGTAAGCATTGCCGCCGTACCGCCCTCAAGAGCGCATATCTTTGCCGCCACGGTATCGCAGGTGGGGTTTTGCAGGCGGGAATAAAAATATCCGCTTGCTTCAAGGTCAAAAAGCTTGCCCATATCCGTGCCGGTATTATATTTGAATGTAGTGCTTTGAATAATGGGAATCTGTCTGGGTTCGCCGTTTCCGGGTCTGTAACCGCCCTGAACGCAGGTAGTTTCAATGTTTGCCATAATATATATCTCCTAAAAATGTAAAATACGATAACTTAAAAAACAGTATAACACAAAAAAACAAGAATTTAAAGAGGAAAACGTATATTTTTCGAGGTGTTTTATCTATATCCGCTGGTGGATTCGAGAATAGTAATATCGCTTACCTTGTATCCCAGAACCTCAAGCGCCATTTCAAGCTCGTTGAAGTTCTTTTGGTATTTCGGTCCCGTTATGACAGCCTTTATTGCAGAAGCGGGAAATGCAAGAGGAACGCAGGTGTTTATCATATTCTTTTTTGCATACGCCTTTATCTTTTTTACCTCCCAGCCATCGGGCAGGTCGGTTACGGTGCGGGGATATTCGTATATTACCCGCTTTTCGTTTTCGCTTCTGTAATGGTGGGTCTTGAAGTATGCGCCGGATTCGAATATTTCTTTTAGCCTGCCCATAGTAACGTCCATAAGCGTTCTGCCGCTTTTATCCGCCAGACGCAAAAGGCTTTCGTAAATTTCGGGGATATGCAGTTTTATATCGTCCTCACGCACGTATGAGATGGCGTGGTATTCCAATCCCTCCGCTTCGGAGGCGGCGATAAGCTGATTTTCGTCAAATCCGATAGCAAGACCGTGTCCGTCATCCGCAAATGATACCCACTGGCTGACCGAATCCTGATTTTTACTGAAGCACGCCACGTAGTAGGAATGAACCTTTGTGGGACGCTCGTAAAGCTGTATTGCGCCGGGTTGACGGGCTATATCGAAAAGAGGAGAAAGAACGCGCCCGCGCTCTGCGTCGTATTCCTCAAGCAAGCCGAAAAACATATTATAAACGCCGGTAAGCTCGTTAAGGTCGTTAAGATTGCGGATATCCGTCATCCATATCTCTTTTTCTCTGAGCACCGCCAACGCGGTGGAAACGTTGCAATAATAATAAACAAGATTGCTGTTCATAGTAGTCTCCTTTAAAATTTATTTTAAAAGCGCTTTTAACAATCCTTCGCAGCCATCGTAAATATCACGGTAGGCTATATCAAACCTTTCGGTAAACCAAGGGTCGGCAACGTCGCCGCGGCGGGAGGTATAATCCATAAGCTTGCGGATCTTTTTATGCTTGTCCCCTTTGAGGATAGTATTCATATTGCGGATATTACTGCTGTCCATACCCACAAACAGATCGTATTTTTCGTAATCCTCCCATTTAAGCTGTACCGCCCGTTTCCCTTCGCAGGAAATTCCGTGTGACAAAAGCTCTCTTTTTGCGGGAGGATACACGGGGTTGCCGATACCGCCGATAATTTCATCGGTGCTTGTGGCAGATGAAGCGATGAAAAATTCATTTTCCAAGCCTTTTTGCTTTACCATATCTCTAAAAATAAATTCCGCCATAGGGGAACGGCAGATATTTCCGAGGCATACAAACATTATCTTTTTCATATATTGATCCTCCGTTTTAAAGAAATACGCTCTATATAAATAATAACATAAACAAAACCCAATATCAATTATGAAAAAGCGAATTGGCAGTAAATTTACTGCCAATTTTCAAAACTTTTTACTCTTTTTCCGTGCCGCTTTGGCACCCTGCGCAGGAATGGGGACATTTATCGCAGCTTTCGGGACATCCGATACACTTTTTCCCTTTTTTCTTTGCAATAACAATATATGCCACTGCGCCGCCCAGAACCAATGCGAGCACGGTTCCCGCAATTATATCAACCCACATTTTCGGGCACTCCTTTTTAAAATTTTTACTGTTTTATTTCCCTTACTTTAAGCTTTCTTTTGCTTTCGTATTCTTTTTTAACCTTAAGATTGGACCTTAAGCCCAAGGCGAATACGGTAAAGATTATCAAGGCCACAGCAATAAGACCGGATACAAAAGCTGTTCCCATTTTTCCGTAAACCAGCAAGGTACCTGCCTGATACACGGCAAAGGACAAAACGTATGCAACGGAAAGCTGTATTCCGATACCTGCAAAGAACCATTTTCTGCTCTTTATTTCCGAATTCATTGCCCCGATAGCCGCAAAGCAAGGAGGGGTGAACAGATTGAACATAAGATAAGCAAGGGCTGCAACTGCCGTTAATTCCACGCCGGAAGCGGCAATACTATCCACAAAAGCGCTACCCTCCAAAAGTTCGAATTCTCCGTTTATCACGGTTTCGGAAACCGCAAACACGGCGGCAAGAGTTCCAACAACCTCTTCTTTTGCAATAAAGCCGGTAATAGCCGCGGCTGCCAACTGCCATGCGCCGAAGCCCAAGGGAATGAGCACTACCGCAAAGGGCGATGCAATGGAAGCAAGAATGGAATCCGCAGGCTCTACCATCTGGAAACGCCAGTTATATGTTGCCATAATGGTAACCACCGCATTGCAAACCAAAATTACCGTTCCCGCTTTGACAACATACGACCAACCGCGGGAAAGCATGGATTTGAACGCACCCCAAAGAGAGGGGAATTTGTATTCGGGAAGCTCTATTATGAAATAAGACTTTTTGTATTTATAGCCGGATATCCACTTGATAAGCAGAGCGCCGAAGAATATAATGACAAGCCCCATAAAATACATTGCGGGAGAAACCCAGCTTGATTCAGGGAAAAACGCCCCTGCAAAAAGGGATATAATGGGTATTTTTGCACCGCAGGGCATAAAGGGTGAAAGCATTGCGGTTGCTCTGCGCTCACGCTCGTCCCTTATGGTACGGCAAGCCATAATTCCCGGTACCGCACAGCCGGTTCCCACCACGAAGGGTATTACGGATTTACCGGAAAGACCAACCTTTTTAAAGATAGGGTCAAGCACCACGGAAACACGGGACATATATCCGCAGTCCTCCAGCAAGGCAAGCATAAAATACATTACCATTACCAAAGGCAAAAAGCCCAGAACTGCGCCTACGCCGCCGATGATACCATCTACAATTATGGTCTGCAAAAGGGGAGAAGCGTTTGCCATAAGTCCGCCAACCCATTCGCCGAACATCTCTATATATGTAACCAAGCCGGGGATAGCCGTATTGCCTATCTCCACGCCTTCTGCCAGCCATGCGCCGGGACCTACCTGCGAGATCCAGAAAACAGCCCACATAACTACGGCAAAAATGGGAATTCCCAGCCACTTGTTGGTGATGATATTATCTATCTTATCACCGAAGTTTCTTTCATTTGTAAAGATCTTGCGGGTTTCGACCTCGCTTACGATCTTGTTGACAAATTCAAATCTCTTGCGGTCTGCCAAGGTAACTGCGGCTTTATCCGTAAGATCAATTTCACCCCCGTCGTAAGGGGCGGTCTGGGTCTTGCCCGCCAGACCGACAGCTGTTTCCATTACCTCTTTAAGTCCCTGGGCAGAGGTGGAAACCGTATCAAGAACGGGACATCCTAATTTTGCGGATAACGTGGAAGCGTCTATAACCGTTTCTTTTTTTTCGTTAATATCTCTTTTGTTAAGTGCCACAACGGTAGGAATACCCAATTCAAGAAGCTGTGTGGTAAAGAACAAGCTTCTGCTGAGATTGGTTGCATCAACAATATTTATAATAACGTCCGGCTTTTCGTTTTTAACGTATACGCTGGTAACGCTTTCCTCCGCTGTAAAGGGAGACATGGAATAAGCGCCGGGAAGGTCTACTGCCGTTATCTGCATTCCTGCAGGGCAGTATATTTTCTTTACGAGATGCTCTTTTTTATCAACCGTAACGCCTGCCCAGTTTCCCACCTTTTCGCTGCTGCCGGTAAGGGCGTTATACATTGTGGTCTTGCCCGAATTGGGGTTTCCCGCTAATGCAATTCTCATTCCTTTTTCTCCTTTCAAAAATTTCAGTTAGCAAGGACTAACCGCCCTGCCAAATAAAAGGGCTTATACAGCCTTTTTATATAATAATTGCTTGCGCCAACTGATTGTCTATACAATAACGGGCATCCTTTACGGAAATAACGCAAGTACCCTTTCTGCGGGATACCACGGTTATTTTTTCACCGCTGTAGCATCCCAGAGTGAACAAAAAGCTATCCAGCTCCTCGTCCTCCGTTTCTATGGCGCGGATGATATATTCCATACCCTCTTGTGCTTTTGTTAAATTCATATTCAACCTGCCTTTTGCTATTAGCATATGCTAACTACACGTAAATATACCACCGACGACAATATTTGTCAAGAGATTTTTTACAAAAAAAATTACTTTTTTAAAAGCACAAAAGACCGCAGGCGTGCGGTCTTTTATAAACTATTTGTTAAGGTTGGTAATTTCCTCAAGGAACTGAGAAATATCCTTGAAGGAACGGTAAACGGATGCGAAGCGGATATACGCAACTTCGTCTATACCGCGGAGTTTTTCCAGAACCAGCTCGCCGATATAGGTGGAATTAACCTCGTTCTGAAGAGAGTTCTGCAAGGTGAACTGTATCTCATCCGCAATGGTTTCCATTTGCTCGCGGGAAACGTGGCGTTTATCGCAGGCGGAGATAATGGAACGAAGCAGCTTGCTTCTGTCAAATGTTTCACGGGATTTATCACGCTTTACCACCACCAGAGGAACCGTTTCGACAATTTCGTATGTAGTAAAACGCTTTTGGCATTTTTCACACTCTCTGCGGCGGCGTATGGAAGAATGGTCTGCGGAGGGACGGGAATCTATAACCTTGCTTTCGGGATACGAACACATAGGACATTTCATAATATTTTTGTTTTTCCTTTCGGATATTGTAATTTACATAATATTATACCACTATATTTTGTGTTTGTAAAGTAAAAAATTTAAAAGCGCCCTTAAAAAGAGCGCTTTAAATATAACTTTATTGTTCGACGAACAGTGTTCCTTCTATAAAGGGTTCGGGATCTACGAACACCTTGCCGACGGAAATTGCGTTGTGAACGATATTGCCGACTCCTTCGGGAGAAAGAGCGCTGACGCCCGCTTTACCCAGTATGGCGCCCTTTTGCACCGTGGTGCCCTCGGTAACCGCGATATACTCTACGTGGAAATAATAAGAATATATACCCATACCGTGGCTTATAATTACCGTTCCGCCGGTAAGCGCGGTTTCGCCTGCGTAAACCACCTTGCCTCGCTGCATGGAAACCACGGACGTACCCTCCGCAACCTGATATACGTTGCCGGGAATGTATCCGCTGAAGGGCGCTTCCTGAGCAGTCTCATCGTTTATAACGATACTCTTACCAAAGCTTTCCGTAACCACGCCTTTTTCGCAGGGGAGCGCGAAAGGACTGTCAAAGGTAAAGAACATTGCGCCGCCGAAGCTTACGGTATTGTCTATTACGGAAGAAAGCTCTGCCACCTTATCCTGCGCGACGTACTGTAAAAATATATCGTTGGGATAATGATACGTACCGAATCCGTATTCTCCGTCCAGAACCTCCAAAGTAAGCTCTACGGTATTTTCACCGGAAACAAAGGTAAGATCATAGGTGCCGGGTTGATTTTCCAGAGAAATGGGAAGAATGGCGTAGGCTACGCCGCTTTGCACTTCGAATTCCGGCGCGGTGGTGATCAGGTCGCTTTCCAATTCAACGGTTTCGCCGTCGGTAAGCATATCCACGCGCAAAAGCAGGGTATCGCCTCTTACGCAAATGTCATTGGACAGATATACCTTTGCGGGGATATCGTAAAGTATCTTAAAGCTGTATTCTGCCGTGCCGTAGTTGCTTTCCCCATCGTTTACCCAGGTGGCTCTTACGGAAACGTCCAAAATAGTGTCTGCCGAATAAGCAAGGGAGGAAAAGCTGCCGGGAGCCACGCTTTCACCGTTTATGCGAAGCTCGACCGTATCGGGCTGAACGGAAAAGGAAATGGAATTTTCGCGGTCGGAATAGATGCGCAGATCGCTTCCCTCTTCATATTTAAGGGTGATATTATCGCCGTAATACTTATTATCTGCCTTTTTGTAAGACCATTTGTAGTTTACGGGAGCTATTTCCTGCACTCTGTCACCGGAAACCACGGTAAACACGGGAAGCAGATCCCCCGCATACAGATACTGAAACTCGCTTCTTACAAGCAGGTGCTGCTCCACGTCGGAAGGCAGGGAATAAAAATATCCGTTTTCATCCTGCATAATAACCGTGCCGTCCTTTACGGAAGGATACAGCTTGTAATCTATTCTCTTATCGCCTCTGTCGCAGGCAACCAGAGCGGGTGTAACTCCCTCCGGCGCGGAGGTGATATTTTCGTCCGGCGCCGCGTCCAGATAAACGTCAAGATAAAAGGTTCTTGTCTGCTCGTCGGAATAATTATACACTCTGCCGTCCCCTGCGGTTACGGAAACCGAAACCACCTCGGACACGGGAATATTATGATTTGTATAAAGCACGGCAAAATATATGATAAACCCTATGGGAATACACATCAATACCGCGAAAAAAGCGCGAAGACCGTTGTTTTGTTTATTCATATCCGCCTGCCCTTATCCCGCAACCTTTGCGTTTTCGAAAGCGGCTTTGATAACCGAAGTATCGGGCGCAATGGCAAGTATAACGTAATTCTGTTCTACCGCCACCTCTGCCGCCTGAGCCATTGCGTAATTATCCGCGTTGTATTTTTCCTGAGTAAGACGAACGTCGTTAAGATACGCGTTGAGATAAGTTTCTATCTCGCCGGCTTTTTGGCTGTCCTCCGCCTCAAAAAGAATTACGCAGGCGCAGTTGCCCACGCTTGCTTCAAGAAGCCAGGCGAAGAAGCAATCAACGTACATATCTTCGGATATGCCGGTATCGTTATATATACTGTCTTTATCGTACTCCATCCACGCAAAGCCCGTAGCCTCCGCCATAGCGGGACCTGCCTCCGAAACGTTTACGGTAAAAGAGCTTGTACAGGAACACAGCAAAAGAACTGCCGCAAGAAATACAAAAAATATTTTTTTCATTACACACGTCTCCATTGTTTAATTAACATAATTATATACGCACCGAACATTTTAGTCAATGGCTTTTTGGTATAAAATTTCCCGTTTGTAGAAAACTAACCCACAGGGAGTGTGAAAAATGCGGACAGAAATAGAAAAGCGGTTTGAAAATTGTTCGGATTTTATTTCCAGAGAGATAATTTTCGGAAAAAGAACACTTTTTCTTTGCTTTCTTCGCGGAATGACAGACAGAGGCTACATTTCCCGCGAGATGATAGCACCTGTAACCGAAAGCTTTGGAAAAGGGAGCCTGAAAGAGATCTTGCGGGGTGTATCCGTTACACAGCCGAAAAGTACGGACGAGGCTGTTGCGGCAATACTTGACGGTCAGGTGTTGCTTATCACCGAAAGCGAGATCGTTCTTGCAAACGCCGCGGCTACCGTAAAGCGGGCAGTAACCGAGCCCGATACGGACATAACCGTGCGGGGTCCCAAGGTGGGCTTTACCGAAGACTGGGAAATAAATCTGGCATTGATACGAAGGTGCGTAAAATCCGAAAACCTTAAATCCGTCCCCGTGATCATGGGAGATATCACAAGCACACGTGTGGCGGTGGTATGGATAGAAGGCAGAGCGGAAGAAGGAATGGCGCAAAAGATAATAAAACGCTTACAAAGCGAAAAGATTACCGGACTTACGGATTCGGGAAATCTTGAAACGCTTATTGCCGGAAACGGAATGCTGCCGAAGTTCGGCAATTCCCAAAAGGCAGATAAGGTTATCTCAAAGCTGATAGCGGGAAGAATTGCCATAATATGCGATGGTTCCCCTTTCGTGCTTACTGCGCCTTACGTTTTTGCGGAGGCTTTGCAATCCTCCGACGATTACTACCGTTCGCCGGTTTACGCCACCTTTATAAGGACGCTTCGTTTTACCGCAATGCTGGTTTCTCTTTTGTTACCCGCATTTTTCTGCGCCGCGTGGTATCACGCTCCCCATATATTACCCGAAGCCATAAAAGTTTCCCTGGAAGAATACTCATCAAAACTGCCGATGCCCTTGTGGGCAGAGGTATTTGCCGCCCTTACGGTCTTTGAACTGTTACGGGAGGTAGGCGTGAGAATGCCCCAAAGATTGGGGGATGCGGTGGGAATAGTAGGCTCGCTGATACTCGGAGAAGCCGCGGTAAGCGCAGGACTTATCGCACCCATTACCGTGATGGTGGTGGCGCTTTCCGAGGTAACCGCATTCATAGTACCGGTATATATGTATTCATCGGTTATTGCCAGGTATATTTTACTTGCGGCGGGCTGTATTTGCGGAATTCCCGGCGTACTTGCGGGAATATCCGTAATATTCTGTCTGCTTTCTTCCGGGGAAAGCTTCGGGAAGCCTTATATGACACCCCTTGCCCCTCTTTCAAAAGAAGGGATGCAGGATTATCTTATTGCTTTTCCCGGTAAGACGGTGTTCAGAAAGGAAAAATTGTGACGGCGGCCTTCGCGGCGATGACAGCCGCCTGTATTGCAGTGACCGAGGCGGGACCCGTGGAATGCGCGGTTTTTGCGCTTTTGGCGGTACTGCTTTCAAATATAAAGGCGCTGCGCAGACTGACGCCTGCCGCCGTTCCCTTGCTGATGGGGTTTTGCGGACTCATATTGCCCGTTAAGCTGACCTTGATAATATATATCTGCTGTATTATTACCGCCTTTATAAAAAAGAATTTTTATTATTCGTTTCCCCTGCTGTTAATACTGTCCCTGATTTGTTCCTTCCTCGGCAATACGGGAGAAAGCTCGCCTTATGGGTTTATCGGTCTTATTTTACTGCTTCCTCTTGCGGCGGGAGTGTGTCCCGCAGACAGAGTGAAAGGACTTTGCATTGCGCTGGCGGTAAGTCTGCCCATATCCTTCGGCTTGGGACGGACGCAGGCGATAGCTTTATTACTTCCCGCCCTTATTCCTGTTCTAATGCAGGGGGGAAGACGCATACAATCTTTTCGGGAGGAATGATTATATGCAAACCAAGCAGATATTAAAAAATGAAAAAGGGGAGGAACTGGTATATATAAACCTGTCCTACCCCGATTTCGGCAACAGAAAGCTGAAAAAGACCGCAAACGCTTTTTACGAAAATCTGGCAAAAAAGTTTCACTCTTTTGCTTCGAAGCAACTGCTTCCCCGCGCCTCAGAAGCGAGAAAAGAAGGGGATTTTAAGCCATTTTCCGCTGTTATGGTGTATAACACCGAGGAAACGGAGGAAAAAATACTGGTAACCATACAAGCCTTCGTCTTTGACGGGACAACCCGCACCGACGGAAACGTGACCCGCCAGTGCTGGGATAAAAAAACGGGATTGCTTATGGCAAAATAATGAAAAAATTTCTTTACAACCTTTAACGGCTGTGGTATAATCTCCTTAATAACATAAGGAGTTGTGATAAATATGAAACAGTTAAACGTAGTCATACTCGGTCAGGGCAGAAGCGGCAGAGATATTCACGGTCTGCATCTTAAAAAGGATACCGAGCGTTTTAAGGTTATCGGCGTTGTAGAGCCTATGGATGTTCGCCGTGTACGTGCGGCAAAGGAATACGGATGCGAAACATTCACTTCCCACACCCAGCTTTACGGCAGAACCGATATTGATCTTGTTATAAACTCCACCCCCAGCCATCTTCATTACCCCGTCACCAAGGATCTGCTTGAGCACGGCTTTAACGTACTGTGCGAAAAGCCTTGCGTTCCCACAGTAGAGCAGTTTGACGAGTTGTGCGAAATTGCAAAAAAGAACGGCAGAGTGTTCCTTGTATTCCAGCAGTCCAGATTTGCCCATTATTTTGAAAAGGTAAAGGAAGTTATCGCTTCCGGCGTGTTGGGCAGATTGGTTCAGGTCGGCATTCAGTTCAACGGCTACGCACGCCGCTGGGACTGGCAGTGCTGCCGCGAATTCAACGGTGGAAACCTTGCAAACACAGGACCTCACCCTCTTGATCAGGCGCTTAATATAATGGATATGTACGACGGTATGCCCGAAGTTTTCTGCCGTATGGACAGATGCAACACCTTCGGCGATGCAGAGGATTACTGCAAGCTCATACTTACTGCACCTAACAAGCCTCTTATCGACCTTGAGATCTCTTCCGCAGACGGATACCCTCTCTTTACATACAAGATCCACGGTACCCGCGGTTCTCTTAAGGGAAGCATGGCTCATATTGATTGGAAATACTTTATTCCCGAAGAAAACGAAGATCAGCATCTTATAAAGGATCCTCTTACCGCAGACAAGGTTGAATGCTTCCCCGCATACTGCACCGAAAAGCTTAACTGGCACGAGGAAAGCTGGGAAGGCGATCCTCAGGCACCCTTTATCGCCGCTGTTCAGACCTATTACGACCAGATATACGCACTCTTTACCGAAGGCAGAGAGCACGATATAAAGCTGTGTCAGGTCCGCCAACAGCTTGCGGTTATCGAAGAAGCTCACAGACAGAATCCCCATATAGGTAAATAACACAAAAAACCTCCGAGAGATCGGAGGTTTTATTATCATCAAGCCCCAAAGCACGGTTTACCCGGCATCTATAGGAGCATAGGTTTTTGTTTTAAGTTCCATAAGCTGTTCCAAGGTCAAAGGCGGAAATCTCTTTTTAAGCTTTAGTACGTCAGACATTTTTTCTCTCGATTCGTTAATATGGTTTACCATATAATCACAGAAAACATCGTAATCTTCGGCATGATCGAATATGTCCTTTAAAGTATCGCCCATCATCGAAACACGGTTCAT
>JAFYKY010000022.1 GCA_017537345.1 Clostridia bacterium | reverse complement strand
TTCATCACAGAATCTATTTACGGACACCGACATGTAATCTATGATTTTGAAACAATGAAATAACGAAACCGAATCAGGTACCGAGAAAAAATCTCGGTGCCTTTTTTGTTTGCAATGAAAGGAGAAAACAAATGAAAGAATCTATCTACAAATCCTTAGATGAGCTTCCCTGCTTTCTGAATGCAAAGCAGGTTGCAAATCTGCTGGGCATATCGCAGTCGTCTTGCTACGAGCTGATGAGCGAACCCGACTTCCCCGTTACGCATATCGGGAAGCGAATGGTTGTGCAAAAAGATAAGCTGATCGAATGGCTGAACAAAAATACGAAAGGAGGTAAGCTATGTTAAGCGCTGAAATGCAAAAGTTAAAACAGCAAAACTATTTTCCTATTCCCAATGCGGTGTTCGATCTTGAGCTGACTGACGGTGAGATATTGGTATATGCGTTTCTGCTTCGATGCGAGGACAGAAGGACCTATCAATGTCACCCAAGCTACACGACGATTGGACGTGCTATCGGTAAGAGTGTAAACAGCGTGCGAAAGTACGTGCAGGGCTTAACACAAAAAGGGCTTATCACTACCGAGCATACGCAGATCGTTACCAAAAGCGGTGAAACGAGAAACGGTACGCTTCTCTACACCATCTTGCCCATACAACAGGTTATGGACAGGCAGTTTGAGCGACAGATGACTCTTGCAATGATCGAAAACAGAAAGCAAGAAATACAAGAAAAACTGCGAAAATAACGGAGATTATTTTCAAGCAGGATAAAGAGGATACTCTTACACCGAGCCGGCAACGCCGGTCGGGGAGAAATATCCCGTAAAATCAAGGGTATTCCCAAAATGAACGAAAAACTCAATATTACAAAAAGGGTACCGTAAAGCAGCTCAAAAGAGGAACTTTACGGCATTTTTACAAAATAATTATGAAACTCTAATGGAGGTAGAAAATGAAAAAGCAAAAACAAGAAAATCTTAAAGCAAACAGCATACGTCTTGCCCCTTCCGTATGGGAGGATTGCGAAAGACGTGCCGAACGAATGGGATTAAAATCCAAAAACGAATTCATCCGCGACGCCATCACCTTCTATACCGAATGGCTTGACTCACCTGTTACGCAAAAGTTTATGACACCTGCGTTGGAATCAGTTATCGGTGCAAAGGTACGGGACAGTGAGGAAAGGCTTGCAAGATTGCTCTTTAAGTTGGCTGTCGATCAAAACTTCCTTGCGCATATCGTTGGCAACACCTACGAATATGACGAAGCTACGTTGGAAGACTTCCGCATTCAATCTCTGCGTGAGGTGAAGGAAACCAACGGAACGTTAACGGCGAAAGATATTCTGCGCGGCGAAAAGTAATGGCAAGATTAATTTTGAAAGCGCCTTACTACTCACCCAAATCCAAAACACCAAGCGGAAATACACGAGGCGGTTACGCTACGTATATCGCTACGCGAGAAGGCGTTGAACTTCTGCGAAGCGGAATGGCAAGCTACGTCGGTGAGAGAAGAGGCTCATGCGGTCTCTTCTCTGACGAGGGTGTGCCGATCGTTATGTCAAGAATCACAGACGAGATAGACAACCACAACGGTAACGTATGGGGATTCATTATATCTCTGAAGCGTGAAGACAGCGAAAGGTTGGGATACAACAATGCGATGTCTTGGATGAATCTTCTTCGCTCAAGGCGAAACGATATTGCAAAAGAGATGCACATCTCTCCCGAGAATCTTCGTTGGTATGGTGCATACCACGACAAGGAAGACCACCCTCACGTACACGTTCTCGTATGGTCGGATAATCCTAACGAGCCGCATCTGTCAAAGGACGGGATAAGAAACATCAAAAAGGTTCTTGCCGAGGATATCTTCCGTCAGGATCTTATGTGCATATACAAAGAGCAAACAAAATACCGCGATGACCTGCGAAGAGAATACCGCGAGAGAATGGAAGAGATAGCCGAAAAGATCAAGCGTGGAGATTTGAATTGTCCCGAGCTTGAAATGAAGTTCACTCTGCTTGCAAAGCGCTTGGAACAGCACAAGGGTAAAAAACAATACGGTTATCTGGATAAGAAAAGCAAAGAGCTTGTAAACGATATCGTTAAACTGATTGCCCAAGACAAAAACGTATCCGAGCTTTATGAGCTCTGGTACAAATCTCTGTGCGATGTTCACTCAACCTATACGGACAGAATTCCGGAAAAGATTCCGCTATGGGAGAACGAAGCCTTCAAGCCCATTCGAAACGCTGTGGTAAAGGCGGCATCAGGATTCTCACTTCCCGATGACATCGAGATCGTAAACGATGATGAACAGGAAGATGACGTTGCCTATCGTTACTATCTGGTTGGTAAGAATCGTATCAAAGAAAACGATCCCGAGGAAGCGGAATACTATCTGAAAGAAGCGGTAGGGTTTGGGAATCATCATGCAGCGTTTATGTTATACAAATGCTATCGTGACAACGTCATCGAGCCGGAATACAAAACCTCTGCAAAGCATTATCTCTACAAAGCGGCGGATATGGATAACTCTGCAGCGGAATATATTCTCGGAAAAGAGTTGCTCACAAAGAATCCCGACAAAGCGAAAGAGTATCTTCTCTCCTCCGCAAGCAAGAACAATCCGCAAAGTATGTATCTGCTGGGCAAGGTATTACTTGACGAGGGAAAGAAGGAGGAAGCGCTTAAATGGTTGGATGCTTCCGCAAGGCTTGATCTATGGAATATGACGCAGGTAGGGTTGCTTTACTATTACGCGTTGGACGAACGTGAGCGCGGTGTTGAGCTTTTAAGAGCCGCGGCGAGCGACGGATACTCGAGTGCAAAGAAAGCGTTACAAGCCATTGAGGACGGCGGTGATGCGCAGATACTTTGCCAATGCCTTTGGTTGTTTGCTTATGTCAGCGACATCATCGAAGATGAAACAGACAAGCAAACGGTTCGTTACGAAGCTGTTGATTCAAAGCTACGCCGAGAGATAGCGCAAAAGAAGCACGGCGGTCCCGTGATGAGAATGTGAGAAAAAATATGAAAATGTCTGGATATATACAAACCTTTGTGGTATTGTATGTAGCTAACGAAAGGAGTGAAATTTATGCAAAAGAAGTTACTAACAAACGGTAATGCGTTCAAGCGCACGGACGGGCGATGGTGCGGTGTGGTTTGGTATATGGACGAAAGCGGTGAACGAAAGCGTAAGAGCTTCTCGGGTACAACCAAGCAAGAGGTCAACAAGAAGATGACCGAATACATCGCCGAGTTCGACAAGATGATTGAAGCCAGCGACGAGAGTAAAAAGACCTTACGCGACAGTATGCAAAATTGGCTTCAGGTGTTCAAGTATCCCTCGGTGGAGAGGACAACCTACGACCGACTTGAATGTACCGCCAAGAACCAAATATATACTATCCTCGGCGACAAGATCGTGGGAAATATTAAAGCGTCTGACATCAAGCAGCTGTTAAACCATTGGATGAGTGAAGATTACGCATATACGACAGTGAAGAAAGTATATATCATCCTCGGCGAATACTTCCGCTACCTCACACAGCAAGAGCTGATACAAAAGAATCCAATGCAGAGTGCACCGATGATTAAAAAGGCGAACTTTATGGCGGCGCAAGGCAAGGAAAACCTACCCACAAACGAAACTGTTACCATATTCACGCCCGAGGAGATCGCCAAGATAAAAGAAGAAGCAGCCAAGCAGTACGCCACCGGCAAGAAGTTATACAAGCAAGCGGGTGCGATATTCCTAATGCTGAACACGGGGTTAAGAACGGGCGAGGTGCTTGGGTTGCTCAATAGTGATATTGATTTAGAGAACCGTGTGTTGCACGTGCAGAGAGGTGTTAAGCAGAGGAACGTGCGCGACGGTTACGAGCAGGTCGGTCCGAAAACAGAAATGGTTGTTGGCAAGCTCAAATCAGCATCGAGCAAGCGCGATGTACCGTTGAACGACACGGCGATACAAGCTATCAAAGAAATGCGAGAGGAGATATACTTGGGTGAGGACTTCCCTCTTATACCTGACATCAACGGCAACTTCCTCAAGCCCGAGCGGTTCAGACGGCGGTATTACCGCCTGTTAGACGGTGCAGGCGTCGAACACCGTGGGTTACACTCACTACGCCATACATTCGCAACCAACCTTGTAAACGGCGTTAAACAGCCCGACGGCACGATTATATCTCTAACGCCGAAGCAGGTTGCTGACATTCTCGGACACAGCACCTCGCAGATAACCGAGATGTATTATGTGAAAAAAGACACTACAAGATTGAACGGCTTAACCGATGCATTCTCGATATGAATGTCAATGGTTGCGTTGCTATAGACAAAGAAACACCGCCGAGGAAATTTTCACTCCTCGGCGGTATTGTCCAAATATTAATCTTCTTTTGGTAAAGAATTGTAAGCACTATTAAAGCCAATTTTAGATCCAATTATTACCGACGCTATGTAAAAAGGATAGGTCATTAACGTACCGCATATGTAATAAATCGTGGGGACATCAGTTCTACTAAAAATAGCACCATCAACATTATATATGATCCACCCTAAGTAATAGCCTGCGCCTGTCACATACATACCATATCCTAATATGGAGGAAATGCCAAACTGAACAATTAATGCTATACATACCGGAACAACAATTTCGGTTAATTTCCAGTTTTCAATTTTGTGTGTCAATCTTGCTTTGCGGAAAGATTTATAGGCGCGGAAAAACAAAACAATCGTTACAACAACAAGAAAGCCGAGCACTCGAAAAAGTCGGTCTACTAACTCAATACGACCAAATAGCATTCTAATAACCAATGGAATAGCCATATCAGCAATCAGCATACCGATCCAAAGCCCGATATTTAAATCAAATAAAACGCCTAAGCTTTTCTTAAAAGCTTTTCCCATATTTCACACTTCCTTTCGATAATAAAATAATACCATACTTATGAGCAAAACGCAAGCCCCAGAAATATAGTCCAAGGATTAATAAAAGTTGATTTGATGCTCTTTTGATGATGTAGCAGACGGAAACGTTGCGAACAGAGCGGAACAGATGGGAAATTGATGCTCGATTTGAGCATCAAAGTGGGATTTCGTGGACCGTGGATCGCGGAAAATGAAAAAGCAAAAACCCGCAAGAATCAAGGATTCATGCGGGTTTTATGCGTGGCAGGGGCAGTAGGACTTGAACCCACGACCAACGGTTTTGGAGACCGCGACTCTACCAACTGAGCTATACCCCTATAAAAATGGCGATCCGGATGGGGCTCGAACCCACGACCTCCAGCGTGACAGGCTGGCGTTCTAACCAACTGAACTACCGGACCACATTTGTATCGGCAAAACCGACCACATAATAATATCACAATAAGTGCGTTTTGTCAATACAAAATTGTTATTTTAATTCAGGTTTTGATATACTTTTTCCACATCGGCAAGGCGACGATACACACGATAATTCCCGCAAAAGCGATAATGCCCCAGGAAACCAGGGTGGCAGCCCAGCCCACGTTGGTGGCGATAAGCGCTATTCCGTAAGACGAAGCGGCGCTTCCCACGTACACGAACGCATTGCATATTCCGCCCACGGTTGCGGCTTTTCCGATGCGCTCAAACCTGCGGGGCAAAAAGCTGATAAGCATTGTATTTACGCCGTGGGCACAGCCGATTATAAGGGCGGACAGCACCAAGGTAACGGCGGGAGATTTTTCGTAGAACACGGAAACCAACAGCGACAGCGCCGTAGTTACGGAAAACAAAAATATGGATTCCGCCACCTCGTTTTTGAACACCTTTCTGAACAGCACCGTTGCCAGAGAAACGAAGATTATGCTTGAAACGGGTACTACCATATTCATTAAAATCGCACGGGAGGAATCCATTTCAAACACCTCCGTAAAGAAGGTGGGAAGCCAGGACTGGATACCGTCCTTAAGATAACCCTGCAAGGCAATGGCTACCAGCACCAGCAGTACACCCGAAACGGCAAGGGTTTTGATAAGGGGCGAGTGTGCAGAGCGGGATACCTTCCCTTCCCTTTGCACCGCTTTTTCCATTTTGGCAACCAACCGCCAATATCCCGCGCACCACACGATAAGCACGGCGGCGGCAAGCAATGCACCGAAGAAAAAGGAAAAACGCCAATCCGCCACCTTTATTCCGAAGGGCACGATAAGATATATAAGTATAGTTGCGCCGTGGCAGGCATAGGATACCGCCAGATTGCCCTTTGCGTAGCCCGAATCATCGAAATAATAAGAAAGTATACGAACGATAGGGGGCCAGAAAAGTGCCTGCGCGAAGCCGTTAACGCCCCACAGCACCGCCATAACGGGCAGGCTGTTTGAAAAGGCGAAAAGCAGGTTGCACAGCGCCGTAAGCACCAAGCCGACGGCGACTATTTTGCCGGGGTCGAATTTATCGCTTAAAATACCGCTGATTATCTGACCGAAGCCGTATGTGAAAAACAACGCGGTACCGATAACTCCGCCCTGAGTCTTTGTAAACACGCCCACGCTTACCATTTCCGCAATAGAGGCGGAAAAATTAAGACGGGTGATATAACTGGTGAAATACAAAAGTGACAGCAGTGCGCAAAGCCACACCGCCGGCGAAAGCTTTTTCTTTTGCATATATCTGAAATTTCCTTATTTGCTTTGTTTTTTCTCTTTGAAATATCTTACGAAAACGGGAACGTAGAACAGAGCCAGAAGCAGGCACGCCGCAGTGAAGATGGCGGCAAGGTAAACGTACCACTGCCATATTTCCGTGAAGCCCAAATCTATAACGAATCCGTATGTAAAGAAGAAATTGGTGGTGTATTCCACGCTTATAAGCTCACCGTTTTCGTACACGGTGGACGCAAACATAGAGTTGAGATAAAGGGAAACAAACGCCACCGCGCCAAGACAGCCCAGCGTGGTGAAATAATGCTTGGGACGCAGGGAGCTTTTGTACGTATGATATATATGCAAGCCCAGAATAACCAGCACGGAATGATACAGAAAATATTCATAAGGGTGGGCGCGGAGGAAGGCTTCCGTTAAGGTTGAGCCGTCCGTAAAAATAGAAGGAAGCAGTATGGCTATAAACGCGCCGACGGTGCAGGTGGGGTACATAAACGCATACAATATCTCCTTTGCCTTACCGTCCTTGGCGAAGCGGCAAAAGGAGATGAATATTATCTGTATTGAGCACAGATGCAGGGGAAGATTGCTCGTTTCCAGAAAGGGATAAAAATTGGTTCCGTCCGCCGAGGGAACGAACTCGATGGTGGAAAAAACCTTTATAAGCTCTGCAATGACCGCCGCTATGCAAGCCCAGCTCATAACCCTTTTAAAAGGAGGGTTATATTTTCTGAGCAAAACTGTGGAAACGGTTATAAAGGTAACGCAAACGGCAAGCCAGATAAAATGAGGTAACGTATACATACTATTTCTCCTTTTTGGGATTTATCTGCGCAAGAACTATAGCTATAAACATCAAAGCACAGCCCAGCATTTCCCGCTTGGAGAGAGTTTCCTGCAGTATAAGCCAGCCGGAGAGGACTGCGAAAACCGACTCCAGGCTCATTATAAGAGATGCCAGCGCAGGGGGAATGTTTTTCTGACCGACGATCTGCAAGGTATAACCAACGCCGGAAGAAACCAGTCCCAGATACAGAATGGGCATCCAAGCGCTTTGAATTACTGCCAAGGTGGGGTGCTCGAATATAAGTGCAGGCACAAGGCTTACCACACCGCAGGTGAAAAACTGTATGCAGGCAAGCTTTACTCCGTCCACCTTGGGGGCGAAATGGTCCACAAGCATTATCTGCACAGAAAAGTATAAAGCACAGCCGAGAATAAAGTAATCCCCTTTTGCAATAGAAAATCCGCCTTCAACGCAAAGGAAATACATACCCACGGTTGCCACAACAACGCCTATCCACACGGGGAAAGATGCTTTGCGCTTTAAAAAAATGCCGAGAATGGGAACCAAAACAATATACATAGCGGTGATAAATCCCGCCTTGCCTGCGGTGGTGTCCGCAATGCCGATCTGCTGTAATGCGCTGGCAACCGCCAAAGCGATACCGCAGAGAATTCCGCCCTTCCAAAGAGTCTTGCTATTTGAAGAAGATGTTTTCTTGGTACCGAAAAGGGACTGTATGCCGATAATGGGAAGCAAAGCTACACTGCCCAGAAAAGAACGGGAGGCAAGCAAGGTGAAGGGTCCTATATTGGTGCCCTGACGCTGCGCCACGAAAGCAACTCCCCACACGAAAGCGGCAAGTAAAAGGAGAAGGATAGATATAGTCTTTTTTACTGTATATTTCATTTTAAATACCCGATAAAATTTAAAGATGAGATATTATAGCACATAAAAAAACATTATTCAACAAAAAAAGAAAAGACTGTTAAAGAAACAGTCTTTCTGATGCAGAGCAAGTGTGTTTTATAAGGTAACTCCGTTAAAAAGATCGATAATACGGTATCTGTAATAATTTGCCTGACGCTCGCTGACGGCATTGCTTTGCTCCAACCCCAAAACCCATTGATAATAGTGTGTCAATTCGTGGACAAGGGAAGATAATATCTGTTCGTAAATTTCGTCTTTAGTATATTCGCGCAACAATTCAGGTTCAATAGCCGATGGAACACGAATATTCGGCGTGCGGGCTGAATACCAGCGAAAGCTGCCGTATGCCATTTGTCCGCTGTGAAGCCGAACCTGCTCGCAATTCAAAATATATACGTTAAGACGGACCGGAAAAATATAATTTACTCTGAGCCACTTTGCGAAGGAAATATATTTCTGCTTCAAATCGGGCTCTATTCCCTTTTGATAATGAAAATATATTCCGCCACTTGTCACAGCCGTATTGCGCTTTAGTTCGAATGTTTGCCATAGGTTCATACCATCACCGCCTTTTGCTTATTATAGCACAATAGTTTAAAAATACAAGTCTTGTATCACCATTAGGGGTTCGAATCCCTTCTTTACATAAAAAAATAACGGACACCGCAAAAGCGGTATCCGTTATTTTGGCACGCCATAAGGGATTCGAACCCCTGACCTTTTGGTTCGTAGCCAAACACTCTATCCAGCTGAGCTAATGGCGCAAATCAGCGTTTGCTATTATACCTCTTTACGGCAGGAATGTCAAGTGCTTTTTTAATTTATTTTTATTTTTTCTCAAGCTCATCCAGACGCTTGCGTATGTTTTCGAGTTCGTTTGCAATAGGGTCGGGAATATGGATCTGGTCCAGCTCTTCGGTGCATGGCTTTTTATCGGAGCAGATATTTCTTGCGGGAACGCCGACGGCTGTTGAGTTGGGGGGAACTTCGTGAAGAACCACCGCGCCTGCGGCGATTTTTGAATTATCCCCCACGCTGAAGGGTCCCAGCACCTTTGCCCCTGCGCCAACCATTACGTTGTTGCCCAGAGTGGGATGACGCTTACCGGTATGCTTGCCCGTACCGCCCAGAGTTGCGCCCTGATAAATGGTACAGTTATCCCCTACCACCGCGGTTTCGCCGATAACCACTCCGCTTCCGTGGTCGATAAACACGCCCTTACCGATTTTTGCGGCAGGATGGATTTCCACCCCGGTAACGGCGCGGTTAAACTGGCTTACCGCACGAGCGGAAAGCTTTTTCCCTTTTTTATGAAGCTTGTGGGCAACGCGGTGAAGCAGTACGGCGTGAAGTCCCGAATATAAAAGCAGTACCTCTGCATCACTGGAAGCGGCAGGGTCTCGCTCACGGATGAGCCGTATTTCTTCCTTTATATCCTTATATACGCCGGTTATATCTGTATCGCCAATAAAAATACTCATTTTATTCACCTATTTTACCTGAGGGACTGACATTCCCGTAATTACCGCAGTTGATTCGGTAACGTAAACTGTGTAATAAAGGGGGATGACCGTATAGTCCGTAAGATCGGAACGGAAGGTTCCGTTATTATCCATTATACTGTAACGAACGGAATATAGTTCCACAAAACCATTTTCGTATGGCTGACGGGATTCCAATGTTACGGAAATATCATAAAGCTTTTGCATTGTAAATTTTTCCGGAAGGATCGCATTTTCTTTAAACTCTTCCGAAAAAAAGGCGGGATATACTGAATATTCCCCTTTTATAACGCATTCGAAATAATTATAAAACATTTTCCCTGCGGGATTTGCCGTAAGATAGTTTTGTGCAGTTAAATACTCCCCTTCTCCGTCGTAGGAAAAGAAAACGTCTTTTGTTTTTTTGGCATAAACCGCATCTTTAAAGATATCTTCATCGTAATCAACGGGGCAAAGGGAAACGGGTACGTTTCCTGTGGGGGCAATAGTATTTACCTTTGGGGTAAATAATTTTGATACACCGACTATGCCCAAGCAAACGACAACTATGCCCAGTATTACCGCAAGAGATACAATAATAATCTTTTTTTGCTTTTTCATAAAAAATATCCAATCACCCCAAGAAGCCTTGCGGCTTCTCGGGGACCCCGACAAAAAGGGGCAAGCGGTTTTACGCAAGCCCCTTACTTTTTTTGCAGTAAAATTATTCGCAGAATCTCTTAAGGTTTTCGTAGCCTACGGAAATACCCTTGATAGCGTCTTCCATTCCTTCGAATTCGATGTTTATAAATCCATCGTAGCCGACGCCCTTAAGAATATTGATGCACTGTCTTACGGGGATATCGCCGTGACCGATGATAGAGCCGCGGAGGTAGTTGCCGCCTCTGGAGCGGAACCAACCTGCGCCGGGGTTTTCACCGGAGCCGCTCTTCTTGTGGAAATCCTTTGCGTGTACGTGGAAAGCATAAGGAGCCATTACGCCAACGGAATAGGGGCTGTCCGCATCTGCGCAAGCAAAGTTACCCATATCAACCAGCGCGCCGAAATTGGGGTGGTTTACGGTATTTACAAGCTTTTCTACACGGGTGGGATCCTGAACGAAGAAGCCGTGGTTTTCTACGCAGGTCTTAATACCCTTGGTAGCAGCATATTCGGTAACTGCACGGTAACCCTGTGCAAGACGTTCTACAACTGCATCAAAGCTTCTGCCGGTCTTAACGGAATAAGGATAACCGGGGGTAGCATCGTGACGCATAACCTTAACGCCGTATGCTTCAGCCACGTCAACGAGATCCTTTACACGGTCGATCTCTTTTTGCAGATCTCCGCCGGAGCCGTTAAGAAAATCGCTTCCTACGCAGAAGCAAACTGCTTCGATACCGACCTGCTTGCAGTAATCGCCGATATCCTTTGCGTATGCGATATATTCGTCTTTATCTGCAAAGATCTTGCAGGTGCCTTCAACGATATCAAGGCCTTCGAAGCCTATTTCTTTTGCTTTATCAATACAGCCCTTAACGCCGAGATTTTCATCCTTTGCGTATTCGCGGAAGCTGTAAAGGCTAACACCTAATTTCATAATGTGTACTCCTTATGTATTATTTGTTATAAAAGTTCGGGTATCCCCGGGTAAGCACCCCTAAAATCCTGCGGATTTTTGGGGACCCCGCGAGGGGCAAGCCCGATTACTTATGTTCGGAATTAAAAGTTCGGGTACCCCCGGTTTGTTGGGGATACCCGAGTAAAGGTAAAGTATGTTAATTACTTAAGAGTTACGGTAGCCATCTTGGACCAGTCGTTACGGCCGATGATACCGCCGCCGTTACGCATCTTAACGTTAGTCCAGTTACCGTCGCCAGATTCTTTACGAGCATTGAGGGAGAAGGAGAGACCGAAGGAATCGCCGGTAGCGGGAGCTTTTTCGAAGCCGATATCGGTCCAGGAGATCTTAACTTCGTAAGTGGTGGTCTGGTTGGTTTCGTCACGAGTTACCATAAAGTCACCTTCTGCGGACTTTGTCGCGCTCATGAAAGCTTCGGAAACTGCAACACCTGCATCGGTAACTGCATAGCCATACTGACCAATTACGCCTTCTTTTTCAGCAGTGGTATCAATGATGTAATCGTAGTGCTGAGACATATACTCGCTGGTAGGACCCTTGGTGGAAATGTTAACCTGAATGGAGCACTGGTCCCAAAGGCCGGTTGTGTTGGGGCAGTAGTGGTAATCCATTTCAACTACAACTGCGTAGTAGAGATATTCTGCATCGTATGCGACATAAATATCAGCAACGATATCGTAATCTTCGGAAGCTGCGAACTGAGCGTAGTCCCAATCGGGGTTATCAACGTCAACGTGAGAAACAGCTGCGCCGTATTCGTTAGCGTTTACAGTACCGTCCTGTGCGGGAGCGTTGGTAACGAAGGTAGCGTTCCAGCTAATATTCTTAACCTGAATGCCGTGAGGATAGATAGAATCGGTATCGCCGTAAGCTGCGAGAGCCTTAACGTCGGATTCCTGATACTTGTGAGCAACAACTACGAAACCGTCTGCAGGAATGTTAACTGCTGCGGAAGCTTCGCCTACTGCGTAGTAAGCGGTCTTAACGTAGCCGAAGTAGGGCTTTGCCTGATATTCAGCAACCAAAACTGCGTAGTCTTCAAGACCTGCGGGAGTAGCTGCGCCGAAGCGTGCATCGTAAAGGATAACTGCGCCGTAAGCGAGTTCTTCGTTATAACCGGTAAGTACTGCGGAATCAGCATCGCCGATACGGTCGCTGATGTTGGGAGCGCCGTAAGATACGTACTTGTTGGTATCTGCGGGGATCTCGATCTCGTTGCCGCTTTCATCTGTGGGAACAGATTCTTCGGGTTCTTCAGAGGGTTCATCGGAAGGTTCGTCAGAAGGCTCGTCAGAGGGTTCTGCAGAAGGTTCGTCGGATTCTGCGGGAGTAGAATCTTCAACGGGGGTAGACTCTGCGGGAGTGCTGTTGTTTGCAGGAGCCTTAGAGGTCTCATCGCCGACGCAAGCTGCAAGAGCAACTATCATAACAGCAACGAGAAGGAAAGCTAATACTTTTTTCATTGTTTTTTCTCCTTTTTGAATTAAGATTTGTTAAAAACAATCTTCACTACGCGATATGATACCATAGATATAAGCAATTTGCAATAGCATTATGGAAATCACACCGTGATTTTTGCATTTTTTGTTTATTCTGCACAAGCCAGTTTTACGCAGCAACACAGAACGGGAAGAGCTTTTCCCAGTTCGTCCAAAGAAGGATATGTGGGCGCAATACGGATAATATTATCATCGGGATTATAGCCGTAAGGATGGGTAGCGCCTGCGGGGGTAAGCTTTAAGCCCGCCTCTGCGGCCAGAGCAACAACTCTCTTTGCTTTTCCCTTGGGGGTATACAAAGCAAGGAAGTAACCGCCGTTGGGGTTGGTCCACCAAACATCGGGAATTTCAGAAAGTTCGTTGGTGAAGGTACGGCGCACAAGCTCAAACTTGGGCTTTATAAGGCTCAAATGAACGCCCATCTGAGCTTTGATATCGTCAAAGGTGCGGAAAACACGAGCGTGGCGGAGCTGATTAAGCTTATCGGGGCCAACGGTCTGGATCGCAAGCTCCTTGAGTATGCGCTGTACGTTTGCGCGGGAGGAAGCTATACAGGAAATACCCGCACCGGGGAAGGATATTTTGGATGTGGAAGCGAAGATAAAGAATCTGTCCTCGTTGCCGCACTTTTTGGCTTCGTGGAGTACCTCAAGGAGGTAATCGGGATGATCGGTAAGATCGTGCCATACGTATGCGTTATCCCAGAACACGCGGAAATCCTTTGCCGCTGTCTGCATACGGGCGAAACGGCGTACGGTTTCATCGGAATAAGTAATACCCGAAGGGTTGGAATATTTGGGAACGCACCAGATACCTTTTATGGTTTCGTCCTCTGCCACAAGCTTTTCCACGATATCCATATCGGGTCCGTCTTCGTTCATGGGAACGTTGATCATATTTATATTGAAATATTCGCAGATAGCAAAGTGACGGTCATAACCGGGAACGGGGCAAAGGAAGGAAACCTTATCGTATTTAGCCCAAGGCTTCATACCGTCCACAACGCCGTGGCTCATAGCACGGGCGATGGTATCGTACATAAGGTTAAGAGAGGAGTTACCGCCAACGATAATTTCGTGCATGGTAAGTCCCAGCATGGAAGCGAAAAGACGCTTGGATTCGTCGATACCGTCCAGACCGCCGTAGTTACAGCAGTCAACGCCGTTTTCGGAAATACATTCCTCACGGGTGGTAACGGCGGTGAGCAAACGCTCCATAGTGTCAAGCTGTTGTGTGGAGGGCTTGCCGCGGGACATATCAAGTTTAAGTCCCGAGGATTTATACTGTTCGTACTCTGCGCGGAGAGCGTTAAGATCCAAATTCATAAGAGTTCACCTGTGTTAAAAATATTAGAATTCTGCGTTACCGAAGGTACGGGGGAATGCCTCAACATCACGGATGTTGGAAACGCCGGTAATATACATTATAAGACGCTCAAAGCCGATACCGAAGCCTGCGTGATGAACGCCGCCGTATTTGCGGAGGTCCATATACCACTTATAGCTTTCGGGCTCCAAGCCAAGCTCTTCTATGCGCTGCATAAGAAGATCGTAGCGTTCTTCTCTCTGGCTTCCGCCGATAAGCTCGCCAACGCCGGGAACAAGCATATCTGCTGCGGCAACGGTCTTGCCGTCATCGTTAAGACGCATATAGAAGGATTTGATCTCCTTGGGGTAATCGGTTACGAAAACGGGGCAACCGAATATCTTTTCGGTAAGATATCTTTCGTGCTCGGTCTGCAGGTCACAGCCCCAATAGGGAGTGAATTCGAACTTGTTTCCGGATTCGGAAAGGAGCTTTATAGCATCAGTATAAGTTATACGCTTGAAATCGGAATTAACCAGATCTGTAAGGCGGGCTTTGAGTCCCGTATCCACGAATTTGTTAAAGAATTCTATTTCTTCGGGGCAGTTTTCAAGAACGTATGCGATAACGTATTTGGTCATACGCTCTGCAAGGTCCATATCGTCCTCAAGGTCTGCGAAAGCTATCTCAGGCTCGATCATCCAGAACTCTGCGGCGTGGCGCTGGGTGTTGGATTTTTCTGCGCGGAAGGTGGGACCAAAGGTATATACGTTTGCAAACGCCATTGCAAAGCATTCTACGTTAAGCTGACCGGAAACGGTGAGAGATGTAGGCTTGCCGAAGAAATCTTCGGAAAAATCCACCTTGCCGTCTTCCGTGCGGGGAGGCTCGGATGCGTCCAGCGTGGTAACACGGAACATTTCACCTGCGCCCTCACAGTCGCTGGTGGTGATAAGAGGAGTATGAACGTATACAAAACCGTTTTCCGCAAAGAATTTGTGTATTCCCTGCGCCGCTACGCTTCTTACTCTGAATACTGCGTTAAAGGTGTTTGCGCGGGGGCGCAGATGGGCTATGGAACGCAGGAATTCGGGAGAATGGCGCTTGGGCTGAAGAGGGTAATCGGGAGTGGAAGTACCTGCTATCTCGATTTCCTCCGCCTTTATTTCAAAGGGCTGTTTTGCGCCGGGTGTAAGCTCAAGAACGCCGGTAACTTTAAGTGCCGCACCTATATTCTGGTGAGCGATATCTTTATAATTATCGAGCTTGGACTCCTCGAACACAACCTGAACGGGCTTGAAATAAGAACCGTCGTTAAGTTCGATAAAACCAAAGGCATTAGAAGAGCGCAAATTGCGCACCCATCCCCCTATCGTAACCCTTTGTCCGCCAAGTTCCGCGGAACGGGAATACAGTGTTTTTACTGTCGTAAGCTCTTTTTTAATAGACATAATCTTTCTTTCTCCTTTTTTAAGGTCAAAGCGTATTATACCACATACATTCTATTATTGCAAGAATTTTTTAAAACATCCGCATTCGGCACAGAGCCAAAAATGCAAAATCGAGAATAGGAATTATTATATAAAACTTACAATGTGCGCATACTTTACATATTATTTCTTACTTCGGTAATTTCTTACTTCGGTAGAAATCCGCACGGATTTCATATTGTTTTATTCGCTTGCATTTTTGTATAAATTTTTGCTTCGCTCGCTGTACCTTTGTACAGCTACCGCTCGCGAAAATTCATTCTGTATCCAAATGCCAACGTTTTTTATTTTTCATATTCCCAAACCGCTGTTTATGGAGCCTGCCCGCACCACCGCTTCCCCGCCGAAGCGAGCTCGGATACGGTCTATGGCGGTTTCCAGCTTTTCGTTTTTCTCTCTGCGGGTGCTTTCGTCGGTAAAAAAGCTTTGCTGTACCCCTACCGTATCTGCTTTGTAAATATCCATTCCCGTAACCGTAAGGGATCGGATAGGCTTTGATATATCCGTGAGTTCGCGTATTATGTCAACCGAAACGGAGGCAATGTCTTTGCAAAAGCAGGTGGGGTTTCTTAATTTGCGCTGGCGGGACACGGTATTGAGGTTGGTATCCCTTACCGCTACGGAAACCGTACCGCACATTACCCCGTAAGAACGCATACGGGAGGATACCGTATCCGCAAGCGCCCACACGGCAGCACGGATATCATCTATCCCCACAAGGTCGCGGCGGAAGGTCATACCGTTGCCCACGGATTTTATTTCCCGCTCCGTGTTGACGGGGGTAACGGGCGAGCATTCCGCACCCGTGGCGTAATCGTATAGGGTGGCACCGTTTTTACCCAGAGCATCAGACATAGCCTTTCTGCCCGCCAAAGCAACGTCGCCTACCGTTTTTATTCCAATGCGGTTTAAACGGGCAGTAGTGCTCCGCCCCGCAAAAAGAAGGGCGGATACGGGCAAGGGGTAAACTATATCCTTAAAATTTTCACGGGAGATGACGGTGGTGGCATCCGGCTTTTTATAATCGCTTCCCAGCTTGGCAAAGACCTTGTTAAAGGAAACTCCCACGGAAACGGTTATGCCCACCTCACGGTGTATACGTTCCCGCAAGGCATCGGCTATCTGCTTTCCGTCCCCGAAAAGATTTTTGCTTGCGGTTACGTCCAGCCAGCTTTCATCTATACCGAAGGGCTCGATCAGATCGGTATATTTATAAAATATCTCCCCTATTTTACGGCTGAACTGCTCGTATTCTCTGTAATGAGGCTGTGCTATTACCAAAGACGGGCACTTTTTCTTTGCCTGCCAGATAACCTCTCCTGTTTTTATGCCAAACCTTTTTGCAAGCTCGTTTTTGGCAAGAACTATTCCGTGCCGTTCCTCCGAAGAACCGCACACCGCCATAGGCACGTTGGCGTATGAGGGGTTGAACACAGTTTCAACCGATGCAAAAAAAGAGTTGCAATCGCAGTGCAACACCGTTCTATCCATAATAAATTCACCTCGCCCGAAAATTATACCACGCGAACATTCGTTCTGTCAAGAACAAATGTTCTAAAGAGAGGTAAAAATAAACCGCAAGGGTTTTCCTTGCGGTTTTGCGAGTATTGTTTACTTAAGCAGTTCAAGGAGATAGGGCACTTCTTTTTCGAACTCAACGCCGTAGTTAACGGAATCGGGAGAAGAATCGGTGCGGGCGATACAAGCCACGGTATAATCGGTAGCAACCTTAAGGCTTTCTTCCAGAGTCTTGCCGTTCATAAGTGCGCCTACGAGAGAGGATGCGTATACGTCACCCGTGCCGTGATAGGAACGGTCGATACGGTCGCGGAAGTATGTAAACATTTTTCCGCTTTCCTTTTCCATACAAGCAACGCCCAGCTTTCCGTCGCCGTAATCAACGCCGGTAAGAACTGCGTACTTGGGACCCAGATCGCACAAGCCTTTAAGCACCTGCTTAACGTAATCTTCGGTATAACCGCTTCCAACGTAATCTATACCCAGCATAAAGGAAGCTTCTGTCATATTGGGAACGATAACGTCCGCTTTGCCGCAAAGACGAGCCATTTCCTTTGCAAATTCCACGGTAAAGCCGGTATAAAGCTTGCCGTTATCCGCCATAACGGGGTCGATAACCACCAAAGAAGGAAAATCGTCTATAAGCTTGCTTACAAGATTAAGCTGTTCAAAAGAGCCCAGATAGCCGGTATAGATAGCATCAAAGCCAAAGCCTTCTTTTTTCCAATGCTCGGTTATGGGTGTAACGTCTTCCGTAAGATCACGGAAGGTAAAGCCGGAAAACATTGTGTGGGTGGACAAAACGGCGGTGGGAATTACCGCGCACTCAACGCCCATAGCGGAGATTATGGGAAGTGCTACTGTAAGGGAGCACTTGCCGATACAGGATATATCCTGAACTGTAACTATTCTTTTCATATTATTTACTTTCTACCGTATAAAAGAACGGTGATATGGGTGAATTAAGTATGCGGAAGCAAGCACAGCAGTACTTGCGTCTGTTATATTCCGAAAGCATTTCTGCCAGCATATTGCCCTCAACAGTGCCTTCTTCGTGTCCGGGATAAACGGCGATAAGCAATATTCCGTCCGGCGCAAGAAGATTTATCGCCTTTTCCACGGCGATGCGTGTGGTCTGATGAAGGGTGGTTATCTTTTTATCGCTTCCGGGAAGATAACCCAGATTAAACACTCCCGCTTTTATGGGAGTTTTTATATATTTATCGCATTCCGAATGGGAATCCAATATAAGCGAATAATTGTGGTACATCGCCTTTTCTTCCAAAAGATTTTTGGTACTCTCCAGCGCTTGAGGCTGAATATCAAAGGCATATACCTTTCCCTGCTCCCCTACTGTGCCTGAAAGCCACAAGGTATCGTGACCGTTGCCCATAGTGAAATCCGCAACCGTATCTCCTTCACGGATATGGCGGAGCAAAAAGCTTTTTTGAAGTTCCAACAGATCGGTCATTGTCCTCTCGCCTTTCTGCTTTTTTCTTCCTTCGTTACGGCGCGGGCGCGCTCCGCACCTATTACAAGTCCTACGGCAAGTATTGCGATAGGCACGAGCCAGCGGTAAGAACGCTTTGCGGGCTGTACCTCAATTTCCTCGGATGTGTCCTGCTGGGGAGCGGAGACCGTGGGAGAAAACACGGGAATATCCACGGTAACGGCGTTAAACACGGTCTTACCCATTAAGCGAAGCCCTGCAGAAGTAACCGCACCGCTTATATATACAAGATTTTCAGTACCTTCTTCGGTGAGCATAAGGGAATATACGTCCACAAACTCGGCGTTTGCATAGCCTTCGCAGGCAGTAAGAACCGCTTGGTTTACCGCTTGCAGATTTTTTCCCTGCAATGCGGAAACGAAGTATATTCTTACGCTGTTAAGGTTTGAAGCAACGGTCTGTACGAAGAGAGAAACGGTATCGGACTGTTCGTTTCCGTCAAGGCAGTAAATAACCGCCTTGGGAGAGAACATTTTAAGATAAGTTACACACCCCGCCCAATCTGCGGAAGAGGTATCTGCCAAGGTAAGGGATGCCACCGTGTGGGGATACATATCGAAAGAATAATCCCGCCACGCTTGAGAGGCATTACCGCCGACAAGCAGTACCGCACCTCTCTCCACAGAGGAAAGAGAGTTGCGGAGCAAGGTTTCTACGGGGGTTTCCTCAGGCAGGGAGGAAGCGTCCCCCTCCTCCGCATAAGCGGTTACCGAGAAAAGCAGTATCAGTACTGCGAGGAAAGCCGTAATTCTTTTCATTTTTGCATCCTTTCGAGATTGGAGGCGATAGCGGAAATAAATTCTGCCATATATACGCCCTTCTTATTTTCAAGATTGGACAAACCGATAAGGTCCTTTGTCATAATTCCCTCTTCCACGGTTTGTATGCAAGCTTTTTCCAGATTATCCGCAAAGCTCATAAGTTCGGGTATATCATCCAGTTCCCCTCTCTTACGCAGAGCGCCGGTCCAAGCAAAAATAGTTGCGATAGGATTGGTAGAAGTGGGTTTGCCCTCAAGATGCTGATAATAATGGCGGGTTACTGTGCCGTGAGCCGCTTCGTATTCGTAAGAGCCGTCGGGCGCTACCAGAACGCTGGTCATAAGCCCAAGAGAACCAAAGGCTGTTGCCATCATATCCGACATAACGTCGCCATCGTAATTTTTGCACGCCCAGATAAAGCCGCCCTCAGAGCGGATAACACGGGCTACCGCATCGTCTATAAGCGTATAGAAATAGGTTATGCCGTTTTCCTCGAAAGCTTTTTTATATTCGTTTTCGTAAACCTCGTTAAAGATATCACGGAAACGGCGGTCGTATATTTTGGAAATAGTATCCTTTGCGCTGAACCAAATGTCCTGCTTGGTGTCAAGAGCAAAAGCAAAACAGCTGTGGGCAAAAGCACGGATGCTATCGTCAAGATTATATACCTCCTGAACGATACCGTCGCATTCAAAGGTGTGAAGGTCTACACGCTTTTCGCTTCCATCAGGCAAGGTTATGCATATCTGTGCCTTGCTTCCTGCGGGAACCAGAGTTTCGGATGCCTTATATATATCGCCGTAAGCGTGACGGGCGATAGTAATGGGCTTTTTCCAACTGCTTACGTAAGGGGTTATTCCCTTTACGATAATGGGAGCGCGGAACACGGTGCCGTCCATAATAGCGCGGATAGTGCCGTTGGGGCTCTTCCACATCTGGGAAAGGTTGTATTCCTTTACTCTGTCCGCATTGGGAGTGATGGTGGCGCACTTAACCGCAACGCCGTATTTTTTTGCCGCCAAGGCGGAATCTATGGTTACCTGATCCTTGGTTTCTTCTCTGTGAGGCAGGCCGAGATCGTAATATTCGGTCTTAAGATCAACGTAAGGGCAGATAAGCTGTTCTTTTATCATTCCCCACATTACGCGGGTCATTTCGTCCCCGTCCATTTCCACGAGGGGAGTTTTCATAGGTATTTTGTTCATTTGTTTCCTCCTGTATAAGGGAGTAATCCGCCTGCTTTAAGAAGCGCTTTCTGTCGGTCGGAGAAAGACGCAACCAGAGGCAGGGTCTTGCCGTCCACGGTAAGAGAAGCAGAATTCATATCATCGGAAAGCTGTATAACGCAGTTATCTCCGAGAGCAACAAGATTATAATCTTCGGGGTTTGCAAAGGTAAGAGGAACTATACCTGCGTTAATAAGGTTTGCAAGGTGAATTCTTGCAAAAGATACCGCAACAACAGCCTTTACGCCGAGGTACAGAGGCACCAGCGCCGCATGCTCACGGGAGGAGCCCTGACCGTAGTTTGCGCCCGCAACGATAATACCGCCGCCCTTTTCGGTTGCACGGGCAGAAAAGCCTTCATCACAAGCGGCAAAGCAGAACTTGGAAAGATAAGGTATATTGGAACGGTAAGGCAGTATCTTTGCTCCTGCAGGCATAATATGATCGGTGGTGATATTGTCCTCTACCTTAAGGATACATTCACCCTCAATAGCGCCGGTAAGAGGCTTGCCTACGGGAACGGGCTTTATGTTGGGACCGCGGAGTATTTCCACCTTTTCGCTCTCTTCGGGAGAATAAGGAGGAATGAGCATATTATCGTTTATGCTGAATGCTTCGGGCATTTTTATTTCGGGCATATTGCCAAGGGTACGGGGATCGGTTATATATCCCGTAACTGCGGAAGCTGCCGCAACAGCGGGAGATACAAGATATACCTGACCGTCTGCAGTACCGCTTCTGCCGCAGAAATTGCGGTTGAAGGTACGCAAAGAAACTCCGCCGGAGCAGGGAGACTGACCCATACCGATACAAGGTCCGCAAGCGGATTCAAGCAGTCTTGCGCCTGCGCCCAGAATATCACCCATAGCGCCGGAAGCAACCGCCATGGCCAGAACCTGACGGGAACCGGGAGAAACCGCAAGAGACACGTTTTCGTGAACGGTCTTTCCCTTTAAGACAGCCGCCGCAAGAGAAATATCGGTAAAAGAAGAGTTGGTGCAGGAGCCTATGCAAACCTGGTCAACCTTGATATGAGAAAGCTCTGAAACGGGAACTACGTTATCGGGGCTGTGAGGACAAGCCGCAAGAGGAACGAGGGAGGAGAGGTCCACTTCCACGATCTCATCATACTGTGCGCCTTCATCTGCACAAAGAGGAGTATAAGCCTCTTCTCTGCCCTGCGCTTTAAGGAATTTATATGTGTTTTCATCGGAAGGGAAAATACTTGTGGTAGCGCCCAATTCTGCGCCCATATTGGTAACGGTAGCACGCTCGGGCACGGAAAGGGATGCCACGCCGTCACCGAAATACTCAAATATCTTACCTACACCGCCTTTAACTGTAAGGCGGGAAAGCAGGTGGAGTATAATATCCTTTGCGCCTACCCAAGCGGGAAGAGAACCGGTAAGATGTACACCCACCACCTTGGGGTAAGGAATACGGTATTCACCGCCGCCCATAGCCACTGCAACGTCAAGTCCGCCTGCGCCAAAGGCAAGCATACCGATACCGCCGCCCGTGGGAGTATGGCTGTCCGACCCGATCAGGGTCTTTCCGGGCACGCCGAAGCGTTCAAGATGAACCTGATGGCATATACCGTTACCGGGACGTGAAAAATACAAGCCGTATTTTGCCGCGCAGGACTGAATATAACGGTGGTCGTCTGCGTTTTCGAAGCCGGATTGCAGGGTGTTATGGTCTATATATGCGACGGAAAGCTCGGTCTTTACTCTGCCGGAGTTCATTGCTTCGTATTCAAGATACGCCATAGTGCCTGTGGCATCCTGAGTAAGTGTTTGGTCTATTCTCAAAGCCACTTCGTTTCCTACTGCGGGAGTGCCGGAAACGATATGGGAATTAAGAAGTTTTTGTGCAAGTGTAAGCGCCATTTTATTACTTCTCCTCTGCGGAAACAAGATCTTTCATATTGTAAAAGCCGTTTTGCTTTTCGGCTATAAATTCTGCGGCACGCAAAGCGCCGTATGCAAACAAGCCTCTGTCGTGAGCTTTGTGGGTAAGAGAGATGGTTTCGTGCTGACCGATTATCATAACCGTATGCTCACCGATAACGCCTCCCCCTCTTACGGAATGGATGCCTATTTCTTTTTTGGGGCGCGCCATACGGCGGGAAGCACGTTCAAAAACGTATTCACGCTCGCCTATCGCCTTTTGTATCTCGTCCGCCAGCATAAGTGCGGTACCCGAAGGTGCGTCCAATTTTGCGGAGTGGTGGGTTTCGATAATCTCTATATCAAAATCCTCACCCATGCTCAATGCAATATCCGCCGCCACGCGGGCGGTTACGGAAACGCCTACAGACATATTACCCGAATTGAATATGGGAATCTGCTTGGAGGCTTTTTCGATAAGCTCTCTTTGTTCCTTGGAATAGCCGGTGGTGGCAAGAACCAAAGGAATATTGTTTTTTATACCGAATTCAAGCACACCCTCCAATGCGGATGCGGTGGTAAAATCTATTACCACGCCGCAAGGACTGGGGATATCCTCAAGAGAGGTATAAACGGGAAAATCTGCGGAAACGGGATATATATCGACACCGCAAAGAATATTTATACCTTTTTCGGCACACTGGGCGGCTATGGTCTTGCCCATTCTGCCGCCGCAGCCGTTTATTATAATTCCAGACATTTTTATGTTTTTCTCCGTTATGCGAAATAATTAAAGCACGTGAGCGTCCTTCATAACCTTATGAAGCTTTTCCAGCTCCTCCCCTTCCATAGCCACGAGAGGGAGACGGATTTCGGGAGAGCAAAGTCCCATAGAAGAGCAAGCCGCCTTTACGGGAATGGGGTTAACGGTGGTGAACATAGCGTCCATAAGAGCGGCGTACTTGCGGCGAAGCAGGTTTGCGGCGCCGAAGTTGCCGTTAAGCGCGGTGCGGATAAGAGAAGAAAACTCGCCGGGTATTACGTTGCCCACGGTGGAAATAACACCGATAGCGCCGCAAGCGATAAGAGGAAGCGCCTGATCGTCGTTACCGGAATAAACACGCAGACTGTCCCCGCAGGTGTCCATAAGACGCATTATAGCGGAAATATCGCCGCAGGCTTCCTTGGTAGCAACTATGTTGGGATGCTCTGCCAAAGCCTTATAAGCCTTGAGAGAAATGTTCATACCCGTGCGGGAAGGCACGTTATAAAGGATAACCGGCTTTTCTGATGCGTCCGCAATAGCATAATAATGCTTTACGAGTCCCGCTTCGTTGGTCTTGTTATAATAAGGGGTAACCACCAGCAGACCGTCTGCTCCGGAACGGCAAGCGTCCTTGGAAAGAGAGACTGCGTAATCGGTATCGTTGCTTCCTGTACCTGCAACGATAGGAACTCTGCCTGCAGCAACGGTAACCGCATGCTCAATAACACAACGATGCTCATCGTCCTGCAGAGTAGAGCTTTCACCGGTGGTACCGCATATAATTATGGAATCTATGCCGGAAGAGATCTGACGCTCGATAAGGGCGGTAAGCGCAAAATAATCTACCTTTCCATCCTTGAAGGGAGTTATGAGCGCTGTTCCTGTTCCGGTAAATACTATAGGCTTGTTAGTTGACATATCTATTACTCCAAACTATATATAAAAATACTTTCGCGTTTACCATTATACCACCCAATATCCGAATTGTCAACAAGGTTGAAGTACACTTAACCCGTTGACACAAAGGTTTTTTTGATATATAATCTTGTTTGTATTCCACGTTAAGGAGAGCGGTTATGAATATAACGGTATTTGATATAGATTCCATAGGAAAGGATATAGATATATCCCCCATAACCTCTTTGGGAAACGCAAGGATTTTTCCAAGCACTTCAAAGGAAGAGCTGGCAGACAGAATAAAAGACACGGAAATAGCCGTGCTGAACAAAATAAAGCTTACGGACAAAGTGCTCGAAAAAGCGCCGTACCTTAAGCTTATCTGCGTTGCCGCCACGGGTTTCGATAATATCGACACAAAGTACTGCCGTGAAAACGGTATAGCCGTTGCCAACGTACCGGGATATTCCACCCACAGCGTTGCGGCGGTAACGGTGGCAACCGTACTTGATCTGCTTACGCATCTTAAAGAGTATTCCGATTTCGTTACAAGCGGAGGCTATACCGCCCCCAACAAGCTTTCCCCCGCGTTTCACGATCTTTACGGTAAGACCTGGGGAATTATAGGCTACGGTAATATAGGCAAAAAGGTTGCTGACGTGGCGAGAGCTTTCGGCTGCAAGGTCATATACAATAAAAACACGCCCGTAAACGATCCCGATTGCGTGGACATCGATACTCTTTGCAAAAACAGCGATATTATAACCATCCACTGCCCTCTCAACGACAGTACAAGACACCTTATAAACCGCGAAAAATTTGGGCTGATGAAAAAGGACGTTATTATCGTAAATTCGGCAAGGGGCGGTGTCTGGGATGAAGAGGAAGCCGCAAAAGCCGTTCTGGAAAACCGTATAGGCGGTCTGGGGTGCGACGTATATACCGCAGAGCCCTTCGGTACAGACCATCCCTTTGATAAGATCAAAGCTCTTAAAAACGTTTGCCTTACCCCCCACATGGCGTGGGCATCCTTCGAAGCCCGCACCAAGGTGGTATACGAAATGGCAGAAAACATAAAAGCGTTTTTAAAAGGCGAAAAAAGAAACCGAGTAGAATAACAAAATGACCCCGACGAAATGTTGAAAAATACGTCGGGGTCTATTATCTTATGCTCAACGTAGGGCAAGAGCAAGCCCCCGCCCTACAATGAAAATTGTAAAATTCATTATTAACGTGGAAATTCGTCACGATACTTTGTCCACAATTTCGCAAATGCGGGTATTGGGATAATAGCGTATCAGATACGTTTCACCCACCTCAACATCTTTGGTATATAAAACTATATACTCGTTTCGCTCGGGCAAAAAGAACTTTGGCTTTCTGTATACAACCAAGCCGTTCTCCGCATCTCTTTCCACAGACGTGTATTCTATCATTTCTGCTTTAGCTTCGATATAGGTGTTATCTGATACATAGCTGTAATCTTTACAGCAAAGTATAAAGTGATGAGCAGATAACGCTGTAACGAGAGCTAAAATCACCGAAAGCAAGACGAGCCCTACTACACCGTATTTTTTGTTCAAGAACAGCTTTTTTGCAAACACAAAGCCCAAAACCAGCATAACGACGCATATTACCGTTCCTGCCAAGGATAATGCAAATAACTCCCAATATTGTTCAACCATAAATGCCTCCTGTGTTTTTTGTGGGGTGCTTTTTCGGGGTCCCCAAAAATCCGCAGGATTTTAGGGGTATTTCTTCGGGGTCCCCGCAAAAGCGTTTTTTCGTGATACGTAACGTCTGCAGGGGTATTTCGTGAAATACCCGCAGTTATCAAAAAACCTTTTGTGGGGTAATCTTAAAATTTGCCGCCTCTGCCGCCATGGGAAACGCCTCCGCCTCCGCCTCGGCTTCCGTTATTCTGGGAAATAGGCACGCGGGTCACGGTAAAGGTTACGAAAACGTCCTTTTGTTCTTCTATATCCACGCTGCCCGCAATAATATAATCGTTTGCGTTTTTCTGAAGCACTGCTGTGTTCATTTTCTTCTTTTCAAGAAAAACAACCAATACAGCTATACCGAAAGCAACGGGCAGCAGCAGGCAAAGCTTAAGCAGATAGCTTACAACCGGAGTTGCAAAAAACGAAGGCCCTTCCTCTATATATCCTTCGCAGAGAGGGATAAAATTGCTGAAAGCGGCGTAATAATCGTCCTCTGCAAGATAACCGCTTATACGATCGAAAATATCGCCCAAGCGGCTGTAGGAAAGAGTGTCCATACAGCTTCCCGAAGTTGCCATATACCAATCTCTTTCGTACATAGAAATGTAAAATATAATTCCGTCTGCCGAATAGCCGCCGTTATCGTAATAATTTTCCGTATAACGCTGAATATCGGAAACGTAGGTATCTTCCGTGAGGATCACGATATCCACACCGTATTCATCGTACACAGCCTGCGCCATTTGGGAAAGCTTTTGCTCTTCCTCTGCCGTGAGCAGATCTGCAGTATCTATTACCCGTTCCTTTGCGGCGCACACGGGCAATGCTGTAAGGGCGAAAATGAGTAAAACACAAATAAAACATACTATTTTCTTCATAACCCACCTCACAAAGCCAAAGCGATGAGCGCGGCAACTGCGGCAAAGATACCGAAAAACATTGCAACCCGCTTCCAGAACTTCTTTTTATCCACGGGAAGATCCCCTACCACCTTGCCTGTCTGACCGTTCATTGCAAATGTATAGGTCTTTCCGTTCCAATTTGTGTTAAGCATCCATACCGGCAAAAGAGCGTAATGTATATCGCCGTTTTTAATATTTATATTGCTTTGCCCTTCGGTTACGGTGGAATAGCCGATAACGGTTTCTCTGAAGCTTTCTCTTACGGAAGCCTTTGCCCTCTCCGCAACACGATCCAGAACCTCTTCGGAGTTCACGTCGTAAATATCCGCAAAATAGCCCGAAAGGTATTCGTTGGAAAAAGGTATCATTTCCGAATAATCGTAAGGCTCTATAGATTCGGTATGTATTCCCTCCAGCTTGGTGGTACCGTCCTGCGGAATGTTATCGAAAGACACTGTGCCGCCGCGTATCACTTTATAAATATCCGTTCGGGTGACCATATACTTTCCGTCGGTATAAGTGCGGACACGGGTAGCATCGTAATGCACGGTGCCGGATGCTTCGCAATCGCATATCCAGTATGGCACGTACATTCCCGTAACCTTTTTAACTCGGTTATCCTTTGTAAAAGCATTGGGAAGGAGCTTTTTGCCGCCGTACAGCTTTTCCAAGGCGCTTACCGCCTCTTTTTTGGTGACCTTAAAGGGTATAACGAAATCCGGCTTGAATTCACCCTTCAATCTTTGGGTGATAACCGTGGGGTTTTCGCAAAAAGGACATTCCGTAGCGGCGGTGGTAGCATCGCCGATGATCTCTCCCCCGCAGGACGGGCAGGAATATGAAAAATATTCGCTGTCGCTCTCTTCGCAGGAATGGGTATGCCCGTTTTCTTCGTTGTATACCTTTCCTCTGGTTTCGTTGTTTTCTTTTACCTCGTCTACCGAAAAATGGCTCAAGCAGTAATCACATTTCATATCGCCGCTCTTCGCATCGAAAACGAGATAAGCGTTGCAGTTCGGACATCTGTATTCCAGGGTTTCCAAAGCACGCACCTCCAAAGAATTTGAGTATACTCTATTTTAGCACACGCAAAGCAAAAAGTAAATAAACAGGTATTAAAAACACCTGTTTATTTTACAATTAAATTTTCGAGTATTATTTTTACGTTGGTCCAATCGGGGTCTTTTATATCAAAGGTATACATTACTCCGTCATATACGGTATACAGCTTGTAGCCCGTTATGCCATCGCTGTTTCTTGAAACCGTGTATACGTATTCCAGAACCGCGTTGCCGTAATCCACCTTGAATTTATACCCCATAGGAAGATAGCTTTCCGATTCGGGTTTTGCGTATATCTGCCAGTTTTCACCCGAGGAGGGCTCCAGATAGAGAGTATACAGCCTGCCGTCCGATTGAGTGTTTTGCTTTACCTTTACGGGAACGGCGTCTTCGGGAAACGCTTGAGGATACATAAGCCCCTCAAGCCTTTTTTCAAAAAGACGGTTATAGGAATAATTGCTTGTAACGGTTTTGTGCAAAAAAGCATTGTATTCTTCAAATTTAACCACGTGATCGTCGGTAACGACACAGCGAAGCTCTTCCACTATATTCAACCCGAAAGCAGACGCAGTTCCCACGAAAAGCCCTACCGAAACAAACGCGGCGGCGCACGCCACGGCAATACGTTTAAAAACGCCTGCTTTGCGCGGAACTTTAAAAATGCTTTTCTTGTATACCTTTTCCATAAGCTTTTCCGCAGGGGGCAGCTCCGAAGCCGTATCTCCGCACAGACAAAGCAGTTCTTCATCCACTTCCCGCCCCTGCTCGATAAGAGTGCAAAGGTATGAAAACAAGGCGGACATTTCGCTTGAATGCAGATCTTCCGCAGAAACGGAACCGTTTTTAATATTTTGGTATATCAGTTCGCAATTCATATTTTACGCTCCTTTCGTTCAGATTTTGCCGGAATACACTTTATCGGTTATCTTTTTTCTGATATAATATACGGTATAGCGCACTGAATCTTCAGATTTGCCCAAAAGCTTTCCTATCTCACCGTTGGAAAGACCTTTTTCGAACCGAAGATAAAGAATTCGTTTTTCGTTTTTGGTAAGACCGGCAATAAGCTTTTCACGCACACGGGTGTTTTCCCATTGGCACCACAGTATATCGTCCGGCACGGTATCCTCCGGCGAAACACCGCCGGAAATGGTATCTGCCATTTCGTCCGTAAGGGGAATGTTACGTTTTGATATACTTCCCACGTTGCGTACGTGCTTTAAGCAAATATATTTTGCCGTTAAAAACAGCCAGGCTCTTGGATTTTCGTGTTCCATAACCTTTTGCACGCAAAGGCAAAGGGTTAAAAACAGATTGCCCAAACAATCCTCCACGGCGGCAGGATCCACGCCGACCAACAGCTCGCTCATACGCTTTGCCAGCAATTTGTAGTTTTCTTTGTATAACCGTTCCGCGAATTCACGCTGGGGTTCTGTAAGCACGGCGCATCCCTCCTCGTATATATTTATACCACAAAACAGGTTTACGAAGAAAGAAAAATTTAAAAAAATATTTTTCTCCCCCAAGGCAATATTCGGTATTGTATTTACAGAAGGCCAAAAAGCCCAAACGTTTTAAAGGAGGAATAAATATGAAACGTTCTTTAAGGATACTTTCTCTGGTTATCGCGGCTGTACTTACATTAACGGCTTTGTCCGCCGCCGCGGTTTACGCCGCCGAAGAAATATCCGATGCTATTGAAGAATCGGTAGCACAAAACCAAGAAACCCCCGTAGCAGACAAGGTGCCCGATGCGCCTCCCGTGCTTCCCGAAGCAGGCGTTATCGGAGACGAAGAAACCGTCATCACCGTGGCAGACCACGTTTACGGCGAAGAAAAGCTGTTGCTGGTTACTATGGAAAACCTTGCGGATGTAGTTTACAGCGTAAATGTTAACGTAACCTATTACGGCGAAAACGGCGAAATTCTGGGAAAAGAAACCCAGAGCTACGATCAGCTTGAAAAGGGATTTCCCAAAAACTTTATCTTCCGTCCCAGTTATGATTTCGTGGATTACCTGCTCACTATTGAAAAGACCGCATTTGAAGGCGATACCTGGAGAAACGATCTTATTGGTGAGTTTGGATTTTCCTGGTGGAGTCCTTGCGATGAATACGATAATTGGAACGGTCGTCCCCATATGGAACTGAAGAACCGTTCCGAAATAACCCGTATAATGAAGGACGTATCCACCGTTATCTTTGATGAAAACGGCGAGATCTATATGATCCTTGACAGAAAGTGCGAATGCTGGATAGGTACCGGTATGGAAAGCAACTACAAGCATTTTGCCGAAAACGTATATGTAACCGGTGATATGATCCATTACGAAGACAGCAACTGGGTTCAGCCCGCAAGCGGCGGAATAAGACCCGCGCCCAAGTTCACATACTTCACCGCATTCGGAGTTATAAAGCCCGAAGAAAGCGAAACCTACGAATATGTCGTTCAGAACGGCTACTACACCCCCGGCGAATAAAACGCTGTTTTTACTTCCTTTTTGAATTACAAACCTGCAAGCAAAAGAACCGTTGCGTTTTGCAACGGTTCTTTTGTTTATGAAACGGCAGTAGCAAAAGGCACCCCCAAAAATGCCGCCGCATTTTTTGGGACCACGCAAGCCGCCCACCCTGCAATGTTACCGAAAGTAACGTCTGTAAATCCGAAAATCCGGTTAAAGCAGAGGGGCGAGGAAATTCGCCGCAGAAATCGATTTCACGAGCGTGCTGTAGTAACCTACAGCTAGCGAAGCGAAATCGATTAAAAAACGCGATAAAAACAAAGAAGGAATCCGTATTAGTTAAAGCGGTTTGAGTGAAAATTCGAACTGTCTTGTTTTTAAATGTTGACAAACCTTCTACAATATGGTATAAAATCCTATCACCCATTTTTTATCTAAACAGGGCACACGTTGGTAAAAATGTAGACTTTGCTTGTCGCGTCCTTTTAGATGTGAAATTGTGAAGCAACAATGAGCGTAGCCGCGTTTTTTGTGCGTGGTTTCGGCTACGCACCTTTTTATATTTCGGAGGTATAACATGAAAAAATTTTTAATTACTGTTCTTGCCCTATTAACGTTGTTCTGTTTTGTCGCTTGCGATAGTAAAGATGAATACTCTAGTTATGCTTTGAAAACTTTTGAAGAATCCAAAGACTTTTACAAAAAAATTTGTAGTAATGTTCCTTATTGGTCTACAGATGATGACTATCAATTAAAGCTTTTGAACTCATCAACACTAAATTGTATCACTTTTAATAAGGATGGTCCCAACTTTGACGAAGAACTAGGAATTTTAGTATATAAAAGTGAGAGCGTTCCTGATTTGCCTGTTTACATTTTAAAGTTTGAGTATAAGAACGAAGAAGATTCTGGAGTTTTCCTGACTGTGGATGTTCCACACAATAATCCTTATCTACAAGAATTATTGCTAAAAACAGGATATGAAAACAATTTAGCAGATTTTATATTAACTGCAGAAGATATGAAAGATTTTACCGCCGATGACTATACTCTAATGCATAATTTAATGGATAGTATCTATAAATATATGTATGAAGAATACACTTATGTGTATGAAAAATACTCTCATTAAATGAAGTAAACTATATTGTGCTGATATAAATTAATTTAGCCGCTATCAAAGCGTGATTATCACGCTACGATGGCGGCTTTTTTCGCTATACATATTTTAATGCTAGTTTTTCTTGTGCCGCTTCACAGAAACAGCGGAAGCAAATTTAAAAAGGTCTAAAAAATACCTCCGCTTTATTTCCCGTAAGGCTCTGTGCATATTCAGAAAACATAGCCATGCCGTCAGGAACGTCATCGTGGGTGTTCTTTCCCGCTACGGTGTAGGAGCATAGCGTATCCATCGTTTTGCCGCAGTCATCTTTTTTTGTATAGGGAGTTATCCTTGAACAGGAAATGCGCAGAAATGTAAAAAGAACGGCGGGGGCAAGCCCCCGCCCTACAATGTTACCGAAAGTAATGTCTATAGAACAAAAAGTCTGATTGAAGCGGAGGGAGCTGTATAAACAAAGCAGAATGAATTTTCACGCGCGCAGAGCTGTAGAAATCTACTGCCTACCGCGTGAAAATTTATAGAAACGCAAAATTAAAAAGAAATCTGTTTACAGATTTCTACCTATAAAGAAAACAACAATGCGAGAGATGAACCAACACCTCTCGCATTTGTAATTACGTATCAAAGTTTTTTGCGTTTCGATCTGCGAAGTTTAGACAGTTACCATTAGTAGGCTACGCCTTGTGCCAGCATAGCCGCTGCCACCTTAGCAAAGCCTGCGATGTTTGCGCCTGCAACCAGATTACCCTTGCAGCCGTATTCTTCTGCTGCCTTGCAGGTGTTGGCGTAGATATTCTTCATAATGGACTGAAGCTTTTCGTCTACTTCTTCAGCGCTCCAGGACAGACGCATGGAGTTCTGGGTCATTTCCAGACCGCTGGTAGCAACGCCGCCTGCGTTTGCCGCCTTTGCGGGACCAAACAGTACGCCCTGCTCCTGGAAATATGCCATTGCATCAAGAGAAGTGGGCATATTCGCGCCCTCTGCAACCAGCATTACGCCGTTTGCAACGAGTGCCTTTGCGCCTTCGATATCCAGTTCGCGCTGGGTTGCGCAGGGAAGCGCGATATCGCACTTAACTGTCCAGATATCCTTGCAGCCTTCGTGATATTCGCTGCCGGGAACACGGTTTGCGTATTCCTTTATTCTGCCGCGCTCTACTTCCTTTATCTGCTTAACAACATCGAGCTTGATGCCGTCATTATCTACGATATAACCGTTACTGTCGCTCATAGCGATAACCTTTGCGCCGAGAGCGGTAGCCTTTTCGCAAGCGTAAATAGCAACGTTACCGCTACCGGAAACAACCGCTGTCTTACCCTCAAAGGATGTGCCTGCGTCTTTAAGCATTTCCTGAACAAAATAGCACAGACCGTAACCGGTTGCCTGAGTTCTTACCAAAGAACCGCCGTACATAAGTCCCTTACCGGTGAGAACGCCGGTGAACTCGTTGCGGAGACGCTTGTACTGACCGAACATATAGCCGATCTCTCTTGCGCCTACGCCGATATCGCCTGCGGGAACGTCGGTATCCGCACCGATATGCTTTGCAAGCTCTGTCATAAAGGACTGGCAGAAGCGCATAATTTCGTTATCGGACTTGCCCTTGGGGTCGAAATCGGAACCGCCCTTACCGCCGCCCATAGGAAGACCGGTAAGAGAGTTTTTGAATATCTGCTCAAATCCGAGGAACTTGATTACGGACGCGTTAACGGAGGGATGGAAACGGATTCCTCCCTTGTAAGGTCCTATTGCGGAATTGAACTGAACGCGGTAGCCGCGGTTTACCTGAACGTTGCCCTTATCGTCTACCCAGCTTACGCGGAAAACGATAAGACGCTCGGGCTCGGTCACGCGCTCAAGAATGCCTGCTTTTTCGTACTCGGGATGAGCCGCGAGAACAGGTTCGATGGTTAAAAGTACTTCTTTTACTGCATTAAGAAAATCGGATTCGTTGCTGTTTTTCGCAACTACCTGATTATATACTCTTTCTGCATACTCTGTTTTAAACATGGGAAAAACCCTCCTTTATTTATAAAGGCGCACGTACTCAAGAGGGTTGACGGTCTTTCCGTCAATACGGATCTCGAAGTGGAGATGAGGCCCTGTTACAAAGCCTGTGTCGCCGATATTACCAATGATCTGACCCTGCTCTACCACTTCGCCAACCTTGACCTTTATGGTACTGCAGTGAGCGTATCTGGTTTCGGAGCCATCTTCATGTTGAATTATAATAACAAGACCGTAAGTACCGGAGTTACCCGTAAAAGTAACAACTCCGTCGCGGGCTGCCCAAAAGGGATCGCCGTAGCAAGGGATACCGACACCGCCGACGATATCGATACCGGAATGCCAGCCCATACTGCGCCAGCCGTAGTAGGAAGAAATGTATCCTCCGTCATAAGGCATAATAAAGGGGCTGTCGTCAACAGAAGTATCGCCGGAATTGGCGGTAAAACGTTCGTTATCGAGAACGCCGCGTTCAATAACGCGATCCACAGCCTCTACAACAACGGTGGAGGAAAGATACTTTTTGGAAATACACTCGCCGTTTACGTAAACAGCTTCGAATATATCCTCTGTGATACCGTCCTGCCCTTCAACGACCACCACGTCTTCGTGGGTGGCAAAAAGGTTGCCGTTATCAACGTATACTATATCGGATTTAAGAACGTTCGTTACCTTACTCTCCGTAGTAACGCGGAGGTTGAGCTTTACGCCGCATTCGGTACCGTTATAATTCTTAACGGAAACGGTATAAGAGCTTTCGTTTTCTATGCCCAGAAGTGCGGCAAGAGAAGCGGAAGTAACGAATGCGCTTTCTTCGTATTCACCGTAAACGGTGGTTATGGTATTGGTAAAGGAACCGGAAGTAACGGTATCGCCGGAAAATTCATTCAAACGAGCTTCCAGCACGTAATCCAGTGTATCCTGTATAACAGCTTCTATCGTCGTGGCGGCAACGAACTTGCCGTCAATATACAAACCGTAGCCTTCGCGCATTGTCTTTTGCTCCAAAACGGGCGAAGACTCGTCCTCTGTAACGGGAGTTCTTCCCGCAAAAGCAACGGACGCGACAACGACGGCGAGTAAAACGAATGTGATCGTACTTATTAAAGCCGGCTTTTTGGCAAGAGTTTTTAAAATTCTCTTCAAAAAATTGCCCCTACTTTCCACAATAATTTGTTGCATTATAGCACCAATTTATGAACAAAATATTAATAAATATTAAACTATTTGTGTACATTTGTAAAAAACAGCGAATTTATCATAATTATTTACAAAATACACTGTTATTTGGCGGTTCAAGGTGGTATTATATCTTCGTAAAGGAGAGAATGCTATGAAGGAAAAACGGTTGCTTACGCCCGCGGTCATTACCGCTTCGGCAGTATGCGGGACAAGCTTTTTGATATATATTTTTGCAAGAATGTTTCCTGCCTTTGCGGAATGGTGGGCAAGGTATCCATCCCAGATCTTGCGGGGCGTTCTGGCGGCGTTCACCAACGTTTTCCCATTTTCCGTGGGAGAAATGGTACTGCTTTTGCTTATTCCCGCCGCGGTACTGTACGTACTTGCAAGCAATAAATATATATGCGACGAGGACGGAAAAAAGTACTTTCGGGCACTGCGTCCTCTTATAATTATAATTCTGGTGCTTGCTTCCGTATTTTTCGGCGTGTTCGGCCCCTGCTATTTCAGAAACACGCTGGATGAAAATCTGGGCTTGCAGAAAGAAAAAGTTACCGCCCAAGAGCTTAAATACACCGCAGAGCAGATTGTGAATGAAATAAATTCCCTTTCGGTAAAGGCAGACTCTTCGGGCGCTACCGTAATTCCCTGCGGATATAACGAGCTGGTAGACGATATAAAGGCTTCTTTCAAGGATTACTGCGAAAAAAACGAATACATCTCCTGGTTTGATTCAAAGCCGAAGCTTGTTTCCCTTTCCCCCGTTATGACTTATACTCATATATCCGGAGTATACTCCTTTTTTACGGGAGAAGCAAATATTAATTTTAATTATCCCGATTTTGTTATGCCCTTCACTATCGCCCACGAAATGTCCCATCAGCGGGGAATCGCCCGTGAGGATGAGGCAAACTTTCTGGCGTTTTTGGTATGTATAAACAGCGAAAACGATTACGTGCGCTACAGCGGATTATTTAATATGCTCGAATATCTGCTTTCCGCTCTGAACAAAGCAGACAAAACGCTTTATAAAGAATTTGTACAAGAAAGCGTTACTCAAAATATAAGATCCGAACTGACAGCATATTCAAAGTTTTTTGAAAAATATTCAAATTCCGCCGCTTCACAGGTAGCGGGAAGTATTAATAACTCTTATCTTGAAAGCCAAGGGCAAAAAGCGGGAAGCGCAAGCTACGGGCTGGTAGTGGATCTTGCGGTAGCTTATTACAAAAACAAATAATATTTTTTCTGCCAAAAAAATTTTTTGGCAGATTTTTTTAAAAAGGTATTGACAAATTTGGTTGGTTGTTGTAGACTAAACACGGAGGTTGGTGGTTGTAGACCTCCGTGTGCACACAAAATAACCTTAAAAAAGAGAGGTAACCGAAATGGACAATTTAAAGCTATGCGAAAGCGATTACAGATTTATGTCTGTGGTTTGGGATAACGAGCCGGTGGCTTCGGGCAAGCTTGTTGAGCTTTGCTACGAAAAGCTGGGCTGGAAAAAATCCACGACCTACACTACCCTTAAGAAATTGTGCGAAAAAGGTTACGCGCAAAACGAAAATACCGTTGTAACCTCACTTATTCCCAAGGCAAGCGTACAGAAATCCACAAGCGAATATTTTGTAAGAAGCACCTTTGAGGGCTCTTTGCCTAAATTTTTGGTTACTTTTTTAGGCGGAAAAACTCTTTCCGAAGAGGAAAGCGAGGAGCTTAAGCGTCTTATAGACGAACATAAGGAGAAATAGTATGAACGCTTTGTTTTATTACCTGCTGGAAATGAGCGCAAAAGGATGCGTTGTTATCGTTGCAGTAATGATTGCAAGGCTGATACTTACCCGCGCTCCCAAAAAATATTCCTATTTTTTGTGGGGTTTGGTTGCGTTAAGACTTTGTATTCCTTTCAGCATAAGCACCAGATTCAGCATTTTCGGGTTGCCGGAGCTTTTCAAAGAAACGGCGCCGACAGTAATAACCGACCCTATCCCCGAAAATATTATACCCGATACAATTCCCAACGAGGGTATTCAGGACGTTATTACCCAGATGGGCAGCGATCCCGTGATTTCGGTAAGCCGCGGTATAACGCTTACTCAAGCGCTTGTTGTTATCTGGCTGTGCGGCGTTTTGGCTATGCTTGCTTACGGTACGGTTTCCTACCTGCTTATTAAAAAGCGTATGTCCACCGCTACCCGCCTGAAAGGAAACGTATACTGTTCGGAAAACGTACTTTCCCCTTTCGCTATGGGATTTGTTTTTCCCAAAATCTATATTCCTTACGGACTTGACGATATTACCCGCGAAAATATAATCGCCCACGAGAAATATCATATACGCCGTTTGGACCATCTGGCAAAGCCGTTTGCCTTTATTCTGCTTGCGGTTCATTGGTTCAACCCGCTGTGCTGGCTCGCGTTTAACCGTATGAGTCTGGATATGGAAATGAGCTGCGACGAAAAACTATTGCGTGCACAAGGAGATGAAGAAATGAAGAAAACATACACCAGAGCTTTGCTTTCTTTCGCTTCCAACCGCCGTTTCCCTGCCCCGGGTCCCGTTAATTTTAACGAAAGCGGCAACGCGAAAAAGCGCATAAACAATTCTCTTAATTACAAAAAGCCAAGCGTGTGGGTTTCCGTACTCGCATATCTGCTCTGCGCGGTAATGCTTGTTGCCTGCGCTACCGATGCCAGCGGAAAAACCTATACGGATATAAACAAAACGATCTTTGCAGACGCGCCCTACGTTGTTACTTACCAAAGCAACGGGGACGGAACCTGCACCGTGACCGATATTATTATTGATTACTCCTCGGAAACCCAAGTAACCGTGGTAATACCCGAGTTCTCCCCCGATGGCGACAAGGTCACCAAGGTGGATATGAAGGATTTTAATACTCTTACCACACTCAACGTGCCGGTATTGATAACCGAAGAAAGCTTTAATAAGATCAAACAGTCCTTAAAAGATGCAAATCTCGATGAAAGAGAAATAAGAATATTTATTTCCTTCTACGATCCTCACGAGCAGGACGGTATCTACGTGCTGGAGCCTGCGATCATCGAGGAAGAATATAACAGAATATCCGATATTCTTGCAAAGATCGGCTACACCTCCCAGAACGCTTACGATGCGGCTGTTGAAGTTGTTAACACTGTACCCGCCAGCAGCGACGAAGCAGACGATATGCGTCTTGAAGCCTTCGGTTATTTCTACCACAGCGCAAACAAGATCAAATGCGTTATCGTTCCCGAGGAAGCGCAGGTAAACGGCGCAGGCAACGTGACGATCCTCTACCGCAACGTGGAAAAGGATTATATAAATACCGAAACCAGCACCGCGCCGGATAACGAAAGCGTTTACTTTGACGGCGATAATCCCATTAGTATAACAAAGGTGATTCTGCGCTCGCCGACCGGATGGGAAACCTCCAACGGTTATGCGGTTAATTACGAAGAAGAGTATGGCGTTCACTTTACCTCTGCATATACCGTAACCGATTTCCGCTTGTTCACGCTTACGGTCGCGGATTACAACGATACTGACGGATTTATCTACAAAGCAGGCGAAACGGTTGCCACCCGTGAAACGTTGAACGCAGGCCCCGAATTCTCTTCCCGGGATTTTGCCAACGACGATTACGGCATTTCCTTTGTAGACAAGGACGGAGCCACGAAGTATTATAAGATAGAATACAACCCCGAAAACGGCGATTACTACCTTGCTCCGTTGAATCTCCAATAATAAAATTATCTCCCCGAAGAAAATTTCGGGGAGATTTTTTATGCGTAAATTCCGAAGCAACGGTTTTCTTTTATTCGCGTTCCACGATTTCAATGATCTCGCTGCCCATAACCTCAAGTTCGGAAACCGAGATAAAGCCCGCGCTGCCGCCCGCTGTACCGATAATACGTATACCTTCGCATTCCAGCGGTGTGAAGGTAAAGGTGTATACGTCAAAATGACTGCCAAAATCCGCCTGAGTATTACCCGAAGGATATTTGGGAGATACCTTGAGCTTGCTTACGTATGTCCAGGTGCCGTTTATAAGCGCCTGCACCTTGATATCACCGTCTGAAAACCAACCGCCGTTATCAAAATTCATACCCTCGGTAAACACTACCGAATCAACGAGATAAGTACCGTCGAACAGATATCCCACGTAATCCTTGTGGGTATTAAGATATCCGTTGTAGGTATCGTACTGGGTGTTAAGACTTACGCCTGCCGCGCCGTTGTTTATAATAAATATATCCTTGTTTCCCGTACCGGTAGGAGAAGTGACACTGCATATAGGAACCATAAAGGAAGCTATATTTCTGCGTTCGCCCACGTTTCCTATAATAACATCCTCCACTTCGGTGACCGTTACGGTTTGAGTTGCTACGGTTACGTTGCCCTTTATATCCGTAACGGTGCAGGTTATTGTGTATTCGCCGGGGGCGGAATATTTATAGCCCGCCACGTTTTCGTGGGTTACAAATCCGTTGCCGAAATCCAAAACCGTGTTTGCAATTCCCGGAACAGACAAAGCGTTTACGTTTATTTTAACCTTATTCTTTTCTGCGATTGCGGTAAATACGACCGTAGGCGCTTCGGGCCACTGCTCCGTGGGAACAAAGGAGGTTTCCCCGCCCAAAACAAGCCAATACCCTTCACGGGGAGAGGTAAGGCGGTTTTTAAGAAGGTTAACGGTTGCGTTTACGGCTCCTTCAAGATCATATTCGGTATAAGAAAACTTAGTACCCGTCTTGGTTAAGCCGTTTTTATATTTTTCGGGTATGGCATCAAATCCGTACATTACCCCGAGAAAGCCTCCTACGGTGGACGCGTTGCAATCGTTATCCTGACCGCAGCGGAGCGCGATAGTAAGAGATTTTTCGAAATCCCCTTCCCCGTACAGAATTCCCATAAGCACGTACGCGGCGTTAAGCTTTGCGTCTATATTGGAATCATATTTTGAAAATTCCACGCAACGGTCGTCATTTCCCCAAAGCTCTTCAATATATTCCCAGCATTCTTCCCAAGTTTTGCCTTTTTCGTAACGGGAAACCACCTGATTCATTACGGTTTTAAATTCGGTGCCGTCGGGTATAACGGAAAGAGCCATATCAACAGCTTGGTTCACATCATCTGCTATGAATGCCGACGCGTTGAGCGCAGCCACGAAAACACCGCCGTAGACTCCGTCGCCATAGCAGATCATATGTCCTATTTCATAAGCGCGGTCCGCGGCTTTCTGAACGTCGCCGCCGCAAATAAGTCCGATAAAATCAGCCTCGATCTGCCAATCTATATCATCGCAATGGAGATTGTTATCATAATGTCCGCTTTCTGCGGCGGGAATACCGTTTTGCAGATTCTCTCTGGCCTGCTTGTTTGCGTGGTCAAGAGGATATTCGCTCTTTGCAAAGGCTTCGCCCAAAAGATCTATACTGCAATCAAATCCGTTTTGCTCCATAACCTTCAAAAAGGTCATTTCCACGTAAAGATCGTCCTGCCAGAAAGCGTTGTTTATATTAAGCGCGGAAAAATCCACCACAGCATCCTCGGGCATTATCTCACCGCGGTAATAAAATTCCACGTCGGCGCCGTAGACTACGCCTGCCATTTGTCCTGCCCATCCGCCCAGCACCTTATCGTAGAGCTGCGTATCGGAATATATGCCCTTTGCGTTGGGATCGAAAGTATCTGCGGAAATATCAGAAGTGTCTTCCCCATCGCCGCAAGCGACAGCAAAAATACAAATTATAATTAAAAGTATAAGCGCAAGTAATTTTTTCATGGTCTTGCTCCTTTCTTTTGCATATTATAACATATTTCTCCATATTTTGCAAGTGCCCCGCATATATGAAAAAACAGCCGATAAAACGGCTGTTTTTATATTTATATTTATGCTGTAATGATCGTGAATAAGACAAACACGATTGCGCTGATCGGAACAAGGCTTACGCAAGAAAATGAAACCGCGTGCAAAATAATCTTGCCTTTTGTAAGTCTGTGGCGGTTTTCTCTTTTCAGCAGATTAACAAAACTTAAGGTGATACGAGTAAGCAAAGCGAAAACGTAGGAACAGCAAAGCTGTATTATAACAAGGGCGAATGCCCCGGGATCCATCAATGCTTCTATATGGGATACTGCAATAAGCACTGTGAAAACCAACTGTGGTACCAAGAAGCGTTTGGTAATAAGCGTTGCAGCCACTCCGAATAGAGAAGCTATCCATGGACTTATTAATAAAAGAACAAAAAATGATACAGTTAAATAGCCCGACGATATAATTTCAAAATGTGTATCCGCAGCAAAGAAGATGCAGTGCAAAAGGATATATCCGCACAGTATTTCAAAAGCAGTCGGATCAATATTCCCGAATATCTTTTTGCGTTTTTTACGTTCCTTTTGTTCTTCCGCATAATCATTTACGGCTTCGTACAAACGTTTAAGTAAAGTAACAACGGTATTTATTGAAAGCGATAAAAACAATGCTGTCATTAACTTAAACGAAATATCCTGAAAAAAAGCTTCCTGAATATAAGCAGCGGATATGTAATTATCGGAAAAGGAGCCGTAAAGTGCATAGCTTGCCGCCGAAAAAAACGCAAGCAATGCAAACGGTAAAATTGATTTTTGGGTAATAACAAAAGAATAGACGGCATAGCAATATGCAAAAACAGAAAAAATAATCTCATAATCGGAATTTTGTATTACGTCGTTACCGTCCGTATACAAAAAGTGAACGGTATAAAAGCCAAAAAACACTACAAGCGGCAAAAGCAACAACAGCGCTTTTATGTCTTTGCGGGAGAAAAGTTTTAACATTTTTTTACCCATAGATACACCTCGCTTTGTATTTTCACTGCAACAAGTATACTATCACTTGAATATTCTGTCAAGTTCTGCGGAAAATGTTTACAAATCGTATAACAAAAGTTAAAGCCTGCTCATTTAAGAGCAGGCTTTATAAAACTTACTTAGACTTTTCTTCCTTAGCGGGAGCGTAGATCTCCTTAGCTTTGGTGAGAGAAACGATAGCCATTTCTGCGCCGTCGCCACGTCTGGGGCCAACCTTAAGAACTCTGGTATAGCCGCCGTTAACTTCGCTGTATGCGGGAGAGATCTCGTCAAACAGCTTCTTTACTACGCCTTCCTTCTTGAGGAATGCGATTGCACGTCTCTTGTTTGCAAGAGTGTTGGTCTTGCCGAGAGTGATCATTTTATCGGTGAGCGCACTTACTTCTTTTGCGCGGGTTACAGTTGTTTCGATCTGACCTTTTTCAAGCAGAAAGGTAACCATGCCCTTGAGCATTGCCATTCTGTGTGCTGTCGGTCTGCCAAGTTTTCTTGTGCCGGGCATTTTGAGTAGCCTCCTTATGAATTATTATGCTTAGTCGTCGGAACGCTTGAGCGTCAGTCCGAGAGACTGAAGCTTCTGGATTACTTCCTCAAGCGACTTCTTACCGAGGTTACGAACTTTGATCATATCCTCCTCGGTTCTGTTGGTAAGATCGCCCACAGTATCGATTCCTGCGCGTTTAAGGCAGTTAAAGGATCTGACGGACATATCGAGCTCTTCGATAGACATATCGAGAATCTTCGTCATAACGGTTTCTTCTCTGTCTACCATGATCTCGGCATTCTTTGCTTCTGCAGAGAGATCTATGAACAGGTTGAGGTGCTCACTGAGTATCTTTGCGGCGAGAGAAACTGCTTCCTTCGCGTTAATGGTACCGTTGGTGGTCACTTCAAGAGTCAGTTTGTCGAAGTCGGTTATGTTGCCGACGCGAGTATTGGACACCGTATAATTTACGTTGTATACGGGTGTGTAGATTGAATCGGTATAGATAACACCGATGATAGGTGCACCGAGCTGCTTGTTCTTTTCCGAAGAAACATATCCTCTGCCGTGATCAAAGGTAAGCTCCATATAGAAGGGAGAACCGTCTTCTACGGTTGCGATATGATGTTCGGGATTGAGAATCTCGATATCGGAATCACACTGAATGTCACCTGCGGTTACTTCGCCGCCGTGGGCGTTAATAACAACAGTCTTGGGGCTCTGGCTGTAAAGCTTTGCAACGATACCCTTAACATTGAGTACGATTTCCGTAACATCTTCTTTTACTCCGGGAACGGTGGAGATCTCGTGCAGAACGCCGTCGATCTTTATGCTGGTAGTAGCAACACCGGGGAGTGAACTGAGCAGTACTCTGCGAAGGGAATTACCAAGGGTAATTCCGTAACCGCGTTCAAGGGGTTCGATAACAAAAGTGCCGTGTTTGCCATCTTCGCTGATCTCTGCAGTTGCGATGTTCGGTCTTTCGATTTCTATCATTTTATAAACCTCCTTATAGGTTGTCGGGCTTGTATCAAGCCTTATTTAGAGTACAACTCGACGATGAGATGCTCTTCGATGGGGAAATCTACGTCTGCACGAGTGGGCAGTTCGGAGATTGTTGCCTGGATGTTTTCTTTATCCATATCGATCCAAGCGGGTACCTGCCTTGCGGAGATATTCTCGATAAGCATTTTAATCTTTTCAGACTTGCGGCTTGCTTCTCTGAGGGTGATAACATCGCCCTTCTTAAGAATAACGGAAGGAATATCTACCTTCTTGCCGTTTACTCTGAAGTGGCCGTGAATTACGAGCTGACGTGCTTCGCGGCGGCTTTCTGCCATACCCATGCGGTATACGACATTGTCCAACCTTCTTTCGATGGTGGTGAGCAGGTTTTCACCGGTCTGACCGGGCTTCTTATCTGCCTTTACGAAATAGGTCTTAAACTGCTTCTCCAGGATACCGTAGTACCTCTTTGCCTTCTGCTTCTCACGGAGCTGAAGACCGTATTCCTTGGTTCTCTTTCTTCCGCCGGCTGCGCCGTGCTGTCCGGGTGCCTGACCTCTGCGGGCTACTGCACACTTATCGGAAAAGCATCTCTCGCCTTTAAGGAAGAGTTTGGTGCCTTCTCTGCGGCACAATCTGCAAGCGGGACCAGTATATCTTGCCATTACATTTCCTCCGTAATTAAACGCGTCTTCTCTTGGGCGGTCTGCAACCGTTGTGAGGAATCGGCGTTACATCTTTAATCATAGTGATCTCAAGTCCTGCAACCTGAAGCGCGCGGATAGCTGCTTCTCTGCCCTGACCGGGACCCTTGACAAATACTTCTACAGTCTTAAGACCGTGCTCCATTGCTGCCTTAGCTGCGGTTTCTGCTGCCATCTGAGCTGCGAAAGGAGTGGACTTACGGGAACCTCTGTAACCGAGTTCGCCCGCGGAAGCCCAAGAAATTGCGTTTCCGTTGGTATCGGAAATAGTTACTATAGTGTTGTTGAAGCTGGAGCTGATATGTGCAGCACCGCGTTCAATATTTTTGCGCTCGCGGCGCTTCTTGGTAACAACTTTTCTCTGCTGCTTAGCCATTTTACCGTTTGTCCTCCTATTACTTCTTCTTGTTTGCGATGGTCTTTGCGGGACCTTTTCTGGTTCTCGCGTTGGTCTTGGTTCTCTGACCTCTTACGGGGAGACCCTTTCTGTGACGCTGACCGCGATAGCAGTCGATCTCGACCATTCTCTTGATATTGAGTGCTACATCTCTTCTGAGATCGCCTTCTACAATGTAGTCGTTTTCGATAACCTCACGAAGCTTTGCAACATCGTCCTCGGTAAGATCCTTTACACGGGTATCGGGGTTGATGCCGGTCTTCTTGAGTATTTCGTTGGAGCGGCTTCTGCCTATACCATAGATATAGCAAAGACCGATCTCTACACGCTTTGCGTTGGGCAAATCTACGCCGGAAATACGAGCCATATTTACACCTCTCTCTTAGCCTTGCTTCTGCTTGTGCTTGGGATTTTCGCAGATTACCATGATTTTACCTTTTCTCTTGATAATCTTGCACTTCTCGCATATTTTCTTTACGGAAGGTTTCACTTTCATATTATTACTGCCTCCATATCAGTTAGCATTGTTTATTTGGAACGATAGGTTATTCTGCCCTGAGTAAGATCGTAGATCGAAACTTCAACCGTAACCTTATCTCCCGGATATATCTTTATATAATGCATACGCATTTTTCCGGATATATGGGCTGTAACCATATGACCGTTGTTAAGTTTGACTCTGAAAACCGTGTTGGGAAGTAACTCCGTAACTACGCCTTCAAATTCAATAACATCGTCTTTTACCAGAACTATTCCTCCTTGTTATCGTGCGACTCTTTGTATTCGTTGATGATCTCGCGGATCACGCGGTTGGTCATCTTATCTTCTTCGAGCCGCGGCGCATCTGCAATTAACCGTATGTGTTTAAGCTTTTTACGTTTTGGGGTTTCGACCTTACGCAGTCTGCCGTCCGCTACAAGCAGGTATCCTTCTTCGGACACGCCTATAACGTAAGCATACATACCGCGGTCTCGCCCTGCAACTGACTCAACCATACTGCATAAATGACTATCCATAATTTTTTTGAATTTAACCTCAATTCTCGTCGGTCAGTATAACGGGTCCGTTTTCGGTGATCGCTATGGTGTTTTCATAGTGAGAAGAAAGCTTACCGTCTATTGTTACGACCGTCCAGTTGTTTGAAAGGGTCTTTACCAGGTGAGTGCCCATATTTATCATAGGCTCTACCGCCAAAGTCATCCCTTCACAAAGCCGCGGTCCCCTACCCGCCTTACCGAAATTCGGTACTTCGGGATCTTCGTGAAGCGCGGTTCCGATTCCGTGTCCCACGAAATCGCGGACAACGGAATAACCATAGGGAATTACGTGCTGTTCAACAGCGTGTGAGATATCGCCGATACGGTTGCCGGGCACAGCCAGTTCGATAGCCTTGAAAAAGCTTTCCTTGGTTACCTGTATAAGCTGTTCGGCTTCGGGGCTTGTGCTTCCCACAACGTAGGTGCATGCGCAATCCCCGTGGTAGCCTTTATAAAAGGCACCGACGTCTACTTTGACGATATCACCGTTTTTCAATTCTCTGTCTGACGGAATACCGTGGATAACCTCTTCATTGACGCTTATACACGCCGATGCGGGAAATCCACCGTATCCAAGAAAAGAAGGGTGAGCTCCGTGCGAACGGATAACGGCTTTGACTTTACTGTCGATATATCGGGTGGTTACACCCTCTTTGATATATTCGCCTGCCGTCGCACGGGCGATCGCCGCAATTCTGCCTGCATCGCGCATCCGCGCGATTTCGGCTTTTGTCTTTACAGTTATCATATGCAAAGCGCTTGCTTTACGAGACGAGTGGTTTCCTCTACACCTTCCTGGGTTTCTATACTCTTAACGAGTCCCTTTTCGGTGTAGTACGCAAGAACCGGTTCGGTTTCTGCGTGGTAGGTTTCCAAACGGCTCTTTACAACTTCGGGAGCATCGTCCTTACGGATTATAAGGTCTGCACCGCATTTATCACAGGTTTTGTTATCCTTGGTAGGATTGTAAACCAAGTGGTAGGATGCACCGCAAACGCCGCAGAGACGTCTTCCGCTGAGTCGTTCAACAATTTTCTCATCGGATGCAACGATGGAAACTACGGTATCGATCTTCTGTCCCATTGCGTCAAGCGCTTCAGCCTGAGCTACAGTGCGGGGGAAACCATCAAGAATGTAGCCATTCTTGCAGTCATCCTGCGCAAGACGGTCGCGGATGATACCGATAACGACCTCGTCGGGTACCAGGCTGCCGGATTCCATAGCGGATTTGGCAGCCAGTCCCATAGGAGTTTCGTTCTTAACCGCTTCTCTCAAAGCGGCTCCCGTGGAAATAGTGGGAATATTAAGGCAGGTACATACAATCTCTGCCTGAGTGCCCTTGCCGGCACCGGGAGGGCCAAAGAATATTATATTCATTTAAATCTCCCTATTATTCTTCCAGGAAGCCCTTGTAATGACGCATTGTGATCTGGCTTTCAAGGCTGCGGGTAGTTTCAATAGCAACACCTACAACGATGATGATGGACGTTCCGCCAAGGGTAAAGTTGGTGAACGCGGGTACGCCGGTCCAAGCGAGCATTATGGGAAGGATTACCAGGATAGCCAATGCAATTGCACCCATAAGGGTTACTCTGTCGAGTACCTTCTTGATATATGCCGCAGTAGGTTCACCGGGACGGTAGCCCATAATAGTGCCGCCGTTCTTCTTAAGGTTGTTAGCAACCTCAACGGGATCGAATATTGTGGATATATAGAAGTATGCAAATGCAATAATCAGAATAAAGTAGATGAATGCGTAGATCGCACCGCCGGGAAGCACGCCGGGGCTAAACCAGTTGTTGAAGAATTCACTCTTCTGCCAAGCAGGAATAAACTGAGCCAGCGTTGCGGGGATGGATACGATTGCCTGAGCGAAAATTACGGGAAGTACGCCTGCCATCATAACCTTGATAGGAAGATTGGTGTTCATACCGCCGTAAACTTTTCTGCCTACGGTACGCTTAGCATACTGAACGGGAAGTCTTCTTTCTGCCTCGTTGATAACAACTACGAAAACGATAGTTGCAAGCATGAGGATGAGAAGGATTACCATCCAAGGAATCTGGGAGAAATCCCAATTTCCGTTGTAGTGGATCATTGCCCACATTCTTGTGAACATACCGGGGAAGCTTGCGATGATGTTTACGAACAGGAGGATGGATATACCGTTTCCTATTCCCTTTTCATCGATCTTTTCACCCAGCCACATAACCATCATAGCACCTGCGGTATATGCTGCTACGATAATTACTGCTGCGGGCCATTCCTTATTGGTGAGAGCGCCGAGGCTCTTCATGGTAAGATAATAACCGATTGCAGTGATTATTGCCAGACCGATGGTGGTATAACGGGTAATCTTGTTTATCTTCTTCTGTCCTTCGGGACCGCTTTTGGAAAGCTCGCCGAGCTTAGGAAAAGCAATGCCCAGAAGCTGAATAACGATAGATGCAGTGATGTAAGGGGAAATGCTGAGTGCGAACAGATTACCTTTTGCGAAGGCATCACCGCTCAGCATATTGAAGTAGCCGAAAAGGGATCCCTGCATTGTGGAAGAGCTGAACAAGGAATCAAGTGCTTCTGCGCTGAAGAAAGGTACGGGAACCGCACTACCCAGACGGAACAGAAGGATGATGCCCAGCGTGAAGAGTATCTTCTTACGGATATCAGCTACTTTCCAAGCGTTCTTTAATACACTTAACATTATTCCACCTCAGCCTTTCCGCCTGCGGCTTCGATCTTCTCCTTAGCCGAAGCAGAGAAAGCTGCAGCTTTCACGGTAAGAGCCTTAGTAAGTTCGCCGTTGCCAAGAACTTTGAGTCCATCGAACTCGTTCTTAACAACACCCTCTGCGAGAAGTACGCTGAGGTCTACTACGGTACCGTTTTCAAACTGGTTGAGTTGTTCAAGATTTACGTTAACGTACTTGGTTGCGAAATGGTTTTTAAAACCTCTCTTGGGAAGTTTACGGTAAATAGGAAGCTGACCGCCTTCGAAACCGGGTCTTACACCGCCGCCGGTACGTGCGTTCTGGCCCTTGTGGCCCTTGCCTGCTGTCTTACCGTTACCGCTTCCTGCGCCTCTGCCTTTTCTGAAGCGGGCTTTAACTGCGCCGGTAGCGGGAGAAAGTTCGTGAAGCTTCATGTTTGTATCCTCCCTTTTATTACTCAGCATCCTCAACGGAGATCAGGTGAGAGATCACGGTGATCTTGCCGTCGATGAGAGGATTTCTCTCGGCTACCTTGAAATCGCCGATCTTGTTAAGACCGAGGGATTTTGCGGTAAGGATCTGGTTCTTTTTATGGCCGATGAGGCTTCTGGTGAGGGTTATCTTTACTTTTGCCATCTTCGTGTCCTCCTTATTTAACAGCGTCAACAGGAATGCCGCGCTTTGCAGCTACCTGCTCAACAGTGCTGAGAGAAGTAAGAGCATTGAAGGTTGCCTTGACAACGTTCACCGGATTGTTGGAACGAAGCGATTTACCGCGGATATCGTGGATACCTGCGATATCGAGAACTGCACGCATCGTACCGCCTGCGATGATACCGGTACCGGGTGCTGCGGGCTTGAGAAGAACTCTGCCTGCGCCGTACTCACCGATAATCTCGTGAGGAATGGTAGTGCCGTTGAGAGAAACCTCTACAACGTTCTTCTTTGCAGATTCAAGCGCTTTCTTTATAGCGTCGGGTACTTCGGCAGCTTTGCCGATACCGTAGCCGATGTGACCCTGACCGTCGCCTACAACAACCAGTGCGGAAAATCTTGCGATACGACCGCCCTTTACGGTTTTGCTTACGCGCTTGGTATTAATAAGGGTCTCTTTGAATTCGATGTTAGAGAAATCAACTTTTTTAGCCATCTTATCCTCCTAAAACTTCAAACCGGCTTCGCGTGCCGCGTTGGCAAGCTCAAGCACTCTGCCGTGGAAGAGATAGCCGCCTCTGTCGAACACAACTTCGGTTATGTTCTTTTCCAGTGCTCTCTTTGCCACGAGTTCGCCTACCTTCTTTGCAGCTTCTTTGTTGCCGCCGGTGGTGCCGAACTCTTTTTCGGTGCTGGAAGCAGATACCAAGGTGTTGCCTACGGTATCATCGATTATCTGAGCGTAAATGTTATTTTCGGAGCGATAAACGCAAAGACGGGGTCTTTCGGTGGTACCGAAGATCTTAGCTCTAACTCTCTTGTGTCTTTGCAGACGCTTCTTATTGCTGTCTATACGGGTTACCATTATTCACACTCTCCTTTCGTTTACTTCGCGGCCTTGCCGACCTTACGTCTTATCTTTTCATCAGAGTACTTAATACCCTTGCCAAGATAAGGTTCAGGAGGACGCTTAGCTCTTATCTCTGCTGCGAGCTGACCAACCTGCTGCTTGTTGATACCGTTAACTACAACAGTGTTGGAGTTGGGGCATTCAAAAACAATTCCTTCGGGCTGATCGAACACTACGTTGTGGGAGTAACCGATATTGAGTACGAGCTGCTTGCCCTGTACTGCTGCTCTGTAACCAACGCCGTTGATTTCAAGAGTCTTTTTGTAGCCTTCGGTAACACCAACAACCATGTTGTTGATAAGAGTTCTGGTGAGGCCGTGGAGAGATCTGTTGGTCTTTTCGTCGTCGGGACGGGAAACGGTTACTACGCCTGCGCCAACTTCGATGATCATCTCGGGTCTGAGCTGCTGAGTAAGGGTACCCTTGGGGCCCTTAACGGTAACTACGTTGTTTGCTGCAACGTCAACGGTTACACCTGCGGGTACGGTTATGGGGGCTCTGCCTATTCTTGACATTTTGTTACCTCCTTACCATACGAAGGCGAGAACTTCGCCGCCAACGTTTTCCTTGCGAGCGCGCTTATCGGTCATGATACCCTTGCTGGTGGACACGATAGCGATGCCGAGACCATTTCTTACTCTGGGCATATCTTCGCAGGATGCATAAATTCTGAGGCCGGGCTTGGAGACTCTGCGAAGACCTTCGATGATTCTCTTCTTGCCGGGGCCGTACTTAAGGGTAACGGTGATGATACCCTGCTTGTTATCTTCCTTGCACTCGTAGCCGGCGATATAGCCTTCTTCGAGGAGGATCTGAGCGATAGATTTCTTCAGATTGGAAGCAGGAATTTCAACGGTATCGTGCTTTGCAATATTTGCATTGCGGATTCTGGTGAGCATATCTGCTACTACATCAGTGATTTGCATTGTTTATTCCTCCTTTTACCAACTTGCTTTCTTTACGCCGGGAATTTCGCCTTTGTAAGCGAGTTCACGGAAACAGATACGGCATATACCGTACTTGCGGAGATATGCGTGAGGTCTGCCGCAGATCTTGCACCGGTTGTAGTATCTGGTAGAGAACTTAGGTGCTTTAGCCTGCTTCAGTATCATAGATTTTCTTGCCATTTTTCACGTTCCTCCTTATTATCTTGCAAACGGTGCGCCAAGGAGTGCGAGAAGTTCTTTTGCTTCTTCGTCAGTATTGGCGGTCGTTACAAATACGATATCCATACCTCTGACCTTATCAACCTTATCGTATTCGATTTCGGGGAAGATCAGCTGTTCCTTGAGACCGAGAGAGTAGTTGCCGCGGCCGTCGAAGGCGTTGGGGTTGATACCCTTGAAGTCTCTTACGCGGGGAAGAGAAAGATTGAAAAGCTTATCTACGAATTCGTACATTTTTTCTGCACGAAGAGTAACCTTAACACCATTGAGAGAGCCTTCGCGGAGCTTGAAGTTAGAAATGGACTTTCTTGCCTTGGTAGCTACGGGCTTCTGACCGGTGATAGCAGCGATATCTGCCATTACAGCGTCGATAACCTTGCTGTTGTCCTTCGCGTCGCCGCAACCTACGTTAACAACGACCTTTTCAAGGCGAGGGATCTGCATGGGGCTGCTGTAATTAAATTTTGTCATAAGAGCAGGAGCAACTTCGCTCTTATAGAATTCCTTAAGTCTTGCCATTGCGTCCTCCTCCTTTAATCAAACTTGTGGCTGCAGGGCTTGCCGTCACGAGTGCCGGAGCAAACGCGAACCTTCTTGCCGTTAACCACTTCTACGTGATAACGTACGCCCTTCTTGCAATCGGGGCAGTACAGCGAAACTTTACAAGCATAGATAGCGCCTTCGGTCTTTACGATACCGCCTGCTTCGCCCTGTCTGCGGGGCTTAACGTGCTTGGATACGGTATGAACGCCTTTAACGATAACTTTGCCTTCCTTGGGAGAGGTAGCGACAACTTCGCCCTTAACTCCCTTATATTTACCGGAATTAACCATTACGGTATCGCCGGCTTTTACATGAACATTACTCATTATCCTTTACCTCCAATTACACAACTTCAGGTGCGAGGGAGAGGATCTTCATATAATCCTTCTCACGAAGCTCTCTTGCAACCGGGCCAAAGATACGAGTACCTCTGGGGTTCTTATCTTCCTTGATAAGAACTGCAGCGTTTTCGTCAAATCTGATATAGGAACCATCTGCTCTGCGCTGGCCCTTAACGGTTCTTACTACTACTGCAGTAACAACGTCACCCTTCTTAACTACTCCGCCGGGAGCTGCCTTCTTAACCGAGCAAACCACAACGTCGCCGATTCCTGCGTAACGTCTGCCGGTACCGCCAAGAACTCGGATGCACATCAGCTCTTTTGCGCCGGTATTATCAGCAACTTTCATAAATGACTGCTGTTGTATCATCGTGTTTCCTCCTTACTTAGCCTTCTCGACAATTCTTACTACACGGAAATACTTGTCCTTGGAAAGGGGACGGGTTTCCATGATCTCTACGGTGTCACCGATACCGCACTCGTTGTTCTCATCATGAGCCTTAAACTTTACGGTACGCTTAACAATCTTTTTATAAAGGGGATGCTTAACGTTATCGCGTACTGCAACAACAACGGTCTTTTCCATCTTGTCGCTTACTACGATACCAACTCTTGTTTTTCTAAGTGCTCTTTCTTCCATTTTCGGTTACTCCTTTCCGCTTACGCCTGCGTAGAGAGTTCTTTCTCACGGAGAACCGTGAGCACTCTGGCGATGGTCTTCTTGGTCTCGACAAGCTTCATAGGGTTGTCGAGCTGGTGTATGGAGTGCTGGAAGCGCAGCTTGAAGAGTTCTTCCTTCTGCTCCTCCAGAAGCTTGTTGAGTTCTGCAGGAGACTTACCTCTGATCTCTTTTAATTCCATTGTAATACCTCCTATTTCTCAAGGTCAGCCTTGGTAGCGAACTTACATTTGATAGGAAGCTTGTGAGAAGCAAGACGCATAGCTTCGCGTGCCTGTTCTTCGGTGATGCCGTCCATTTCAAACATAACTCTGCCGGGCTTAACCACAGCTACCCAGTATTCGGGAGAACCTTTACCGGAACCCATTCGGGTTTCAGCAGGCTTCTCGGTGATGGGCTTATCGGGGAATATCTTTATCCAAACCTTACCGCCACGCTTGATGTAACGAGTCATAGCGATACGGGCTGCTTCGATCTGGTTGCTGGTGATCCAAGCGGGTTCTGCAGCTACAAGACCGTAGGTACCGTAGGTAATGGTATTACCGCGATGTGCCTTACCGGTAAGTCTGCCGCGCTGAACACGTCTGTATTTAACTCTTTTGGGCATTAACATGATTATTTACCTCCCTGACGCTTTACCTCGGGAAGAACTTCACCCTTGTATATCCATACCTTGATGCCGATCTTACCGTAGGTGGTATTAGCCTCATAGAAGCCGTAATCGATATCGGCTCTGAGGGTCTGAAGCGGAATAGTGCCTTCATGGTAATGCTCGGTTCTTGCGATTTCTGCACCGCCGAGACGGCCGGAAACTGCAACCTTGATACCCTTTGCACCAAGCTTCATAGTTCTGCCGATAGCCATTTTCATTGCGCGGCGGAACGAAGTTCTCTTTTCGAGCTGTGCTGCGATATTCTGAGCAACAAGCAGTGCGTTAAGATCGGGCTGCTTGATCTCGATTACGTTGACTGCTGCGGGCTTGCCAACGAAGTTTTCTACTTCTTTGCGAAGCTTTTCGATCTCTGTACCGCCCTTACCGATAACGATACCGGGCTTTGCACAGCGTACGATAACGCGAACCTTTGCGTTGTCACGCTCGATTTCTATCTTTGCTACGCCTGCACCTGCAAGTCTTGCGGTGAGGAACTTTCTGAGTTTGTAATCGGAAACAAGAGTATCACCGAAAACTTCGTCTTTAACGAACCAACGGGAATCCCAGTCCTTGATTATACCGACACGGAGACCGTGAGGATTAACTTTCTGACCCATTTACTGTACCCTCCTTAATTTTTTTCCGCAAGTGCGATGGTTACATGAGAAGTGCGCTTAAGGATTCTGTCGCCTCTGCCCTTTGCGCGGGGTCTCATTCTCTTCATGTGCTTCATGATACCGGGGGTAACGAAGCATTCGGAAACGTAGAGTTTTTCAACATCCATTCCGAAGTTATGATCTGCGTTTGCGATAGCCGAATTAAGAAGCTTCAAAACGGGTTCGCAAGCGATCTTGTTGGTGTATTTGAGTATTGCGGCTGCCTCAGCAACGTTTTTGCCTCTGATAAGGTCGAGAACGATCTTGACCTTGCGGGGAGTCATACGGAGCTGCTTGAGATAAGCCTTTGCTATCTTCTGTTCCATTATATTATCTCCTTCCGCTTATTTGCTGTTCGATGTCTTGGAACCGCTGTGTCCCTTAAAGTGTCTGGTGGGAGCAAACTCACCGAGTCTGTGTCCAACCATGTCTTCTACCACGTATACAGGAACGTGCTTTTTGCCGTCATGTACTGCGATGGTGTGACCTACGAATTCGGGGAATATTACGGAAGCACGGGACCAAGTCTTAAGAACTCTCTTCTCGCCCTTCTCGTTCATTTCGCAAATTCTCTGATATAATTTAGGCTCCACAAAAGGGCCTTTTTTAACGCTTCTGCTCATTTGTTTATTCCTCCTTCACCGTATTACTTAGCGTTTCTGCGCTTAACGATAAACTTATCGGTGCGAGCCTTCTTGTTTCTGGTCTTATAACCAAGAGCAGGCTTGCCCCAAGGAGTCAAAGGACCGGGATGACCGATAGGTGCACGGCCTTCACCACCACCGTGAGGGTGGTCTACGGGGTTCATTACGGAACCGCGTACGGTGGGACGGATGCCCATGTGGCGCTTCTTACCCGCTTTACCGATCTTGATATTCTCGTGCTCGAGATTACCAACCTGACCGATAGTAGCGGTACAGTCAAGACGAACGTAGCGAACTTCGCCGGAGGGAAGTCTTACCTGGCCCATCTTGCCTTCCTTAGACATAAGCTGTGCAGCTGCACCAGCGGAACGAACCAGCTGTGCGCCTCTGCCGGGGTAAAGTTCGATGTTGTAGATAACGGTACCAACGGGGATGTTAGCAAGAGGAAGAACGTTACCGGGACGGATATCGCTGTCTGCGCCGGAGTAAAGAACGTCGCCTACCTTAATGCCGTTGGGAGCGATGGTGTAGCTCTTGTTGCCCTGTTCATCGCAAAGAAGTGCGATGTATGCGGTACGGTTAGGATCGTACTCGATAGCGGTTACGGTGCAAGGAGAAGTATTGTTTCTCTTGAAATCGATGATTCTGTACTTTCTCTTGTTGCCGCCGCCCTGGTGACGAACGGTTACGCGGCCGAGATTGTTACGGCCTGCTTTGCTCTTAAGAGTAACTACGAGAGATTTCTCGGGAGTCTTCTTGGTTATCTCCGCAAAGGAGGGAGTAGCCATATGTCTTCTCGACGGAGTAGTAGGATTATAAGTTTTAACAGCCATTGTATAACTCCTTTCGATTACATAAGGCTATCGAAGAATTCGATGGTCTTGGATTCGGGAGCAAGCTTAACGATGGCCTTTTTCCAAGCTGCGGTCTTGCCGTAGTTGTAGCCCATTCTCTTTTCCTTGCCCTTAACGGAAATGGTGGTTACCTTTTCAACCTTAACGCCGGGGAAGATCTTTTCAACAGCGTTCTTAATTTCTACCTTGTTAGCATCGGTAGCAACCTTGAAGGTGTACTTGCGGTTCTGCATGTCTTCGTTGGAAGCTTCGGTGATAACGGGCTTGATAATGATATCGTATGCAGATTTATTCATTATGCGTAAACCTCCTGGAGCTTTTCGATTGCAGCCTTGGTTGCAACGACCTTCTCGCAGTTAAGGATCTCATATACGTTGAGAGTATTAACAAGCGTGGTCTTTACGGTCTCAATGTTGCTGCAGCTCTTTACTACCTTCTCGTCTACGTTTTCGAGGAGAAGAAGAGACTTCTGAGGAACTACGACGTTGTGAGATTTCTTTTCGCCGTTTTCCTTGTAATTCTTGTTAACTTCTTTCTGGCAGCCGAGTGCGTTGAACATATTTACCATTTCCTTGGTCTTGTATGCTTCCAGCGCGATATTGTCTACGACAATCAGTTCGCCGTTTGCAACCTTGGAAGACAGTGCGGAGTACAATGCAGCTCTCTTTACCTTCTTGTTAACGGATACTTTGTAGGTGCGGGGCTTGGGACCGAGGGCGATACCGCCGTGGATCCACTGAGGAGAACGGGTAGAACCCTGTCTTGCTCTGCCGGTGCCCTTCTGACGCCAGGGTTTTCTGCCGCCGCCGGAAACCTCGGCTCTGGTAAGGGTGGACTGGGTACCCTGTCTCTGGTTGAGCAGGTATGCTCTAACAACGGTGTGAAGAACGGAAGAGTTTACTTCTGCGCCGAAGATCTTTTCACAAAGCTCCATGCTGCCGCAAACTTCGCCCTTCATATTGTATACATTTACATTAAGCATTACGTTATCCTCCCTTCAATTATTTAACGGTGTTGCGGATGATCACAACGCCACCGCGGGAACCGGGAACTGCGCCCTTAACCGCGATAAGATTCTTTTCGGAATCGATCTTTACGATTTCCAGGTTAAGCATGGTAACCTTTTCATTACCGTACTGACCGGGCATTTTCTTGTTCTTGAAGATTCTGGAAGGATCGCTGTTTGCGCCTACAGAACCGATGTGACGGTGAACGGGACCGCCGCCGTGGGTATTTCTCAAGTGAGACTGACCCCATCTCTTGATTACGCCGCTGTAACCGTGACCCTTGGTGATACCGGTGATATCAACCTTTTCGCCAACCTCAAAGGTGTCTGCCGTAACAACGTCGCCTACGTTCATGGAAGCTGCGTTATCAAGACGGAACTCTTTAAGATACTTTTTGAAGGAAACTTCTGCTTTGAGGAAGTGTCCCTTCGCAGGCTTGGTAAGCTTTCTCTCAGCGATGTCTTCATAGCCGAGCTGAACTGCTTCGTAGCCGTCGTTTTCTGCGGTTTTCTTCTGTGTTACAGTGCAGGGGCCTGCAGCTATAACGGTTACCGGAATGACATTACCCTTCTCATCGAAGATCTGAGTCATACCGATTTTCTTGCCGATGATGCCTTTTTTCATTTTTATCCTCCTTAAGGTTATTGGTTAACTCGCAAGACGCGGGTTAACATGACCTTTATTTGACTGATTAAAGCTTGATTTCGATATCTACGCCTGCGGGAAGCTCGAGGTTGGTGAGAGCCTCAACAGCCTTTGCAGAGGGCTTGATGATATCGATAAGACGCTTATGGGTGCGGTACTCGAACTGTTCACGGCTATCCTTGTACTTGTGAACTGCGCGGAGTATGGTTACGATTTCCTTTTCGGTAGGAAGAGGAATGGGACCGGAAACAGCTGCGCCGGAACGCTTTGCGGTTTCAACGATCTTTTCTGCCGCCTGATCGATCAAAGAGTGATCGTAGGACTTGAGTCTGATTCTGATTTTCTGAGTTGCCATTTGGATTTGCTCCTTTTAATAATATAATGTAGCGAGGTGTTTGAAGGTTTTCTCAACACTGTTCCGGGCGTTTCATTTCCGACCCATAAAAAATGTTGGAAAATTCGCCAGATCAAACCGACATACTCTGTGTGAGTTACCTGCTTTTGGGCAGCAATCTCCCACTTCATCGCACACCAAGCTCGCGTAGTATAACACATATACGGCCTTTTGTCAATATTTTTTGACAAATTCTTTATTGTTTTATATTGTTAACTTTTTGTGAACAAATTATGAATTTTTGATTATTTTGTAAATTATTCTTTGCAAACCCGCAGAGTGTGTGTTATAATGAAATTTAGTGTAAAGCGTAATATATTGCGCGCATACACATATATATAATAGGAAGGAAAAACGTAATGACAAAGACTTATAACAACAAGGGCGTATGCTCCAGAAGCGTTACCTTTGATATAGCCGAGGACGGCACCGTAACCAACGTATCTTTTGTGGGAGGCTGCAACGGAAACCTTAAAGGCGTTGCAGCATTGGCAGAAGGCAGAAAGGCAGAGGATATTATAAAGCAATGCAAAGGCATTACCTGCGGTTTTAAATCTACCTCCTGCCCCGACCAGTTTGCACAGGCGCTTGAGCAGGCATTGGAAGAAATCTGAATTTAATTCCGAAAGGCAGAGAATGTTATGACTGAATTTGAAAAATGGTTGAATTCTCCCGTCGTTGACGATGCTACCAAAGCAGAGCTTAAAGAAATTGAAAACAATTCCGACGAAATTGCGGCGCGGTTTTCCCGCCCTATGGAGTTCGGCACAGCGGGACTGCGCGCGGTAATGGCAGCAGGTATATCCCGTATGAACGTATATACCGTTGCCCAGACCACCGAAGGACTTGCCCGCCTTATCGAAGACGAAAACGGATGTGACAAGGGCGTTGCTATCGCCTGGGACAGCAGAAACAATTCCGAGCTGTTTGCCCGCACCGCCGCAAGAGTGCTTGCCGCTCACGGTATAAAGACCTATATTTTCGATTCTCTCCGTCCCACCCCCGAATTATCCTTTGCCATACTCCACTACGGCTGTATTGCGGGTATAAACGTGACCGCATCCCACAACCCCAAGGAATATAACGGATACAAGGTCTATTGGTCCGACGGCGCACAGCTTCCCCCTCAGCACGCAAGCGTGGTTTCCGATTACGTTTCCAAAACGGATATCTTTTCCGTTGCGCAGGCGGACTTCGATAAAGCTGTGAAGGACGGCACTATTATAATAATAGGAAGAGAAACCGACGAAGCCTTTCTCGATGCGGTGCAGAACTGCAGTATAGATCCCACCGCTTTAAAGGAATACGGCGATAAGCTTAACATTATCTACACCCCCATTCACGGCACGGGATACAGGCTGGTTCCCGAGATCCTGAGGCGTTCCGGCGTTACCAATCTTATTGTTGTAAAGGAGCAGGAGGTGCCTGACGGTAACTTCCCCACCGTTCACACCCCCAACCCCGAAAATAAAGAGTGCTTTAATATTGCTATCGAAAAGGTTAAAGCAGAAAATATCGATTGCCATCTTATTATCGGCACCGACCCCGACGCAGACAGAGTAGGCATTGTTGCAAAGGACGATAAGGGCGAGTTTGTTCCATTTACGGGCAACCAGGTTGGCGCGCTGTTGGCGGATTATATTATAAACAGCAAAAAAGCCCAGGGTAATTTACCCGCAAACGCCTGCGCCATAAAATCCGTGGTTTCCGGCAAGCTGTTTGATCTGGTCTGCGAAGGAGAAGGCGTTCATCATATGAACGTGCTTACCGGCTTTAAGTATATCGGTGAAAAGATAAAGGAATTTACCGCATCCGGCGAATACACCTTTATTCTGGGATACGAAGAAAGCTACGGATACTTGAGCGGCGGTTACGTGCGCGATAAGGATGCTGTGGCGGCTTCTATGCTGATCGCCGAAATGGCGGCATACAATATGCGCAACGGCACTACCTTGTACCGCCGTTTGCAGGAGCTTTACGAAAAATACGGCTACTGCAAGGAAGCCATTATCAACCGCGTTATCGGCGGTATAGTTCCTATGGACACTATGAAAGAGAAAATGGCGTCCCTCCGCGCTTGCCCTCCCGAAAGTATCGGAAACAGCAAGGTTACGAAGGTCACCGATTTTATGTGCGAAGGAACGGGACTTCCCAAGGCGAATATGCTTTCATACCTGCTTGAAAACGGCACCACTGTGCTTATCCGCCCCTCCGGAACCGAGCCTAAGATAAAGGTATATATCCTTACTCAGGCAGAAAACGAAACGGCGGCAGACAAAGTGATAGAAGCAATTAAAGCAGACGCAGAAAACCTGATATAAACAAAAAATGCAGTTCGTTTTGAACTGCATTTTCGTTTTATCTGAATATATCTTCTATATCCTTAAGCACACCGACTCTTGTGTACGCATCGGGACGGGCGAAAAGTGTTCCGTCGGGATTGCGGTAATGGCATCCCTGAGCAGGCTCAATACGTTTATAGCGTATTTCGTATTCAAAGTTTTGCTCATAAGTAAAGGGAAGCATTTTATCAAGGTTATAAGCCGCTTTTACAACGCCTGCGTAAATATTTTCACATACCGTTTCGGGATGGTCGGAAACGCAGCTGTTCCACGCAAGAGAGCGCTTCGTTATTACCGTTTCCGCCCAAGGGAATGAAGCGTTCATCTGGGAAATGCAGATATCATCGGAAGAAGCGAAGATAACGGGCACGCCGTATTTACCTGCAACCGCGCCATCTATCTGGGCTTCGCCTACGAACTCGCCGTTTATTTTCTGATACTGGAAGGTTGCAGACGAATATACGTGGCAAAGCACCGCATCGATAGTATCGTATGCGTGGTAGCCTATAAACAGCACGCCTGCGAACCCTTCCTCTATGCAGGGAAAACGCTTTCCGCTTCCCGCACCCATAACTATTTTACAGCGTTTATCCAAAAGATCGTATTTGAGGTTATATCCGGTTCCGTGGCAATCCCACACCCAGACTTCCTCTGCGCCGTTATCGAAAAGCGCCTTTGCGGCGGCGTTCGCCTCTCTCGTTCCTTGCAAAGCGGCGTATTCCAAGCCTGCGCTCCCCTGCGCAAGTCCCTGACCGTTGGTTCCGATAGTACACGCCACACCCTCGAGGTCTACTGCGATATAATATCTTTTGTTTTTATTCATATAAGACACCGCCTTTTTGTTTTTTATGTTGATTTTTTATGTAAAAAGATATATAATTAGCCGAGAAAACAATAATGGAGTTTGAAATGGAAAGATTAAAAAACACAGAGCTTTTCGTTCTGGATATGGACGGAACCATATATCTGGGCAAAAACGTACTGCCCGGCGCAAGAGAATTCGTTTCCCACGTCAAAAACAGCGGGAAAAAGATAATGTATTTTACAAACAACGCATCCAACGATCACAAAATATATATAGACCGTCTTACAAATATGGGTTTTGATGCCGACGAAAGCGAGATTTTCTCCGCCGCAGACGTTACGGCTATGTATCTTCGCACCCATCATCCCGAAGCAAAGGTATACGTTGTGGGAACTCCCGCTCTGGAAAACACCTTTTTGCAGTACGGTATTACCCTTACCGACGGAACCGAAGGCGATATTGTTGTTACCAGCTTCGACACCACCCTTACCTACGATAAGCTGGTAAAGGCCTGCGATCTTATACGCGGCGGCGCAATCTATTACTGCACCCATCCCGATTTCAACTGCCCTACCGAAAACGGATTTATTCCCGATAGCGGTGCTATTGCCGCTTTAGTTACCGCTTCTACCGGTGTAACGCCCCGTTATTTCGGCAAGCCTTACAGAGAGACCGCGGATATGATAGCCCAAAAGAGCGGAAAGGATTTTTCCAAGATCGCCGTTGTGGGGGACCGTCTTTATACCGACATTGCTTTGGGCAAAAAGCACGGTATTCTCTCTGTTTTGGTGCTGTCCGGCGAAACCAAGATTGATGACGTGACCGACGAAAACCGCGCGGATATTATTGTTGACGGTATCGGCGACCTTATACAGTATACATAATATTTTGGCAAACGCCGTTGACTTTTGGCGAAAAAAGTGTTAAAATGCAAGCAGGAGGTACGTGTATGGACGAAAAGAATAAAAAAAGCATAAAAACCGTAGACGAATTCGGAAGAATTCTTATACCCAAGGGCATACGCAAGCAGTTTGGGATAAACCCCGGCGATAACCTTGTTTACGAAGTGGATGCGGACAGAATTATTCTTCGCCGTCCCACGGAAAAATGCATTTTCTGCCAAAGCGAGGAAGAGGTTGAAAACACTATGGGCCGCCCCGTTTGCAAAAAGTGTATGGAGAAATTAAAAAACCAATAATTCATTACAGACCGTTTTTGAAACGGTCTGTTTATTTTTGCTGTAGTTATCAGAGTCTGCCCAGATAATGTCCGCCGCGGATAGGCGCGCTTGAGGCGACCAAGGCGAACCACACGTTCTCTCTTAAGGCTCTTTCGGGCTGTTCGGGATACGCTTCACCCGAAAGTCTGCATTTTGCGGCGGAAAGATCGCCATCGTTAAATATAACGCAATCGCTTACAGTCCCTTTTTTCATACCCTTGGATATGCGCTTGTAAGGAAGTCTTGCGCGGCGGTCGGGATTTTTCCCGCGGGAAGATATGGCAAACAGAAAAAGTCCGTCCCCGCTACGCGCGCCTTTGTAATTGAATGTGCCGTCGCAACGTATATCAAAGAAAGCGGAAAACATTCCCAAAGCCTTTGCCACATCACCGTCCACCGGTTCGCATTTACCCTCGAAAGCCGCTTTTGCGCCCATCAAATACCCTTCGGAAAAAGAGTATGTTCTGGGAATTCTTGCGCAGTTTTCCTGCTGTTCTTCAGCGGTTACCTCTTCGGGCTCTTCATCGCCGCGGCAAATATAATATCCTTCCCGAATTACCGTACCGACGACGGTTACGGCTATATGTTCATAAGCAAGCTTAGTTAAAAGCTTTTTATCTTTTTTGGGGTTTATAACGTAATATTCGCGGTCGAATTCTTGGTTAAGCTCTTCGGCTTTGAGCGCCATACCGGGAACGAGGGAAAGCAGACCGTAAAGCCCTGCGCCTTTTCTCACCTTAAGCATTGCCTGCGTTTTTTTGGAATTCGGAAAAGCAGACAGAATAACTATCATATCTCCGGGACGGGAAGCAAAGCTTTTTCCGAAACGGCACACCGAATAGCAATTCAATATTTCTTCAACCGTAAAAGGAGATTCGTCATCACGGCGAAGCTCGAAAAACAATTTTAATTTTCTGTATACGCTTTCCTCCTGAATAGTTGCGGAGGTGTATCTTATCTGTTCTTTATTGGGAACCGCTATCATATTGCTTCTCCTTTCAATGTTCCGTCCTCTTGCGAGATTATGTTAACCTCGACGTAATCCCCTGCGCTGTAATTGCCGCCAAAGGAACATTCAATAAAATCCTCTGTATGTCCGGTACAGATACCGCCCGAGTTTTTCTCTGTGAGTATTACCTGCTTTGTTCCGATACGGGAAGCCAAAAGCTGTTCACGCACCGCGTTGGCGGCGGAGATCAGTTTATCGTTACGGATCGCCCGTATCCTTTTTTCCACCTGACCTTTCATTTCCGCGGCAACCGTACCGGGACGCTCGGAATACGGGAATGAATGGACGTGCATAAAACGGTTGTTTACGCAAAACTGCAGAGTTTCCTCCGCCTCATCCTCTGTTTCTGTAGGAAAACCCGTGATAATATCGGCAGAAAGTGTTGCTTGGGGGAGTATTTCGCGTATGAGGTCTATTCGCTGCTGCAACTGCTCCTTATTATATTTACGGCGCATAAGGTTAAGGATGCGGGTGCATCCCGATTGAACAGACAAGTGCAAATGGTTACAGAATACCCGACTGTCCCTCATCGCCTCCAGAAGCGGTCTGTCTATACAAGTGGGAGTAAGCGAACCCAGACGCAAACGCTTTACGCCATCTATGGCGGACACCTGCTTTATAACCTCTCCCAAGGGGGCTTTGTCGTATGCGGACACCTCTATACCCGTAAGCACTATTTCCGAATATCCCGCTTTTACAAGATTGCGGCACTCCGAAATTATGTCTACCAATTCTCTTGATCTGGCATTTCCTCTTGCGGCGGGAATAATGCAATATGTACATTTATTGGGGCAGCCGTCCTGAATTTTTACGTATGCTCGGCAGGAGGAAAACAGATCCGTTTTCCCCTCCAGACAAAAGTTTTCGTACCCGCATCCTTCAAAGGAAAAAACGGGCGCTTCGGTGTTCATAACCACCGCTTTTTTATTCACGTTTCCGCCTACACGGATAACGCCGGGGATTGCCCGTATTTTTTCGGGACAAAGCTGGGAATAACAGCCCACCGCTATGGTGTTTCCTCTTTTTGCGGCGCGGCGTATCATCTGCCCCGATTTACGGGCGCTTTCCGCTGTAACCGCGCAGGTGTTTATAACGTAAAGATCGCAATCCTCGTCAAAACCGCAGACCTGCCAGCCTTGTTTTATATATTCTTCTGCAAAACCGTTGGTTTCGTATTGGTTAACACGGCAGCCAAGGGTATAAAAAGCTACTTTTTTCATATTTTTTCCAATGCTTTGCGGTATTCCGCTTCGGTACACACAAGATTTAAAGCTTCAAGAAATGCTTTCGGGGTCATATTTTCGGGGAGCTCCAAAGCTCGCGCCAACGCATTTCGTTTGGCGGAGCTGCTCTCTCCACCCAAAAGTCCGCACCCGAAAAGATCTGCTTTTGTAAGTGAAGCTTTTTTTGTTATCTCGCCCTCAAAAGGCTTGAGCAGACGGTATATTACGTCCGTATCCAGCCCTTCAATCCCTAAAACGCCTTCTTTTGAAGGTGTTTTTTTGCGTTTTTCTTTGCCCTCTATTTTAGGGGCATATACGTTTATTATTCTTTCTGCGGGAAGATAGCCTTTAAGCTTTGCCCGTATAAAGCCTCCTGCGGAATCGCTGTCCGTAAGCAAAATAATATTTCCGTTTCCGCACAGACGGCGAAGCAACGCCTGTTTTTCTTTGTTGTTGAACACGGAAAAACCGTCAAGCTGTATTACGGTTCCCTCCGCAACGGAGAGGACGCGCTGTTTATCGTATCTGCCCTCAACCACTACGGGGCAGGAAAGCTTAATTTTTTCCTGCATTTACTGCTCCTATTTTATAAATTGCCGTTTCCAGCACGGTGTACGGGTCACCCCTGAAATTTTTAAGATGCTTATCCGCCGCGGCGCAAACGCTTACCGCATTTGCAAGGAAATTTCTGCCTCTTCTGGACGCAACGGAAGCGTATTTTTTTATAACGAAATCGTAACTCTTGAGATCGGATGCAATAGCGGAATAGCTTTTTCCGCAGTTAAGTCCTTCCAGCGTGAGCAGCATATCCGAAAAGGTCTTTGCCAAAGCGCCCAGTATCATTATAGGGTCTGCGGAGGAAAAACGCAGAGATGCAAATATTTTGCCCGCCTTGGTCATATCTCCGTCGATCACCGCGCGGGAAAGATCGTATACCTTGTAGCTTTCGTTGGCGCAACACACCTTTTCCACGTCCTGCACTGTGGCGGGACGGGAGCCGCAATAGGAACAAAGCTTCTTTATCTCCCCTGCCAGAAGATACATATCGTTACCGCATATCGTAACCATGTTTTCCAGCACGGTCTTGTCTACGGGCGTGCCGAGAGCGGAAAAATGTCTGTTCATCCAGGCAAGAAGCTTGTTGCCTGATTCCGATTCGAATTTTACGATATTGCCGTAATCTCTCATTGCGGCAACAAATGGCGTGGGTTCTCTTTTTTCGATAGTCTTTTCCTCGTCCTCGCCTGAACGGACGGTGAAAAGGAGTATGAAATATTCGGGCAGTTCGGAAATGATATCCGCAAGGGCGGAAGAAACCGCCGCCGTTAAGGACGCTACGGAAAGCGCCTGAATTTCGATCATTTTATAATCTGCCATAAGGGGAAGCATATACGCTTCCTCGGCTATTTTATCCGTATCCAGCTTGTCCGCTTCATATACGGAATAATTGAATTCGGGAACGGGACCTTCGGTAACCACCTTGCGAAGCTGTGAAACGTAATGGTCTTTCATATACGCTTCGTCACCGTAAAAAAGGTATGCGCCCGCATATTCGTTTTTCTTCAGTTTGGCTTTGAGTCCGTCTATATCCATTCGTTTCACTTCCTTCCGTCAAGATATTCGGTGCCGTTTTTACCGTATGGCAAATAGGTATCGTAACCGTATTCAACCATATTCACATCCCCTGCGGTAACGTAAGCCTTTCCTGCGGGAACGGTAATATTTTCTTCAAAGACCTCCGTTTCTATATTCCAGCGGTTTGCAAGTGTGACAACGCGCTCATATATTTCGGGATCTATGTTCTTTTCGTTAATATATATTTTATCTAAACTCACGGCGGAAAGCATATTGCAAAGATTTCCCAGACCGTAAGAATCACATTCGAACATTATGTAAACATCTATTTTCGTGTTTCCCGTTTCGAATATTCTGTTCGTAATAACGTACGCGCCGCCCAGATCCGCAAATACACATTCTCCGCCGTTGGATGCGGTAAGCTGATAACAGCCCTTACCGTAAACGCTGTTTACGGTAAGACGGGTATTATCCGTATATACGTTTAACAAAACGGATGCGCCTACACACAAAGCGAGGCAGGCGGTACAAATACCGAAAGTCCGCAAACGGTGCTTTAATTTTACAGAGCCGATAACGATCACCGAAGCCGCCGCAACAAGCAGTGCGATACGCATACCCGCTATTTTTGTGGATACGGTGGCAAATTCAAAGGATGCAAAAAACACCGCGATCTTGTTCAGCAAGCGGAAGAAAAGATCCGCAAGATAGGAAACGGGAGGGATGATAAAGCTTAAATACCCCAGAACCGTGCCGATACTGGAAACGGGTATGGCAAACAGATTTGTTACGGGAGAAATAACCGAAAACGCTCCGAAGGAATAACACACCACGGGAAAGGAAAACAGCGCCGCCACTGCGGATATAAGCAGGGAGGAAAGCTGTTTTACGGCAAACCGAAGCGTACGCTTTTTTATCTTTGCTACCGCTTCGCCTATTGCGGGTGAAAGGGTGATAATACCCAGCGAGCACAAAAACGAAAGCTGTAAGCCTACGGAAAACAGCGAATACGGATTTAAAAGCAGTAATATTCCCAGCGCCGCAAAAAGAGAGGTAAAGCTATCGTTTTTATAATTAAAGCTTCCTCCCGCAAAGACGGCGATACACATTACAGCCGCTCGGGACACGGAGGGAGTAAAGCCCACAAATGTCCCGTAAACAAGGGTAAGTATTATACACACGATACCTGCGCAGCGTTTTCCCAACTTTGTGGAATACAGCATAAAATACGCAGACATAAGTATTAAAGACATATGGAAGCCTGATATGACCAGAATGTGCGCTATACCCGAAGAACGGTAAGCGGAATACAGTATCGGATCCAGATTTCCCCGTTCGCCCGTAAGCATAGCTTTTGCCACGTCTACCGTTTGGTCGGAAAAACGCTTTTGAATAAGCCCGTTTACTTTGTTTCTGAAATTTATAAGGGGATTTGAACCTTTTCCGCTGTCAACACGAAAAACGTCCCCGCCGGCAGACACGTATGCGCCGTAGGAATATCCCTCTGCGCCGGGGTCCGAAAATTCAAGGGAACAGTACACTCTGTCGCCGGGACGGATATCCTTTTCAAAATCGTAATACACCCGTACCTTGGCGCCTTTGGGCAAAAGGTTATCGGAAACGGTCAACACGGATACGGTGAATCCGTAGCTATCGGTTTCTGTAACGTCACCGGTGATATCTCCTTTACATCCGTAGCATTGGGAGGCCTCGTTTTGAGCAAGGTACCCGCGGATCTCAAGATACCCCATACCCAGTACCAGAGCCAGCGCCAGAGGCAAGACCGTGGCTCTGTACGGGAAACGGCGTACCGCGAAACACAGTACGCAAAGTACGCCGATAACTGCAAATAATGCTATTTGGGCGACACCTTCCGTAAAAACCGCGCAAAGGATTCCCGCAGCGAAAGCGGTTATCCATAAAGCCAACGGTCTTAAACGGAACATAAGTATCGCTCCTGAAAACTATTTTTCGGGGAATAGAAGAGGAATGTGCTGAAGATAGGTTATATCCTCGCGGTATTCTGCATCGCCTTCCGCAAGAATAGCCATCTTGCCCGCAACGATACCACCTGCCTGCTTAACAAGCTTTTCTACTGCAAAAAGGCTTTCGCCGGTGCTGATAACGTCATCAACGATAACAACACGCTTGCCGCGCATACACTCAACGTCTTCTTTATCTATATAAAGAGTCTGCTTCTTTGCGGTGGTGATAGACTGAACCTCAACAGCGTGAGGATCCTTCATATAAAGCTTTGCGGCTTTACGGGCGATAAGATATTTGTTTGTGCCAAGCTGACGCGCCATTTCATATACCAAAGGAATACCCTTTGATTCTGCCGTGATAAGAATATCGTGGGGAGGGAGCTTTTTAATAAGCTCGGAAGCGCAGGCAACGGTGAGCTCAACATCGCCGAAGATTACGAATGCGGCGATATACAGATTATCGTTTACCTTGCAAACGGGAAGCTCTCTGTGAAGTCCCGCAACGTCAAGAGGATAGGTAAGAAAGGTTTCGGGATTGATCTTCATAATACAAACATCCTTTTTATATCAGTTTAATTTTTCGGTAAGCTTTTTGCCGCCGAGAATATGGAAATGCAAATGCTTTACGGTCTGACCGCCGTCCTCGCCGATATTGGTGATAACGCGGTAACCGTTTTGCACTCCCGCCGCCTTTGCGACAGCGGGAATAGCCAAAACCACCTTTGAAACTATATCTATATTCTCTCCGTTTACACAGTCAAGAGATTCGATATGTGTTTTGGGCACTACAAGCACGTGAACGGGCGCGGCAGGATTAAGGTCCTTAAACGCCAGACAATATTCATCCTCATACACCTTGGAGGAGGGTATCTCACCGTTTATTATCTTGCAAAAAATACAGTTCATCGTATTTTCTCCTTATTTAAGCTGCGCGGAAAGAATTTCGGGCAGAGCGTCCATAGCCTCGCCCACCTTTTCAACAAACTTACCGCCGCTGGTAGCGCTGTCGGGTCTGCCGCCACCGCCGCCTCCTACTATAGAGGACAGAGCCTTAAGCAGCATTCCTGCGTGGGCGCCTGCGCCTACTGCGCTCTTGCCTGCGCCGGAAGCGAAGGTGAGCTTGCCGTCGTTTACTGAGGAGAATACGCATACTGCATCCCCGTCCTTGCTTACGATACCGTCAATAGCGGTACGAAGTGCATCTACGGGAGTATTTTCAAAGCAGCATCTTACCAGCTTTACGCTTCCTACCTGAACAGCCTCTGCGCAAGCGGCGGAAGCCTTGGTGGAGCAAATTGCTACGTTTGCCTTTTCAAGCTCCTTGGAAAGATTCTTTATTTCTGCCTGAACGGCTTCTGCTCTGGTAACTATATCGTTTACGCTGTTTGCCTTGATGGTAGCGCGAACCTTTTCGATAGTATTATCTCTTTCACGGAAAGCATTAAGAGCATTCATGCCGGTGATGGCTTCGATACGGCGCACGCCTGCGGCAACACCGGATTCGGAAACGATACGGAACAGACCTGCCTTTGCGGTATTGCAAAGATGAGTACCGCCGCAAAGCTCTGCGGAGAAATCGCCCATCTTAACAACACGCACGGTTTCGCCGTACTTTTCACCGAACAGAGCCATAGCGCCGTCCGCTTTTGCTTCGGCAATCGTCTTTACTTCGGTGATAACATCTTCGCCCTTGAGTATCTCTTGGTTTACGAGAGTTTCCACAGCGGTAATCTCTTCGCTTGTCATAGCGGCGAAATGAGTAAAGTCAAAGCGTGCTCTGTGCTCGTCAACATAAGAGCCTGCCTGCTCAACGTGGGTACCCAGAACCTTGCGGAGCGCCGCCTGAAGCAGGTGAACGGAGGAGTGGTTTCTTGCAATAGCGTTTCTGCGTTCTTCATCAACACTTGCAACACACTTGCCCAGACCGATGCTTCCTTCGGATACGTAGCCGGTATGGAGATACTGTCCTTCGTGAGTCTTTTTGGTGTCTTCTACAACGAAAATACCGGTTTCGGTGGTGATAACGCCTTTATCGCCAACCTGTCCGCCGCTTTCTGCATAGAAGGGAGTGATATCAAGTACAAGTACTGCCTTACCTGCGGAAAGGAAGTTTACCGCTTCGCCGTCTGCAAGGATATATTTGATCTCGCTTCCTGCGGAAGTGAAATCATAGCCTACGAATTCGGTGGGGACAGTGCGGTCGATAGCCGTCATAACGTCATCGCTCCAGCTGTTATCGCCCAAAGCGGCACGTGCTTCGCGGGCACGGCGCTTTTGTTCGGTCATAAGAGCCTTGAACGCATCCTCATCAATACCCACACCCTTTTCGGAAGCGATTTCACGGGTGAGGTCTACGGGGAATCCGAAGGTATCGTAAAGTTTGAACAGATCTTCGCCGGAAAGGGTGCTTCCGTTTGCGGCAAGAGTATCTGCAACCATTTTTTCAAGTATATTAAGACCTGCGTCAAGAGTCTGGCGGAAGCGTTCTTCCTCAATCTCGATAGTCTTTTTAATGTATCCGCGCTTTTCTTCCAATTCGGGATATGCTTTTCCGCTTTCTCTTATAACGGCATCGCAAAGATCGGAAAGGAAAGCACCCTGAATACCCAGAAGCTTGCCGTGGCGCGCGGCTCTGCGCAGTACGCGGCGGAGAATGTATCCTCTGCCCTCGTTGGAGGGGATAACGCCGTCGCTTATAAGGAAGGTAGCGGTACGGATATGGTCGGTGATAACACGGATAGAAACATCGTCATCTGCGGAAGAGCCGGTGTATTCCTTGCCGGAAATACGGCTTATTTCGGTAATGATGTTGCGAATGGTATCAACCTCAAAAAGGTTGCCCACGCCCTGCATTACGCAGGCAAGACGCTCAAGTCCCATACCTGTATCTATGTTGGGGTTTGCAAGACGGGTGTAATTGCCCTGTCCGTCGCCGTCAAACTGAGTGAAAACTATGTTCCAGATTTCAACGAATCTGTCGCAATCGCAGCCGGGGCCGCAGGTTTCCTTGCCGCAGCCTTTTTCTATACCGCGGTCAAAGTATATTTCGGAGCAAGGTCCGCAGGGGCCTGCGCCGATCTCCCAGAAGTTATCGTCCTTGCCCAATTTTACTATTCTTTCTCTGGGCACGCCGATCTTCACCCATATTTCCAGAGCTTCGTCATCTTCAACGTAAACGCTGGGGTAAAGTCTGTCTTCGGGAATACCGAGATCCTTGGTAAGAAATTCCCAAGCCCAGGGAATAGCCTCCTCCTTGAAATAATCGCCAAAGGAGAAGTTGCCCAGCATTTCAAAGAATGTGCCGTGACGCGCGGTCTTGCCCACGTTGTCTATATCGAGGGTACGTACGCACTTCTGGCAGGTGGTAACTCTCTTGCGGGGAGGAATACGCTCGCCGGTAAAGTAAGGCTTGAGAGGAGCCATACCTGCGTTGATAAGCAGCAGCGAGCTATCGCCCTGAGGCACGAGGGGGAATGAATCCAGACGGAGATGTCCCTTGGATTCAAAGAATTTAAGATATCTCTCACGGAGAGTGTTAAGTGACAGAGGTTCCATTATTTTTAAAATCCTTTCGGTTTCTTTTTTACGATATTGTTTGGGAGGCTTCTTGCGAAACTTCCTCGGGTTCGGAGGAATCTTCGGATACGTCCGAAGTTTCGCTTTTTACGTTTCCTCCGGTAATGGTGGCGTTATCGCACTTTTCAAAAGCGTTGGGCGCGTATTCCGCATTTTCGGGAATGATCACGGATTGAAGTGTTCCGCAATAATAAAACGCGTAATCCGCAATGGTCTGCACGCTTTGGGGCAGTACTACGGAATTAAGAGAATCGCACCAGGAAAAAGCGCGGACTCCGATATGGGTAACGTTGTCGTTCCATATGATTTCAGTAAGCGACGTGCAGTTGTTAAAAGCGTAATCGGGAACGGAAGTCATACCCGAAGGAAGCTTTATACTCTCAAGCGACTCGCACCAGGAGAACAGCTTTTCCCCGAAGGACACGCAGGATTCGGGCAGAGAAGCTCTTCTTAAAGAAGTACAGCAGTAAAACGCCGCGTTTTCGATAATCTCTATACCCTCCGGCACGATAACGGTCTGAATACTTTCGTTTCTGTAAAAGCAGGAAGAGCCTATTACCGTAACGGGCTTGCCGTCAAGCTCCGTGGGAACGATAACGTCCTTTTCCGTGCCCTTGTATTCCAACAGCTCGATATGTTTTTTAAACACGTCATAAACGTAAAATTCGTTTTCTTTGGTCTCTATATACCCCGCAGGCTTTTCTACGGTTTCCTGACCCAAATATCCCTTGATAGTGGTAACAAGACTGCTGTTGCAGGAGCACAGCAAAACGCACAGCAAGGCGATAATCAAAACAGCGGTTATTTTTTTCATTTACTCCTCCCCTTAAAGTTAAAGCTTGACACAAAATAACATCTTATATTATATCACCGCAAATTTAATTTGTCAATTATATTGACATTCATACATAAATTTATTAAAATATATATAACAAAAAATTCACCCCGATAACAAAAAACAGGAGTATTTGATATGAAAAAGGAAACCTTTGCAAGTTACCGTCAGTTTTACCACGATCAGCTTATGAACGATTGTATCCCCTTCTGGACAAACAGCGACCTGCTGGATAAAGAAAACGGCGGTTACATTACCAGCGTAGACAAAGAAGGCAAGAGCTACAACAACGATAAATCCGTCTGGTTCCAGGGCAGATGTCTGTGGACTTTCTCCGCACTTCAGAACCGTTACGGCGAAAACCCTCTCTGGAAAGAATATGCGGAAGCTGGCGTTAACTTCCTTAACGAAAAGTGCGTTGATAAAGACGGCAGAATGTATTTCACCGTTACTCAGGACGGCAAGCCCTTAAGAAAGCGCCGCTATATGTTCTCCGAAAGCTTTTACGTAATCTCTATGGCTGAATACGGTCTTGCTACCGGCAACAAGGAAGCTATAAAGAAAGCAGAAGAGTGCTTTGAGCTTATGCTCAGCATTTATCACGATGCAAAGAGCGACCCCTTCAAGATAACTCCCAAGTCCTATGCGGAAACCCGTTCCGACCGCGCATCCGCAGTGCCTATGGTACTCGTATCCTCTGCTCAGGTGCTTCGCCGCTGCGACCCCGAAAAGGCAGATTACTACACCGCAGTTGCTCAGGAAATGGTAGACGCTATCATCAATTATCACTACAAGCCCGAATTCAAGTGCGTGCTTGAGTGCGTTGGTCCTAACGGCGAATTTATCGACAATCCCGCAGGCAGATGCATCAACCCCGGTCACTCTATGGAAAACAGCTGGTTCCTTATGAATCAGGCAATATACACCGGCGACAAGGAGCTTCTTGAAAAGGCTCTTACTATCCTTGATTGGCACCTTGAATGGGGCTGGGACAAGCAGTACGGCGGATTTATTTACTTTACCGACGTAAAGGGCAGACCCTGCGAACAGCTTGAATGGGATATGAAGCTTTGGTGGGTACACAACGAAGCGCTTATCGCTACCCTCCTTGCATACAAGCTTACCGGCGACAAGAAATACTGGGATTGGTTTGAAAAGATCCACGTTTGGGCATTCGGTCACTTTGCCGACAAGGAAAACGGCGAATGGTACGGCTATCTCCACAAGGACGGCACCGTTTCCCACACCCAGAAGGGCTCTATGTGGAAAGGTCCCTTCCATCATCCCAGATGTCTTATGAACTGCGAAATGATACTTTCGTGGCTTGAAAACGACACCGAACCCACTTCTTTGCTTTAATATGATGTTTTTAAAAGGGCAGAACAAAAAATTCTGCCCTTTTGCATTTTTTAAAATATTTTTATTTTCCTTGTAACCTTTTTACTCTTTGCAAAGTATTATATGTGAAACCACGAAAAGGAGCAGGTTTTATGGAACGGGCATTGCGTACGAATGCTGCCATAGAGAATATCCTTAAAAAATATGCGGACACTGTGTACCGCATAGCTTTCGTGCGGGTAAAAAACAAAGATGACGCAGAGGATATAACCCAGGAAGTGTTTGTACGCTTTATAAAACGGGCGCCTGTTTTTGAAAGCGAGGAGCACGAAAAGGCTTGGTTTATACGGGTGGCGGTAAACTGCTCAAAATCCCTGCTTTTATCCCCTTGGCGCACCCGCAGAAGCGATACGGAAAAGGACACTCCCGTATTTGATACGGAAAAAAGCGAGGTATGGTACGCCGTGTCTTCCCTGCCCGAGCAAATGCGCGTGGTAATACATCTTTTTTACTATGAGAATATGTCGGTTTCGGAAATATCCGCCGCCACGGGGAAAAGCGTTTCCGCGGTAAAAACGGCGCTCCACCGAAGCAGACAAAAGCTTAAAGAAATACTTACAGAGGAGGAGTTTTAAATGTTTGAGGATAAATACAAAAAAGATATGGAAAACGTAAAGCTTTCCGATAAAACGAAAATAAACCCGCAGGAATTAATAAAAAGCGCCAACGCTTCAAAAAAAGCGGCACACCGCAGATGGATTTCCGCAACAGCCGCAGTTTTGTTGGTGTGCATTGGCTTTGCCTCCTTTTTCCCTGCTTCGAAATTATTTACAAGTATTTTCGCCGACGAAAGCGAAAACGGCGGCAACCTGCTTGAAGGAATAATCCCGCCCGCATCTTCGCAAGACGTTTCCGATACCGAAAACGCAGGCGATACGTCGCAGGAAGGGGAAGCTCCGGTCAGCGCATATCTGCTTTCAAATTACGATTCTTATGAAAAAAGCGTGGAAATTCTGCTTGATTATTTTCAAAGCAATAAAAGCAATGGCTATTTCGGCAGCTCCGATGATTTCATCGACGGCACAATGGACGAAATCTATACCGATGACGGAGACTTCATCACAAAAGACCGTGTCTGCGGCGCATACGCGGATTCCTCGGGAACGAGCTTTCTGGATATAGGTACACATAACACAAACGCCGTCACACTTCAAAAAATCGTATATGACGAAAGCTTCATATACGTCCTCAACAATTCCCTTGCCGATAGCTTTATAACGGTATATTCCGTAAGCAACGGGAAAATAGCGCGCTCGACAAAGACCGTTCTTCCTATGGAAGACCTGCAATACGGCAAATATGCGGGTATGTTTCTTCTGAACGGACGGCTGTGCGTGGTAAGAGATTACGCAAGACAGAACGGCTTTGCAAGCGACAGCGCGACTTATATTCATATTTTCAACGTAACAAAAAACTGCACGCTTGAAGAAAGCGAAACATTCATCCAGACAGGTCATCGCAATACCATACAGGCGGACGGAGATAAATTATATATAACCACCAGTTATTCCATACCGCAGAAATACGATCACTCCTACGACGTGGTCGTGGATGAAAACGAGCCGGAGGGTTCGGAAACCGAGCTGCCCGCAATAACAAAAGAAGATATAATGTCTGCTTTGCCCGTTTCGGGAATAAACGGCGGCAAAACCGTATCTCCCGAAAGCATTTATTTTCCTTCCGAGATAATTTCAAGCGAAGTATTCGTTATTACCGGATTTGACCTGCAGACCTTCGGATGTAATACAGTTTGCGTAATAGACGAAACCTCCAAGGTGTACGCCGCAGACGGCTGCGTTTTTAAAATTAAAGGGATGTTCACCGCCGAAAACGGCTACTATATGGATATCGACCGTTTTTCTTTTGAAGAATGTGTCCCCGTATACAGCGGAAGCGCCCGTGTCAGCGGTCAATTTTTCAACGATGCGTCATTTGACCTGTATGATAACCGTTTACGGATCGCTCTGGTGAAGGACGAAAAACACGGATTTGCCGTTTTGGACGAAAGCTTATCCCTTGTAAGCGAAATATACCGTGAAATAACTTATACCAATATACCCGACGTAAGATTCACCGATAACAGCGCCGGATACATCGAGATAAATACTTTAAATACGGTACTGTTCGCGGCAGACCTTTCCTCAAACCGTGAGCTTGAGATCACTTCCGAAAGTAACGGCTTGCAAACGCTCACTTACCTCAAATCCTTCGGAAAAGACCAAATATTCGGGTACGGCACCAAAATTAACCCCGAAACGAAAAACTATGATCTGACAATTACAATATACGATTTTTCCGACCCTCTTGATATAACGGAAAAAATCAATTACGATCTGGGACCAAGAAAAAATCCGGTCTGGCAGATGTACGATGTTGTCGATACGATGGTGTTTGATAACAAACGGGAATTGATAACCGTAACTTACCGCGAAAACATAGTATTGGGAGAAGGAAGATTCAACACCGTTTATTGTATAGAAGCGTTCAGATGTATAGACAGCGAGCTTGTTTCTATCGGAAAATTCCAACAGGAAGCAATACAGACAGATGCCAATACCGCCCACGTTCCCACCATCAACAGTGTGATAATCGGAGATCATATATACATCGTTCTCGAGATATTTGGCGTTCCTTCCCTGTATGCGTATTCCGCAAGTGATTTCAGCCTTACAGACACTTTGAAATGATTCTTTGCAGTTGCGAAAGGAGAGCGGAAAAATGAAAAAACGCATTACATCAATAATTGCTTTGCTGGCTTGTTTTCTTCTGGTTTCCTGCGGGATGGACGCTTTCCCCGAAACGAGCAAAAACGAAAGCAGCTCTTTAACAGACGTTTCCCTTCTGCCCGAGGAAAACGTTTCCTCCGAAATAAGTGAAACGGAAGACGGCGGCTACAGCTCCGACACCCTGCTGGTCTTACCCGAAAAAGGCAGCGAAGCAAGCGCAGGCGATTATACGGCTGTAAAAAAACAAATATGCGATACCTTCACTGGAAATGAGGTCCGCGACGATTGCCGTGTAATAATCGAAGACGAAGATATGATACACATAGACGAAACGAATGACCGTAAGTCTTCCGTATACGCCCCTATGGGTACGACGTACAGCGATCCGCAAAACGAGGCAGTGGGCAAGGGAGATATTATTAAAAGCGACGGTAAGTTCATTTACCTCCTTTCATTCGGAGAGCTTGTGATCCTCTCTGCGGAAAACGGCAAAACGGAGCAGGTATCGGTAACACATTTGCCCGAACAGCTTTTGGGAATTGAGATACTGCTGTATGAAGATCTGGTCATAATAATCTGCGCCAACGAGGACCCTGCCCGCGATTATGCGGTAACGGAGATTGCGGATACCGACCGCGTAGTGTTGACGAGCGTGTTCGTTGTTGAGGTATCCGAAAGCGGAAAAACCAGACAAAAGGATTATTACGTTCAATCGGGCTCCTTTGCGGCAAGCCGTTTGATAAACGGCGAAATTATTCTTATAACCTGCCGCTTCACCGCCCTTGCGGACAGCTTTTACAACGATAATATGCTTTCCGATGAAGAGCTGATGCGCGAGCTGCCCATAGCAGGCAGACATTTCAACGATATGATTCCTGCGAAAAACATAGAAATTCCCGAGGAAACGTACACATCTACGCTTACGGTAACGTCCAAAATAAATCTGTCAAGCGGCGAAATGAACGCTTACTGCAAAATGGTAGACGATTACACCTTTTATATAGCCGAAGATTCCATATACGTATTCGACCAATCCGTTTACTGGTACGGCTCCGACGGCAAAGCCTATATCGACGTGGAAGGATACGATATTACGGGAAAGCTTCCCGTATATATCGGGAAAACAAGCGTACACGGTTGGATGTGTTCTTCCGCCATAAGCGAATATAACGGTTATCTCCGTATCCCCACCTACGAGGACTACGGCGCGGGAGTAATAATACTGGACAAGGAGCTTAACGTTATAGGGGAATTATACGGAATAGGCGGAAACCAACAGGATCCCCTTCCCCACGATGTGGCAACCTATAAAAATATTGCCGTGTTCGGACGGGACTCAACATGGTGGACGGTCGATCTTTCCGACCCCGCCTCGCCTGAAATTATCGGCAGCGCCGATTGCATCGGGGCTTACTACAACAAGACTATTCTGGACGGCGGATATCTGCTTACATCCGTTTTCTACCGGGATTACGATTCGGATTACGCAGGTTTAAAGCTTGAAACCTACGATGTTTCCGACGAAATGAATATAAAGAAGACGGGAGAAATGCTTTTGGAAAACGAATCCCGCCAGTTTATATATATGTTGTCACCCGGACTGTATCAGGAAACCACGTCCGAAACGTCGGGAGCCGGAACACTTGTAATGCCCTACGTAATTGCGGATGACAATCCCCGCTATGTACTTGCTATGTTATCCTACGGAGAAGAGCTGACGCTTACAGCAAAGCAGGAATTAGTACACACGTTAACCTCGGAGATCAAGACCTCCAAATGGCAGATGGTACGTATCGGCGATGGCATTCATTTGGTTAATCTTGCCATGGGAACGAAGGAAACGGATATAACGTCCGTGTCCGTTTATTCCTTCAACGCCGACGATCTGACTCCGATCGGACAATATGGCGGAAAGTGAAAAATATTTTTAAAAAAGCGGGTGGAAAACCCGTTTTTTTGATAATTTGGTATTGATTTTTGCAAAAAAGTATGATAATATACTTTGGAATGCGGTGACGACGCATTAAAAAAATACACACATTCTGCGTTCTGCCCAAGGGTCGGCAAAAGCCGCGGGTAAAAATTCAAGCGCAGGGTGGCGGGGAAACCCGAAAGGAGAAATGAAAAATGTCAGTAATCAGCATGAAACAACTGCTCGAAGCAGGCGTTCACTTCGGTCACCAGACCAGAAGATGGAACCCCAAGATGGCCGAATACATCTTCACCGAAAGAAACGGCATCTACATTATCGACCTTCAGAAGACCGTTAAAAAGGTTGAAGAAGCTTACATGTTCGTTCGCGATGCATCTCTCGAAGGCGGCAACGTTCTCTTCGTAGGTACCAAGAAGCAGGCTCAGGACGCGATCAAGGAAGAAGCTATCCGTGCAGGTATGTACTACGTTAACGTACGTTGGCTCGGCGGTATGCTCACCAACTTCAAGACCATTAAGAGAAGTATCCAGAAGCTGAACAACCTTACCAAGATGTCCGAAGACGGCACCTTTGATCTCCTTCCCAAGAAGGAAGTTGCAGCTCTCCAGAAGGAAATGGCTGACCTCGAGCGTAACCTCGGCGGTATCAAGGATATGAAGGGTCTTCCCGCAGTTATGTTCGTTGTAGACCCCAAGAAGGAAGCAAATGCTGTTGCAGAAGCTCGCAAGCTGGGCATCCCCGTAGTTGCTATCGTTGATACCAACTGCGATCCCGATTGTATCGATTACGTTATCCCCGGTAATGACGACGCTATCCGCGCTATCAAGCTTATCGCATCCGTTATGGCAGACGCAGTTCTCGAAGGCAAGCAGGGTGAACAGTTCACCGACGCTACCGAAGCTGTTGAAGCTGAAGAAGTTAAGGAGGACTAATCACTATGGCAGATATTTCCGCAAAAGTTGTTATGGAGCTTCGTAAAAAGACCGGCTGCGGTATGATGGAGTGCAAAAAGGCTCTCGTTACCGCTAACGGCGATTTTGATGAAGCTATAAAGATCCTTCGTGAGAAGGGCCTTGCTGTTGCCGCTAAGAAGGCAGACAGAGTTGCTGCAGACGGTATCGTTGACGTTTACACCGCTAACGGCTGCACCGCTATCATTGAAGTTAACACCGAAACCGACTTCGTTGCAAAGAACGCTTCTTTCAAGGAATTCGTACACGGTATTCTCGTTACTATCGTAGAAACCAAGCCCGCAGACGTTGCAACTCTTCTTGCAACCAAGTTCGCAGGCAAGGAAACCACCGTTGAAGACGAACTCAAGCAGGAAATCTTCACTATCGGCGAAAACATGTCTATCCGTCGCTTCGAGGTTATCGAAGGCGTTACCGGAACTTACATCCACGGCGGCGGATCCGCAGGTGTTGTTGCTAAGTTCGAGGTTGAAGGCGGCGTTGAAAATACCGAAGGTTTTGCAGAATACGCAAAGAACGTATGTATGCAGATCGCTGCTATGAACCCCCTCTACGTTTGCAAGTGCTACGTTCCCGAAAGCGTTATCCAGGGCGAAAAGGATATCCTTCTTGCTCAGATCAAGAACGATCCCAAGCTTGCTAACAAGCCCGATCAGATCATCGAAAAGATGGTTACCGGCAGAATTGAAAAGTATTACGATACCAACTGTCTCGTTCACCAGCAGTACGTTAAGGAAGAGAACATGACCGTTCAGCAGTACACCGAGAACACCGCAAAGGAACTCGGCGGCTCTATCAAGGTTGTTTCCTTCGTTAAGTACGAAAAGGGCGAAGGCATTGAAAAGAGAGAAGACGATTTCGCTTCCGAAATCGAAAAGCTCGTTAAGGGTTAATTTAACTGTGTTTGGCGCCCCTGATAAAAAAGGGGCGTCTGTCTTTTTTCAGCGAATGTGAGGCATACAATGAACACCGAAAAACACATTACACCGCAAGAAATATTCAACACCGCAAAAAAATGGGCAAAAGAGTTTTTTGCATCCAAATGGTTTACCGCAATAAAGTGGGTATATCATTTCCTCCTTGTTCCCTGCGTTATAAATTTTTGCATAAACAGCTTCTTTTTGAACACCACCTCCATAACCGATACACAGTTTAAATCCGGTTACTTTTTCTCTTATATTCTCGTGGTGCTGTTCAATGCACTGTTCACCTGCATCACCACCAGCTCTATAGCTTCAAACGCTGTGATCTCAGTAGTGGGCTTTGTTTTTTCCGCAGTGCAGTACGTTAAGGTGCAGATGTCGGACAACCCCGTGTATTTTTCGGATATAAACTTTTTCCGCAGTGCGGGAACGCTGGGAGATCTGGTTGCGGAAATATCCGTTATAGACCTTTTCAAGCAGATATCCGACGAATTGTGGAAGTTCGGTCTTATTGCGGCGGCAATAATTATCGGCGGAATTCTTTTACGTTTCCGCGTAAAATACAAATGGCACGGAATTGCGGTAGGCGGCACGGCTCTGTTTTTGCTGTTCCTCATAATTGCTCCCATCGAGCCGCTTAACACATTTACGCTTAACACCTTTTATAAATACGATGAGCGAGATTCCGATTACCCCACCACCAGCCTTAAATATTATTTAAGATACGGCGTTATTTCCGGTATGTACGGACAAGCTGTGGAGAGCAGAATTTTTGAACCCAAGGGATACGACCCCGAATATCTTGACCGGGTGCTGGCAGATGCGGTAGAGCAGGCGCAGGACAAGTACAAGGACACCTGGGGCGATTGCAACATTATAATGGTATTTTCCGAATCCTTCTGGGATATAGACCAGCTTGGGGAATTTGAATTCGAGACCCCCACGGGCACCGAGCTTACTCCCAATTACGAAAAGCTGGCGCAGGAAGGTCACGTGTTTAAAATGATCTCCCCCGTGTTCGGCGGATTGAGCGCAAACGCAGAGTTCGAGGTGTTTACGGGAAGCAACCTTGCGGTATATTCCCCCGGATTTGTCCCCTATACCCAGATGTATGACAGCGAGGATTTTGAGGGAACCCCAAATTTTTTTGATGTTTTGGGCGAAAATGATTATTACAGCAAGATAATTACCGCTTGGGAGGATTCTCTCTTTGACAGAACGAAGGTATACCCCTTCTTCGGTATTAACGATACCGATTTCCGTCACGAGCTTAAAGGAGTAAGAAAGCTGGCAGGCAGACCCTCCGATGATTATCTGGCAGACCAGGTAATTAAATTTGTTGAAGGCGACGAGTGGAGAGAAAACGAAAATTATTTCGTAATGATCAACACAGCACAGCTTCACGGCTCTTATTACGAAGGAAAGTATCTTGATAAAGACAGCGAAGGCACCGTTATACGCGACAATTACACCGTAAAGGTAACCAAGACACCTGCGGATTATTCTGTATATATGAAGGGCTCTATCCGCTGTTACGCTCAGGGACTTTACGATGCGGACAGACAGCTTGGCAAGCTTTACGATTATATTTCGGGCTTGGAGGAAAATACCGTTATCATTTTCTACGGCGACCATCTGCCCAACCTTAAATCCATTACCGACCACGATAAGGACGGCGAGTACGAGCGTATTGCTACCCTTCCCTATTTCAACACGGGAGATAATATACTCGATACCTACCGTAAATACGATACGGAATGTCTTATGGTAGCAAATTTTGATATGGGCGAGCAGGACGTGGAGTGGCTTAACTACGAGCTTTTGATGGCTTACGTTATGCACCGCATGGATGTGAAGACCGACGAATATTACGATTTTCTTTACGCACAGCGCAACACCTTCCCTGCCGCAAACGATTACGTTGCCGCAGACACCGAAGGAAACCTTTATTCTATGTACGAGCTTCCCGAGGACCTGCAAAAATACTACAACCTGAGAAAGCAGATAAATTACAGGTATTTCCATGATAATAACTGAAAAATACGAAAATTTTATTTGGGATTTCGACGGCACTCTGTTCGATAGCTACCCCCACACGGCGGCAGCATTGGTTCAAGCCTTAAAGGACAGCGGCAGAGAGATAGACGTAAATGAAGCGGAAAAGCTGCTTCGCATAACCGTGGGCACGGCTACAAGACATTACGGGCTTTCCGATGAGGAGCGCGCCGCCTTCAGCAAGTACGAGCTGACCGATGATTTTGAGCCGGTTATAAAGATATACGACGGCGTTTTGGAAGCCTTTGACCGTATCCTTGCAAGAGGCGGCAAGCATTTTCTGTTTACCCACAGAGATAAAAAGGCGCTGGAGATACTGGGTAAGCAAGGAATGCTGGGGCTGTTTACCGAGGTTCTCACCGTGGAAAACGGTTTTCCCTATAAGCCCGCGCCGGACGCCATTGAATATCTTGTAAAAGAGCATTCGCTGGATAAGGATAAAACCGTTATGATCGGCGACAGAGAAATAGATATCGGAAGCGGTGTAAACGCAGGAGTGCATACGCTTTTCTTCGATGAATTCAATGCTTCTCCAAAAACGCAAGCGGAAGAGATCTATACGAGCTTTGAACAAATAGGATAGTAAAAATCCTCCGAGAAATCGGAGGATTTTTTGACGAGGAACTATGAACGGAAAACGAGGAACTTCGGTAGATTTTTGCGGGTTGTACGCAAAAATCCTCATATTAATAAAACAACGAGCGTGAATTGATCACGCTCGTTTGTTTTTGATGTTAAAAGGGTTTGGAATCTTTCAATACTACTATTCTGTTAAAGGTATTTTCGTGCTTGGTATCCTTGCAGAAGTAGCCGGTGCGGACGAACTGGAAGCGTTCGCCGTCTTTGGCATCCGCAAGAGAAGGCTCGAGGTACGCTTTGATATGCTTTACAGATTCGGGGTTAAGGTAGTTATCGTATTCGGAAGAGGGAACCTTGGTCATATCCGCTTCGGTAAACAGTTTATCGTAAAGAGCAACGTCTGCCTCTATTGCGTCTGCGGCGGAAAGCCAATGGATAGTACCCTTTACCTTTCTTCCGTCCGCGGGCATACCGCAGCCGGTTTCAAGGTCGGCAGTACACAAAACCTCGGTAATAACGCCGTTTTCATCGGTCAAAATATCCTCGCACTTAACGATATACGCGCCCATAAGACGTACTTCCCCGCCCTTCTTCATACGGAAGTACTTGGGAGGAGGATCAAGCGAAACGTCATCACGGTCGATATAAAGAGTACGTGTAAAGGGAACCTCACGCTTGCCCGCTTCGGGATCGGAGGGGTTATTGGGAAGAGAGAAATACTCTTTTTTATCTTCGGGATAATTGGTTACGGTAACCTTTACGGGATCAAGCACGGCAACACGGCGAAGCGCGGTCTTATTAAGCTCTTCACGTATGCAATGCTCAAGCAGATCGTAATCCACGATACTGTACGCGCGGGAAACACCTGCGCGGGAAACGAAATCTATTAAAGCAGAAGGAGTATATCCTCTTCTGCGGAGACCGCAAAGGGTGGGCAGACGGGGGTCATCCCAACCGTCAGCAATGCCGTTTTCAACCAGCGCGCGGAGATAACGCTTGCTCATTACCGTGTGGGTAACGTTAAGACGTGCGAATTCATACTGATGGGGCTTGTGCTCGAAATCAATATTATCCACAACCCAATCGTAAAGGGGACGGTTGTTGGTAAACTCGATAGAGCACATGGAATGGGTAATACCCTCCAAAGCATCCTGAATGGGATGAGCGAAATCGTAAAGAGGATATATGCACCAAGCATCTCCCTGTCTGTGGTGGGACATGTGACGGATACGGAAAATAGCAGGGTCACGCATAACAAGATTGGGAGAAGCCATATCTATCTTTGCACGGAGAGTCTTTGCGCCATCGGGAAATTCGCCGTTCTTCATACGCTCAAACAGCTCCAGATTCTCCTCAACGCTTCTGTTACGCCAAGGAGATTCCTTGCCCGGCTCGGTAAGGGTTCCGCGGTATGCGGTCATTTCATCTGCGGTGAGATCGCACACATAGGCTTTTCCCTCTTTTATAAGCTTAACTGCGTATTCATAGCATTTTCCGAAATAATCGCTGCCGTAAAATACGCCGCCCGTAGGCTCGAAGCCCAGCCAGCTGATATCGTTATAAATACTGTCAACGTACTCAACGTCTTCTTTTCCGGGGTTGGTATCGTCATAACGGAGGTTGAATTTACCGTCGAAATTCTTTGCGGCGGTAGCGTTTATCCATATAGCCTTAAGAGAGCCGATATGAAGATAACCATTGGGCTCCGGCGGAAAACGGGTATGGACGTGGTCCTCTCTGCCCTCCGCAAGGTCGGAGCTTATAATATCGTATAGGAAATTGCTGTTTTTTTCTTCCATTTTACAGAGTCTCCTTAAATGCATTTATTCTGGCGGCAACCTTTTCTGCGCCCAGTATGGTCATAACCGTATACAGGTCGGGAGAAACCATTCTTCCCGTAACTGCAACGCGGAGGAATGCGCTTACGTCGCCAACACTTCCCTTCCAGCCGGAGGGGTCTTTTTTGTATTCCTTCATATTGGGGCAATAACCGCACTTTTCGCCGACAGCCTTAATCTTATCAAACCACGCAGTCTGGTCATCGCTTTCCTGCCAAACGGAAAGGAAACCGTCCAAAACCGCCTTCACATCATCGGGGCAAGCGGAAAGAGTATCGGTATATTCAAAATATTTATCATAGAAGAAGGAAACGTAAGGCTTTGCATCTGCCCAGGTAGTAAGGTCCTTTCTGGGCTTGCTGCCGCCTCTGCCGATAGCGAATATGCTTTCCGCATAAGCACGGTCTTCTTCAAGAGTACTTGCAAATTCGGGGTCATATTCCTTTGCCCAAGCGATGACCGCGTCTACAACCTCAGAAGCGGTAAGGGCGGAAATTACGTTTTTGGAAACGTCGTTAAGCTTTTCAAAGCTGAAAAGACAGCCGGAAATGCTCATTTTCTTGGGAGTAAAGGGGAACTCCTCCAAAGGCAGTGCGGGGTTCGCCATACGCCATTCCTCAAAGTTGGAGTTGAGGAGGGTGAGCAGATATTCCTTTACCGCATTTGCGGGGTAGCCCTGCTCGTGGTAATAGGTAAGCGCCGCTTCGGGGTCCTTACGCTTGGAAAGCTTGCGCTTGCCGTTTCCGTCGTTTTTAAGCACCTGCGCAGTGTGGCAGTATTTGGGCATCTTGAAGCCAAGAGCTTTAAAAAGCTGAATGTGGAAAGGCAGAGTAGAAAGCCAGCTTTCGTCACGTACCACGTGGGTGGTGTGCATAAGATGGTCATCTACCGCGTGGGCGAAGTGGTATGTGGGAATACCGTCGGATTTAAGAAGCACGTGGTCGATATCGTTTTCCGTAACGTCGATAACGCCCTTGATCATATCAGTAAACTTAAGCTTGTTTTCACAGCTTCCTTCGCTTCTGAAGCGAAGCACGAAAGGCTTGCCTTCGTTAAGAGCGGCTTGTACCTTTTCTATATCCGCATCTCTCCACACAGCCCATTTGCCGTAATAACCGGGGGTAAGCTTTAAAGCCTCCTGCTCTGCGCGGTTTGCGGCAAGCTCTTCTTCGGTACAGAAGCAAGGATAAGCACTTCCCTGCTGTACCAGATATTTTGCGTAAGTCTGGTAAATATTCTTTCTTTCGCTCTGGCGGTAAGGGCCGTATGCGCCGTTATCGCCATCTGCGGTTGCGCCTTCATCGAAATGAAGATCGAACTTTTCCAGCGCATTTATAATAAGTGCGACACCGTTTTCCACGGTACGCTTATCATCGGTATCCTCAATACGAAGATAAAAAACGCCATCGGAAAGATGAGCCATACGCTCGTCCGCGAGAGCGCCGTAAAGGTTGCCCAGATGCATAAAGCCCGTGGGACTGGGTGCAAAACGAGTTACCTTTGCTCCCTCGGGAAGATTACGGGGAGGGTACAGAGCCTCCATATCCTCGGGAACGGTTTTTATATGGGGAAAAAGTAATTCCGCAAGATAATTGGTATCCATAAACAACATACCTTTCAAAAATAATACTAATCTTTAAGATTATACCACCCAATGAGTGTTTTTTCAAGTGGTAAAAGGCATATAAAAGTGAAAAAAGCTGTTTTTTAAACAGCTTTTTGGTCTTATTTACGCTTTGTGTATTCTGAATATTCGGTTTCGACGTAATCCTTCCAATCGGATTTAAGGGTATCCAAGCTTTTTTCGGTAATATCCTCAAGCCTTATACGTCCCACGACGTAGTCTACTATTTTTTCTTCACCGAACACCGAAATTAGATATTCCACAAAGGACGCGGCAGAATCTGTGCTTTCCAATCCGTAATCGTTGTTATAGTAAACGTAAATGTGCTGCAGATCCGTCATATCCTTGCTCACATCAATATCTCTGCCTGTTTTTTCAACGAACGCATTGGCAGATTCCCACACAGAACCGTTGCCCCTGTTTTTATAATGCTCGTTTAAGACGTGAACGCCGTACTCGTTGTATTTGTTGCCGAAATACCCCGCTATTCCGTATTTTTGCCACATTTCCAATTCCGTATTGCACAGCAAAGAATAAATGTAGTTATATCTCGTATGGGCGTGAGAAGGCGTTTGAATAATATGACTTTCCTTAAAGTAATAAGGATTTTGGTCGGTATATGTAATATACAGTCCTTCCTTGTAACTTTCAAGACCAAACACATCGCGCAGTTGCTTTAACTCTTTTTCATTCACTTCGAAAAATCGCCGCGTCTGAGAGTAATCGAAGTTTAAAAAGCCATTATATGCTTCAGGAGCGCGCTCCTGTAATCTGTCCGTCCAATCGTAAGGCACACAGAATACAGCATAATCGCAAACAGCGTAATAATGATATGAAAATCCGCCGTAACCGTACAAAATTTCCGAAAGGACGGGGGTAACGCCGTTTTGCGTGTAATAATCCGAAAGAGCTTGTAAAAATAAACTGTTATCGTCTGTTTTTCCACTTGAAATAAGCAGGCGGTTAAAGGATTTCATTCCGTTTTCTTTTATATACTTTTTAACGAAATCACAAGAAATATTCTTTGCGTTCTCCTCATCCTTCGCTGAAACAAATTTACCGTTAAAGCAGAGAAGGTTTATATCGTAATACTGCCAGTCCTTTTCAAAAACAGGTGCATTTGTCTTTGTTTTTATTCCAAACAGTTCTTCACACAAAAAACTTGCGTAGCCGTAAACAAGACCGTAATTACAGTATTCGCCGAAGATTGCAGGCAAAACACTTGCGATATAATCCACGTTTTTGAATTCCTGAAAACCCGTAATGTACACAGCGCCGTTTTCAACAAAACACTTTTTATCTCCCTCATCGGAAATCAAAAGTATTTTCATATCGGTATACACATCGAGATATTGAAGAAGCGTATGGGTTGCCAAAACACATTCGGTTCTTATGTTCTCCCCGATTTCCGTACCGAAAGCGTATTCTGCATTTCCGTAAAAAGCAACTTCCATTTTTGAACCCGTAACTAAAAAAGAGCCCGGCTGGGTGAAATTAACGTCTTTTGAAAAATACGCAACATCCCTCAAAAGCGTGTCTTCCGATACATTGTCCGGAGCGTGAGATTCTTCATCGCCCATACATCCGGTGCAACAAAGCGTCACCGCTATCGCCGCTAATATTAAAGCTATTGCCGTTTTGAGCATAACACTCGCCCCTTTCGTGTAGTATGATTATACCACAGCAGATTGTGTCTGTCAAGCGGATAACTGTTTCATTTACATCTGCATACAACAAATCCCGCGGAATTTTCCGCGGGATCTCTGATTATTTCTTATTTCTGGAAACGTATTTTTCTTTTGCGAAGAGGTATGTGCTGTCGTATACCTTGCGGAGTTCCGGATCATCGGACTTGAAGGCTGCGTAAAATTCGCCGGGGACGCCGCCCTGATAATACATTTTTATGCTGTTCATAAATCCGGTTTCCGCGCCGCAATCAAGATATTTCATATATCTTTCAACATTTGCGGGATCGTGTCCGCCGATCTCCAATTCGTAGCACATACCCAGCTTTTTGGTTATCTCGGCGTTATCGTAAAGACGCTGAGTGGGAATACCGTCACGGAAAGCGAAGTTGGGCTGCATACAGGCAACGTCAAAGCCCAGATCCTTCCATTCCATAAATCCGGATGCCTGATAATAAGGGATCCAGAACAGCTTGTAGCCCAGAGAGTGGAGATATTCCACCGTCCATTTAAGCAGGACGGTCTCATCGGGATTTGCGTATGCGATATCCTCTTCAAACCAATAGAACGCATCGTGAATAAGGTTTTCGTAATTACCTTCCTTGAAGCGGGCGATAGTGGTATCTATACACCATTTTATTGCTTTTTGGCGGTCTGCGAAGTTATCCATCACCTCGTCTGCCCCGTCACCGTCAACGTCACCGAATTTTTCGGGGAAATCGCCGTAGGTGGGCTTGGTGTGAAGAACGGAGAAATATACTCTGGTCTTGTGGTTTTGAATGCCCAGTTTTTCTCCTACGATAGCGGTGGCTTTATTGAGGGCATCTACGTTTGCATCCTTCGTGAAGGTGTTTTCGATATAATGTCTCCAGCCCTCTGCGCACTTGTATTCCGCGGAATAGGTGTACACGGAGTAAGGAAGATACAGCATACCGTCAAAGAAGGTGTCCTTCATTTCCCCGTCCTTATCTATGTATGCAAGGTGAGGCAGATATTCTTCAACTGTAATAAGTCCCAGCCCGGGGCGGCGCTCCGCCTCTTTGTTTTTGGGAATACAGTTATAAGAAAGGAGTATATTGCGTACTCCTCCCAAAGCATCGTAGGAAGGATATGCGTTTATTATATTGGATGATGTTTCGTTATCCAAGTTTTCGGCTACTATGGAAAGAGCGTCTGCGGGAACGGCGGTAGTGCCGAAGACCTCAATCTCGTCAAGCCAGACGTGGCCCACGGTTTCTATTTCAAACATAACGTACAGAGCGCGGTAGGTGTTTTCCAGATCACGGGTAACGTCTACGCGGCAAGCAGGAGAATCGCTGAAAATATCTCTGCATTTGCAGACTCTCTGCCAATCAACGCCGTTTTCGGAAAGACAAACGTCAACTCTTCTGGGAAGTCTTACTGCGGAAACGTCTTCTTTAAGAAAGCCTATGGAAAATCCTTTTACTGCGGAAAGGGCATCGAAGCGGAAGATTATCGTTCTTGAAACCCCTCTCGTGAAACGGAACCAGCGTTCGTCTGTATAGGTATATACGTCGCTTTTAACGCCGTCGGTAAGCGCGGGGTAATCGATAGGTGAATTAAAACGGGGAGTAGCGGTTTCGCCGTCAATGGGGCACAGCTCGTTTATAGCAACGGGCTGTTTGCCGAATATAAGGTTTCTTACGGTATTATCACCGTTTTCGCAAGGCATAGGATTTGCTTCTTTTTTAATCTCTTCAGAATTGTAATAACTCATTTTTCCAACCCCTCTTTAAATTGTTGATTAAGGTTATTGTATTGTTCCTCGAAATAAGTGTTTATCTCGTTGATACCGTCTTTAAGAAGCGCTTCGGTGCGGTTGTAGGAATATACGGCTTCGGTATATTCTTCATCGGTAAGTCCGTATTCCGCCTGCCAATCTGCACCGTCCGCAAGAGGCAGCGCGTAATATTCGCGGAAATAGCTGTTGGTGGGATACGCGGCGCGGACAAATCCTCTGCCCATACACCACACGGGAACCACCTCTACGGAAGCGATAGCCGCCGTGCCGTCCTCGTATCTGCAAAGGTTGGTTATAAACACCACGCCGTCCTCGGTATGGCCGTTATCGTTACAATTCGTTCCGTGCTGAAGGCGGTGGGTATCCTGTGTACGGTCAGCCACGTCGGGATAATCGCATCCCGCAAAGTGCCAGGGGTCCTGAAAACAGTTGGGGCTGTTTGCCTGAGTTCCGCCTGCCATACATTCTATCTGCTGACCGGAGAAAAGATTGCCGCAGGAATAAAGACAAATAGTGCTTTTGCCGCTTATATCGCTGTGAATAAGCTCTACGGGCTGGATCTTGTGGGGATGTCCGCCGATAATAACATCAACGCCGTAGTCGCACATCTTCTGCGCGATAGCCTCCTGCGTGGCGTTGGGCGCAAGGGAGTATTCCTGCCCCCAGTGTATATACAGATAAATGAATTCCGCGCCGTCTTCACGCATAGCGTCTATAAAGCCCTTGGCTTCGGTATAAAAAGCGGAAAGGTTGTTTTCGTTAAAGCAGTTTGTGTTCCAGTACGCGCCGTAGGAATAATTGAGAAATCCTACCTTTATGCCGTTTATATCCTTTATGAGATAACGGCTGTCATCTGCGTTAAGACGGGTGCCGGTATAATCCATACCGTACTGCGCAAGGGTATTCATAGTCTTTTTCATACCCTCCGTGCCGCCGTCCGCAATATGATTGTTGGCGGTGGTGCCCATATCGTAGCCGCATTCCGCAAGGGCTTTTACCACCTCGGAAGGAACGCGGAAGGGCAGCGAAGAATAAGTGCCGTTTGCGCTTACGGAAAATTCTGCGTTTACAACGGCGTAATCAAGCGTTTCAACGTAAGGCGCAAGATACTGAAAGGCGTATGAAAAATCAAACGCTCCCGTAGCGGAATCATAGGCGCTTTTACGCACGGTATTGTGAATGAGGATATCGCCGGAAGAGCCGATGGATGCAATAGACACGGTCTGCAGATTGCGCTCCGGTTCAACGTATTCGGAGGTATCGGAAACATCTGAATAATTGTCGGAAGGAACAGAAATTCCGCCCGGTTCGGAAACTCCGCCGGGCACGTTATCACAAGAAGCGCATACCAAAACGGCGAAAACGAATATAAGTATTAAAGAAATGGCTTTTCTCATATTATAAAGGTCCTTTCGGGGTGGACTTATGATATTTTTATTATACCACACCCGTAAATTTTAGTCAACAAAAAGGACGATATAATATTAATTGTTAAATTTTTATAAAACTCTTGCAATTTGTGTTAAAATATTCTATAATGTGTAAAGATTTTAGAATGAGGGAGTATGCGTGAAACTTTATTCATTTATCCGTCTCTTGGTTTGGATACCCGTAAAGCTTTCTTTTAACCTTCGTGTAAAGGGTTTGAAGAACATACCCAAGGAAGCGTTTGTGCTTTGCTCCAACCACATATCTGCCGTAGATCCGCTTTTACTTGCAATAGCCTTCCCCACCCCTATTCATTTTATGGCAAAGGAAGAAATACTTAAAAACGGCTTTTTAAGACTTATCGCAAAAATAGCGCAGGTAGTACCGGTAAACAGAGGCACCGCAGACCTTAAGGCAATGCGCGCCTGCATGAACGTGATAAAGGACGGCGGCAACGTAGGTATCTTCCCTCAGGGAACACGCACACCCGAAGTACCCAAAGCCGAAAGCGCTTTGCCCGGCACGGGACTTATAATACTTCACACAAAAGCACCCGTACTGCCCGTTTCCATTATTACCAAAGACCACAAGGTGCGTCCTTTCAAAAAATGCACCGTAGTTATCGGCGAGCCTGTACTTTACGAAGAATACTCCACCGCAGGAAACAGCGGTGAAGCCGCAAAGTATTGCTTTAAAAAGGTGTGTGAGCGGTTTGAGTAAAATTCAAGTCGCATCCTCAGCGGGATTTTGCTTCGGAGTAAAAAGAGCAGTTTCTCTGCTTGAGGAAAATCTTGAAAAGGGTTTCAAGATTTGCACTCTTGGCGAGATAATACACAACGGTTTGTTTACCGCAAAGCTTGAGCAAAAGGGAGTGTATGCCGTAACGGCGGAGGAGATTTCCGCTTTACCGCCCGGGACCGCAATACTTATCCGTTCCCACGGAATACCGAAAGATTTGCAAGAAGCACTCGATAATTCGGGCAGAACGGTAATAGACGCAACTTGCCCTTTTGTTAAAAAGATACACAGCATTGTAAGCGAAAACAGTAAAGACCGTTTTACTTTGGTTATAGGAAGCGCCGCCCACCCGGAGGTGGAGGGAATATGCTCTTATGCCGAAAGCGGATACAAAGTCGCTTCCAAGGCTGAGGAGATAGGCGATATCCCTTCGGGGACCCTGGCAGTGGTACAGACCACTCACAGCGTTGCCGAATGGGAAAAATGCAAAGAGGTTATTAAGGAAAAATGCCCCGACGGGCTTATATTCGATACGGTTTGCACCGTGACCTCACAGCGCCAGAAGGAACTTAAAGAGCTTGCCGCAAAAAGCGATCTGACAATAGTTGTCGGGGACAAAAGCAGCTCCAATTCCAAAAAATTATATGAGACAGCACGTCTTTTCGGCGAAGCGATATTTATACGCGAAGCCGCAGAGCTTGATGTATATGGGAAGAATTTCTATACTTCCCGAAATAAAATTGCCATTACCGCAGGAGCTTCAACTCCCGGTGATATATTACAGGAGGTTATTAAACAAATGACAGACACCATCAACGAGAATCTTTCCTTCGAGGAGATGCTCGAGCAATCCTTCAGAACATTAACTACAGGGGAAAGGGTAACAGGTACCGTTCTTGCGGTAAGCCCGGCAGAGGTTAAGATCGACCTCGGCACAAAACACACGGGTATACTTCCGTATGACGAGATTACCTCCGAAGGCGGCGTGGATCTTACAAAAGAATTCCACGTAGGCGACAGCGTTGAGGTGGTATGCAAGAAGTTCTCGGACGTTGAAGGCACAGTAATTCTTTCCAAGAAATCCATTGATGCTGACAAGCAGTGGGCAGACGTAGTAGCAGCATGTGAAAACGGCGAAATCCTTACCGGCACCGTTAAGGAAGTAGTTCGCGGCGGCTGCATTATAATGTATAAGAATGTTAGAGTATTCGTTCCCGCTTCCCAGACCGGTATCGCAAAGGATAATCCTCTGGACGAGCTTAAGGGTCAGACCGTAAGCTACAGAGTTATCGAAACCGACGACCAGAAGGGCCGCAAGAGAGCAGTAGGCTCTATCAAATTGGTTGCAAGAGCAGAACGCAAAAAGGCTGTTGAAGAATTCTACGCTTCTTTGGAAGTTGGTCAGAAGTTCACCGGCACCGTACGTTCTCTTGCAGATTTCGGCGCATTCGTAAACATCGGTCCCGTAGACGGTCTGGTTCACATTACCGAACTGTCCTGGGGCAGACTCAAGGCTCCCTCCGAACTGTTCAAGGTTGGCGATCCTATCGAAGTTTACATCAAAGCAGTTAACCCCGAGAAAAAGCGTATCTCTCTCGGCTACAAGACCGAAGATAACAATCCTTGGAAGATCTTCCCCGAACAGTATAACGTAGGCGACGTTGTTGACGCAAAGGTCGTTTCCGTACTTGAGTTCGGCGCATTCGCAGAGATCATCCCCGGCGTAGACGGTCTTATCCACATCAGCCAGATCGCAGCTAAGCCCGTTTCCAACCCCGCTTCCGTTCTTAAGGTTGGCGATACCGTTACCGCAAAGATAACCGCTATCGAGCCCGAAAGAACCCGCGTAAGCCTTTCTATCCGCGCTCTTCTCGCAGAAGAAGAACCCGCAGTTGAAGAAGCTGCAGCAGAAGAAGCAGTTGAAGCAGCAGAAGCAGTTGCAGAAGAAACCGCTGAATAATTAAAAACCGTTTTTTTAGCGTGATGCTCTTTTATGGGCATCACGTTTTTTATTTGCTGACAGAACAAATGTTTGTTTTCTTATTGCATTATCAAAAACGGTGTGGTATAATAAGCAGGAAGATAACAAAGGACGGTTGTCATCAATGACTATCGAAGAACTGAAAATCCGGCAGCTTACAAATCAATATCTTATAACAAAGGGCAAAAAGGAAGACGTGGTGCGGGATCTTTGCGGAGTGCAATCGCAATTTTTGGTAAACGCCATTCATTCCCTCAAGATACGCTGCTTTGATTTTGACGAGAACACCGTAAAGGACGGGCTTGTTAAAAACTGGACAGTACGAAGCACGGTACACGTATTTTCCGAAAAAGACCTGCCCCTTTTTATACGCTGTAACAACGGCGAAGACTACCGCAAAAACACGTGGGAAGGCTACACCTTTTGGAACCAACGGGATAAATGGGCGCTTTCCCCCGAAAGGCAGACCTACCTTTCCGAGGTGATACTGAAAGCCCTCGAAGACAGCTCGAAAACACGGGACGAGCTTAAAGAAATATGCCGCAAAAACGGTATGACACACGCGGAGGAGACTTGCATTTTCGACCCGTGGGGCGGCGGGATATGCCAGCTTTGCAAGCGGGGATTTATGAACTACGTGGTGCAGGAGAAAAAGGCGTACTGCCTGTCCCCCGAATTCACCCCCATTCCCGACGAAGATGCAAAACTTGAGATAGCAAGGCGGTATTTTACCAATATCGCTCCCGCTACCGTGCACGACGCAATGTATTTTCTCGGCGCAAAGCAAAGCGAGGTAAAAAAGTGGCTTTCACTTTTGCCCGTGGAAAGTACGGAGGTTGACGGAAAGACATATTTTTATATAGAAAACGGCAGAAAATACGAAAAAGGCATACCCAAATGTATTTTGCTTGCGGGGTTTGACCAGCTTATGCTGGGCTACCAGAAAAAAGAAAGTCTGTATCTGCCAAGTGAGCATTTACGGAGCATATTCAACCTTGCGGGTATAGTTATGCCTGCAATCTTGCTTGACGGCAAGGTGGTGGGCAAATGGAAAAAGAAAAACTCAAAGCTCACCTTCACTCTTTTTGAAACGCTCGGCGCAAGTGACAAAAAGGCAATATCAAGCGAGGCGGAAAAGCTGTGGAAGGATATTAAAAAGATAGAATTCGAGGGATAAGCGTGGTAAAAGTAACTTTTATTAAACAAGGCGAGGTTTCCGAAGATAAGTTCAAATTCGCAGTAATTGCCGCAAAATATGCGGGAAAGTGGATACTGTGCAGGCACAAAGAAAGAACCACCTGGGAGATACCCGGCGGCCACGTGGAAGCAGGCGAAACTCCCCTGCAAGCCGCAAAAAGAGAGCTTTTTGAGGAGACGGGCGCAAAGGATTTCGATATTCGGCTTCTTACCCCGTACTGCGTGGAGATAGACGGGGAAAAGTCTTACGGAAAGCTGTTTTTCGCAAACGTAACAACTCTTGAAAGCATTCCCGAATACAGCGAAATAAAAGAAATTTCGCTTTTTGATTCCCTTCCCGAAGCCCTCACCTACCCCGAAATACAGCCCCATTTGTACGAATATGCAACCGAGAACATTTCGATGTGTTGTTCCTACGTTATGGGGATGGATGATTCTGTGTTGTCGTTAAAAGACCGGGGCTTTGATGTAAAACCCGACGGAGAAAACTACACCGTAATATTCCCCGAAAAGCTTTCTGCGGAATGGGAAAATTTTGTTTCCTCGCATTTGAAACTTGAATATTGGAACGAATATTTTATCGGAAATAAAGTTGTGTTTTTGTTTCAATTACAAGACGGTGTTAAAAGATTCGAGGTTGAAGATTACGAGAACGGCCAAGTGTTGAGGCTTTGCGAAAAATTGTGCGGATGTAAATTTGAATCCATAAAGGAAATGCTTTTCGGAAATTGGTTTTATAAAGAAAAACTGGGAGGCAAAAAATGACTAAGCAAGAAATCTGCCAGCCGATTCATAATAAATACGGCGAATTATCAACAGCTATACAAAGCGACGATTTGGAGCTGATCAAAAAGCTCGCCTTGGAGCTGCACGCCTTGGTCCACCCTGCAGAAGTTTCGGGCTCTAAAACACGCACGATAGCAGATATCGTTTTTGAATATATGAGCGCAGGAAATCAAAACCTTTTGGTTCCCCGTGAAAGCTATGAAACCGATCTTCATTACGCAGGAACCAAAACGGTGCCTTTGTGTTGGTATTTTTGGCATACATACCGAATCGAAGATATAGTAAGCAACATTTTGATGGCAAATCAAAACCAGATATTCAACGCGGATTGGCAACAAAAAATCAATTCTCCCATCACCGACACGGGCAACGCGTTGAATACGGAAGAGGCGATTGAATTCGGCAAAGCTTTGAACATAGAAGCGCTTTACGAATATATGATTGAAATCGGTAAAAACACACGCAAAATTATCGAAAATCTATCGCTCGACCAAATCAAATCAATGGTGCCCGAGGAATGGGTAATGCGAATTTTAGAAGAAGGCGGAGTTACTACCGATTTTCGTTCGATATGGCTTCTCGTGTTTTGGGGAAGACTAACCCGCGGCGGAATGATTTTGACTCCTTTGACTTCACACTATATGATGCATTTACCTGCGTGCTTGGATAAAATATTGAACGAGAGGTTTATATGACAAGATACGAAATAAACGAAGCGGATAAAAAGCTTATTGAGACAGGCTTGGAGGTATTGAAGCAAAATTTTGACGACGGGGTATACAACCACACGGTGGGATGTGCTTTGCTGTGCAAAAACGGAAATATTTACAAGGGCGTAAACTGCGACGGGATCCACGGTTCCTGCGCGGAATACATAACTATGGGAATTGCCATATCCGCAGGCGAAAGAGAGTTCGATACCATTGTTGCGGTACACGATAAGCACCTGAATTTTGTGCTTCCCCCTTGCGGCAACTGCAGACAGATGATGTTTGAATACTGCCCCGATATAAAGGTGATCGTAAACGACGAAAACGGAAAGCTTATTAAAGTAACCGCCCGCGATCTTCTCCCCTTCGCCTGGGAGCCGGTTGTGTGTGAATAAAAGCAAAACAAAAAGAGCAAGAGTAAAAGAAAACTTTTATTCTTGCTCTTGTTTTTTTAATTAGTGAAGTTTTTGCTGAAAGCAAAAGTGAAGTTGTGCTTTGCACAGTGAAGTTGCTTCGCTTCACTCGCAGTGAAGTTAAGTTTGCCGAAGGCAAAACTTCACTCACGAAGTGAACTTCACTATCGAAGATAACTTCACTTGCCCTTTGGGGGCAAACTTAGTTTAAGATGAAGCCCCGCGGGTGTCGTGTCCCGTGAACGAAACCCTGCTGTAAGCAGGTGGGTGTCCTATTGCTCGCTTTAGTGCTTCCAACGTCCGCAGGGTTCGGGGTACAAAGACAGCCGAACTGCGGGAGGCCTGCTTCACCACGGGCAAAGATTCTTCGGACTCCCTTTCGTAATTGTGGGTTTTTACACGGGTAGGCGCAAAAGCGCATACACGGACACCGCAGGAAAGGTCTTAAAAAAGCTTATTCTTCTTCGGGAACTTCGTCAAGATCGCATTCGTCCATAAAGCAATCCTCAAACATCTGGGACACTTTATCGAACTCATCGTCATCATCGATAGTGATAAGATTTTCTTCGCCGTCTTCGCCGACAACTATCTTAAGCACTACGAATTCGTTTTCCTGACTGTCGCAGGGAACGAGAGCAACGTAGGTATTTCCCTCGTCCTCCAGAGTGCCGAGCACTTCGAATTCGGTTTCCACGCCGTCCTCGTCTATAAGGGTAACTGTGTTATATTCATTGTAATCCATTGTATTTACCTCCGTATTAATCTACCCGTATTTTACACCAAAAATACGGGAATGTCAATATATAGCTTATTTATCCTTTTACCGTTATTGACATTTACCGCCCCATTTGTTAAAATTATACCATCCTTTGAGAAAGGTCTGTAATATTATGTCTTCAACGCCAAGATTTTTTATATCCAAAAGCGAGTTTCGGGGAGATAAGGTGTGCATAACGGGAACGGATGCAAGCCACATATACCGCGTGCTTCGTCTGCGGGAAGGAGATAAGATAACCGTATGCGATATGCAGAAAAACGTGTACGACGGAACCCTTACCTTCGTATCTGCGGATATGGCGGAGGCCGCCCTCTCCGACCCCCGTCCCTCCCCTGCCGAGCCTCCTTACAAGATAACGCTTTACCAGGGTATGCCCAAGGGGGATAAGCTGGATACCATCGTACAAAAAGCGGTGGAATTGGGCGCTGCCGAAATAGTGCCCGTTATGTGCGAACGCGCCGTTTCCCGCCCCGACGAAAAGAGCATGGACAAAAAGGTGACCCGCCTTAACCGCATAGCCGCAGAAGCTTCGAAGCAATGCGGACGGGGTATCGTTCCCGAGGTAAAAGACGCCCTTTCCTACAAGCAGATGCTGGAGGAATTGTGCAAAGCGGAGCTTCACTTTATATGCTACGAGGGCGATACCGTACGTCCCGTAAGAGAGATAGTGGAAGAAGCAAAGAGCTTTGAAAGCGTTTCGTTCTTCATAGGTCCGGAGGGAGGCATATCCTCAGGCGAGATCGAAGCGGCAAAAGAACGCGATATTCCCCTTGCGGGACTGGGAAAACGGATACTCAGAACCGAAACCGCGCCCCTTTTTGTGCTCTCTGCCCTGTCTGTATTGGCAGAAAGAGATTAGTTTAATTAAATTTAACATTTTCAAGTGCTTTTTTTAGTTAAAATGTAGAAAAAGCACTTGAATTTTTGTAGATAATGTTGTAAAATGAAGTGTATATGACTAAAAACGCGTAAAGGAGTAAAATTATGTCCAGCAAATTGTTTCAGGGACTCATTTATCAAATGAAAGAAGCGGTTGACCGCACCGTGGGAGTGCTCGATGATAAGGGTGTGGTGATCGCCTGCAGTACACTTTCCAGAATAGGTGAATCGCACAGAGATGCGCTGGATGAGGTATCCTATTCCTTTGACACTGCAATAGTAAACGGCTTTACCTACAAGCCCGTGGGCTCCCACGCAAGAATAGAATACGTTGTATTTGCAGAGGGTAGCGACGAAAAAGCAAAAAGCGCCGCCGCAATGCTTTCCATCACCTTGGCAAGCATCAAAACTCTTTATGACGAAAAGTATGATAAAACCAATTTCATAAAGAACATCATTCTCGATAACATACTTCCCAGCGATATATATATCAAATCCAAAGAGCTGCACTTTGATGCGGAAATCCCCCGTGTGGTTTATCTTGCCCGCTTTGCAGGCAACAACGAGGGAAGCACAATCCCCTTTGATATTGTGCAAAACCTCTTCCCCGACAGAGCAAAGGATTACGTTATCGGCGTAAGCGAAAACGATATAGTTCTGGTTAAAGAGCTTCGCAACGCAGTGGATATGCGCAATATAGACAATTACGCGAAAATGATCGTCGATACCGCAGAAACCGAATTTCTTATAAAGGCTACCGTAGGTATCGGTACGGTCGTAAGCACGGTAAAGGATCTTGCCCGTTCCTTCAAGGATGCTCAGGTCGCTCTGGAGGTAGGCAAGGTGTTCGATACCGAAAAGACCACTATCAATTACGAAAGTCTCGGTATCGGCAGACTTATTTACCAGCTTCCCACAACCCTGTGCGAAATGTTCTTGCAGGAGGTATTCAAGAAGGGCTCCTTTGAGGCGCTGGATCAGGAAACCCTTACCACTATCCAGACCTTCTTCGAAAACAACCTTAACGTTTCCGAAACCTCCAGAAAGCTGTTCGTTCACAGAAACACTTTGGTTTACAGACTTGAAAAGATTAAAAAGGTTACGGGACTTGATCTGCGTGAGTTTGATAACGCTATCACATTCAAGGTTGCCCTTATGGTTAAAAAATACGTAACCTCCAAGCCTATGATGTATTAAGCATCAGAAAGTAAATTATTATGATCGAATTAAAAAACGTATCCATGATATATCCCAACGGCAACGCCGCTTTGAGAAATATCGATCTTACAATAGAGGATAACGAATTCGTATTCGTGGTCGGTCAGTCCGGTGCGGGAAAGACCACTCTTACCAAGCTTCTTATTGCGGAAGAAAGAGTGTCCGACGGTGAAATGTACATAAACGATTTCAAAATGCACCGTCTGAGAAGATATAAGATCCCCAAGCTCCGCCGTTCTATCGGTATGGTGTTCCAGGATTTCAGACTTTTCGATAACAAGACCGTGTACGAAAACGTGGCGTTTGCCATGCGTGTGGTGGGCGCCCGTCCTTCCGAAATAAAAAAGCGTGTCCCCCACGTGCTCAGCCTTGTGGGACTTGCCAACCGCGCAAAAAGTTATCCCGATAAAATGTCCGGCGGTGAAAGACAGCGTATCGCTATCGCCCGCGCGCTGGTAAACAATCCCGATATAATTATAGCAGACGAGCCTACGGGAAATATCGACCCCGAAATGAGCAAGCAGATATTTGAACTGCTTATGCGCATAAACAAAATGGATAAGACCATTATCGTGGTCACCCACGATCACAATATGGTCAACTATTACAACAAACGCGTTATCAGAATAGCGAACGGACATATCGTAAGCGATACTCCCGCAAAATCCGTTCCCGCAGCAAGCGAACGTACAAGCGGTGAGCAAAGTGAAGGAGGGGACGAGCAATGAAGCTTATAAACACCTTTTTCTTCCATATCGCCCAAGGTATAAAGGGTATATTCAGAAACCCCATTATGAGCACGGCAAGCCTTTTGGTCCTTGTGTGCTGTATGGTGGTTACCGGTACCTTTGCTCTGATCATTGACAACATAAACAAAAACTTTGAAGCTCTTGACGACGTTAACAAAATGATCGTCTGGCTTGACGATGCGCCCGAAGCCGAAGAAGGCGAAGAGAGCGCGGAAGAGCAGGAATACAACATCCACGAGTATGATAAAAAGACCGAAGACGCCATAAAAGCGCTGGGACACGTTGTGGAAGTGGTATTTATGAGCAAGCAGGAAGCTTTTGAGGAGTTCAAGGAATCCGAAGGTTCGGACGCGGAATTTCTCGATTGGTTCGATGCGGAGGAAAACAACCCCCTGCGCGCATCCTACCGTATAACCTTCGCTTCGGATACGGATACCGAAAATATCCGTTACATAAAGAAGGCTATTGCGGAAATGGGCTTTAATGAAGAAAATATTGACGAAAACATTGACCTTTACGATAACCTTATGAACGTAAAGGGCGCGCTTACCACCATTGCTTTGTGGCTGCTTGCCGTTCTTTTTGTCATTTCTCTGTTTATAATTATGAATTCCACCAGACTCGGACTTCATTCCCGCAGAGAAGAAATACAGATCATGCGTTACGTAGGCGCTACCAATTCCTTCGTACGCGCGCCTTTCGTTATAGAAGGCGTGGTTATCGGTCTGGTTTCCGCGGCTATTGCTTTGGGTATAGAATATTATCTTTACACTCAGGTAATAAGCGGTGTTATAAGACAGTATCAGGCAATAGTTATTGCGCCTTTTACAAACTATCTTGTAGTATTGTCCGTTGCATTTGCCGCTATCGGCGTATTTGCAGGACTGTTCGGAAGTGTTATTTCCATAAGGAAGTACCTTAAAGTTTAACGGAGTATCCCTTTAATGAAACATTTATTTTTCAAAAAAACAGTTATAATAAGCCTTTTACTCGCAATCGCTCTTGTGCTGCCCGTTTTTTGTGAAACCGGTTCCGTAGCGGTTATGGAGGCGGAGGCAAAAACCTACGAGGAGCTTCAGAAGGAGCATCAGGAGGCTTTGGCAAAGCAAAAAGCCAAGGAAGCGGAGCGTAAGGCTGCGCAGGCTCGTCTTGAGGAAGCGAAAAAAGCAGTTGCCGGCACGCTGAACAAGATGCAGGAGATCGAACTTATGATGTACTCTCTTGAAGAAGAGCAGATGCACGTAAACCAGGAAAAAGAGATCACCGAACTGCTTATCTCCGTTTACGGCGAAAGACAGGCTTATTATCAGGCGCTTATTGACGAACAGCACGCAAAGATGGAGGAAACTCTTGAACTGTACGCCACCGTTTTGCGCTATAAATACGAGAACGGCGAAACCAACACTTTGGAGATTTTGTTCAACAGCGAAAATTTTGAGCAATTTCTTTCCCGTTTGAAGTATTTCGACAACATAATTGAGTATAATGATACCGTTGCGGATGCGCTTGACAAGATCGAAAAAGAGTTAAGCGGTCTTCAGGAGCAGTACAATTCTGCTTTGGACAACCTTTCCTATTATACCGAGCTTCTTGAAAATCAGGAAGCGGATATAAAAAACCGTCAGGAAGAGCTTGAAAAGCTTAACGAAGAATACAAGGCTCTTTACGAGCAGCAGGTAAGCGAAAAGGAAGCCCAGGCAAAGCTTGAAAAAGAGCTTAAGCTTCAGGCAGAAATACTTGCGCAGGCGGTTAAGGATGCGGAAGAAGCCATTCTTAACTACAACAGCAATCTTTCCGCTTTCGGCTGGCCTTTGAAATCCGGCGTATGGTATTATATCACATCTTATTTCGGATACCGTCAGGACCCTCTGGGCAGAGGTTATCAGCACCACAGCGGTCTTGATATTGCCGCAGGCGGAGGAAACGCAGTGCTTGCCGTATGCGACGGTGTCGTAACCACTGCGAAATGGCACAAAAGCTATGGTAATTACGTAGTTATCTACCACGGCGACGGAACCTCCACGCTGTACGCACATATGCTGAACAATTCTCTCACTGTAAAGGTGGGCGACAAGGTTAAGAGAGGACAGCAAATAGGCAAGGTGGGTTCTACCGGCGATTCCACCGGAAACCATCTGCATTTTTCCGTTATAGTTAACGGTTCCTATCTTAACCCCGACGATTATCTGCCCGACGGATACTACGTTAAAAAGTATTATTCCGCAACAAAGCCCCAGTAACATTCCCTTTTTCAAAATCAATGAGGTAAATTAAATGAACAAAAAGATCTCGCTTTGGTTAAGCATTCTTATAGCTCTCGTTTTGTGCGCGGCAACCTATCTTGCCACGTCCACCGTACTGAATATCGCGTATATGGATAAAATATCCCAGCTCGCGGGAGGCGGCAACGGCAACGGCGAAACGTCGGCTTACGAAAATATGTACGATAAGCTGAGCGAGATAGAAAAAATAGCAAACGGCTATTTTGTAGGCGATATCGACCCCGAACTGCTTTCCGACGCGGTATGCTCCGCATATCTTGCGGCGCTGGGCGATAAATACACTATGTACCACACTGCAGAGGAGATGGCGGAATACCTTTCCACCTCCGAAGGCAGTTACGTGGGCATAGGCGTGCAGGTTTCCTACGATGCCGAAACACAGGGAATATATATTATTACCGTATTCCCCGATTCCCCCGCTATGGAAGCGGGACTTCTGGTTGGCGATATTATCGTGCAGGTTGAAGACGTTGTGTGCTCCGAAGAAACCTATTTCAAGGCTGTAAACGCAGTTAAAGGCGAATCGGGTACCGAGGTAACCGTTAAGGTGAAGCGGGGCGACAACGTGAAAGACGTAACGATGACCCGAAAAAAGGTTGAAAACGTAAGCGTTTTCTACAGAACCATAGAAGATACGGCAGTTATTGAGGTGCTTCAGTTCACCCAGACCACCGCAGACGATTTCAGAAAAGCCCTTGAACAGGCAAAGAAAGATAACGTAAGCTACTACGTTTTCGATATGAGAAACAACGGCGGCGGCGATCTTAACGCTATCGTTGAGGTTTTGGATATGCTGCTTCCCAAGGGAACCATTCTTACCGCCTCCGATAAAAACGGAACGGTCGTACAGACCTATTCTTCTACCGACAAGGAATCTCTTGACGCGCCCATGGCAGTGCTTATAAACGGCAACACCGCTTCTGCGGCAGAGCTGTTTACCGCCGCTTTGAGAGATTACGATATGGCTGTGACCGTGGGCACCACCACATACGGTAAGGGCGAAATGCAAAGCCTTATAAGCCTTGCGGACGGAAGCGGAGTAAGAATTTCCACCTATTTCTATAATCCTCCCTGCGGAGTAAACTACGAAGGTATCGGAATCGTTCCCGATATCGAGATCGAGCTTCCCGAAGAACTTGCGGAAAAATACTACCAGCTTACCGACGAAGAGGACGTTCAGCTTCAGAAGGCGTTGGAAGCGGTTAAAACGGAAGCTCAAGAGAGCGTTAAAAACGAAGATTAAAATATTCATATATAAAAAGAGGTAACAAAATGGCAAAGCAGATTTTTGTATCCAAGGAAGGATACCAAAAGCTTGAGCACGAGCTTGAGCATCTTAAAACGGTAAAGCGTAAAGAAGTTGCAATGGCGATCCAGAAAGCGCGTTCTTTCGGCGACCTTTCCGAAAACAGCGAATACGACGAAGCTAAAAACGAGCAGGCTGAAATTGAAAGCCGTATCGCGATGCTGGAGGTAACTCTGGAAAATGCCACCATCCTTGACGATAAGGATATAAAAACAGACAAGGTAAGCGTTGGTAACACTGTGAAGATTTACAACATCGCTACCGAGCAGGAAGAAGAATACCGCATTGTCGGCTCTACCGAATCCGACCCTATCGAAGGAAAAATATCCGATGACTGCCCTTTGGGCAAGACCCTTCTCGGTCAGCGCGTTGGCGATTCCATAAACGTAGAAACTCCCGGCGGTATCGTTAAGTACACTGTAATCTCTATTTCCAAGTAGGTGAAGTAATGGATAACGAAAACGTAAAGGCACAAGGCGGAGAAAGCACGGTAAACGTTAACGAGCTTATCCGCGTGCGCCGCGAAAAGCTTGCCGAACTGCAGGAAAGCGGCAACGATCCTTTTGAAATAACCAAGTATGACCAGACTCATCACAGCGCAGATATAAAGGCTGATTTTGAAAACCTTGAGGGCAAGACGGTTTCCGTTGCGGGAAGACTTATGTCCAAGAGAGTTATGGGTAAAGCTTCCTTCTGCAACCTGCAGGACCTTAAAGGCAATATTCAGTCCTACGTTGCAAGGGACAGTATAGGCGAAGAAGAGTACAAAGCCTTTAAAAAGCTTGATATCGGCGATCTTATCGGTATCGAGGGCGAAGTGTTCCTTACCAAGACCGGTGAAATTTCCATTCACGCATCTAAGGTCACCCTGCTTTCCAAGAGTCTGCAGATACTCCCCGAAAAGTACCACGGTCTTACCAATACGGATATGCGCTACCGTCAGCGTTACGTTGACCTTATAATGAACAACGAGGTAAAGCAGACCTTTATCAACCGTTCCAAGATCATAAGCACTATCCGCAGATATCTTGACAGTCAGGGCTTTATGGAGGTCGAAACCCCTATGCTGGTTTCCAACGCGGGCGGCGCGGCGGCAAGACCCTTCCAGACCCATTTCAACGCTCTGGATCTTGATATTAAGCTGAGAATATCTCTTGAGCTTTACTTAAAGCGTCTTATCGTAGGCGGTTTGGAAAAGGTATACGAGATCGGCAGAGTTTTCCGTAACGAAGGATTGGATACAAGACATAATCCCGAATTTACTCTGATGGAGCTTTATCAGGCGTATACCGATTATAACGGTATGATGGATCTTACCGAGAATATGTTCCGCTACGTAGCAAAAGAAGTGCTTGGCACCACCACCATTACATACAACGGTGTGGAAATGGATCTTGGCAAGCCTTTTGAGCGCATTACCGTAGTAGACGCAGTAAAGAAATACGCAGGCGTTGATTTTAACGAAATAACCACTCTTGAGCAGGCGCGCGCCGTTGCCAAGGAGCATCACGTTGAATACGAGGAACGCCACAAGAAGGGCGATATACTCAACCTTTTCTTTGAAGAATTCGTTGAAGAGCATCTTATTCAGCCCACATTCGTAATGGATCATCCCATTGAAATATCCCCCCTTACCAAGAAAAAGCCGGGTAATCCCGAATACGTTGAACGCTTTGAAATGTTTATGAACGGTTGGGAAATGTGTAACGCATATTCCGAGCTTAACGACCCCATCGATCAGCGTGAGCGTTTCAAGGCGCAGGAAGCTTTGCTTGCACAGGGCGACGAAGAAGCCAACACCACCGACGAAGATTTCCTTTACGCCCTTGAACTGGGTATGCCTCCCACGGGCGGTATCGGCTACGGAATTGACCGTTTGGTAATGCTGCTTACAGACAGCCCCGCTATACGCGACGTTCTGTTCTTCCCCACCATGAAGCCCGAAAGTAAGTAATTATGGAAGAAAAAAGAAAAAGCGAAGCCCGTTTGTGGCTGGAGCACCTTTGGTGGTCCCACAAATGGATGATAATTTCTATCGCACTTATTATCGCTCTTGTAATATTCGCAGTTGTGTCCTGCTCCAGAAACGACGAGCCCGACGTTAATATTCTTTACGTCGGTCCCTTAAAGCTTTCTGTATCTGTTCAGGACCTGCTGCAAGGCTCGTTGCAGGATATGATACCCGATGCAAACGGGGACGGAGAAAAGCTTTTGTCCGTTCAGAGCATCGCCGCGGAAACCCGATATGAAGAATTCCCCCTTTTGGGTGAAGACGATTACGTTTCCGACGGAGAGGTGATACTTGCCGATCCTTCCGCAGACGTTGAATATTCCAGAATAATAGTAAACGCGGATCTGGATTCCGATACCAGAGAGCAGTTCAATATGGCTGTCACTATCGGAGATTCGGTTATATTCTTTATGGAAGAATATTATTTCGACCTCGCTGTGTCAATGAAGGTGATTGCCCCTCTCGACACCGTGCTGGACCCTGAAAATATGCCCGAAAATCCCCGCGATGAGTATTCCGTGTATCTTAAAGATCTGGACATCTCTTCCCTTCCCGGTTTTAATACCATGCCGGACGATATTATAGTATGTATACGCCGTTTTCCCGACAGCCAAGCAGGCGAATTGCTGTACGGAAGAACGGAGGAGCAGTACAAAGCAAACGTAGAATTGTTTAACGCGCTGTTCGCATACGAAGAATAGGTTATAATTTTCACTTTTATAAAAAATCCCAAAAGGAGCCCAAATTAAAATGAGCAATTTTTTGAAGAAAAACGAAAAAAGACTTACCTCAATTATCGCAATTTCCCTTGCGGTGATCCTCGTAGCTATGGTCGCTTGGATCGCCATTGACAAATTCCTTTCCGTATCCCCCTATTTCGAAGACCAGACCTTCGCTGCAGCCCTTGCTGACGGACTTGATAAAACTGCCCGCTTCCTTAACGAAAAGGATCTCGAAAAGTTTGAAGTTATGGTAGTTTCCTGCTACGTTCAGTGTGACGCAAGCACAGGTTATCAGGCGCTTACCATTCCTTACGTAACTCTTGGTTATGCTGATTATGCGGATTACATTATTGAAAATACCCGCACCATGAACGAAGAGAAGGAAGAGGAGGAAGAAAAGGAAGAATCCGCAGAAACCTCCGATACATCCGAAACCTCCAAGGACGAAGGACCCAAGTTTGATACCGTTCAGGTTTACGCTACTCCTTCCACTATCGAAGATATTGTTAAGTTTGCAAATCTCCGCGTGCTTTCCGTTATTGACAGCAGCACCGCATACGATATAAGCTACAACGTTTATATGGCAAGCATGTACGCGCAGCTTCTGGGCACCTCCAGCAGCATTTCCGCGTCCACCATTTACAACGCTATCGTTCCCGATGACCTTAAGAGCCTTAACGATATAGCAAGCCTTACCAATCTTGAATATCTGGGCGTTGCATATTCTCACCTTTCCAACCTCGAAGGTATCGAAAACTTCCCCAATCTGGTTGCACTTGATGCTTCCACCTGCAAGCTTACCTCTGTTGAAGGTATCGAAAAGGCTTCCGAGCTTATCGCTCTCTACCTCGGCAGCAACACTCTTACCTCTATCGACGGTGTAGAAAAGCTTGAAAAGCTTGAAACACTCGACGTTTCCTCCAACAAGCTCGAAAAGCTTCCCGCTTTCGGCGCAAATTCCAAGCTTGTAAACCTTTCCCTTTCTTCCAACAAGCTTGAAAAGCTTGACGTTAACCTTAACAACCTCAAGTCCCTTTATGCAGACGGCAACGTGATCAAAGAACTTACTATCGTTGCTCCCGTTCTTGAAACTCTTAACCTTGCAGACAACAAGTTGGTTGCTCTTGACGCACTCAAGGATCTTACCACTCTTGAAACTCTTGATCTTTCCGGCAACGGCGGTATTATTGATATCGCTCCCCTTGCAGGTATGACCAAGCTTACCGCACTCGGCCTTAAGTTCACCGAAAAGAACCCCTCCAACAAGCTTGTAAGCCTTGAAGCTCTTAAGGATATGACCGAGCTTGAAACCCTTACTATAAGCTACACCGGCGTTAAGGATATTGCACCCCTTGCAAACCTTACCAAGCTCACCTCTCTTACCATCAACAACAGCGCTGTTGAAAGCACTGCTGCACTCGAAAAGCTTACCAAGCTTACCACCGTTGATCTTTCCGTTAACAAGATAACCGACGTAAGCGGTCTTAAGGACAAGAAGGAGCTTACTTCCCTTAACCTTTCCGATAATATGATAAAGGATATCACCGATCTTAAGGGCGCGTTCTCTGTAGATAAGATCAAGACCCTTAACTTCAAGGACAATATGATCACCGATTGGAAGCCTCTCGAAGCATACACCAAGGCTACCATTTCCAAGGATAACAACTCCAAGGACAAGACCGAAAAGGACGAAACCTCCAAGGACGAAACCTCCGGCGAAGTTTCCGAAGAAGTTTCCAATACCGAAGTATCTGAATAAATCATAAAAAATAAAGGGGACGGAATATATAAAATCCGTCCCCAAAATACAACATAAAAAGGAGAAAATACATTATGCCCGATATGCTGGTAAAGCTTTATAAGCTTCCCGAAACAAACGAGCTTTATAAAAAACTGGAAGACAACGGCATCGTTATAATGCGTCCGATGACACCCAACAAGACCAAGGTCGTTGAATGGGTAAGAGAACACTTCAGTGACGGATGGGCAGACGAAATTTCCGCCGCATTCACCAAATTCCCCGTAAGCTGCTTTATTGCATACGATGTTAACGAGAAAAAGATTTTGGGCTTTGCAGGCTACGATTGCACCTACCGCGATTTCTTCGGTCCCACGGGTGTAGATGAGACCCAGCGCGGCAGGGGTATCGGCGGCGCTCTGTTCCTCCGCTGTATGGAGGCAATGCGTGACGAGGGCTACGGTTACGCCATAATCGGTTCTGCGGGTCCCGTTAATTTTTACAACAAAATGTCAGGCGCGACGATTATAGAGGACAGCGTGCCCGGTATATACAAAGATCTTATTTAGCAAAGGAAAAATATTACAATGAAAAAAAGAGCCGGTATTGTAGGCGCTACCGGTATGGTTGGTCAGCGCTTTATTACCTTACTTGAAAACCACCCTTATTTTGACGTAACCTGCCTTGCGGCATCCGCAAGAAGCGCAGGCAAAAAGTACGAGGAAGCCGTTGGCAACAGATGGCGCGTTCCTCTCCCTATGCCCGAATACGTTAAGGATATGGAGATTATAGATTCCGAAAACATAGAAGCTATAAAGGAAAAATGCGATTTCGTGTTCTGCGCTATAGATATGGATAAGGCATACACGAAAAATCTTGAAGAAACCTACGCAAAGGCAGAGATCATCGTAGTTTCCAACAACTCCGCAAACCGCGGCACTCCCGATGTTCCTATGTTTATTCCCGAAGTAAACCCCGATCACACTCAGGTTATAGAGGCGCAGAAAAAGCGTCTGGGTACCAAGAGAGGCTTTATTGCCGTTAAGCCCAACTGCTCTATCCAGACCTACGTTCCCGCCCTTACTCCCTTTATTGATTGCGGTATTGAATTTATCAACGTAAGCACTTATCAGGCAGTTTCCGGCGCAGGAAAAACTCTTCAGAGCTTTGAAGGTATTCTGGATAATATTATCCCTTATATCGGCGGCGAAGAAGAAAAGAGCGAAAAAGAGCCTCTTAAGGTTTGGGGCAAGGTAGAAAACGGCGTTATCGTAAACGCAGATAAGCCTGTTATTTCCGCTCAGTGCGTTCGCGTACCCGTTTCTGACGGACATTTGGCAACCGTTTCCGTTAAGTTTAAAAATCCTCCCACGGAAGAGCAGATGCTTGAAGGCTGGAAGAATTTTAAAGGCGAACCTCAGAAGCTGGAGCTTCCCTCCGCGCCCAAGCAGTTTATCACTTATTTTGAAGAGGATAACCGCCCCCAGACCGGTGTTGACCGTGATACCGAAGGCGGTATGGGCATTTGCGTAGGCAGACTCCGCAAGGATACCATATTTGATTACAAGTTCGTATGCCTTTCCCACAACACCCTCCGCGGTGCTGCAGGCGGCGGATTGCTTACCGCAGAATTCCTTTACGCAAAGGGACTTCTTGATTAAAAAATGAAGTTAAAGACGTTTATTATTGCTATTATCCTGCTTTCCCTGTTGCTTCCATCCTGTATCGCCGATGACGGCAGAAGCAAGATCCTCCGTGATGACGAGGCGATGAACCGTTACGTGGAGGAATTGGGAAGATCCGATGAACAGCGGTTGGTGGTAAAAAAGCCGTATAACCGCGCTTTGGATTGCGACGTGTATCTCCTTTACGTTACCGAAGACGGTGTAATAAAAGAATACACCTACGAATTCTACGGCAATTTAAGCGAGCACGACTACGCTTTGAATTACTACAACGCCGATTCCGTAAAGGAACTATACAGCCTTGTGGATAATGACGAAAGCGCGTGTATGGTCTGCGTGCTTAACCTTACCGTTGAGTTCGAAAGCATAGAAAGCCTTGAAGAACAGTTTTCGGATAAGCATTATACCAAGCAAGGATACGAAATAATAAAATAAAACACAAAAAGTGCTGTCAAAACGACAGCACTTTTTTGTTATTGTTATTCTTGTTCGCCGTTAATAAAAGCAAGTCTGCAATCACAGCACACCTTGTCTGCATAGCGACCGTCGAATTTCGCAAGCTCTTTCCCGCATTTTGGGCACGCTTTCAAGCTTTCATTATTCTTTTCAAATTCAAACCAACCGCCGATAGGGTTACGAAGCAAATAGTAAACGGGTTTATCAACTTTTAATTCCAGTTCGTTGCGGATATCCGCTCCCCTTTTATTTAATTGCGAATCAAAATCTGTAATTTGTCTTTTGGTAAACCTATCCGACAAGCTGTCAAACCATAAGTGTGATACTGCCTGATAAGTTTTCTGAAAATTAAGGATTGTATAATGCTCCTTCTCTTCGTATAAATAAGGAATTTTATATAAAGGTATCTCTTTGCCGCAATCACCGCATATTACGGGAGAGGAAGAGATATATGGCTCGACTGCCAGAATGTAACTGCTGTGCTTCAAACAATGACAGCTATCGCTTGCCGTTGAATCATCGCATATAATTTGTGTTTCCATATCAAAGTTTTCTGTTTCTTTGAAAATATATTGATTATAGTATTTGGGATTCAGCGAATCATCGTCCGTAGTAACAACATTGGCAACGTAGGTTTGATCGTGCTTTTCGACACTCCAGCCTTCAGAAATTTGCCCGGTTTTATAAAGCATAGCCAAAATCCCGTCTATGGTATCCGCTATATCCTCTACGTAAGCTTTACAAGGTTTGAATATGATCTTTGCTACTTTATACATTTCAGCTCCTCCTTTATTTTTGGATACGTCACTTTAACAACAATTCCAATTCTTTTCGCAAGCTGTATTTAAATTCTTCCAGTTCAAGGGACGAAGGGCGGTTTTCCGGCGCGTACATTTTTTCCATAGGATACCACCAAACGGGACCCTTGCCGTTGTTACCGTAATTTTCCAGATCTCCCTTTACTCTGGGGAACAGATGCCAATGAAGATGCGAATCGCCGTTACCCAATAATTCGCAGTTCATTTTCTCTGCGCCGAAAGCATTTGCCACAGCATGTGTCACTATGGACATTTCTTCTAAAAATTTCATTTTCGCGGAGTGTTCCAAATGAAACAACTCTGTAACGTGCTCTTTGCATAAAAACAATGTGTAACCTTTAAAGTGCTGGTTATCTCCAATAACCACATACCCCGTTTCCAATTCTTTGACAAACCACGGATTTTCATCGGCTTTGATCATATTTATTCTTTCGCAAATCATGCACATATCTTTACCTCGCAAAAACAAAGGGTATATTAATTATATAACATATATTCAGCAAAAAATCAAGAACTCGAAAAAACAAATTGCCCAAGATTCCCGAAGGACTCTTGGGCAATAATATTTTATATTCTTTCTATAACTATATCGTCCGTATTGAGATTTATGGGAGGACGGGGTTTTATTTTAAGCAGATCCAATTTATACTTACGGCAACTGCGGTCATAGAGTACTTCGCCCTTATACAGACAATAGCATTTATCAAAATCTCCGTTGGAGTGTACGCAATTAATACATTGTTTTTCGACAGAAGCAGACATTTTTCTCACCTCACGCTTATTATACGACTGCTTTAAGAATTTGTCAAGTAAGTAAGGTCAAAACGACCATCAATACCCCCGTTAGTATGCGGGATATTATGAAAGGCTTTGGAGAAAAGCTTTTGTTGATAACCGAAACCGTTTGAAACATGCCGGAAAGAGAGCCGAACCCCAAAAACAGACCGCACAGCACCTCACGGGTGGGAGGGGAAAAAGAAACACTTTGAGCTATTCCACCGGAAAATTCAAAAAGTCCTCTTAAAACCAGAGAATATATACTGCCATCCGGAAAGATACCCGAAACCATTACACCCAAAACATAAAAGCATATTATAAACCCGCACACTGAAACCAACAGATATGCGGATTCCGAAACCGCCGCCGTAAAATCGGTTTTTCGTATGTAGTTAAAAGCAGATATTTTTTGTTTTTGTTCGTTTTTCAATAAAAAGGGGCGGAAGCCCAGCGCGATGACCAAAACCGAAAAAGCCAAAAGCAAAAGTAATTTCAAGCCGTATTTGATATCACCCATAATCTGCGCCCCTGCAAAAGACAGAATAAAGGGCACGGACGCTCCCGAGCAAAGACAGCACAGATATTCCCCTCGTTTTTTGGAAATAACCCCGTTTTCATACAAAAAGACGCAGTTTTTTGCCCCTGCGGGGCATCCGCACAAAAATCCCAGCGCCACTGTAAACACGCTTCCCCACAAAGGGTGGGCGCAAAGCTTTGTAACGGCGGTTACGGCGGTTATACGCCGCGAAAACACAAGATATATGTACAAAGCAGGAATAATGCTTGTGATACAAAAAGTCACCGCCTGCGCCGTTGCGGCGCCCACACTGCGGGGAAACGCCAAAAGAAAGGCAAAAAACAGTGTAAACGCAAGGTTTACCGTTCTTATCCACATCTTGCGCCCTTTGATATTCATAAACTACCAGCTCCCATAATAATATATACGGAAAGGCGTGAAAAATATGAAAAAGTTACCCGATACTCTGTTCGGAGAGTTTCTGGAAATGAGAGGCAACACATATCTTGCCGCAGACGGATACGGAAAAATGCTGGAATACGGAAACGAAAAGATCGTGCTCGCAGGGAAAAACATAAAAATAACCGTGCTGGGAAAACGCCTTAAAATGAATTATTTATCCGGCACCAAAATAGGCATTGACGGATACATACGGAGCGTGGAATATGAACCGATTAATACGTAGCTTTTTGGGGTCTTACACCATTTTACTGCCAAAAGATAAAGCCCCCGCGCTTTTTAACAAAAGCAAAGAAAAAGAGGTGTTCTTTTTTTCGCCTCTGGCAGAGGGGGACAGCGTTTCGGTAAAAGTAAGTCTGTTTTCCTGCAAAGCGTTTCTCGAACTGGCGGAAGCACAAGGAATACAAGCAGAAATTACCGAACGAAAAGGACTTCCCTTCCTTGTTTCCCGTTACAGAAAAAGATACGGAATATATATAGGAATTATATTAAGCGCCGTTTTTATGCTGTTTTCCTCTATGCATATATGGGAGATCAACGTTACGGGCAACCAAAACATAAAAAAGGACGAAATATTAAAAATACTTGCTTTGCACGGGGTAAGCGTCGGCACGTTTATACCCGATCTGGATGCAGACCTTACCGCAGAATATATACTTTTGGAATATCCGCCCCTTTCATCCCTTGCCATAAACGTTAAAGGCACCGTAGCCACGGTAGACGTTATAGAAAGGGTACAAAAGCCCGAAAACGAGTTTGAGGAAGACGGGTACTGCAATCTGGTTGCATCGGAAGACGGAATCATAACAAACGTAATTGCGGCGGAGGGGCATCCCGAAATAAAAATAGGCGACGTGGTGACCGAAGGACAGCTTCTTGTAAACGGGATAGTGGAAAACCGTTACGGCGCCTTTAAAATAGTAAACGCAAAGGGCTACGTATATGCCGACGTTTACCATACTGCCGAATTTGAAATTCCTCTTAACTGCACGGGCAAGGAATATACTTCAAAAGAAAGCGTAAAAAGCGAAATATATATTATCGGTTTTCCCATACGTCTGTACCGCACCCAAGAATCCCCTTTTGAATCCTGCGATATAACCGCAACGGAAACAGACCTTAAAATATTCGGTTTAAAGCTTCCCGTAAAAATATCAAAGGCAGTATACAGAGAATACCGTACGGTCGAATATGAGATTACCGAGCAGGAAGCAAGCAAAAAAGCAGAAAAAGCCCTGTCTTTGTGGTGGGAAAAGGAAGCAGAAGGAGAAATTGTAAGCATTGACTGCGAAACGGAAATAAAAAACAACGTGTACTGTTTGAAAGCACACGTTGTAATTAATAAAAATATTGCTTTGAGGCAGGAAATACAGTTTAATTACCCGAATAAACCTTTTTGAGTCTTAAAAGGGACAAAACGAATATCTGCGCCGCACGGATAACTTCTTCGCGGGAGATATATTCATCTCTTTCGTGAGCACCGCCCTTTCCTTCGCCCAGAAGTCCGCGGTATGCGGAAATAGTTGCGCCGAAAGCAACGGTGTTTTTCATATATCTGGCATAAGTACCGCCGCCCATAGTGTAGGGTGCGCAATCTTCCTCTATAATATCACGGCAGGAATCGGTAAGCGCCTGAATACGGGGGTCATCGGATGACATTATATATCCCTCGGAGCAGCCTCCGCTGTATGCGGTAAATCCATAGGATGCCGCTGTCTGCTTTACGGTGGCGATAATCTCTTCATAAGGCACGTAAGGAATGTAGCGCACGTTGAAGTTTGCCCACAGATCTCCCTCTTTTTCACCCAAAAGTCCGCAGATGCAGGTGAGATAACCGAAATCCTTATCCTCTTTATCTATACCGAAGGTCTTTCCCTTATATTCGGAGCAAGCCTTTGCGAGGAAACGCAGTCCCTCTGTATCTGCAATGCCGTTTTCCACAAGATATTCGCACAGAAGCTTTACAGCGCTCAAGCTGTTTTCGGGAAGAGAAGCGTGGGCACCCTTGCCGGTTGCGGTTATACGAAGGGTATCCCCCATATTTTCAACGGTAATCCCCTCTTTTTCATTGGGAGTAATGTCTGTCTTTACAACGCAGTATGCGGAATCCGCCACAGAGTTGCTGGCGGTACCGCCGCCGATTTCAAGAATGTTTGCGGGCTTTTTGCCAAGAAGGATACCAAAGGAGAAAATACCCTTTTCGCCAATACATACGGGGAATCCGCTATCGGGCGTGAAGGAAAAATCCGGCACCTCTCTTACGGAAGCGAAATGGCGCAGGTCGGTACTGCCCACCTCTTCGTCACAGCCCAGTATCATACGTACCGCAAAAGGAAGGGAATATCCCTTTTCCATAAGAAAACGGATAGCATACATAGAAATAAGCATGGGGCCCTTATCATCCTCGGTGCCTCTGCCTATATAAAGTCCGTCCTTTACGGTAAGGGCGTAGGGTTCTACACTCCAACCACCGCCGCAGGGGACAACGTCAAGATGGGAAACGATACCTATCTCTTTTTCCCCTTCGCCGTAAATAAGGGAACCGCAGTAGTAATCGTGGTTTTCGGGCACAAAGCCGTATTTTTCGCCAATGGCAAGGGTGGTTTCAAGAACACGAGCACAGTTTTCGCCAAAAACGTATTTGCCATCTCCCTTTTCGGAAACGGAGGGAATGGATATTATAGAAGCCAGATCCGCTTCGAACTGAGCTTTTATATCCTCTCGTTCCATAAATTCTCTTACCTGTTTTGCTATATCTTTCATAATAAATATTTTCCTTTCAGCATTTTGCAAATTTCATCATAAGTGCTTTGGGCATGAGCTTGCCAAGCACGCGGTAAAGCTTGTATAAAAATCTGTTGGTATACACCGCTTTTCCCTTTTCCAAAGCTTTTAAGCTCTTAACGGCAATCTCCTTGGGGTCGCAATACGGCAAAGTATCAAAGGTTTTGGATGCGCCCTTGCTTATATGGGCGCGGGATAAGAATTCGGTGCTCATAGGACCGGGGCATACCGCAAGAACGTTTATACGCTTTTGCTTCAATTCCTCACGCAGCGCTCTGGAAAAAGACATAACGTACGCCTTTGTGGAGGAATATACCGTCATTCTGGAATTGGGCACGAAGGATGCTATTGAGCATACGTTGAGTATTCCGCCGCCTGCCGCCATATAAGGAATAACCGCAGAGGTTATTGCCGTAAGGGCGCCGCAGTTAAGGTCGATCATATCCCTTTGCACGTTGGGGTCTATCTCCCATACGTAGCCCAGCTTGCCGAAGCCTGCGTTGTTTATAAGCAGGCTAACCTGAGGTTTTTCCTCTTCGAGAAGAGCGCTCAGCTGTGTAAGGCTTGCTCTGTCGTTAAGATCCAACGGCAGTATCTTTACACAAAGATCTGCGGGAAGCTTTTCTTTTAATTCCTCCAGAAGATCTGCTCTGCGGGCGATCAGCCAGAATTCCTTTATTCCCGTATATTTCCGCGCCGCCGCAAGAACGTACTCTTTTCCCAAGCCCGAGGATGCGCCGGTGATTATTGCAATACTCAAAATCTTTTACCTCCGTAAAGATACATATCTATTATATTTTATCACCCTTTTAACCTATATGCAATCACTTTTTTAAAAAAAGAAGGTATGTTTTTTGTTAGACCTGCTTAAAAATGCGCTTTGGTCTTTTCCCACTATGGCGCTTCTTACGGGAACGGGAGTTTATTTTACATTCAAAAGCAGGTTTTACCCATTAAGACGGGCGGGTGAGATCGTAAAAAGTGTAAAAAGCTCTGATCCCGCTTCGGAAATATCCTCTCTCCGCGGGCTTATGACATCACTCGGCGGAACGGTAGGCGTGGGAAGCATTACGGGAGTAGCGTACGCCATAGTTCAGGGCGGCGCGGGAGCGCTGTTTTGGATGTGGGTAAGCTCTTTTTTCTGTATGATGTTAAAGTATGCCGAAAACTACCTTACGGTAAAAGAAAGCAGAATTCAGGGCGTGCGGGGAAGCGCCGCCTACCTGCTTAAAAATATGAAAAAGCCCAAGACCGCCGTGTTTTTTGCCGTTTGCGGTATACTTGCCTCTTTTGGAAGCGGAAATCTGGCGCAGGCAAACGCTTTTTCTCTTGCCGCAACCGAAGCGGGAGCAAACAGATATGCCGCCGGAATACTATTCGCATTATTGCTTATTCCCGCAGTGCTCGGCGGACAAAAGCTTATTGCCCGTGTAAACGGTGTTTTGGTGCCCGTAGCGGCAGTTTTGTTTTTATCCGCCGCTTTGGGAATAACCATTTACAACTACAAGGAAATTCCGAGAGCTTTTTCGGATATATTCAGGTCGGCGTTCGGCGTTTCTCAGGCAGGCGCGGGGTTCACGGGCGCGGCGATCTCCCTTGCTATGCGCACGGGAATTTCAAAGGGTGTGTTTTCTCACGAAGCCGGTATGGGTTCTTCCCCTATCGCCCACGCCGCCGCAAGCACCTCCCCTTTGGACGCGGCGCGGTTCGGGATCATAGAAGTGTTTGCCGATACCTTTGCCGTAAGCACGCTCACCGCCCTGGCTTTGCTTACCACCCACAGCGAAAGCGCGGAGGAAATGTTTTTTGTTTGTTTCGGAAGCGCAGGCGGTATACTGCTTGCTCCGGCAGTGGGAATATTTGCATACGCGGCGGTAATAAGCTGGTGTTTTTACAGCGAAAGTCTTATTTTATTTTTGAGCAAAAGAAAAATATTCGTTGCGCTTTATAGGACCGCAGTTATAATATCCGCTTTTTTCGGGTGCATTTATAATGCCGAAAGTATATGGAACATTGCGGATATATTCAACGCGCTTATGCTGTTTCCAAACCTGTACGCTCTGATCATAAGAAGAAAGGAAATACTGTATTGAAGCCCCATACGTTTACAAAATCCCAAGCCGAAAAAACTTACTGCACTTCCGTAAAAAGCGGTCTTGATTCCGTAGAAGCGGAAAAACGCTTGAAAACCGACGGTAAAAACACGCTTTCCGCAAAAAAGAAGCCTTCTTTTTTTAAAAAGCTGTTACTCTCTTTGTGCGACAGAATGACACTCATTTTACTTATTGCCGCAGTAATAAGCTTTATAGCGGCGGTTATCGGGGGCGAAAGCAAGGCGGACACCGTTATTATTCTTGCTATCGTATTAATAAACGGTATTTTGGGTGTAATTCAGGAAAGCAAAGCGGAAAAAGCATTGGAAGCGTTAAGCAGAATGACATCGCCCCACGCAACGGTCATACGGGACGGAAAGGAAAGGGAGATACCTTCCGAAGATATTGTAAAGGGAGATATACTCGTACTTAAAAAGGGCGGGTTTATTCCTGCTGACGGGTACGTAACCGAAGCGTACGGTCTGAAAGCAGACGAATCCGCTTTAACGGGAGAAAGTATGCCCGTTGAAAAAACCGACCGCCCATCCCCCGAAAACGCGGGATTTCACGAAATCAAAAATATGGTATATTCCGGTACCTCCGTTTGCGGCGGAAAAGGAAAAGCCATTGTTACCGCAACGGGAATGAACAGCTATATGGGCAGTATTGCAGGTATGCTTGATGACACCGCAAACAAAAAAACACCGTTGCAGGTGCGTTTGGGGAAAACGGGGGCGATACTGGGGAACTGGGCGCTTTTTATATGCGGAGTAATATTCGTGATATCACTTATACGTGGGCTTCCCATAAAGGATATGTTTTTAACCTCCGTTTCCCTTGCGGTGGCGGCTATCCCCGAAGGTCTGCCTGCAATAGTAACCATTATTCTGTCTATCGGCGTAAAGCAGATGGCAGATAAAAAAGCGGTGGTAAAGCGTTTGCCCGCGGTGGAAACGCTGGGCGCCGCCGCCGTAATATGCTCGGACAAAACGGGAACGCTTACCCAAAACAAAATGACGGTGACCGCATTTTACGGGGACGAAAAAAAGACTGCAGTCTTTGCCCTGCTTTGCAACGATAAGGAATCACCCACAGAAAACGCGCTTTATATGTGGGGAAAGGAAAAGGGGGCAAAAGCAGAAAACCACACCCGAATAAAAGACGTTCCTTTTGATTCCGCAAAAAAATATATGATCACCCTGCACAAAGGGGAAAACGGGTATATCGTAATAAAAAAAGGCGCGCCGGAAAAGGTTTTGAACAAAAAAGACCCTTTGATGCTTAAAGCGGAAATTCTTGCTTCGGAAGGAAAGCGGGTCATTGCCTTTGGGTACTGTATATCCCGTTCCGTACCCGAAGATATTGAAAAATGCGTATTTCTTCCCTGCGGCGTATGCGGTCTGGAGGATCCGCCCCGCCCCGAAGTGAAAAACGCTGTAAAACAGTGCAGAAGCGCGGGAATAAAGCCGATTATGATCACCGGCGACCACCCCGACACGGCGGCAGCAATAGCAAAAAATATAGGTATACTCAGAGATGGGGACACAGTGCTGACACAAGCCGAACTGCAAGAGCTTGATATTCCCTCTCTTGCAAAAGCTATTAAAAACTGCTCTGTGTTTGCCCGCACCACTCCCGAATTCAAGGTAAAGATTGTGGAAGCGTATAAATACGGAAACCGTGTGGTTGCTATGACGGGGGACGGCGTAAACGATGCTCCCGCACTGAAAAAAGCAGACATTGGCTGTGCTATGGGAAAAGGCGGCACCGACGTTGCAAAAGAAGCCGCAGATATTATCTTGACAGATGACAATTTTTCGACTATTATAGAAGCAGTAAGATACGGTCGGAGCATTTACGACAATATACGCAGAGCGGTGCGTTTTTTGCTCTCCTGCAATATAGGAGAGATAATAACCGTGTTTTTAGCACTTGTAATGTCTCTGCCCTCCCCTCTTTCCGCCATACAGCTTTTGTGGGTAAATCTTGTTACCGATTCACTTCCCGCAGTGGCTTTGGGAATGGAAAAAACTCACGACAGTGTTATGGAACGAAAGCCTATGCCGAAAGACCAAAGTCTTTTTGCGGATGGGCTGGGCTTAAAGATAATTGCAGAAGGTGTTCTGGTGGGCTGTATGTCCCTTACCGCCTTTTTACTTGGATCAAAAACGGGAAATACGCAGGTTGCAAGTACGATGTGCTTTGGGGTGCTTTCCTTTTCCCAGCTTTTCCACACCTTTAATATGCGTTCGGAAAAGCCCTTTTTCAAAAGAAAAATACCCAAAAACACGCCTCTTGTGTTAAGCATAATGCTGTGTATGGCTATGCAGACGGCAATAATGGTTATTCCGAAAGCGGCAGGGCTGTTCGGTGTCGCTTCTTTGAACATTTATCAATGGATCACGGTAGCGCTTCTTTCCTTTGCGCCCATACCCGTATGCGAGATCTTTAAGATTTTAAAAAACAAAAAATAAAAACATATATTTGGGAAGTGTAAAAATGAAAACAGTTTATCTTACCGAGCGTGATAATTTTCTCTACCACGGCAGACATATCCTTACGGCAGACGCTCTGCTTCTGGATTGGTCCAGCAGCGGATTTTCCTTTAAGTTCAAGGGAACGGGATTTCATATAATCTTCGGCGAGCATAAAGCAGACCAACCCGTATACATAAGAGTGGATATCGACCGTGAAAAGAAGCTTTTCGGCTGGAGCGGCGATACCGCAAGATACTGCGTGAGCGACGGAAAAGAACACGTTATTATCGACGATCTTAAAAACGAAGAGCATACCGTCCGCGTTCTCCGTATTACCGAGGGCGAAGATAAGCTGTACGTAAAGGGACTTGAAGTCTACGACGAGATTCTTCCTCCTCCCCTTGAAAGCGTGCGCCGTATAGAGGTTCTGGGCGATTCCATTACCTGCGGTTACGGTGTGAGAGGCGATCAGGACACCACCGTGTTCCGCACCTGCGATGAGGATTCCACCGCCGCTTGGGCGTTCCTTGTAGCTGAAGAGCTGGGCGCAGACCTGCATTGCCAGTGCGCGTCCGGCAAGGGTATTGTACGCAACTGCGAAGGCGCTCTGGACCTTACCTTTGACCAGATGTTCAATATGACCTCCCGTAACGGCGAGGTTTGGGATCACACCAAGTGGACTCCCCAGGTGGTTATGATAAACGGCGGCACCAACGATGGATGGGGCGGTGTGAGCGCAGAGGAGTTTGAAAAGGGCGCAACCGCGCTTATAAACGATATCCGTTCCAAATACACCCACGCACATATCATCTGGTGCTACGGTCTTATGGGCGATCCTTACGCAGGACTTCTTAAAAAGCTGTTCAAGCGTATGGGCGAAACCGACGATAAGCTTCACTTCGTACCCATTTCCGTTGCCAACCCCAAAAAGGATTACGCGGCGGCGGGCCACCCCGGTATGAAGATAAACGAAAAACTGGCAGATACTATGGTATCCAAGATAAAATCCCTTAAAATTTGGGAAAAGTAAAACATATTAAAAGAGGCAAGGAAAAATTCCCTGCCTCTTAATTTTATTCGGTATAAGGTTTTATAATTTCTTCCAGAGTGGTAAGGGTTACACCCTCTTTTAAGCTTTCGGGCAACACCGTGCCGCCTTTATAATGAGCGTATACCACGTAATCGTCTGACACGATACGCCCTTTCAAGGTGCAATAATTATTTTCTTTTACCACAGTATGCATCTGCATAGAATGCTCGCCCAAAGTCAAAGTATCAGTTATAACGTCCGTAATGGTTTCATCCGGTTCTACGGTACCGTCATAAGTGTATGCGCCTATTCTGAGTCTGTCTAACGCGCCGTTATACACCAACTCAATAGAATAGCTTCCGTCTTTGTAGATATGGCAGGAAATAGCAGCCAGCTCGTATTTCTCGCTTTCAAGAACGGGAATGGATATTTTATCAAAAGCGTTGAACATATCCGCAACGTCTTTTCTTTGAGGCGGAATAAGGTTGTCTTTTTCAAAAAACTCGTTATAATCCTCTTCATTTGAAATAAGCAAAAGCTGAGCCAGCTCTTCAAAAGAATCGAAATCAATAATAGTGTATGATATCTCAATGAAGACTTCGTCTTCCGAAAGCTCTGACACATCGGCGCCGACGCTTGCTGCAGAGCTTAGATTTTCACTTTCCCCGCTTTCCGGCGTGCAGCCAAAAAAGCAAAAACAAATTAAGACAAACATACAAACAAGTAATAATAAGACTTTTTTCATTTATACCACTCCTTTTTAGCTTTGCCCGACACGGTAAGAATCGTGTCGGGTATCTTGTTGAAATTATTATTTGAGTATTATATATACTCGGCTTCCAAAATGAAGATTTTCTATCTCTCCGTTTTCATTGGTGACTTCGGTTATATACTCAACTGCTACGTTATATACCATTGCGATGCTACCGTCTTCCAAAACGGTCGCGGTCGCACTATCGACCTCATATTCCGAATACCCGGAATAAATACTTTCTATCTTTTCCGACAAAACATCTTTGGCGTTGGGAAGAGAAAGCTTTTCAAGTCTTGCTTCAACGGATGCTTGTTCTTCGTTAGTAAGATCAAACGTTCCTACCATTCTTTGGAAGAAATAACTTAACTCGCCGTCAGTTGATATGCTTATTTTAATAATTTCTGCAGTAGTGTATTGACCTATTTTTCTACTATACGTGAAACTGTGATGAATATCGTCGGATTTAACAGAAAGCTCGTAATCATTCGTATCTATATACGCGCTTGCAATCTCATCTGCTATGCCTTGTGCTTCTTCAAGGCTTACACTTTTTTCTGTATCTACGCCCAAATTTGTAAACTCAACAATTTCTCCGGTTTTGGGATGAACTATAACCTTCACAGAACCGCCATCTGTGGTTTTGCCTTTATATATATCACCGGAAAAATCGTTAAACATTTCCAATTTTGAATTTTTGTATTCGCAGTTCGATGTTTGTCCAAAAAAGGAGAAAACCGCACTTCTGACAGCATTTACATTATCAAACTCCGCAGTTTTCTCGATAGACCACGGATCGTATTCAGAAATATGGTTTCCTTTATCAAAGGCATCGTACAATCCTTCAACTTCCAATGCTATAACGGCACCGTCTTCTGAAATACGCGAAAAATCTATGCTCATTTTTAACGTGTCACTCTTTTGCTGGTTTGTTTCAGCTTTGTTATCAGATTCATTCGATGCAATACTTTCATTATCCGAGATTTTTGATACTTCGGAAGTACTGCTTTCTTGGCAAGGAATATCCGATATTTCTTCAGAAACATCACACGCCGTTAAAACGATCACCAAAATCACGCATAATAAGTATAATAAATTTCGTTTCATATTTTACCCTCCATTAATTAGCAAATTTGGCGTTCTTATTACCGCAGATAACGTATGAATCCAAATGTGCATCAGCGTAGTATTCTCTTTCTGCCAAAAGCGAGCAAATTTCATTAACAGTATAACCATCGGCAAGACCTTCAAAAAAATCTATAAGCCACTCATTTGTCCGTGAACACGTTATGGATTATTCAAAACCTATTAGCAAGAGTATTTTTTCATACTCATTTTTCCTTCTTGAATTTATAAAAAACAAAAAGCGCATAAACCGACAGTGACAAAGCGGTTTATGCGCAGGAAGAAACAATTTTTAATGAATACCTCTTTTCAAGAGGAAAGAAGTATTCAGGTATGCACAAACCGACTTTTTGAAATACGCTTGCAAACATATAAAAGACACTCCTTTTCCTTTTTATGGTAACAGTATATACTATTCTATTTGTTTTGTCAACACAAACGAAGTAAAATTAATATCTTTATATACAAATGCAATAAAGCCTTGACTTAATAGCCAAAATGTAATATAATGAATTAAATTATTATTCAGTTTAACTGAAATTTTATTAATACAAAAAGGGTGAAAAACGCTATGAAAAGAATTTACAATTTCTCCGCAGGACCTTCTATGCTTCCCGTAGAAGTATTATCACAAGCCGCAAACGAAATGCTGGATTACCAGGGCAGCGGGTGTTCCGTAATGGAGATGAGTCACCGTTCACCTGTTTACGATAATATCATCAAACAAACAGAAGCAGACCTCCGCACTCTTATGGAAATTCCCGAAAACTACCGCGTACTGTTTTTGCAGGGCGGTGCTACCACACAGTTTTCCGCAGTGCCTCTTAATCTTATGAACAAGAATAAAAAGGCTGATTATATCGTATCCGGTATGTTTTCCAAAAAGGCGGCGGATGAAGCCGCAAAGTACGGCGAGGTAAATATTCTGGCTTCCTCCAAGGACAGAAATTTTGCATACGTGCCTTACGTTGATTCCTTCTCTCCCGATGCGGATTACGTTCACATCTGTCTTAACAACACCATTTACGGTACCACTTATAATTATATCCCCGAAACCGGTGATATTCCCCTTGTTGCCGACGTTTCTTCCTGCATACTCTCCCGTCCTATTGACGTAACCAAGTTCGGTATGCTTTATGCAGGCGCGCAAAAGAATATGGGCCCCTCCGGTCTTACCGTAGTCATTATAAGAGAAGACCTTATCGGCAACGCAAGAGAGGGCACACCCGTTATGCTGGATTACAAAATTCAGGCAGACAACGGCTCTATGTATAACACTCCCCCCTGCTATTCCATTTACGTTGCAGGCTTGGTATTCAAGTGGCTTCTTAATATGGGCGGTCTTTCCGTAATGGAACAGCGCAACGTGGCAAAGGCAAAGGTGCTGTACGATTATCTTGATTCATCCGAAATGTTCAAGGCAACAGCAGACAAGGAGTTCCGTTCTCTTATGAATGCTTGCTTTGTTACCGGCGATGCAGAGCTTGATAAAGAGTTTGTTTCCGCCGCAAAGAAGGCAGGATTTGAAAACCTTAAGGGTCACCGTTCCGTAGGCGGTATGCGTGCATCAATATACAACGCAATGCCTGCAGAGGGCGTTGACAAGCTTGTGGAATTTATGGCAGAGTTCGAGAGGAGCAAAAAATGAATATTAAGCTTATAAACAAAATAGATAAAGCAGGTCTTAACGTATTTGACGAAAGATTTGTTTACGGCGAAGATATTGAAAAGCCTGATGCGTATATGGTACGCAGTGCTTCCCTTCTGGAAGCGGAATTTCCCGCAGAATTAAAAGCTATTGCCCGTGCGGGCGCAGGCGTAAACAATATTCCTCTTGACCGTTGCGCAGAGCAGGGTATCGTTGTGTTCAACACTCCCGGTGCAAACGCAAACGGCGTTAAGGAGCTTGCCATTACCGCCCTGCTTCTTTCCTCCAGAAAGATAACCGACGGTATCGCCTGGGCATCCACCCTTACGGGCGATGACGTTGCCAAGCAGGTTGAAAAGGGCAAGAGCGCTTTTACGGGTCCCGAAATAAAGGGAAAAACTCTGGGCGTTATCGGTTTGGGCGCTATCGGCGGTCCCGTTGCCAACGCCGCAGAATCTCTGGGTATGAAGGTTGTGGGCTGTGACCCCTTTATGACGGTAAATGCCGCTTGGCATCTTTCCCGCAAGGTAGTTAAGGCAGACACCTACGACGAGCTGTATCCCCAGTGCGATTATATCACCGTTCACGTTCCCTCCGTTAAGGACACTATCGGTATGATAAACGCAGAATCCATTGCAAAAATGAAGGACGGCGTACGTATTATCAACCTTTCCCGCGGAAATATTGTTGTTACCGAGGATATTCTGGCGGCGATTGAAAGCGGTAAGGTTTCCTGCTATGTAACCGATTTCCCCGATGAAAAGCTGATCGGCAAAAAGAACGTAATTTGTATCCCCCACCTTGGCGCATCTACTCCCGAAAGTGAAGAAAACTGCGCGGTTATGGCGGCTGAACAGCTTATGGATTACCTCATTGACGGTAATATTAAGAACAGCGTAAACTACCCCGCGATCTCTATGCCCAGAGGCGCAAAGCACAGAATAGTCGTGCTTCACGAGAATGTTCCCAACATGATCGCTCAGGCATCCTCGGTATTCTCTGCCGTACACATCAACATTGAGCACATGATGTCCTCCTCCAAGGGCGCAAACGGTGTTGCTATGTTTGAAACCAACGACGAAGTTGACGAAACTATTTGCAAGAAGATATCTGAAATTACAGGTATACGCAAGGTAATACTTCTCTAAAACAAAAAGCAAGGAGTAAAATATGAAGTTTATCGTCTTTGACGGAAACAGCATACTCAACCGCGCTTATTACGGAATACGCCCCCTTACCACAAAAAGCGGTATTCCCACCAACGCGGTACTCGGATTTATAAATATTATAGAGAAAAATATGGCGGCGGTCCAACCGGATTACGCCGCCATAGCTTTCGATCTGCCGGGTAAGACCTTTCGGCACAAGGCTGTGGACAGTTATAAGGCTACCCGCAAGGGTATGCCCGAAGATCTTGCACAGCAGATGCCCTATGCTTACCGTGCCGCCGCAGGCTTGGGACTTAAAATAACCACCTGCGAAAATTACGAAGCAGACGACGTATTGGGCACTTTATCCCGCTGTGCAAAGGAAAACGGGGTGGAATGTGTTATCGTAACCGGCGACCGTGACAGTCTGCAGCTTGTAGGCGACGGTACCGTGGTTTACCTTGCCTCCACCAACGAAACCCAGATAATGGATACGGATGCGGTTACCGCTAAATACGGAATTCCTCCCGAAAAGCTTATTGATCTTAAAGCGCTTATGGGGGACAGCTCCGATAACATTAAGGGTGTGCCCGGTATCGGCGAAAAGGGTGCTGTAAAGTTATTGACGGAATACGGAACTCTTGACGGCATATACGAGCATGCCGAAGAGATAAGCGGTTCTACGGGCAAAAAGATTATCGAAGGCAAGGAAAGCGCCTACGAAAGCCGTTTTCTTGCCACTATCCGTCTTGATGCGCCTATTGATACAAACCTTGAAAATTACGTTTACTCCGGTAAGGATGCAGACAGTCTTATAGACCTGTTCACCGAACTTGAGTTTACTTCCCTGATAGAAAGAATGTCCCTTGTAAAAACAGCGCCCTCTATGCCGGAAGCGGTATATACCCGCGGAAACGCCGATGAGCTTGAGGTGGGCAAAAATGTTTTTGTTGAACTGAGAGAGGACGGACTTTACGCTACCGACGGGGAAAAGCATATTATACTTGACCCGCAGGATATAACCCTGCTAAATAACGTTTGCGCTTGGTCGGTAAAGGACACTATGCACGCTCTTGATAAGCTGGGCGTGGAGTTTGACGGATTTACGGATGATATTTCTCTTATGTGCTACACCGCCTCCCCTGCGGACAGCGGTATGACGGTTCAAAAAGCCGCCACCGCATATCTGGGTGCAGATACGTTATCCGATACTTTGACTGTACTGCCTATGATCTTCCAAAAGATGTACGCAGTTTTGGAGGAACAGGAGCAGACCGCCCTTTACAAAGATACCGAGCTTCCCCTTGCAAAGGTGCTTTTTAATATGGAAAAAAGAGGCTTTGCAGTGGATAAGCAGGGTATTATTGATTTCGGTCAGTATTTATCCGAAAATATAAAACAGCTTGAAAGTTCTATTTATTTTTGTGCGGGAGAAGAGTTTAATATAAACTCACCCAAGCAGCTTGGTCATATTCTTTTTGAGGTTCTTTCCCTCCCCGCCCCCAGAAACAAAAAGAACAAAAACGGCTATTCCACCGATGCGGAAGTGCTGGAAAAACTTAAGGACCGCCACGAAATTATAGATTATATACTGCATTACCGCACCCTTGCAAAGCTTAAGGGCACTTATACCGACGGTATGCTGAACGTGATAAGCCCCGAGGACGGACGTATACACACCACGTTCAGACAGACACTTACCCAAACGGGCCGTCTTTCTTCGGTAGAGCCCAATTTGCAGAATATTCCCGTGCGCACCGCATTGGGAAGAGAGATGCGAAAATTCTTTGTTGCCCCCGAAGGCAGAACTCTTATTGATGCGGACTATTCCCAGATAGAATTGCGTGTGCTTGCCGCCGTTTCCGGCGATAAAAAGATGATAAACGCATTTTTATCCGGCGAGGATATTCACACGCTCACCGCATCCGAAGTGTTCGGTGTGCCTTTGGAAATGGTTACCCCTGCGATGAGAAAACAGGCAAAAGCGGTTAATTTCGGTATTGTTTACGGTATTTCCGCATTTTCTCTGGCAGACGATATAGGCGTTTCCCGCAAGGAAGCGGATGAATATATTAAAGCGTATTTTGAAAGATATCCCGCTATAAGAGAATATCTGGATTCCTGCAAGAGTGAAGCTGCAGAAAAAGGATACGTAACCACTCTGTTCGGCAGAAGAAGATACGTGCCCGAGCTTCGCTCCCCCAAAGCGACAATACGTGCTTTTGGTGAGCGTGTGGCGATGAACACTCCCATTCAGGGCACGGCGGCGGATATTATAAAGATTGCAATGGTAAAGACGGAAAAAGCCTTGAAGGAATCCGGATGCGATGCCGCTCTTATACTTCAGGTACACGATGAACTGATCGTGGAAGCCGCAAAGCAGGATGCAGAAAAGGTAAAAGAAATTTTGGTTTCCTGCATGGAAAACGCCTGCGAGCTTTCTGTGCCTATGTCCGTGGATGCGAACGTGGGCAAAAACTGGTTTGAAGCGAAGGGAGAATAATATGGCAGGAACACTGTATATAGTCCCTACCCCCATAGGAAATATGGGTGATATTACCCTGCGTGCAAAGGAAACCTTGGAAAAGGTTCACTTTGTTGCCGCAGAGGACACCCGCGTAAGCGGACGGCTTTTACAGCTTTTGAACATCCATTCAAATTTTGTGAGCTACCACGAGCACAACAAGGAAAAAAGCGGAAAAGCAATTGTAAACCGTATTCTTGACGGTGAAGATTGCGCTTTGGTTACAGACGCGGGCACTCCCGCAGTATCCGACCCCGGTGAGGATCTGGTACGCAAATGCCGTAAAGCGGGTATAAACGTGGTTGCTCTGCCCGGAGCTTGTGCCGCCATAACCGCTCTTTCTGCCAGCGGATTGCCTTCCCGCAGGTTTTCCTTTGAAGGTTTCTTGCCGGTGTCCAACAAGGAAAGAGAGGAATATCTCCGCTCCGTCTGCAAGGATGTGCGGACAATGATATTCCACATATCCCCTCACGATACGGAAAAGGATATTTCCGATCTGATCGAATTTTTAGGTGACAGACAAGCCGTACTGGCAAAGGAAATTACCAAGATAAACGAAAAATATTTTTCCCTTACCCTATCTCAGATCAAAGAGGGCTTTAAAAGCGGCGAGATAAACCCCAAAGGAGAATTCGTGCTTATCGTCTGCGGTTACGAAGCGGATGAAAGTGATATGTTCTGGGCGGATATGTCTATAGAACAGCATTTTGAGCACTACGTTAATCTGGGACTTTCCAAAATGGACGCTACCAAAGCCGTGGCAAAGGACAGAGGCGTACCCAAAAACGAGATTTACAAAGAACTGAATTAGAAAAGGAACAATTTATGTCAAAGAAAAGCAGTTACGCGGCAAAACAAAGACAAGCCGAAATACAAAAGAAAACAATAATGTACTCTATTGCCGCAGTATTGTGCGTTGCGGTGCTTGTGGGTGTGATAGTGGGAATAAGCTCCTGCAACAGCGGTATCAAGTACGTGGAAGCAGACCCCAACCTTACCTATTATGCTGATATAGATATTAAAGACTACGGTATGATAACCGTAAAGCTTGACCAAAGCGCCGCACCCAAAACGGTTGGCAACTTTATTTCCCTTGCACAAAGCGGATTTTACGATGGACTCACCTTCCACCGTATTATGAAAGGCTTTATGATGCAGGGCGGCGACCCCGAAGGAAACGGTACCGGCGGCGCGGAAAAGACGGTTGTAGGCGAGTTTTCCGCTAACGGACACGATAACCCTATCTCCCATAAGAGAGGCGTAATCTCTATGGCTCGTGCCAACGATCCCAACAGCGCAAGCAGCCAGTTCTTTATCGTACACGAGGACAGCGAAGACAGTCTTGACGGCAAGTACGCCGCTTTCGGCCACGTTATAAGCGGTATGGAAGTGGTGGACAAGATATGCGAAACCGTGCCCCAAGGCTACAACGGCGCAGTTGCCGAAGCAGACAAGCCCGTTATAAAGAGCATTACCATAAGAACCGAACCGAAAAGCTAATTGCATTAAAAGACAAAACGCCCGAATATACGGGCGTTTTTCATTTCAGCTGTTCTCTTAATTTTTCTATTACACGTTTTTCCATACGGGATATTTTTACTTGTGTACAGCCTAATATTTTTCCCGTTTGCTGTTGTGAAAGACCGCGGTAAAAACGGCACTCCACCAGCACGCGTTCTTCCTCCGGCAAAGAGTTGACCGCTTGCGCAAGGGCGATACTTTCCGTAAGGGGTGCCATGCAGTCCTCTCCCACGTATTCTTCCACCGTTTTATCTCCCACCGGCGAAGAAAAGGAAAGTATTGGCAAAGCGCAGTCCAGAGCTTCCAGCGTTTGCTCGCGGGAAAAACCGCATTTTTCGGAAAGCACTTGCACCGTGGGCTCGCACCCTGTTTCCGAAATATGATCTTCTCTTGCTTTAAGTACAATTCTTCCCCGTTTTTTAAGTTCGCGGGACACCTTAACGGTACCGTCATCCCGTAAAAAACGCTTTATTTCCCCCGTGATCAACGGAACGGCATAGGTAGACAAAACGGTTTCTCTATCAAAAGAAAAACCACGTATGGCTTTTATAAGCCCTATTACGCCCAGCTGAATAAGATCATCGGTTTCGGCACGGTCACGAAAGCGGAAGGCTATGGATTTTACCAAGCCCATATTCTCTTTTACAAGAATATCCAAAGCCTCTCTGTCCCCTTGCTGTGCGGAAAGGATCAATGATGGGGTATCAGGACTGCGGACGAACAATTTTCTTCACCAGCCGTACGGTAGTTCCTTTTCCCACACGGGAAGAAACTGTCATTTTATCGCAAAAGCTTTCCATAATGGTAAATCCCATTCCGCTTCGCTCTCCGCCGGTATCCGTGGTATATAAAGGCGTTACCGCTTTGGATATATCCTCTATACCGCATCCTTTATCACGGACGGTGATAACCGTTTTTCCGTCCGGATAATAAGCACCCGTTATGTAGATGGGGCAGTAATCGGTCTTATCGCGGTATGCGTGGACTATGCAGTTTGTAACCGCCTCGCTTACCGCAGTTTTTATATCCGCAAGATCTGCCACGGTGGGGTCTAATTGGGAAACGAAAGCCGCCGCCACCATTCGTGCATAGCCTTCGTTAATACTTTTGGCGGGAAATTCCGCCTTGAAACGATTAAGCGGCGATATACTCATTTTCTTTCCTCCTTTTTTATGGGCATAAGGGTGTCTATTCCTGCAAGGGTCAATACCTTTTCCACCCGTTCCGATGGGTTCACCACCACAGCGCTGCCGCCGCCTGCTTTCATTTTTTTAAGTCTGCCCATTACCAGACCAAGCCCCGATGAATCGCAAAAGGAAATATCCGAAAGGTCTAAATTAAGCCCTGTGGCTTTTACACGGTCTATTTCCATATCGATCTCGGAACGGGCTATCGCCGCAGTGTGATGGTCTATTTCTCCATGCAGAGATGCGGTAAGTGTGGTTCCTCTTAATTTGTAATCAATATGCATATTCTTTACCTCCCGTACATATAATACTACATTGTATATGCGTATTTTGTCCAAAAAAGCAGTTCACAATACATAAAAAACGGCTTTTCCCTTGTTTTTAAGGAAAAAGCCGTTATTTTTTAACGTATTATTAAAATTCGCCGCAGATTATCTTTTCGCGTGTCTTGTCTGCTTCGGTAACGTAAAGTCTGTACCAAGTCATAAATGCGATAACTGCCCAGATCTGACGGTAGTAATCTCCCTTGCCGGAAGCGTGCTTTTCAAGCAGACTTATAATGTACTGCTCGTCTATAAACTGAGGCGCAGGGTTATTTAAAAGGATATTCTTTGCCCAATCAAACAGCTCGTCCTTAAGCCAAATTCTTACGGGAACGGGGTATCCCTTCTTGGGGCGCACCACTGTTTCGCTGTTAAGGAGATCGGAGAAGGTATCTCTTAAAATATACTTGGTAGTGCCGTGGGATATCTTATCGCTGTCAAGCAAGCACTGCGCCGCCTTGAACACCTCTTTATCCAGAAAAGGTACTCTGGCTTCAAGAGAGTGCGCCATAGAGAGTCTGTCTCCCTTAACGAGGATATCCGAAGGAAGCCAGCAGTTAAGATCGCAATGCTGCATCTTTTGCAAAGGAGTGTAGCCTGCAGCAGATTCAAAGATAGGGGCGGTGCGCTGTGTAAAGTGCACGTCCTTATCAAAGGTGCGCAGGAAACGTGATTTTTGCTGTTCGGTAAATATAAAGGAACCGCCTACAAAACGCTTTTCTATAGGAACGCATCCGCGGGTGATATAACCCTTGCCCTTCATTCCGTCGGGCATCATATTTGCCAAAAACAAAAGAAAGCTCTTTATAAACCCGGGAAGGGAGTTCATACGTGCGCTGGGTGCGGCGGTAGCATACTGACGGTAGCCGCCGAACAATTCGTCGCTTCCCTCTCCCGAAAGAATGGTCTTTACGTGCTTTGACGCTTCCTCGGAGATAAGATATATCGCCACAACGGAAGGGTCTGCCACGGGAGAATCAAGATGATATATAGTCTTTTCAAACCCTCTTTTAAAATCCTCTACCGTTGCACGGAGGGTTATATGATCTATATCCAGATGGGCGGAAATTCCGCAGGCATCCTCTATTTCGGAAAATCCCTTAACGTCAAATCCTACGGTGAACGCCTTTATACCCGGCTGAAGCTTGGAAGCAACTGCGGTGATAATGGCAGAATCCACACCCGAAGAAAGGAAGCTTCCTACGGGCACGTCTGCCAGCATATGATACTGCACAGAGGTTTCCACCGCTTGGCGGAGAGCTTTTTTGCGGGAATCGTAGGTGCCCGTGCGATCGGGAGTGAACACCGGCTTCCAATAAGAGAAGGTTTCGCGGCTGTCACCTTTAACAAGCATATAAGAGCCTTTTGGCACGCTCTTTATATCTCCCCCCACCGTATCCGGCTCGGGCACGAACTGGAAGGAAAAATAATGCTGTAAAAGGGTGTTATCCACAGAAAAGCCTTCGTATTCGCTGTCTGCGAAAAACGCTTTCATTTCGCTGGCGAAAACAATTCTGTCTTTTTCTATGCGGTAATAAAGAGGCTTTATACCAAAGGGATCTCTGCCCGCCATAAGCGTGCCGGTTTCTTTATCATAAATAAGAAAAGCGAACATACCACGCAGACGGGAAATAAAGCTTTCTCCGTAAATAGAGTACAGACGTACCATTACCTCTATTTCCGAATTGGATTCAAAGGTTTCCCCTTTTTCCAAAAGTCCGTCTCTTAATTCAAGATAATTATATACCTCACCGTTATAAACGCAGGAATAGCGTCCGTCGGGAGAAACGTAAGGCTGGGTGCCACCCTCCAGGTCTATGATGGAAAGACGGCGGAAGCCAAAGCACACCTTGTCCCCCGTATAGCCTTTATCAAGGTCGGGACCGCGGTGGCGTATTACGTGGGACATCGCCTTTGTATCCGCAATATCCTTTTCGGTAATACCGCTGTTATTTAACATTCCTATAAATCCGCACATAGATTTACTTTTTCCTCCGGATTTTCTACGCAGCCGCGAACAAAGTTTACGTTTGCGTTAATAATAGCGCCTACGGCGATAAGTGCAACGATCTGGGGCAGTACCAAATATCCTCTCAACAGAGGCAGCGTATAGCTTACAAAATATATAAAGCCGGAAGCGTATACGGCAATTTTTACGGAATACATAAGACCCGAAGTCTTTTCACCGCAGATACCGTTAACGTATTCGGTAAATATCTTTTCACACATTTTTGCAATAAGTATAAAGGATACGAATTCCGCAAGTCCGATAACTCCGCACACTGCCATGTCTTTCCATACAAGCTGTGAAAAGAATTCTATGGTAAGATCCACGTTCATAGCTCTGTATACGTAGGCGCCGATCTGAACGGCAAAGGCGTATATGACCACGGGTATGGAAAAACGCTTGTAAAGCTGTTTTTTGAGAGGGAATCCCAAAGCGGCAACACCCAACAGCAGTAATGCGGTGGCTACAAAATTGGGAAGCATACTGCGGTAGCCGAAATCGAAATTAAAAAAGAATACGAGAGCCACCATAACTATACGGGCGGAATTTTTAAACCAGGAGGATGTCTTTGCACGGAGATTGCGGGAATATCCATCACCGTAGGACAAAGCAAGAGATCGTGTGAAGACCTCATCCTTTCTCAGTTTTTTGAACATTCCGTTAAGGCTTATTCCCCACCACACACCTGCAATGGTTACTATTAAAGCGTTAAGCAGGTGGAAATAGTTTTTAAGCCCCGCTATACTGTAAAACAGCTCCGCATTGGTGATATCCGTATGAGCCGCAAGCTCAAAAAGGGCGGCGCATTCGGGAATAATATTCATTAACACGCGCAAAACGACGAAAACATAGCAAAGGGCTTTTGCTCCGTCGAATATATTAAGGCTTTCCCCGTCGCCCTTGCGGGAAACGGAATATGCCAGTCCTTCGTAAAAGCTGCCGAAGGCGAGTATTAAAAGAAGCCCTTCTATAACTCCGAAAAAGGCGGATGCCGCCAAGGTATCGGAAGACACCACGCTTTTATACAGAGTAGGAGTCAAAACAAGCTTTATTCCCTCTATGGCGGCGAGCAAAAGCAGGCGGCTGCGGGCGGTTTCTATTCTACTTTCGGTATAAGAAAGCTCGGTAAGCGCCAGCCATAAGCACAGACAGCCCAAAACGTCCGGCAGAATATCCACCACACCGAACACGGGGTTGGCAAGAAAAATTATTCCCACTGCCGCAAGGGGCGAAAAGAAAAACGGTAAAGACTTGTTTTTTGCCATTGGGTTACTCCTTTGAATTTTCTCTGTTCTCCTTTGCTATTTGAGACGGGGTGGTTATTTTTGCGCCGCAGGAAAGCAAAAACAGTATTCCGCAGGCAATAAGCAGGTATTTGAACAGAGCAAGTATACCTACCATAACCGTATTTCGCATAAAGGGTAATACAAGCACCAAAAAGGTCCACAGATAATACATAACCGACATAAGAGCGTTTCGCAAGGCGGAGGACGCCAATTTTTCGTCATCCCCCGAAATGGCGATAGCTCTTATACGGATGCAAAAATACCATATCATTGCCGCAGAAAACACAAAATGCATTACGTTAAGACAGTTTACGGCAAGATTCCCTTGGGGCAGTATTTTAAAAAGTGTAAGCCCCGAAACCAGAGAATACGGCAGGTTGAGCAAAGCAAGGCAGGCGCACACGTTAAAATCATCGTGTATGCGGGATAATTTTCTGCATCCTGCAAATATAAGCAGATATCCCACAACGCCGAAGCCCGCCTCAACTCCTATAAGCAGGGCTAATCCCACCAGAATTATGCCGAATCCCATGGTTATTCACCCTTGGAAGCGCTTGCGGGAGAGCCGCAGCACTTTTTGTATTTTTTACCGCTTCCGCAGGGGCAGGGATCGTTGGGGCCTGCTTTTTCGGGAGCCTTTTTAACGGTGCGGTTTACAGTCTTATCACCCTTGAGTCCGGCAGTACCGTCCACAAGCACCTGCTTGCGTTCCACAACTCGTCTGGGTGCAACGGTAAGCACGCCTCTTACGGTCTCTTCACGGATGGTGGCGATCATTTCCTCAAACATATCGCTTCCCTGAAGCTTGTACTGGGTAACGGGATCTCTCTGGGCGTATGCGTTAAGTCCGACACTGGAAATAAGATCGTCCATAGCGTCGATATGCACTACCCAGTTTCTGTCAACACGCAAGAGAAGCTCTCTGCGCTCTATTTCACGGAATACTTCGGGAGTGAATATCTGCTCCTGCATTTCGTATCTCTTTTCCGCACGGTTTATTAAAAGCTCGGAAATATCGTCTTTATTAAGCTTTTTCAGCTCTTCATCGGTGTAGTGGAAGTCATCTTCGCCGCAGAGTACACCCATAAAGTGAGCACGCAAGCCCTCAAAGTTCCATTCATTTGCATCGTCAGCAGATGTAAACTGATCAACACCGCCGTAAACGTAATCCTCCACCATCTTCCAGATGGTATTTTTAAGGTCCTTGTTATCCAATACGTCGTTACGCTGCTTGTAAATAAGCTCACGCTGACGGTTCATTACGTCATCGTACTGAAGCACGTTTTTACGGCGCTCGTAGTTGTTGCCCTCAAGACGCTTTTGGGCGGTTTCAACGCTGTTGGAGAGAAGCTTAAGATCAATAGGCTGGTCATCGGGAATATTTGCGGCGATCGCCTGAATTCTGTCACCGCCGAACAGACGCATAAGATCGTCCTGCATGGAAAGATAAAAACGGCTTTCACCGGGGTCGCCCTGTCTGCCGGAACGGCCGCGGAGCTGGTTATCTATACGGCGGCTTTCGTGACGCTCGGTACCAAGAATAAACAAGCCTCCCGCTTCAAGCACGCGCGCTTTTTCTTCATCGGTAACGATACGCTTTTCCGCTTCTATCTCCTTAAAGCGTTCACGGGCTGCAAGAATGGCTTCGTCATCCGTAGCGCCGAATTCGGTGGATTCAAAGATCTGCTCTTCGGTAAATCCTTCCGTACGCATCTGCGCCTTTGCAAGATATTCGGAGTTACCGCCAAGCATAATATCCGTACCTCTGCCCGCCATATTGGTGGCGATGGTAACGGCGCCGAACTTACCTGCCTGAGCGATAATTTCTGCTTCTTTTTCGTGGTTTTTAGCATTGAGCACGTTGTGCTTTATACCGTTTTTGGCAAGTATTTTGGACAAAAATTCACTTTTTTCGATAGATGCCGTACCTACCAGCACGGGCTGTCCCTTTTTGTTGCACTCCAGCACCTGCTGAATAATGGCGCGGTATTTGCCGTTGAGAGTGGTATACATTACGTCGTTATGGTCCTTACGTATCATAGGACGGTTGGTAGGTATCTCCACTACGTCAAGGCTGTATATTCCTCTGAACTCTTCTTCCTCGGTAACGGCGGTACCTGTCATACCGGAAAGCTTGTTATACATTCTGAAGTAATTCTGGAAGGTGATGGTCGCCTGAGTCATATTCTCCTTTTCAACGGTTACGCCTTCCTTGGCTTCTATTGCCTGATGCAAGCCGTTGGAATAACGTCTGCCGGGCATAATACGTCCCGTAAAGGAGTCTATAATAAGCACTTCTCCGTCCCGCACGATATAGTCCACGTCGCACTGCATAACGCCGTGAGCGCGGATAGCGTTGTTTATATAATGAACGAGATCGGTGTTTTCGTAATCACCGAAATTGGCAATACCAAAGTATTCCTCCGCTTTTCTTATACCGTTGCCCGTAAGCACCGCGTTGCGGGCTTTTTCATCAACGATATAATCCTCTTCCAGGTCCTCATCGGATTTTTTGGAATCGTTTTCCTTTATACGCAGACATTTAAGACGGCGTACGAATCTGTCTGCTTTTTCATACATATCCGAGCTTTTTTCACCTGCACCGGAAATAATGAGAGGAGTACGGGCTTCGTCGATAAGTATGGAGTCCACCTCGTCCACGATAGCGAAATGATGCCCTCTCTGCACCTGATTTCTCTTGTATACCACCATATTATCACGAAGGTAATCAAATCCAAGCTCGTTGTTGGTGCCGTAGGTAATATCGCAGGCGTAGGCTTCCTTACGCTGTGCGGGAGTAAGTCCGTTTACTATAAGACCTACGGACAGCCCGAGAAAGCGGAAGATGTTTCCGTTCCATTCGCTGTCACGCTTGGCAAGGTAATCGTTTACGGTAACAACGTGCACGCCCTTTCCCTCAAGAGCGTTAAGGTATGCGGGGAGGGTTGCCATAAGGGTCTTACCTTCACCCGTTTTCATTTCCGCAATTCTGCCCTGATGCAAAACGATACCCGCAAGAAGCTGTACGCGGAAGGGACGCTTGCCCAGAACACGGTCTGCCACTTCGCGCACCACCGCAAAAGCTTCAGGCAAAATGTCATCCGTAGTTTCACCATTTGCAAGACGGGCGCGGAAAATATCTGTCTGGGATTTAAGCTCTTCATCGCTCATTGCGGAATAGGTGTCTGCAAGAGCCTCTATTTTATCTGCGATAACGCTTATTTTCTTTATCTGCCGTGCGCTGTAGGACGGAAAGAGGGATGAAAGAAAAGGCATATAGGTAAAATCCTCCAATTACATTCTTAATCAGCTTATTATACATCAAAAAAACAGAAAAATACATACCTTTTTGTAAAAATAATTGCATATTTAATAAAAATGTTATATACTACACAGGATAGAAAAGAGGTTTTACCGTTGAACGATATAAATATAGTGCTTTTGGAGCCGGAGATACCCCAAAACACCGGCAACATTTCCCGTACCTGCGCGGCAACGGGAGCTACTCTGCACCTTATCGAGCCCTTTGGATTTGAGATAAGCGACCGCACCTTGAAGCGGGCGGGACTGGATTACTGGAAGTATCTTGACGTAAGATATTATAAAAACATAGACGAATTTTTTAAAGCAAACGAGGGTGAATATTTCTTTTTCACCACCAAGGCGGAGAAAAAGTATACCGACGTTTCTTATAAAGAAGGCAAGGTGTATCTTATCTTCGGTAAGGAGACAAAGGGACTGCCGGAAGAGCTTCTTATACAGCACAGAGAAAGTTGTGTAAGAATTCCCATGCTGGACGAGATACGCAGTCTTAACCTTTCAAACGCCGCCGCCATTGCGGTATACGAAGCGTTGAGACAAAGAGATTTTGAAGGTTTTAAAACCGAGGGAGATTTATTTAAATGAGCACCGTAGCGGCAATATCCACCCCCAGAGGAAAAGGGGGAGTTGCACTTATACGAATATCCGGTGAAGACGCCTTGCAGGTTTGCCGCAAGGTATTTTCCCCTGCTTCAGGAAAGGATATTACCGAATACCCTGCAGGAAAAGCCGTGCACGGATATTTTTACGATAAAGACGGAAATTTTGACGACGGTATGGCAACCCTGTTTATTGCTCCCCGTTCATTTACGGGTGAGGATACTGCGGAGCTGTGCTGTCACGGCGGAAATTTGGTGCAGGAAAAACTGCTTAAAGCCTGCTTTATGGCAGGAGCTGTTCCCGCAGGTGCAGGTGAATTTACAAAAAGAGCATATATAAACGGCAAAATAACTCTTTCCCAAGCGGAAGCGGTGGGCGGACTTATTGATGCACACAGCGAAAGATATCTCCACGTAAGCCTTCGCCAGCTTGACGGCAAGATGAGCGAAAAAATAAATTCGCTTTGCAACGATCTTATTTTAACCGCCGCCACCGTATATGCGTATATTGATTATCCCGATGAGGATATGACGGATATGTCCGTTCCCGAAATGCTTACACGGCTTAACAAGGTAAAAACGGAGCTTAAAGCCCTTGCGGGTACTCACAAATTCGGCAAAGCCATATCCGAAGGAATACCCACGGTTATTGCGGGCAAGCCCAACACGGGTAAATCCACGCTTATGAACCTTTTGTGCGGTACCGACAGAGCCATAGTAACGGATATTGCAGGCACTACCCGAGACGTTATTACCGAGCAGGTAAAGGTGGGTGACGTGCTGTTAAACCTTGCGGACACGGCGGGAATAAGAGAAAGTAATGAAACCGTTGAAGCTGCGGGAATTAAAAGAAGTATAAAGGAAATAGAAAAATCCACTCTTATTATCGCGGTATTTGACAGTTCATCCCCTCTCACCGAAGAGGACGAAGAGCTGGTTTCATTGCTTAAAGGAAAAGAAGACCGCGTTATAACGGTATTGAATAAATGCGATAAAGAATGCCGCGCCCAATCTCCCCTGCCCGATCCCGTATATATGTCTGCGGCGAAGGGCGAAGGATTTGATAAACTGCAGGAAAAGATACTTGCCTTTGCAGGCGCTGCCGAAGCGGATACTCAGGATATAGTGGTTTCCGCAAGACAGTATTCCGCTATTGAGCGTGCTCTTGAAAATATCGAAGACGCCATAAACGCTCTTGACGGATTTACTCAGGATATTGCGGGAGAATGTATTGAACGTGCCATATCCGCATTGGGCGAAATTGACGGCAGAACCGCCGCTCTGGAAATTGTAAACGAAATTTTTTCACATTTTTGCGTAGGTAAATAAATATGAGTTATACAGCGGAAAATTACGATATAATTGTTGTGGGTGCAGGCCACGCGGGAATAGAAGCGGCGCTTGCCTCCGCCCGAATGGGTTTGAAGACGGCGCTGTTCACCCTTACCCTTGACCTTGTGGGCAATATGCCCTGCAACCCTTCCATTGGCGGAACGGGAAAAGGGCATCTGGTTTATGAGGTGGACGCTTTGGGCGGCGAAATGGGAAAAGCCGCAGATTTTGCTATGCTTCAAAGCCGAATGTTAAATTCCAGCAAGGGTCCCGCAGTACATTCCTTAAGACTGCAGGCGGACAGAGTTGCATACAGAAACTATATGACAGAAGTGGTGGAAAGCACACCTAACCTTACCCTTATTCAGGCGGAGGTTACGGGAATTACCGCAGAAGACGGATGCATTACCGGCGTTGACACCGCTTTTGGAGGACACTTCCCTGCGAAAAAGGTTATAATTGCCACGGGAACATCACTCAAAGGAAAGATAATTGCGGGCGAACACGCATATTCATCGGGACCTGATAACAGTATATCAGCAGACAAGCTTTCCCAAACGCTGGAAGCAAACGGAATAAAGCTTACCCGATTCAAGACGGGTACTCCCCCCAGAGTGCACGCAGATTCTCTGGATTACGATAAAATGGAAAAACAGCTTGGCGATGAGTTTGCCACACGGTTTTCCGATGAGCAAGCTGGCGTAAACAAGCGGGAATGCTATATTACCTACACCAATTCGGAGACTCACCGTATTATAAGAGAAAACCTGCACCGTTCCCCGCTTTTTTCGGGAGTGATAAAGGGAACGGGCCCCAGATACTGCCCCTCTATCGAAGACAAGGTAGTCCGTTTTTCCGATAAAGAAAGACACCAGATCTTCGTTGAGCCTATGGGCGAGCACACCAAGGAAATGTACCTGCAGGGACTTTCTTCATCCCTGCCCGAGGAAGTGCAAAAGCAGATAGTTCATTCCATAAAAGGGCTTGAAAACGCAGTGTTTATGCGCACCGCGTACGCTATTGAATACGATTGCGCAGACCCCACTCAATTGCACCCCACATTGGAGTTTAAAAACTTAAAAGGTCTTTACGGAGCAGGACAGTTCAACGGCTCCTCCGGCTACGAGGAAGCGGCGGCGCAGGGAATTGTTGCGGGTATGAACGCAGGTCTTGCCGTGCTGGGCAAAGAGCCTGTAGTGATCAAAAGAAGCGAAGGATATATCGGCACTCTTATAGACGATCTGGTTACCAAGGGCACCAACGAGCCTTACCGTATGATGACGTCCCGAAGCGAATACCGTTTGCTTTTGCGGCAGGACAACGCAAAGCAAAGACTTATTGAATACGGCAGATACGCAGGGCTTGTTTCCGATGAAAAATATGCCGAATACATCTCCCTTTACAAGGAAGTGGAGGATGAGATAAACCATCTGCGCACCACTTCCGTGCCCAAAACGGAGGCGCTGACACAGCTTCTTACCGAGAGGGGCTATGGCGAAAGCGAAGGCGGTATGCGTAAAGCGGAGCTGATAAAGCGTCCCGCCATAACCCACGCAGATGTTTGCGCTCTTGACGGACGCAACGTAAAGCGTGAGGTTGCCCGCAGGGCAGAAACCGAAATTAAATACGAAGGCTATATCAAAAAAGAGCTTGACGAGGTTAAACGTGTGAGCAAGCTGGAGGATAAGGCGCTTCCCGCAGACGCAGACTATTCCCAAATAAAGGGAATACGTCTTGAAGCGGCGCAAAAGCTTAACGCCCTCCGTCCCGCTTCCGTTGGTCAGGCATCCCGAATATCCGGCATATCTCCTGCGGATATTTCCGTTTTGCTGGTATGGCTTACTCAAAGGAAAAACAATGAAAAACATAATTGATATTACAAAAAAATATTCCCACATATCCTTTACGGAGGAGCAGGAAAAGCAGTTTTTCGCCGTGGCGGAAGGACTTAAACGGATAGAAGGAAACTTAAACGTAACCGATCTTAAGACCGACGAAGAGATAGCTCTCCTTCACTTTGTAGACTCCCTCTCCCCTCTTAAAACCGGACTTTTTAAAAACAAAAAGGTTATTGACGTTGGCTGCGGAGGAGGTTTTCCCACCTTTCCTCTGGCGATATGCGCTCCCGACTGCCACTTCACCGGGCTGGACAGCACCGCGAAAAAGCTGAGGTTTGTTGAAGAAACCGCACATGAAGCGGGTATTTCCAACATATCTACTCTGTGCGCCCGTGCCGAAGAAGCAGGCAAGGGAGAGCATAGAGAAAAATACGATATCGCCGTTTCCCGTGGGGTAGCCCGCCTTAACGTGCTGTGCGAATGGTGTATGCCCCTTGTTAAAAAGGGCGGATATTTCGTGGCAATGAAGGGCAACCGCGGCAGAGAAGAGCTGGAGGAAGCAAAAAACGCCATAAAGGTTCTGGGCGGCGGTGAGGCAGAGCTTTTTGAGGCTCCCATCCCTGTTTTTGACAGAAGCCACACCGTTATAGTTATAAAAAAGATATCCTCTACCCCTGCCGAATACCCCAGAGCAAACGGCAGAATTATGAAAAAACCTTTATAAAGGCGGTAAAAACAAATGACAGAAAAACGCAACGCGCTGGGACAGACGGAAACGGAATTCCTTGCTTTATACGATGCAAGTAAATTCGAGCGTCCCTCCGTAACCGTGGATATGGTTATATTTTGCGAAAACAAGGTGCTTTTAATAAAACGGGCAAACCACCCCTTCATAGATACCTGGGCGCTCCCCGGCGGATTTGTGGAGCCCGATGAAACCTGCGAGCAGGCGGCATCCCGCGAGCTTATGGAGGAAACGGGAGTGGAGGCATACCCCGATCAGTTAAGAGTGTATTCCGATCCCAAAAGAGATCCCCGCACACGCATAATCACCGTAGCATTTACCCAAGTGCTTGAAAAAATGCCGAAAGCAAAAGCGGGCGACGATGCGGCGGACGCAAAATGGTTTGATATTTCCGTAAACGAAAAGGGCTTTACCCTCTCCCACGGCGAAACGGTGCTTACCCTCTCCCCCGAAGGAAAGAGCGCGGATATCGCCTCCGACCACGGAACCATATTCGCGGACGGATATAAAAAACACTTCGGATAATCAAAAAAATGCACGGAATTTCCGTGCATTTTTTGGTTTTATATACCTGAGCTATTATTTTTCAACTTTGAGTTAACATGGTATTTACTGACATTACCTTTACCTTTGCTGTTTTTTGAGGTAATATATGTTCACAGCAGACGTCGGCTGAGTTTTTTAACGGAGGTACAATATGAAACTGACAATAGGTGCAAACATAAAGCGTTTGCGGGGAATAAAAAACATTACACAGGAGCAGCTTTCTGTTGCGATGAACGTTACCTGCGCTGCCGTAAGCAAATGGGAAAGAGGAGAAACTTATCCGGATATAACTCTGCTTCAACCACTTGCGTACTATTTCGGTGTTACTCTTGATGAGCTTGTGGGATATGACCGAGAAAAGGTGCAGGCGGATATTGATAATGTTATAGATCTATACAGAAAACATTGGCGCAGCGATTGGCAAAAAGCGCGTGAGATCATAACAAAAGCTTACCGCGATTATCCAAATGATTATCGGATAATGCATTATTATATGTGGAACATCGGCGGAGATTTTGCCGATAACGATCCTGCGGTTTTGATCGCACACAAAGACGAATTTCTTGCTATATGCGAAAAAATACTGGATGGCTGTACGGAAGAAGGTCTGCGCCTTAATGCGTGGAATATGAGAGCAAAAATTCTTCACGCAGAAGGAAAAACGGAAGAGGCATTGGAAATATATAAAACCAAGTTTGCGGATTGGTATTCAACCGGAGAGCAAAAGACAGAACAACTATTTGCAAAAGACACGGAAGAATATTACTTCCACGTGCAAAGAAATATGTACGAGCTGGTAGCATTTGCGGGAGATAAGCTTGGCCGCAAAATCTTTTTCGATAGCAAGCTTTCTATAAAAGAAAAAACCGAAAAAGGTATAAAGTACGGCAATATTATGCTGAACGCATTTAACGAAACGGGAGATGTGTTTTTCGCCGGTCTTGCGGAAGCGTTTCTCGGCAGGTTAAGAAACGATATGACCTACAGAGGCGGTGCGGATGAAGATATTATCGCTTTGCTGGATATGAACCTTTGCGCGGCACAGAAAATATCCGAAGCCGTTAAATACGATACCGCCGTATACCGAGCATATTTCCCCAAGCGCAGAAACGTAACCGCCGAAAATTTTCTTTCGTGGATAGTAGATTATCTTTTAAACCCCGATCCCGCAAACGAAAGGCTGAAACAGCTTTTGGAAAATCCCGATTACAAGTCGGTTTTGGAAAAATACAGTTAATAGCCAAAAAAAGCACGGAAGTGCGCTTCTTCTTATGAGGATATAAAAACCCGACAGGTTTTAAACCCGTCGGGTTTTCTGTTCTGTAAATTGGAATTTGAATAGCAAGATTTTTTGAGATGTTATTGCTTATTCATAACACGCAGTAAAATGCTCTAAAACCGCCTTAAATAATGGGTTTCCCGCAAACAACTCATTTCATCCCACTATACGGTGTTACACCGTTTTACCCTTGTCCCGAGAGATTATAAGGGCAAAATCAAGGGCAAGAATCATTCAAATTTAATGTTTTGGTTTTGGGAAACGAACTGTTGCAATGTGAATTTATAAATGAATTGAGGAATCATCGTGAAGAGATCCAAATTATTTGCAATCACATTGCAGTCGAAATCCGGTCTTGTTTTCTTTTCTGTCGCAGAAGTATATAATCTACTGCTTGGCTTGTATCTGAAGGACTTTCTTATTCTGTCGCCAATACTGCTGACGTTCTATCTGCTTACAGTTTTACCCACATTGTTCCTGCTTGCTGATGTGCGCTCCAAAAGTATGCAAGTTTTAATCTTCACTTTGTTACTGCTTATCGGTCTTATAGATCTCACATATTTGTTTCGATGTTGCAGGATTTTCCTTTTCCCTACAATTATATCACTTGTGATAGTACTGATATACTTCGGTGCTTACATAGAAGAACCGAAAAAAGACGGGTTCTTGACGAAAAATTTCGTACTGGCTGTTATGGGAATCGTTGCAGTAAACTTAATCTCCGCATACAGATTTATGTACAATCCGAAAAAACCCTATCTTGACAACGGCAGAGATACGATGTGGAACACGCAGACCGAAGAACTTGCAGACGAACTCAGCTCCAACTGTGAGACCGATGCAGAAAAGGTAAAGGTTTCCATAAATGGATCGTGGAGAATTTTGAGTATGACTTTTAAAAATGAAAAGAGCAAAGTTATTCCTTGAATGAAGAACTCCTTTGCTCTTTATAAACTTATATCTGTATTATGAATATGTTTTGATAATTTCTTCTGCAACAACCCTCTTGGAAACACAACGGTCCATCGCTTGTTTTTCTATGTAGCGATGTGCACCTTGCTCGTCCATTTTAAGTTCGCTGATAAGTAGCCATTTTGCCCGGTTGACAATACGGATCTCTTCCATTTTTTCTTCGATGGATAGTGTTTTCTTTTCAGTTTTTCTAAGTTTTTCCCGTGCGCTTGAAAGCCAACTGAGAGCAGTTATAATTATTGGCTTTGAGGTTGGCTTTGGAAGCACAAACACACCGTGTTCTGCAACCTTGTCATAGATTTCCGCTTGAAGTTCCGCCCGTACCATTAGGAGTACGACAGTTTCTTTTGAATTTCCTGTGTCAATCGCAAAACGAGTTCCGATATCATCAGGAAGCGGAGAGTTGATGATTACAAAATCAAAAGCGCGTTCGGCGAGTGCTCGCTTTGCGGCACTGATATTCGATACGAAATGGGTTGGCGAATACTTTGAGTTGGGGAGCAGAGCAGAGAGTGCATCATTAAAGCTTTCTGCCGCCGAAACGATCAGAACGCTGTAAACTCGTTCTTTCAGACTCATTTTTGCTCCCCTCCTTTTTGGCTGTAATTCAGCTTTATTTATTGCAGTAGATATCTAAGATTGCCGTAGGAATATGCTTTTTGATAAATT
>JAFYKY010000021.1 GCA_017537345.1 Clostridia bacterium | reverse complement strand
GCTCACGATTTTAATCCCATTGCAGATCTCACCGTTACAGAGATATATGAATTTTTACGTTATCTTGATGCTCCGAAGTGCGTTATAGAAAAAGCCCCATCTGCGGCACTCTTTGACGGACAGACCGATGAAACGGAAATGAGTGTAACCTACGCCGAACTTGACGCATATCTTTCCAGAAGTGAAATCCCCGAAGAGAAAAAAACAATTATTGAGAGACTGCACACGATAAGTGAACACAAACGAAAAGGAATTGCGGCATATAAAAATGAATGATATGTAGGTGTTGGTCTAAGGCAAAAGAAAGTGAGTTAATATGATGAAGAAAGTTCTAATAATCAATGAAGATGAGCCGCAAGCCAAGCCGCAGAACTTGCAGACAGTATTCATACTGCACCGCACGCAGAGCCGTGGCAGATCTGAGCCGCCAATGAACAACGGAGCGATTTTCGCACAGAGAATCGCTCCGTCTTTTTTGCCTGTGACGGAACCGACATCACGGACTTTCTTGTTTCTTGACGAAAATTTCGCCCGAATTTCGCACCGGCGATCAGTCGGCAGGCGAGGCGGATTCGCCTTAACGGAATTGTTCTGTACGAAAATTCAAGATAGGCGTAGCTCGCTGCGATAAGCATCGGATCTGAAAAACTGTCGCCCTTTGGAAAATCTCTTGACGAAAATTGAAAGCGCCGCCCACGGCAGTTTGCTCGCCGTCCAGCCACCGGATCCGAAAGCGTTTGCTCGGATGTAGTGCCTTTCTTGACGAAAATATGTTTTTCGTCAAGAGGTCGTGGCAGGGTTCCTTCCGGATCTGATTTATCTTACACCCCTGATTTTGATTTCGTGACCAAAGTGAATTTTTCGTCACAAGGGTCTGGTGGCGGTTCGGCGGGATGGTATCTGATCGCGCGGCGCAGACATATTCTCTTGACTAAAATCGCCCTCACTTTCGCTCGGGCGGCCAGACGGGTTGTTGCTCGGATTTGGCTCATTGAATTTGGTCTGCCGTCCCCTCGGTTGAGAATTTTAGCCTTCCTATGGATATGACTACTCTCATATTGAAAGTGACTTCGCCCGCCTTTCCTATCGATATGACAATCATCTTTTGGATTTTTCTTGGATTCATCTTGGATTATTTTCGGACACTTTCGTATTGATATAACCTCTGCGACTTTCAAATTGATATGATGATCCTTACGGATTTTTCATTGATTTTTTCTGGACGCTTTCTTATTGATATGACCACCGACCGCTTTCGGTTTGATATGATTATGCCCAAAACTCTCCTATCGAAATGACCGCACACTCGTATTGATATGAGGGAAAAGAAAAGGGATTTTTTACCCTCTGTTATCTCTCAATCAGACAGTCATTTTTCTAGTCATTGATACGGAAAATTTGAAGGTCATTTGCTATAAAAAGAAAGACATTTTCATAAGTGAAATGACCGTTCATTTTGGGCACCGAAAATACTCTCGATGGGACAGTAAATCCGCGCCCAAAAACTCTCAATCTTTTATCATTTCAATCGGACAGGCGATTTGTAAAGAAAACATTATTGAAGTCAATTTAGAACAGATTATCCCCCCCTAAGAAGGATTCTCGTCGAACCTACTACCGTTTAGAGCAGTGTTTTCCGTGGATTTGGACGGTTTTAAGCACGATATTCAACGATTTCAATAATAAATCTATAAGGGGGATCCGGTGTTTCAAAAACGTTCAAACGCCTGAATTTCGTTCTTTCACACCTCTGCTTGCATCCTAAATGGGACATCCCATTTAGCTCTATATGGGATATCCCATATAACTTTATCGGGGATATCCCCGATACTTTACGACAGTATCCCCGATAGGTGTCCCCGATAAATGATGAACGGTGTCCCGGATAAGTGTACCCCATAAAATGGACACATTTTTCAGGGAACTAAAAATTTTCGTCACGAGAATGATGCCTTAGTTCAAGGCAGGACATTGTATGTCTCACTGCCGTTTTCGTCAAGAAAAATTTTTTCGTACAGAGTAACTTTTCTTGAAACTCGATCCGAAATTCGGTAATACATGTATAGCACAGGATAAGGCTTCGTTAAACAAATTTCGTCACGAGCACAGGCGCCTGAGGTATTCGCTTCTGCTGCATGTGCTCTCTTTTTTCGTCAAGGAATTTATACAGGAGTTAGTTTTCTTGATTCTTTTTATTTTTCAGCTAACTTTTTACTTGCTTTTATAAGGACTGCCTTTCACACTATGCCCGTAACGAAAATCTGTAAAGAACCAAGCCTATGACCTTTCGTAAAAAGGAGACCTTTATGAATACGACATCAGCACTGTCAGCCTCAGGCAGCGAAGGAGGCAAATCTGAGTAAAGGAGGAAAACCGTCTATGGCAGAAAAAATCGCATTGAGAGTAGAAGAAGTTGCCGACTACACCGGAATCGGAAGAAATACCGTGCGTAATCTCATTAAGGCAAAGAAGCTCCCCATTCTGCGTGTAGGTACAAAGTATCTTGTCCGTATTGATGCACTGAATGAATTTCTGAAGCTGAACGAAGGTATTGATCTGAGAGAGACCGACAGCGTAAAGTCTGTGGAATAAGCCGCGTGAATCTGTAAACTAAAGTTGAAATATGAACCGGAACTGTTGCAATTCAAGCGAAAAAATGGTATAATATAGGTACACAATTGCAACAGTTCCGTTTGCCAAAGGAAAGGAGTTTTATATGGCAAAGGGTTCTGTAAGAAAAAAAGGCAAGAAGTGGTACTACCGCTTTTATGTAGAAGATGAAAGCGGAAGACAGGTACAGCGAGAGTTCGCAGGAACGGAAAGCAAGAGCGAAACAGAGTCTCTGCTTCGCAAGGCAATGGAAGACTACGAAGCAAAGAAATTTGTAGCGAAATCCGAAAATACTACAGTGGGTATGTTACTTGATATGTGGGTGGAAGAAGAACTAAAACCCGGCAATCTAAGCAACGGTACGGTGATGGCTTACCAAGGCACAGTTAACCGTATAAAACAATACCCCATAGGGAACCGAAAACTGAAAAGTGTAACAGCCGACCATTTGCAGACTTTTATGGATCAACTCAGCTTTGGCGGAGTGAATCCGGACGGTACAACATCGAAAGCACTCAGCAAGGGGTACTTGCGATTGTTCTCTGCTGTTCTGCAGGGAGCGTTCCGCTTTGCAGTATTTCCCAAGCGGATGATTTCTTTTAACCCAATGCAGTACGTAGTATGGCGAGGCAAAAAGGATGATTACGAACTGTTCTCGGATGATAACTGTGAAGTTGCTTCCATTCCAACACTTACTCACGAAATGTACTTAAAGCTTGAGGATTTTCTGAAAGCAAAGGATAATCCCGCACTGCTCCCGATACAGATTGCGTACTACACAGGACTTCGCATTGGTGAAGTCTGTGGACTAACTTGGCAAGACGTAAATCTTGAAAAACAGTACCTTACGGTGCGTCGCAGTATGCGCTACAACAACGCAAGGCACAAAACCGAGATAGGGGCTACCAAACGCAGGAAAGTCAGAACAGTGGACTTCTGTAACACTTTGGCAGAGATTCTGAGAACTGCCAAGCTCGAACAGCACAAAAAACGTTTCAAATACGGCGAATTATACCGCCTCAATTATTACTGTGAGGTTAAGGAAAAAGACCGCAATTACTATGAGGTATATACGCTGCCGAGAAACGAAAAGGTTCCCGAGGGATACAAGGAGATATCCTTTGTATGCTTAAGACCTGACGGAGCGTATGAATCGCCAAGCACGATTGGTATTATGTGCAAACGGGCAAGCAAAAAGGTAGAAGGCCTCGACGGGTTTCATTTCCACCAACTGCGTCACACATTCACGAGTAATCTGCTCTCGAACGGAGCAGCGCCGAAGGATGTACAGGAGCTTTTAGGTCACTCTGATGTCAGTACCACGATGAATGTCTACGCTCACTCTACAAGAGAGTCGAAGCGTACTTCCGCACGACTGCTCGATAAGGTAGTTGGCGGTTAGATATAAAAAGTTTCCCTTGTCTTCGCTCATAAGGGCAAAAACAAGGGAAAATACATAACAGTTGAGTTTGTAACAGGCGAAAAACCCAGTAATATCAAGGGTTTTTAGAGAAAATGTTAGACTAATTCCAATTTGTCATACCAGAGTATTATCTATATACTCGATAAACGGTTTTCTATTTACCTTATCTTTATTGTTTATGTACCAATCAAAGGATTCTTTCAATCCTTCGTCTAAAGATTTCACATCCGTCATTAGATTATATTGTGCCGAAACGTCGAGATAATACTCATAATTGTAGAAGCTGAAATAATTTCTCTGTTCAATATCATCGTAAACATTTTGAAACTCAACTTTTTTCTCAAGAGTATTATAACAGAGTTCTGCCCACTTACGAATAGAAATCGCCTCTTTATTTCCAACATTAAAAATATGTTGCTTTGGCTTATTCTCTAAAACAACGTCTATAAATCTACATAAATCGTGAATATGGAAAAATTGTAATTTCATATCGCCATCTTTGGGCAGATAAAACTTTCTATCAGCTAAGGCACAATCAAAAACAAAGGCTTCTCGATACACATTGTTCATTTGACCATACAGATATGGAGGTCTGAGAATATACGCATTGGGATTTCTTCTCAATAACGCTGATTCCGCATCTATTTTGTCAGTTCCGTACTTTCCCCAATATTTATTAACAGACAAAGCAGCATCTTCTTTAAATGGTTGTGATGCATACTCAGGGTATACAGCACTTGAGCTGATTAGAACATAGTCTTTATAGCTTCCCAAAGCATCAAGCAACAAATCGACATCATAGGAAGTATATGCAGTATCTACAACAACATCAAACTGAAATTCACGCAATACTTCCCCAAGATTATGTCGGTCTGCTTCGATGAGAATTACGCCTTTAGATTGTTCCTTACTGTTCCTATTAAGCACATATACATCCCAGCCTTTAGCAACATAATACTCTGCGATATAGCGGCTAACAAAAACAGTTCCACCTGTTACAAGTATCTTTGGCATAATATCTTCCTCCACAAATTCAGATCATTTTATAAGTAATTCATAAAGCGTGGGCTTAAAGCCGAATTCGTTTATGACCGCGTTTATCTCATCCAGAGCTTTTTGCTTTACCGCCCGAGGGGTGGACGGGCGTTTTACGGCGCGGATAAGGATATTTTTCGGCGTGTGGTCAAGCTCGATAAATTCCATTATCTGGGTCTTATAGCCGCAGTATTCGAGAATATTTCCTCTTACCGCATCGGTAGCGAGGGCGCAAAACCGCTCTTGTATAATGCCGTAACGGGAGATTATATCAAGGTTTTTCGGTTGCATCTGCTTGTTCAGCTCGTGCTGGCAGCAGGGCACGGAAAAGATCATTTTTGCACCCCAGCTTACAGCGTTATACAAAGCGTGATCGGTGGCGGTATCGCAAGCGTGGAGAGTAACCACCATATCCACCTCGAAAGGCGCTTTATAGCCGTTTATATCCCCAAGTTCGAAGTGCAATCCGTCATAGCCGTATTTACGGGCAGAGGCTTCGCACTTTTCTATTACCTCTTTTTTAAGGTCAAGACCTATCATATTTACCCTTTTGCCCTTAACGGCGGTAAGGTAATAATATAAAATAAAGGTGAGATAGGATTTGCCGCAGCCGAAGTCTATTACGTTTAAGGTTTCCGAAGGATATGCGGAAATTTCATCGTCCACCGTTTCCAAAAAGCGGTTTATCTGCTTGTACTTGTGGTACATGGCGTTTATTACCTTGCCATCCTTGGTAAACACTCCCATATCCACCAGAGGAGGTATATTTTCCCCTTGGGAAAGGATATAGTTTTTTTCTCTGTTGTGCTGTGTGTCACCCCCTGATTTAAGGGAGGTGTTTCCTTTTACGGAATATCTGCTTACCCCTTTTTTGGAAATAAGCAAGATATGCTCTTTGTTTTCTCCAAATCCGTTTACCTGCTTGTAATTGCCGTATACAATCTGGGCACAGCGAAAAGCAAAATCTGTTTCCGAAACGTTTTCGTGAAACACCTGCTTTTGGGTGTATTTGGAGATCTGAAATCCAAAGGGCTTTTTGTCTGCGGTTATCTTTTTATATTCCGCCGTTTTGGAAACGGGATTGCTTATAACAAAGGCAGCTGCTCCCAGTGACACGGCTTTTTCAAAATATTCGCGTATGCTTTCCATTTTTATTCTTCCTCACAGAAAGGCAGTTCTGTCATACGGAGCTTGGCGCATCCGTAAGGGTATAATTCCACCTCGGTTATTTCCCCTTTGCCCACACGGCTTTCGGGATATTTTGCACAGACGGTATCGTATCCGTCCGCATATCCCCAAGCAATCTCTTTCACCTTTGCCTTTACGGTAACGGGAGGATTTTGGGAAGAAAAAGGAATTTTTGTTACAGCGCGGTATTCCGCCTTCAGATCGGTACCCGCAAAGCCGAACTGCCAAGGGGTTTCGGGGTAATATTCGTAATCGCAGTAAGGGAATTTGCGCTCCACTCCGTCACGCTCGTATTCTTTTTTAAGGGTGTGATATTTTATGGGCAGAGAGAACAAAAGGGAACCCATTTCCACCGTGTTAAGATTTCCCGCCCGTTTTTCAAAGCGGGGAGTTACCTCAAAGGATACGTTGAACACCTTGGTCTCCCCTGCCTTTACGGGCACGGAGACCTCCTCTACCCACGCCTTTTCGCCGTTAACGGTATAATCGGCGGCAAAGGTGGGAACGCGGAGAACGAGAGTAAAATCCTTTTCCGCCTTTACGGTGTATTTAAAGGTATTTTTGAAAGGATACTCGGTTTCGAGTGAAATATACAAGTCCTTCGTTTTGAGCACAGAAGGAACGGGAAACGCGCTTATGACCTTATCGCCCTTATGCATAAAGGCAGACAGCACAAGCTTTGGCCAGCCCTGACCGAAGTTCGCCGTACAGCATCCGTAGTTGGGCTCCAGACCAAAAAGATGGGCTTCGCTGTTGTTGGTACGGAAAACGGATTTTCCGGGGAAGCGTATGCAGGAAATCTGGTTACTTTGCTGAACGTACTGGTGCGCCCACATATCGTCGCTTATAGCGGCGGGAAGTGCGTTGAAGGCAATTTTTTCAAGACGCTCCGCCCACTTTTTATCCCCGGTGCAAGCATAGAGATGCTCATAGGAATACATAAGCTCAACCACCGAGCAAAGCTCCGCGCCCTGAATGGGGCTTACGCCGGAAAGACATTCGTCCCCCGTGAAAACGCCTGCGGGCATACCGTTGTATTTTTCCAGAATATCGTAGTATTTTTGTGCTTTATCCGTATACTGCTCTCCCAAAAGGGCGCAGGACACCGCTTCGGATTTAAGCATCATTGCAAGGTTTACTATATGAGTATCAAACCGCCACCAATTCATAGGGCGTTCCCAAAGGTGGGTTACGGTATCGTAATCCATGCCCTGCTCTTTGAGTATGCGGGCAAGATCTATCAGCCATTCTTCGCCGCAGCGGGAATACAAAAAGTCGATGGCGATAAATCCCTCGTACCAGCGGTATTTTCCCCACTCAAACAGCTTTACCGTGCCGTTTTTGAGCAGTTCGTGGTAGTTTTTAAGCATTTTATACAGCGCATCCACAGCCTGCTCTTTGCCGGAGCATTGGTAATACACCGTAAGCACCTTGGAAAGAAGCAATACCGCCCAGGTATCGTAAGACGGGCGCTTTTCTTCGTCGCAGGGGCACAGCCATCCGTCGGGCTGTTGGAAGGCGAGTATGGAATCCATATACTTATCCGCAACTGAGATAAGCTCTTTGTCTTCAAGTAAATACGCAAGAGGAATAAATCCGTCCAGCCAATAAGGGACACGCTCCCATCCCTCTGCCGTACCGCCGATCCACTTGCTGTCACGCACATCGGGCCAGACCTTGTGTAGGTTTCCGCAAAGGGACTGCGCCTGTATTTCAAGCTGACGCTTTACCCATCCCAAAGGCTTTATTTCATTGGAAGTGTAAAAAGACCACTTTTTCATATTCGCTACCTCGCATACTGTGGATAACCGTATTTTAACACATAAAGGCAATAAAATCAACAAAACTCTTGGTTTTATTTCTCTTGACAAACGCGGCGATTTGTTATATAATCATTTGGCAATTTAATATAGGGATATAGCCAAGCGGTAAGGCAACGGACTTTGACTCCGTCATCTCGCTGGTTCGAATCCAGCTATCCCTGCCAAAAATCCCGCACGTTAGTGTGGGATTTTTACTTTTTCACTTTTCACTCTTCACTTTTCACTAACTTGGCGAGATTTTTGGCAAAGTAATAAGTAATAGTGAATAGTGAACAAGTAAGGTAGCTTTTCGCTGTGGCGAAAAGCATTTTTTATAGGTTGAAAAGTAATAGGTTTTATGATAAAATGTAATAAAGTCAATAAAGAGGTATGCAGTTGATTTTTAATCGAAATTATGATATGATAAAAACACGAAAGGCGGTGATACGAATGACAAAGCAAGACCTTGTTGAGAAATTAAAACCCTTTTTGGGCGAAAGCATGATCAATTATTCAATATTGGATTTAAACATCCCCTCCGATATTCCGACCGCCCTGCTGTATAGCACAAACGACCTTTGGCTGAACAAAAAGCAGTTTGACGCATTGATGGATATTACTTCTTCTTACAAGGCTCTTTATATTGCGCAAAACGATTCCGATGAAACGTTTCGGTTTGACTTGCCAATGTCCTACGAGGAATATATAAACTTGAATCTTTATTCGGTATCTTTTATCACATCCGATAAATTTGATTGGGTTATTGTAATTGAAGAAGGGCTTGAATCCGGAATCGGAGTTATGATAGGCGACCTCCGCTTTATCAAAAATTTCAATACTCTGTATTTGGACAGCTTAACGGATATTTACGAATTGATTTCGTTTCATTACAGAGATCAAGCAAGAAATCCCAAATCGATTCAAAATTTGATAAAGCTTTTGTCTTTTGTACACAGATTACCCGAAAAAGAATAATCTAAATAGCGGTTTCACAAAAAGAAACCGCTTTTTTTACTGAAATTTTTAAACATGATTGTAATACGTATTAGTTTATGTTAAAATACGGTCAGAAGACATTTTTTGGAGATACGCAGATGTTTCTTGTATTCAAACAGCTTTTTATACTGTATATATTTTTGTTTGCGGGGTGGGTTATAGGTAAGCGGAAAAAGGCGGTAAGCGGGGAGATATTATCCGTTCTTATTGTAAACCTTTTACTGCCCTGCAAGATATTCAACACCTTTGCAAACAATTTTACGGTGGCGGATTTTAAAGAAAAATACATATTTTTACCCGTATCCGCAGTACTTCTGCTGATTTTGGTTATTGCAGCTTACTTTGCATCGAAGTTGATTACAAAGCACCCTTACGAACGCAAGGTATACCGATATTCCTTTGCCATATCCAACTACGCATACCTTGGCTACGCTCTGATCGAGGGAGTGTTCGGCGGAGAGATGCTTTCAAACTTTATCTTTTTTGCCATTCCCTTTATTATTTACACCTACACCGCGGGATACGCAATGCTTACGGGAGGTAAAAAGCCTTTAAAAAGACTGCTCAACCCCATAACCATCGCTATTGTCCTTGGTATGATATGCGGAATGACATCTGTAAAAATACCCGATGTCATCTCCTCTGTAACCTCTATGGCGGCTGCCTGCGTGGGACCTTTGAGCATGCTGCTTACGGGTATAACCCTTGCCGCTTTCTCGTTAAAGGAGCTTTTTAAAAACAAGCAAGCATATATTTTCTGCGCGATCCGTCTTGTATTGTTCCCCGCCGTGGCATACGGGGTATGCACTCTCTTTGGGCTTGATGCTTTGCTCCCCTTTATACTCATAATAACCGTTATGCCCTGCGGACTTAACACCATTGTGTTCCCGAAGCTTGTGGGCGAGGACTGCAAGCCCGGGGCGCGGCTTGCCCTTATATCCCACATACTTTCTCTGGTGACCCTGCCTCTGTGGCTTTCTTTGATATTATAGCTTATTGACAATTCCGGTTTTGTGCTGTATACTTAAAACACAACACCGAGGAGGCTTGAAAATGGAAAAAAGAGTTTCTATGGATATGAAGGTAATGTATGCCGTTGTGGCGTTTGTTGCCATGCTTATATCCTCCAACATAAGCTACTGGCTGGTCAATTCAATTTTGGAAAAACTGCCTGCAAACGTATTTTTGTCCATTGTCGGTTTACTGGGTATGACACTTCTCCACCTTATAATAAGCCTTGGCATTACAACCGTATTTCTGTTTATTAAATTCCCCTCTCTTTACCACAGAAGCGAAGTGAAAAATATGTGGTTTAAAAAGACGGTAGGTCTTGTAATTATCGGCGAGATCGCAAGATTTTTGGGCTGTGTGCTGTTCTTCAGAAGGTATCTGGACAAGGTCTCCAGCCTGTGGTACGATATTATCTACGGCGCACACGTGGACGGATTTACATTCGGCGTGCTTAATATTCTGGACAGTATCGTATACGCAGTGATATATCTTTGTATAACCGCTGTATTTTTGCTGGGCGTATTCCTTATATGCAAAAAGCTTTGGCGGCTTGGAGAGATCGATTACGATAACATTTACGGGAAAAAGGAAGAATAAAAAGAAGATAATAAAAACCACCGGTTATACCGGTGGTTTCATTGTCTTGGTCGATCATTCTATCGGCGGACCGAATTTATAGTACATATATTTGCGCTTGCATTTAGGCTTTTTTATTTCCTTGGGATAAAGGGTTTCTACATCAAGTTCTATCTGAAAAGCCACGTATTCTCTGAGCTTTTTTATAATATCCAGATACACGCTGTCCGCCATTTCCGGTGAAAGCGTGCCCAGCAAAACGCCAAGCTGTTCGCCGCGCTCGTATCCTGAGGCGGTTTCGCCGCAGAAATGGCAGGTATCCTTTAGTATTGCGTTTACTATTTTTGCCTGCAGGCAGGTATCCGCCTGCGCCCGCCCGTTTTCTATATCGGATATAATACTTCTGTCCACCCCGCTTAAGAAAGCCAGAGTTTTTTGGGGAATTTTGTGCTTTGTACGATAGGTCTTTAATATTTTGCCAAACATATTTTACTCCGTATATGTATTTTGATTGACTTTTTTAACGGTGTTGTATATAATATATTCAATATATTTAAAGAGGAGATACAGCTATGAACCGTATTGACGGAAGAACCGAAGACTGCCTGCGTAATATTGATATTACCGTAAATTTTACGGAAACAAACGGCGGAAGCGTGCTGATAAACTGGGGAAAGACCAGAGTTATATGCACAGCCCTTCTGGAAGAAGGCACAATGCCCTTTTTAAAGGACACGGGCAAGGGCTGGCTTACGGCGGAATACGCTATGCTCCCCTCCTCCACCGGCGGACGAAAAAAGCGGGAGACCCTGAAGCCCGACGGGCGCAGTACCGAAATAAAGCGTCTTATAGGCAGAGCACTGCGCCAAGCCGTTGATTTTGAGGCGCTGGGCGAAAAGACTATATGGATAGACTGCGACGTTATTCAGGCGGACGGTGGCACCCGCACCGCATCCATAACCGGCGCGTACGTTGCTCTTGCTCTGGGTGTTAAAAAATGGTTGAAGCAGGGAATTATATCCAAAGATCCTATCGTTCATCAGGTTGCGGCAGTTTCCGTAGGTATAAACGGCGATACTCCCCTTCTGGATCTTTGCTACAGAGAGGATTCAAGCGCGGAAGTGGATATGAATCTTGTAATGGACGATACCGGCGCGTTTATTGAAATTCAGGGCACGGGAGAAGGCAGAGCCTTTACTGCCGACGAGCTGAACAAATTGCTCGCTCTGGGCGCAAAGGGTCTGAAAGAAATTATGAGAATTCAAAACGAAGCAATAAAGTAAATATTTCGGCGCACCGCAAAAACGGTGCGCCTTGTTTTTAATCTTTGGTTACTTCGATAATATCTCCTATTTCGCAGTCAAGCGCCTGACAGAATTTATCAAGCAGATAGCTGTCGTAACGTACCACTTTGTTTTTATAATACTTATCTACGACCTGAAACTGCGTTCCCGTAAGCTGCGCTAAACGGTATCTGCTCATACCGCGTTCTTTTAATGCTTTATCAAGAATAATTTTAACCATTGATATACACCTCTCAACGCATATATTCTAAAAGATGTATGTATTATTGACAATTCACTTGATAAAACACTGTTTATATAAACATATATTATACGAGAGAAATATGAGGTATTCAGCTATAACAAATATATAAAAATAATTGACATGCGAGCAAAAAACATTTATAATGGTTATAATAATGAACACGGAGTGAACAAAATGAAAAAAATCATTATATCTTTACTGTGCTTATGTATGGCTGTTTCCTTATTCGCATGCGAAACCGCGCCCGAAATTTCCAAAAGCGACGTAAGCGCCGAAGTTTCCAAAGAAGAGGGCTACGGCCCCAGAGATATAACCGTAAACGGTGTGAGCCTTAAGGAATTCACTATAGTTTACTGCAATTCCGCCACCTACGATAATTACAACCACTACCGTCTTATAGTTGACGAAATAAACGCATTTTTGGAAGAATACTGCGGTTATACCCTTAAAGCAGTGGCGGACACCACCGCCCAGACCGAGTACGAAATACTTGTGGGCTTTACTGCGGGCAGAAGTCTGAGAAACGCTTTTGACAGAGATTCCTTTGAAGCGGGCCAGTATTCCCTGGTAGTAAAGGGAACAAAGGTCATGCTGGCGGGAAGCTATGCAAACGGCTGGCACTTTGCTCTGGAAAAGCTTATAAAGGTCTGCAAGACCGATAAAGACGGAGATCTTACGGATTTTATGTCCAGCGGTAACGAGCCGGTTATAAAGGTTGCCTGCGTGGGCGACAGTATTACCCAAGGTATTAACTCTTCCAGAAACGATATGACCTACCCCGCATATATTCAGCAGATGCTGGGTTGGGATTATTGCGTGCTTAACGCAGGATTGAGCGGTTATGCCATTTGCAATAACGATCCCTACGCATACGCAAAAAGCAAGCAGTACAGAGATGCTTTGAATTTTGTGCCCGACGTGGTTATATTTGCACTGGGCACCAACGATTCCAACCCAAGTCAGGATTGGAAGGATTGGTCCGACCCCACGAGAAAGGATACGTTCCTTGATTCCGCAAGAGAGCTTTTGGATTCTTTTTACGATATTAACGAAAACGTGCAGATATTCATTTGCACGCCCACACCGCTTTTCAAGACAAGTACGGACAAATGGAACGCCGACGGCTGGAACAAAAATATAAACGCATATTCTCTTCCCCTTATAAAGCAGATCGCAGAAGAATATTCGCTTCCCCAGATAGATCTGTATACCTGGGGCAAGGATAAAGAAGCGCTGTTCCCCGATGGGCTGCACCCCATGGACACTACCTATAAAACCTACGCAAAGGCAATATACGAAAGACTTGAAGACACCATAAAGAAGGTTGAAAAATAAGATGGATAAAAAAAGCTTCAAAAAATATTTCACCCAGACCAAAAAACTGCTTTTTACGGGCGCGGGTATTATAGGCGCAGGTATTTTGCTGTATTTTCTTAACGATTTTGTTATACGCGAATGGCAGCTTTATCAGGCATCCTGGCTGATAATGGTTGCGGGAGTCGTATGTATTATTTGTCATTTTGCCGTGCGTATTCGCGACGGCGCAGTAGATGAATACGCTGTGACCTTTCACAAGGAATTGGAAGAAAACCTTGCAGACTTTGTAAAGGAAACGGAAAAGCACCAAAGGTTCAGCCGTGTGTTTGATTACACCTCCGGAGGATACGAGCTTTGTGATAAAGACGCGGTAAAGCTTATTTTCGGCGGCGACAGCACCCCCAGATGTGAGCAATACGGCGGCGGCGCGGTTACTTATACCCCCGATACGCTGTACGTTGTTGCGGGAAACCTTAACCTTATAAACGGGGAAACCAATATTACCCGCTTCCACACGCCTCTTTCCGAAATAAAGAGCGTGGAGCTTATTGACAAAAGCTACACCAAAGAGATAAACAAGAAAAACCGCTACGTTGAATGCTTCGTAATGGAGATAAATACCGATAACGCAAAGATATCCTTTACCGTACATCCCGATGCGATGACGGACGAAGCCGCAGAAAAGATAAAGAGAACCGCAGAAACCAAAAAGGGTTGATATTTTGAAAAAACTTGCTTTCTTTTTAACAGCCGCGATCATTGCGCTGTGCCCCGCTGTAATGGCAGTAGAAGCCGCTGTTCCCGTATACGATACGGAAGAACGCGCCGCTACAAGACAAGCCACCGTTACCCAAAACAAGACCTATACCGTGGAATTTGATGATGCTGTCCCACTTGAAAATTATACCGATGACGGCAACGAGCTGACAGACGGTATATACGCTCCCGTTATTGATTACAACAATACCGATTGGCTGGGAAGCGACGGCTGGGTGGGATATAAGTCCGAAAGCGGCGAAGGCACGTATTCCGTAACCGTAACCGTTGATATAGGCTACGTTGCAAGAGAGATCGGTCAGGTGTTCATACGCACCATGACGGAGCGCCGTATTGCGGGACTTACTCCTTTTATATCCGTAAAAGCTTCCGTTGATGGAGAGAATTTCTTTAATGTCGGCGATCTTGAAGTACAAAACGTAGAAAACAAGCGCACCGAAATACTTATAAACCGAATTCAGCTTGAGGAAACGTTTTCCGCAAGATATATTCGGGTGATCTTTACTCAGGATGCGCAGTACACCACCTTAACGGATGAGATCTGCGTTTCCGCTTACGGAGATATAGAGCGTATCACCTCACTCGGCGGAGACAGCGAAGGAAGAATATACGATCTTGCTTCCGGATACGCTATTCAGACCGGCGTTCTGAAAGATACTATGGAAAAAGTACCGGGGTATGCCCGTCCTACAAGCGCGGATTTTGACGAACCGGATAAAACCTTTTACATTGGCGAAGGATTTGGTCAAAAAGTAAAGGTTATAAACGATTTTATGTCTGTGGGCAGACCTTATTATTCCCATTACCTTAACGATATCCGCTATATCGTAATACACAACACGGGTATGTGCGAGCCTTATTCCGACGCGGCGTTCGTTCACGATTATCTGATAAACAAAACGGACGGTTCTTCTTCCTCGTGGCATTACACCGTGGACGGAAGCGTGATATACCACGGCTTGCCCGATGCGGTCGCAGGCTGGCACGCCGCAACCAATTATAATTTTTATACTATCGGCATTGAAATATGCGTTCAAGGCGCGCCCGTAGGTCCGGGCGGAAACAACGATCCCATTACAAAGGGCGCAGCATACGAAAAATGGTATGAAGAAACCTTTACCCCCGCTATGGAAAACGCGGCGGTGCTTACTGCTGAACTGCTTGTAAAATACGAGCTTACGCCCGATAAGATACTTCAGCACACAGACGTATATTATTTCCAGGCAAAGCAGTGCCCTTATTATATGCGATTGAACACAAATAAGCAACTGGTTCACGACGGAACGGGCTGGAAATATTTTATGGAACTTGTAAACAAGTATTACAGCGCCATGACATCCGAAGGAACGCGGCTTGAAAAGCATAATTATTCCCCCTCCGCCACCCTGCCCGATTACGTTATCGATACCGACGGAACTGCGTATATGGTAACTACGTCAGTGGAAGCCGCAACCGCATTTGTAAACGGCGATGCGGATTATAACGGAATTATAGACAAGCGGGACGCGGAGCATATACGCAGAGTCATACTCGGCGAAGACGTATCCCGCGGGTATCCCGATGCCAACGGCGACGGCAAGGTGACCGTGAACGATTATCTGCGCATTTTAAGAAAAACAAAATAGTTTTCACAGCATCCGCAAAAGGATGCTGTTTTTTGTTGGGGTGTTTGTTTTTCGTGTATTTTTAACAATTAACGCGCCGTTTATTGTCCATTTACACAAAATTAATATTATTCACAAATTATTTATAGACATTTTTGCCATATTATGTATAATATAAGTGTATAAAGCATACAGCCTAACACATAATATATCTTTAAGGAGGAGAAACAAATGAAAACCAGAATTTTTGTACTTACCGCCATCGTATTTGCCATTATTTTGTTTACGGTTTCATGCGTAGCCGACGATCCCGCCGACACGAGCGTTGACGTTTCCCGCTCCGAATCCACACCCCAAGAAGAGAGCGCAAACGAAAGCACGCCGCCCGAGGAAAGCAAGCCCGAGGCAAGCAAGCCCGAGGCAAGCTTACCCGAAGAAAGCAAGCCCGTTCTTACACAGGAAGAAATCAAAACGCTTTTTGCAGAGGATATTTCGTGTTTTTTGGAAAAGAAAAAGGAAGGCTACGTTACCGAGTATGAAAACCATACCGTAGAATACTATCGCGCAGATAACTCAATGTACGTTAAAAGCGATGTTGTGGAGTATAATTATTACGATAACTGTATTAATGTTCTCGTACCGTACGAAACATGCACGTACGTGGCAATAAAAGCTGCGGATTTCGACACGTTTACGGAATGGATTGAACCTACCACAAATACGCTGGACAACAAATGGAGTACTTTTCTGAATCATATAGAGGAATCGGAATCCGAAATTGTGCGTACAGAAACAAACGGCACGATAAGCTACACTGCAGAAAACAGTTATCTGCATTTTGACAAATACGAAGGAAAAGTAACAACTACGTTTTTGATATCGGATACCAGAATAAGTATCAGCGCAAAATATCAGTACACTGACACGTACGGCGAAAAAAGCAAGGTAAAGTATTTCAGCGAAAACTACACTACTGAGTTAAAAACAAATTCCGCGAAAAAGCTGAACGCCGACAACCCCGACAAGACGTACGAGTTTGAAAACCTTGATGCATATAAAGCCTTTGCCGACAAGCTGTATGATTTTTACGGAAGCGTATATAAATTGAGCAAAAATTCGCTTAACAAGGCGATATACGCCGATTACAAAGGAACAGACAGCACCGGCGGCAATTATTATATAATCGAAAAGACAGTTGCCGTGGGAACGAATGATGACTTTGTTAAGGCGTCAGAGAAAAATTATTACAGACTTCCCGGTGAATTATATAAATATGATTCCTATGCATATAGCACCGAAGAAAGCTACGATTACCGCCGGATATGGGAAGGGTTTAATTATAACAATCCCGATTATGAATACGGAGCGGTAATAACGGGAGAGGATAACAAATCAGATGCCAAAAACCGACTTTATTCGGATCTCCATTCAAACGTATATTATGACGATGACTTCTTTACCGATTATTTGAGCAACAACGGCGGTGAGCTTAAAACCGATATTAAAAACTTTGCAATAATTGCCGGCAGGTTTGACAGCATAACCTACACAGCCAATAATGACGGTACCGTAACTGTAAATTTCACCTGTGTCAACAACGAATCGATACACAGTTTGCTTTTCGGAATGGCGCTAAATATCAATAGCAAGTGGATGCATAAAGATAACGTGTACGATTATACCGCATTTCTTACCTATGATGCCGAAACGGGTTTGATGACTTCCCTTTCCATCAACTGCAAAGCCACGAAAAAAGACGGCTTTTGGTACGATCACAAGCTTGAGGTTACGGTGACAGACGCCGATGAAAGTATGCTCCCCGAAAAAGCAGAGCTTTTGGAAGGAAAATGGTAAACACCCACAAGTCCCATAATCAAAACGCCCGATTACTCGGGCGTTTTTCATTGTCTGGGTGATTTTATTTATATTGTATCATTTTGCCGCCGTTATCTGCGGAAACAGTTTCTGCGGTAACCAGCTTTACTGCCTGCATACTTTCGTAAGGCATACATTTTTCGGGCGTTTTACCTTCCAGAACACAGGTGAGGAAGTATTTAAGCTCGTTGTAATATGCATCCGTAGTTTCACCGTAGGACGAAAGGTCGGGTGTGAACTTTTCACCAGCCTCGGGATAAACGGTAAGAACGTTGTCCTTATATTCCACGGTGCCGTGCTCGAAGCTTACGTTAAAACCATATCCGAAGGGATATCCCATATACGTAATATCATCATGGGCAAAAACAGGCTTATCGTCATACACATAGTTTGCATTTACTATATCGTGAGCGCTTTTGGGATGTACGGTCTTGCCGAAAACGGAAACGGATTCGGGGTCGCCGAACAGCCAACGGATACAGTCTGCATCGTGGATATGCTGGTCGAACAGACCGCCGCCGCCTTTTTCACGGGTGATTATCCAATCCTGCCAGGAGGGAGAATTAACGTGGTCCTGATACCCGCCCCGCCAGAAAGATGCCTTGAGGCAGGCGCCGTAAACGCCTTTTTCGGTAATATCCTTAAGATAGGCGTATTCCTTCCAGAAACGGAGGCAATGACCGATCATAAGGGTTTTGCCGTTTTTTTCTGCGGCGTCTATCATTGCTTGGCACTGCTCTTCGTTAAGCGCCATAGGCTTTTCGCACATACAATGTCTGCCGCTGTTGAGCACCTTTACAGCCGAAGCGCTGTGAAGATAGGTGGGCATAATAATGTCAACCGCATCCAGCTCTTCGTTTGCAAGCATTTCGTCAAGATCGGTATACTGCTTGTATGCGGAAACATTACCTTTTTCGCCTGCAAGATTGGAAAGGGTGGATTTGCTTCCGTCAAGACGGGATGTATCCACATCGCACACCGCCACAACCTTGACGGGAAACCCCTCTTTCATTAATCTTTCATAAACGGCAAGATGGTAAGAGCCCATTCTTCCGATTCCGCTTAATCCTATTTTTATCATATTTTTCACCTTTTATAAAAGTATCAAAGCACAGCCGAAGGGTTCAAGAGTAAGCACGCCGTTTTCGTAGCTCTTTATGCCGTCTCCGTTAATAACCTTGCCCTCTCCGCAGGCATATTCGGTGAGTTCGGGAGTGAAGGAGTTTATGCTTACTATCTTTCCTTTTTCGGAAGTACGGGAATAGCACACGCTCTTTTCAACACCGAAATCTATAGGCGCAAAGGAGCCTTCCACAAGGATATCCTTGTATTCGGAGCGGATGCGTATCATATTCTTGTACCAGTGGTACATACTGTTTTCGTCCTTCATCAGCTCTTCTGCTGCGAATTCCTTGTAATCGGGATGGCATTTAAGCCAAGGTGTGCCGGTGGTAAATCCGCCGTTTTCACCCGTTGTCCAAGGGAAAGGAACGCGGGCGTTATCACGGGAATAACGGCTGACACCGTGAAGTGCTTCTTCGGGAGTGAGACCGTCTCTCAAAGCAACACGGTAATGGTTTTTAGTAGAGATATCGTCATAATCCTCTATCTTTTCCATACGGGTGTTTGTCATACCCAATTCCTGCCCCTGATAAATAAAGGGAATACCGCGCATAAAGAAATACATATTGCCAAGCATTTTCTGGCTTCTTACGCTTCTGGACGCATCGGGAATAAATTTATCTATGGAACGGGGATAATCGTGGTTTTCTATAAACACTGCGCCGAATCCGATCTTTTCGGTTTCGGTCTGGCTCATATACAGAGTATCTCTCCAAGCGGCAAAATCCCATTCACCGGGACGGTAGCAATCGTGCCAGCCGTTTCCGTATGCGTAAGGCTCGGAATAAGAGAAATCGAACATAGTATCAAAATATCCGTCCTCCGCATTTATGTATGCGCCGAGATCTCCGAAAGGCACGCCCGCCGCTTCCGCAACGGTAACGCATTCGTATTTATCAAAGGTGTTTTTACGCAGGTCTGTAAGATACTCGCCAATACCGGGGAAGTTTCTTGTGGGGGCAAAGCAACCCGCCATTCCGTCCGCATCCACAGGATATGATTTAAGGGTGGGATCCTTCTTTATGTGGGTGATAGCGTCTATACGGAAGCCGCCCAAGCCTTTATCCAGCCAATAATTGACCATATCGTACAGCTTTTGTCTTAAAACGGGGTTTTCCCAATTGAGGTCGGGCTGTTTTTTGGAGAACAGATGCATATAGTATCTGTTACCGCCGACGTTTTCCCAAACAGAACCGCCGAACATAGAGCGCCAGTTGTTGGGAGGGCCGTTTTCGCTTTCACGGAACCAAAAATAATCCGCTTCCTCGCAGTTGGGGTCCGCAAGAGCTTTTTGGAACCATTCGTGCTCATCGGAGCAATGGTTTATAACAAGGTCCATAAGGATCTTTATGCCCCGCTTGTTTGCTTCCTCCAAAAGCTTATCCATATCCTCTTTTTTGCCGAAGATAGGATCTATATCGTAGTAATCGGAAATATCGTAACCGCCGTCATCCATAGGAGAGCGGTAAACGGGAGAAAGCCAAACGATCTCAACTCCCAGATCCTTTAAATAATCGAGCTTGCTGATAATACCGTTTATATCACCGATACCGTCACCGTTGGAATCCATAAACGAACGGGGATATATCTGATACGCAACCTTATCGTGCCACCAAGTTTTGTTTTTCATAACATTCATTACTCCTTTCGGGTAAATTATAACACATGTTACTAAAATATACAAATATTTTTACACATTTTTTAGTTTTTTATTGAAAAAAACACAAAAGTATGCTATCATAGAATGAAATTATGTATCAATATACAAATTTAAAACGAACAGGTCTAATACTGTTAAATAAGTTTTTTCAGGAGGACAGAAAGAATGGCATTAAAAAAAGAGCAGATTGAGCAGAAGACCGCCGAGCTGAAGGCGTTTATTGAGGAACACAAGAATATGGACGGCCCTCTTATGCCCATTATGCAGTACGCACAGGGACTCTTCGGATACCTTTCTTTGGAAACACAGGAGCTTATAGCAGATTCTCTCGATATCCCTCTTACCGAGGTATACGGAGTTGCTACATTCTATTCCCAGTTTTCTCTTAAGCCCAAGGGCGAATATATCATCAGCGTATGTACCGGTACCGCTTGCTACGTTAAAGGCGCGCAGGCAGTTTTGGATAAGGTTATGGAAATTCTGGGCATCGGCGCAGGCGAAACCACTGCAGACGGTCTGTTCACTATTCAGGACACCCGTTGCCTCGGTTGCTGCGGTCTTGCTCCCGTAATGACTATAAACGAAGACGTTTACGGACGTCTTACCCCCGCAGACGTTAAGGATATTCTGGAAAAATATAGATAAAAAGCAGGGATAACCTATGAAAATTGCTGAACTGGCAAAAATTTTAGATGCGGAAATACTGTGCTGTGAGGATAAATGCGATATGGAGGTCAACTCCGCCTGCGGCAGCGATATGATGAGCGACGTACTGGCGTACGTTAAAAATCAGGCAGTACTGCTTACCGGTCTCGTTAATCTGCAGGTTATACGCACAGCAGGTATGATGGATATGCATTGCATTGTTTTCGTGCGCAGTAAAATGCCTACGGAAGAAATGCTGGCTGCCGCGGCAGAACACGATATTGTGGTTATGACTACGAACCTTCGTATGTACGAAGCCTGCGGTATGCTTTATAATAACGGACTCGGTCGCAAGGAGTGAAAGAAGTGTCGGATAATAAAAAATTATCCTATTGCTTTGATGTGGACGGAGCCAACTTTACTTCGGCGGGAGAAGCTTCTGTCAAAGTAAAAAAGAGACTTCGCGAAGCAGGCTTTGACCCTGAAACGATACGCAGAGTTTCTATCGCCATGTACGAAGGTGAGATAAATATGGTCATCCACGCAGGCGGCGGAAAGGCTGAAGTCGTTATAGAAGAGGACAGAATAGTTATTATACTTACAGACGAAGGCCCCGGCATTGCCGATATTGATCAGGCGATGCAGGAAGGCTTTTCCACCGCACCCGATAATATACGTTCCCTTGGGTTCGGCGCGGGAATGGGACTTCCCAACATGAAACGTTATACCGATGAAATGGTGATCGAATCCCAGCTGGGAAAGGGCACAAAGATTACCATGACGGTATATGTGTGAAAGTGAGGAAGCGATGTCGGTTTACAGACACTCGGTGTCGCTGGAATCGGAAAAATGCAAAGGCTGTACCCACTGTCTTCGCAGATGTCCCACGGAAGCGATACGTATACGAGACGGACGTGCGGTTATAAACACCGAAAGATGTATAGACTGCGGTGAATGTATACGGCTGTGTCCCCACAAAGCTAAAAAAGCAATTTACGATCCGCTTGAAAGCATAAACAATTTCAAATACAAAATAGCTCTGCCGCCACCTACGCTGTACGGTCAGTTCGATAATCTGGATGATGTTGACTGTATGCTTAAGGGACTGCTTGATTACGGATTTGATGACGTGTTCGAAGTAGCCTGCGCGGCGGAAATGGTAACGGAATATACAAGGCATTATTTAAAAACGGAGAATGTTCAGCGTCCCGTAATAAGCTCTGCCTGTCCCGTTATCGTAAGGCTTATCTCTTTAAGATTTCCCACACTGGCAAAGCATCTTATACCCATAATGCCGCCCGTGGAGATTGCCGGAAAGCTGGCACGGGAGAAAGCAAAAAAAGAACACCCCGAGCTGAAGGACGAAGATATCGGCGTAGTTTTTATATCTCCCTGCACGGCAAAGGTAAGCTACGTTAAAAACGCTCTGTGCGGTGAAAAAAGCAGTAATATCGATCTGGTAGTATCCATGAGCGATATGTACTTTGAACTGCTTAACACCATGAAGAGTGAAATTGCCCCCGAACCCCTTTCCCGCACGGGAATGATAGGTGTGAACTGGGCTACCAGCGGCGGCGAATCCTCTTCCCTGCTGAACGACAGATATCTTGCGGCAGACGGGATAGAAAACGTAATAAAGGTGCTTGACGATATTGAGACCGGCTCCTACCCCTGCCTGGATTTTATTGAGCTTAACGCTTGTCCCGGCGGATGTGTGGGCGGTGTTCTCACTATGGAAAACCCCTATATTGCAAGAGTAAGATTACAAAACATAAGAAGATACCTTCCGGTAAGCCAGAATCGACCGGATATGCATGGAATGGATTATCCCTTCCCCGCAGAATACAACGTTGGCGAATTTCCGGAAATCAACCCCGTAAGGATGTTTTCTCAGGACAGAAAAACCGCAATACGTCTTATGTCACAAGCGGCAAGCTTTTTTGAGACCTTGCCGGAAATAGACTGCGGTTACTGCGGTGCCCCTAACTGCCGCGCTTTTGCGGATGATGTGGTGAGGGGATTGGCAGTTCCCGAGGATTGCGTGGTGCTTGCCAAAAAGAAAAACGGCATAAATTAAAAAAGGAGCGTACAAAAAGATGACGGTTAACCAGCTTATTACACATTTAAATCCTCAGGTGCTTTCTCTGCCCGAAGGGGATAAAACTGTGCGCGGCTGTTATACCGGCGATCTGCTCAGCTGGGTAATGGGAAAAGCCCGTGCCTGCAACGTGTGGGTTACCATAATGTCAAACATAAACGTGCCTGCGGTTGCTTCGCTGGCAGACGTGAGCTGTGTCATTATCGGCGAAAACGCCCGCCCCGAAGATGACGTGATCGCTATGGCGGAGGCAAGAGGAGTAAATATTCTGCTTATGCCCGACAGCGCTTACGATATCTGCATTAAATTGAGCAAGATACTATGACATCCTACGACCTGCATATACATTCCTGTCTTTCCCCCTGCGGTGATGACGATATGACAGTAAATAATATCGCAGGAATGGCAAAGATAAAAAATCTGCGTGCCGCGGCTCTTACCGACCACAACACTTGTATGAACGTACGGGCGTTTGAATTCGCTTGCGAGCAATACGGTGTGGTGGCAATACCGGGAATGGAGATAACCACTTCGGAGGAAATACACCTGCTGGTATATTTCCGTTCGGTAGACGACGCGGAACGATTTGAAGCGGAATTTGATAAATACCGAACAAAAATTAAAAACCGTGTCGACCTTTTCGGGCATCAGCAGATACTGGATAAGGACGATAAGGTGATCGGTGAATATGAATATCTTTTATCTGTGGCGTCCGCCCTTTCGGTAGACGAAGTTTACGAAATGGCATCCCGATACGACGCCGCTTGCGTACCCGCCCATATTGATAAGACCTCAAACGGAATGATCGGGATTTTGGGTATGATGCCGGAAACACCGGTGTTCGATTGCGTGGAGATAAAGGATATTTCAAAAAAAGAAGAGATATTTTCAAAAAATCCCATGCTCGAAAATACTCCCGTTATTTCCGACAGCGACGCTCACCTGCTGTGGGATATTAACGAAGCAGTTAACTTTTTGCCAGTTTCCGCCCACGGTACATCCCATGAGGTGCGAAACCGTATTATTGATTATCTGCGAGGCGAAAAATGAAAGAACTGTCCCTTAACATACTTGATATCGCCCAAAATTCCTTTACCGCAGGAGCATCTCTTACCGAGATACTGCTTACCGAAAAGGAAAACCGATTTATAATTCAGGTTAAAGACGATGGATGCGGCATGAGCGAAGAAACGCTTTTAAAGGTTTCCAACCCCTTTTATACCACCCGCACTACCAGAAAGGTGGGACTGGGCATCCCTTTGTTCCGTCTGGCTGCCGAACAGACCGGCGGTTACATTGAGATACAAAGCTCCCAAAAGCCTGAAGATCACGGTACGGTGATAACCGGAGTGTTTTTTAAAGACCATATAGATTTTACCCCCTTGGGAGACATTGCATCCACAGTCTGCCTTTTGGCGCAGGGATGCGGAGAGGGAGATATGGTCTTCCGCCACCAAACCGAAAACGGCGAGGTGGAACTGGACACAAGGGCTTTGCGAGAAGTCCTGCAGGGATTACCCCTTTCAAATCCCGACGTACAGCTTTGGATAAAGGATTACGTCAAACAACAGTATGAAAATATAAAAATGTAAATATACCGAAAAAGAAAGGATCTTTTGTAATGAAAACATTAGCAGAACTTGCCCAGATCAGAGAAAAGATGAAGGACAAGGTCGGTATCCGCGAAGGCGTAAACGGAATACGCATAGTAGTTGGTATGGCAACCTGCGGTATCGCCGCAGGCGCAAGACCTGTTCTTAACACCCTTGTAGAAGAGGTTGCAAAAGAGGATCTCTCCTCCAAAGCTACCGTAACCCAGACCGGTTGTATCGGCATTTGCCAGTACGAGCCCGTTGTTGAGGTTTTTGAAGCAGGCAAAGAAAAGGTTACTTACGTTAAGGTTACTCCCGATATGGCAAAGCGTATCGTTGCAGAGCACATTAAGGGCGGCAAGATCGTAACCGAATACACTATAGGAAATTATAAAATATAAACGGAGGAAACGTATAAATGATTCGCGCTCACGTACTTATTTGCGCAGGTACAGGTTGTACCTCCTCCGGCAGTGCCGCTGTAAGAAAAGCACTGACCGCCGAGCTTGAAAAGCACGGACTTACTGAGGAAATTAAAATGGTCCAGACCGGATGCTTCGGTCTGTGCGCTCTCGGCCCCATAATGATAGTTTATCCCGAGGGTATCTTCTATTCCAGAGTTACTGCGGAAGACATTCCCGAAATCGTGGAAGAGCATCTTCTTAAGGGACGTCCCGTTCAGCGACTGGTTTACAACGATCCCGTTGTTGAAGGCGGCGAAACTGCTTCTTCTCTTAACGAAACCGCATTCTACAAGAGCCAGATGCGTATAGCTCTTCGTAACTGCGGCGTTATCGACCCCGAAAATATCGAAGAATATATCGGACGCGACGGTTATGCAGCTTTGGGTAAGTGTCTTACCGAAATGACTCCCGATGAAGTTATTTCTCTCGTTCTGGATTCCGGCATCCGCGGACGCGGCGGCGCAGGCTTCCCCACCGGTCTTAAGTGGAAATTTGCTTCCGGCAACAGAGGCAACGTTCAGAAATACGTTTGCTGTAACGCAGACGAAGGCGACCCCGGTGCATTTATGGACAGATCTATCCTCGAAGGCGACCCCCACGCTGTTATCGAAGCAATGGCGATCGCAGGATACGCTATCGGCGCTGACCAGGGTTACATATACGTTCGTGCAGAGTATCCTATCGCTGTACAGCGTCTTACCACTGCTATTAATCAGGCAAAAGAATACGGTCTTTTAGGTAAAAATATATTTGGAACAGACTTCAGCTTTGATCTGGATATCCGTCTCGGCGCAGGCGCATTCGTTTGCGGCGAAGAAACCGCACTTATGACCTCTATCGAAGGTCACCGCGGCGAGCCCAGACCCCGTCCTCCTTTCCCTGCAGTGAAGGGTCTGTTCGGCAAGCCCACTATACTTAACAACGTTGAAACTTACGCAAACATTCCCCAGATCATCATTAACGGCGCAGATTGGTTCAAGGGTATCGGTACCGAAAAATCTCACGGCACCAAGGTATTTGCTCTGGGCGGCAAGATAACCAACACCGGTCTTGTTGAAATTCCCATGGGTACTCCTCTCCGCACCATTATCGAAGAGATCGGCGGCGGTATTCCCAACGGCAAGAAGTTTAAAGCAGCTCAGACCGGCGGTCCTTCCGGCGGATGTATCCCTGCAGACCTTATTGATACTCCCGTTGATTACGATAACCTTATCGCTATCGGCTCCATGATGGGCTCCGGCGGTCTGATCGTAATGGACGAAGACAACTGTATGGTAGATATTGCAAAGTTCTTCCTCGGTTTTACCGTTGATGAATCCTGCGGTAAGTGTACTCCCTGCCGTGTAGGTACCAGAAGAATGCTTGAAATTCTTGAGCGTATCACCGAAGGCAAGGGCGAAGAAGGCGATATCGAAAAGCTTGAAGAGCTTGGTAATATGATCAAGGCTACCGCACTCTGCGGCTTGGGTCAGACAGCTCCCAACCCCGTACTTTCCACTATCCGTTATTTCCGTGATGAGTATGAAGCTCATATCCGTGAAAAGAGATGTCCCGCAGGCGCTTGTAAGGCTCTTGCAAAGATCACTATCGACCCCGAAAAATGTATCGGCTGTTCTCTCTGCTCCAGAAAGTGCCCTGTTGGTGCTATTTCCGGCGTTATCAAGAGCCCTTACGTTATAGATCAGGACAAGTGTATCAAGTGCGAAGTATGTCTCTCCAGCTGCCCCAAGAAGGCAATCGTAAAGAAATAAGGGGGAAACGAAATGAACAACGTAACAATTACCATAGACGGCATCAAGGTAACGGTACCCGCAAATTATACTGTGCTTGAAGCCGCCAGAGAAGCACAAATAAACATCCCCACCCTCTGCTATCTTAAAGACGTACAGCAGATCGGCGCTTGCCGTCTGTGTCTGGTAGAGATCAAGGGCGCAAGAGCTTATCAGGCAGCTTGTGTTGCTCCCATTTCCGACGGAATGGAGATCTACACCAACACCGAAAAGCTCCGCAGAGTAAGAAAAATAAACCTCGAGCTGCTCCTTTCCACTCATAACAGAGAATGTACCTCCTGCGTACGCAGCGGTAACTGCGAACTTGCCGCGCTCTGTAAGGAATACGGAGTAAATGATTATCCCTATGACGGCGAAAAGGCTCAATACGAAGTGGACGACCTTTCTCCCTCTCTCGTACGTGACAACAGCAAATGTATCTCCTGCCGCCGCTGTATCGCCGCTTGTAACGACGTACAGAAGATCGGCGCTATCGGTCTTTCCCAGCGCGGTATAAAGACTGTTGTAGGAAGCGCTTTCGAGCGTTCTATCGTAGATGCACCCTGCGTATACTGCGGTCAGTGTATCCTTGCCTGCCCCGTTGGTGCGCTTAAGGAAAAAGACAACACCGCAGACGTTTGGGAAGCTCTTAACGACCCCGAAAAATACGTTGTTGTTCAGCCTGCTCCCGCAGTAAGAGCAACTCTGGGCGAAGAATTCGGTATGCCTATGGGCACTTCCGTAACCGGAAAGCTGGCTACCGCACTCCGCAGACTTGGCTTTGATAAGGTATTCGATACCGATTTCGGCGCAGACCTTACTATTATGGAAGAGGGTACCGAGCTGCTTCAGCGTATGCAGAACGGCGGAACACTTCCTATGATCACCTCCTGCTCTCCCGGTTGGATCAAGTACTGCGAAACCTTCTTCCCCGAATTCATTCCCAACCTTTCTTCCTGCAAATCTCCTCACGAGATGGAAGGCGCTCTTATTAAGAGCTACTTCGCAGAAAAAGAAGGCATTGACCCCAAGAACATTTACGTTGTATCCGTAATGCCCTGTACCTCCAAAAAGTACGAGGCTGCACGTCCCGAGCTTTCCAGAGACGGTATGAAGGATGTTGACGCGGTTATCACAGTAAGAGAGCTTGCAAGAATGATCAAGACCGCAAGTATCGATTTCGTTCGTCTGCCCGATAGCGATTTTGACAGCGTAATGGGCGAATCCACCGGCGCATCCGTAATATTCGGTACCACCGGCGGCGTTATGGAGGCTGCTCTCCGTACCGTATACGAAGTTGTTACCGGCAAAGAGCTTACCGACGTTAACCTCACCGCAGTACGCGGACTTGAGGGAATCAAGGAAGCAGAGGTTGATCTGGACGGCAAGGTAGTACGCGTTGCAGTTGCTCACGGCACCGCAAACGCAAAGGCGCTTCTTGAATCCATCAAGCGCGGCGAAAAGCAGTATGATTTTATCGAAATTATGGCTTGTCCCGGCGGCTGTATCCACGGCGGCGGTACTCCTATCGTTTCTGCTACCGAGCGCAGCTACGTTGACGTAAGAGCAACCCGCGCAAAGGCTCTGTACAACGAGGATGCAGGCAAGGCAAAGAGAAAGTCCCACGAAAACGAAGAGGTTAAGAAGCTTTACGCAGAATACCTGGGCGAGATCGGCGGACATAAGGCTCACGAGCTTCTCCACACCCACTACACCGCACGCAAGAAGTATAACTAAAAATAAACATAAAAAAGCACCGAGTGATCGGTGCTTTTTTCTTATGAACGGAAGGGGCAAGCCCCTTCCCTACTATTTCCACTTTCCTTGGTTTTCTTTTTTCATTTGTTCTTCCAACTGCCTTTTTTCTTCTTGAATACGATTTTGGAGTTCATCTTTATGATTAATACGATAATATATAATTCCGGCAGCAAAGCTTAATATATAAATCGGCACAGATAGTGTTTTTACAATATCCGTAAAGAAGAGTATAAAAGGAATAAGCAGCGTGATTCCAACGGTCAAGGATTTTGAGGCATACTGCAAAAGTGCGGATTGTTCTTTACTGTTAAAATCTGAACCGTACGCCGTCGAATACTCGTCTTCCGTTTTACCCTTTCTGTAGTACAGAACTTGAAACAGCATAACCGCCATTAGGGAAAGCGGCAATAAAGACAAAACGGAAATATGCAAATGCTTATAAAAAACAAAAGCAGACAACACGTTTAAAAATAATGTTACGAAAATATAAATAGCCAAAAACATATTTACTCTTCCTTTCCTCTATTTATGGTAATTAAACCAAATTCCGTGTACCTTTTCTTTGTGAAAAACCAGTATTATATAAAGCCCCAGATTTTCGTATCGCAAATCGCAATATATGGCATTGCGAATACTATTGTTGCATTCAAAATTTCCTTTTTTTACGAAGTTACCGAGGGGCTTTAATGTATCTTTAACCACGCATTCAAACGCAGAAAGCGGTAAATATTCTTTAAGCGTATCAGAAAAATAGTCAAAGCATATTTCACAATCTCCCATTAAGAAAGCATCTATAAAAGCATTCGCAGTTTCTTCCCATTCATTTTTCCTTTTCTCCGTGTTGTTTTCTTTTTCTTCAAAAATATTGCCACCACTATCTACAGTTAATAGCGCCTCGTCAAGGAGGGTAAGTTCTTTCGCCTTTGAACTAATTGTTGCGATTAATTCCGCTTTATGTTGAGATATTGCCAACGATAAATCGATATTCCCCTGATGTAATTGCTGTATTTTAGATATTGACAACCCGAGTGCGCGAAGAACAAGCACGTGTTTTATATGCTCTACTTGATCAGGGCTGTATTTTCTTCTCGTTTCAAATTGATTAACGGTACTTTGTATAATTCCCTTTTCCTCGTAATAACGCAAGGTTCTTGAAGTAACACCGAGCATATTGCAAACTTCATTTATATCAAGCAAATTAGAGTCCATATTCAACCGCCCCTTCTGCTTATATTATAACACTTGACGTAGCGTCAATGTCAAGAGAAATTCAAAAAAACACCGAAAAAAACAAATTCGGTGCTTTTTGTTGTTATTTTACGCCTTTGAAATTGTATATGGGTTTGATTATCTGCTCTATCTCCACGGTGTCACTGATAAAGCCCAGAATTCTGTCCGCAGATTTATACGCCATCGGGCATTCGTCCACGGTTTCTTTGCAAACGGTGGTGGAATATATACCCTCCATCTCCGCCGCAAATTGCTCTACCGTATAGGCGTATTTCGCGTCGGAGCGGCTGCAGGCTCTGCCCGCGCCGTGGGGTGCGGAAAAATTCCAATCCGGATTTCCCAGTCCTTTGCAGATAAGCGCACCGTCCCGCATATTCAACGGGATGATGACCCGTTCACCCGCCCCTGCGGAAACCGCGCCCTTGCGCAATATCATACGGGACGTATCTATATAATTATGAATACAGGAAAAACGGTCGGTTACAGAAAAACCCATTTCGTCGCAAATAATATCCGCCATGGTTTTGCGGTTTTTATCTGCGAAATCGGTAACTAACCGGATATCCCACAGATAATCTTCAAAATCCTTTCCTTCAAGAACAGCTTCCTGAAAGCTCACTTTTGGGATATCCTTGCTTTTAAACTTTTTTACACCGTAAAAATCTTCGTCGCCCTTTTCGTAATACCGTTTTGCGTTTCTGCGCGCCAACCCGCATTGAATACGGTAGGCTTTGTCCTGATAATACGCAGACACGTCGTTTCCGAGCTGTCTTGAGCCGGAGTGTATTACCAGAACCGGATTTCCGTCTTCGGTAATATCAAGCTCGATAAAATGGTTTCCGCCGCCAAGAGTTCCCATACTGCAGGCGGCGCGGTGCAGGTCTATATTACCGCCGCACCGAAGTGCCGAAAAATCAAAATCAGTATTCGGCTTTGAATGAACCCTTGAACCGCTTGGGACGAAAGCGCGTATAACCTTATCCAGCTTTGCAAAATCAACTTGAGTTTTGTTTATATACACTACTTCCATTCCGCAGCCGATATCCGACCCCACCAAAGAAGGTGAAACACGGTTTGAAATCGTCATAGTAGTGCCCACGGGAACGTGTTTTCCCGAATGGGTATCCGGCATAATGCGTATCCTGCTGTCCGAATAAGCTTCGTTACGCAATATATCCGAAAGTTGTGTTTTTGTTTGCTTATCAATTTTATCCGCAAAAATCAAAGCGGAATTTCTTTTGCCTTTTTGTTGTATCATTATTTCTCCTGTTAAATATTATATTGTGGTTTTTAAAGATACAAATTGCAGACATAATGATCAACTCCTTTTAATTCACCAGAAAAAATTTAAGGGATATTATTTCAAATATCCCGTTTTTAACATATTTGTTTTTTAAAGCAGAGGAACGCCTTTTTCGGCGCAGACGCGGATGGTTTCGCTGTCCCACACGGAAGACTGAACTTCACCTATATGCACGTTGCCAAGCATAAGCAGGCACAGACGGGACTGACCGATACCACCGCCGATAGTAAGGGGTAATTCCCCGTTAAGGAGCATGCTGTGGAAAGGAAGTGCACGTCTGTCATCACAGCCGGAAAAAGAAAGCTGTTTATCCAGAGAATCGGGGTCAACTCGGATGCCCATAGAAGAAATCTCTATATGAGTATCCAATGCATCGTGCCAGAAAAGGATATCGCCGTTCAATGACCAATCGTCATAGTCAGGCGCACGCATACCGTGGGGCTTGCCGTTTTTGAGAGGCGCGCCGATACGGGAAACAAACACCGTGCGGTGTATGCGGGTATATTCATGTTCGCGCTGGTCGGGAGTAAGGTCGGGGTACATTTCTTCTAATTCCTCGGAGGTGATAAAGGCGACCTCGCGGGAAAGAGCGGTTTTTAAAACAGGATATTTTTCCTTCAGCTTTTCGCAGGTATCGCATATAGCGGAAACAATGCTCTCTACTGTAGCGTAAAGGTATTCTGTGGTGCGGTCTTCGGCGGAAATAATCTTTTCCCAGTCCCACTGGTCAACGTAAATGGAATGGAGGTTATCCAGTTCCTCATCACGGCGGATAGCGTTCATATCCGTAAACAGACCTCTGTGCATAACAAAGCCGTATCTCTTTAACGCAAGACGCTTCCATTTTGCAAGGGAATGAACCACCTGTCCCTCCCCTTCAACTGCGGGGATATCAAAAGAAACGGGGCGCTCTTTGCCGGAAAGGTTATCGTTAAGACCGGACTGTGCCGTAACAAAAAGCGGTGCGGAAACACGCTTTAAGGAAAGATTTTCCGAAAGAGATTTTTGAAAATTATCTTTTATAAATTCTATTGCCCGCTGGGTATCGTAACTGCCCAAAGCAGGAGAGTACCCTTCGGGGATATATACCTTGTTCATAAAAAACGCCTCTTTTAATCAAACATTACAGCGATTATATCACCTTTTTGGCGGTATGTCAAGAAATTCGCTTTTACTACTCGCCCAACATTATTTTAAGTATGGTGTTATCGGTTTCCTTCATACCCTCGCGGGCAAGACGTCCCACGTTTATAACGGTTTTATCCGCCCCTTTGGTGACGATACCGTCACCTCCGTAAAACTGCTGATGCTCCATATACATATCGTACCCTAAAAGTCCCGCATCCACGGCAGAGGCGATCTTTGCCGCGCAGGAGGGCTTGGCACCATCGCAAATGGTACCGGAAAGAATGGCAATAGCATTTACTACCGTATGTGCAACCGCGTGGGTCTTGCCTCCGCAAAGGTACGCAACGCCCGCGCCTGCACCGCAGCCTGCGCTTATAGCGCCGCAAAAAGCGGAAAGTCTGCCGATACCGGCTTTCTGATGTATCGTAACGAGATCCGAAAGCGCAACCGCGCGGAGCAACGTCTCCTCGTCTGCGCCGATCTCTTTTGCATATACCGCAACGGGAACGGAGGCGGTTATACCTTGGTTTCCGCTTCCTGAAATAATATACACCGGTTTTTCGCAGCCGCTCATACGGGCATCGCTTCCTGCGGCGGCATAAGCACAAGCGCGTTTTTCCACACCGGTGCCCTGTCTGCGCAAAATAACCTTGCCGATATTTGCGCCCCAATCGTTGCGTATGCCCTCTTCGGCAATAGCCATATTATATTCTATCTGCTTTCCGACAGTTTCTTTAAGCTCCGCTATATCCACGATATCCGCAAAAGCGACGATATCATCAATATTCAGGCAGGTTTTATCTGTAAGTCCGTCCTCGGGATGGTCGGTAAAGGGCATATCCGCCTCTATAACGCCGTTTTTTGATCTGTGCACTACATTGGTATGGTTATTTACAATGCGCACACGGGCGCTGTTATCTCCCTCAAATACGGTTATGTCGATATCAAAATCCAGCCCCTCCGTTGCGGGAGTGAGGCTTATTTCCGCTGTTTCCAAAAAGGCACGGATTTGCGCTTTTTGCTTGTCCGTAACAGAGCCCAGCGTTTCAAGACACTTTTCCGCTCTGCCTGCAATAATTCCTGCGGCAACGGCGGCGGGAATACCGTGAAGCCCGTCGGTATTGGGAATAACCACGCTTTTTACGTTTTTTATAATATTACCGCTTACCTTCAAAACGACTTTTTCGGGAATCATTCCCAAAGCATCTCTTGCAAGAGCGGCGGCATACGCCAGAGACACGGGTTCTGTGCAACCCATGGCAGGACGCAATTCCTCTTTTAATATATCAAGATATTTACGGTACTGCTCTGAATATTTTTCCAAAACCCGTTCTCCTTTAATCGTTTTGTATGAATTCTGCAAATTTTCCTGCCGCTTTCGCATCGCATTCCGCGGTAACGAGCACGCCGTTATCCAGATATTCCGTGGTTATAACACGGGCAAAGCGATGCACGGAGGATGCCTCCGATTGTTTATCGTAAGGGAACAGCATACGCAAAATTCGTTTACCCTCACGTACAAGCTCGCTTACCTTTTCAAGCAAAGCGTCTATACCTTCTCCCGTGGCAGCGGAGATGCACACCGCATCTCTGGGGATAAATTCTGTATCCACAGCCATATCGCACTTGTTGTACACCTGCAAAATAGGCTTTCCCTTTGCGCCCAGATCGTCTATAAGCTTAAAGGTAACCTCGTTTTTGCGGCGGCGCTCCTCATCACATTCGGAACAGTCCGTAAGAACGATAATAATATCCGCATACCCCAATTCCTCCAAGGTGGAGCGGAATGCTTTAACAAGATGGGTGGGCAGACGGTCGATAAATCCAACCGTATCTGTTAACAAAACCTCGTTGCCATCGGGCAAAGTAAGACGGCGGGTGGTAGGGTCAAGTGTTGCAAAAAGCTTGTCCTCTGCCAGAATGCCCGCGTCTGTAAGGCGGTTTAAAAGGGTGGATTTGCCTGCGTTGGTATATCCGACTATTGCCGCGGTGGGAATTCCCGATCTTTCACGGGAGGCGCGTTTGGTGGCGCGCACCTTTTCCACGGCGTCGATCTCCTCCTGCAAAGCGGCTATACGTCTTTTAAGATGACGTCGGTCTGTTTCCAGCTTGGATTCACCGGGACCTCTCGTACCGATACCGCCGCCCAAACGGGAAAGCTGTTTTCCCTTGCCCACAAGACGGGGCGCCGTATAGCGGAGGCAGGCGATCTCTACCTGCAGTTTCCCCTCACCCGTAACGGCGTGAAGGGCGAAAATATCCAGAATAAGCATTGTACGGTCTATTACCCGTACACCTAAAATATCCTCAAGAGAGGCGATCTGGGAGGGGGACAGCTCGTTATCGAACACAACGAGATTTACATCCTTTTCCTGAGTACGGATAAACTCCGCGATCTCCTCTGCCTTACCCGAACCGATATATGTGCGGGGGTCGGGGTTAACGCGGGACTGCACCACGCGGGCAACCGCTTCGCCGCCTGCCGTATCCAGCAGACGTTCAAGTTCATCCAAAGAAACAGACACCTGCTCTTCGGTCATATCCAGAGTGAGCGCCACCAGCACGGCGCGGGTGGCAATTTTTGAATCGAAAATATTTTCCATTATCATTTCCTCCTTACGTAAAGAAGTAAAAAAGGACAGCGGTAGCCGCTGTCCTTATGCGAATGAAAATGCTTTAAATTACTTAAGGTTGTACTTCTTCTTAAAGGAATCTACACGTCCGCCGCTATCAACAAGCTTCTGCTTGCCGGTATAGAACGGATGGCACTTAGAGCATATATCAACCTTCAAATTCTGTTTTGTAGACTTAGTAACATATTCTTCGCCACAAGCGCATTTAACAACGGTTTCCTTGTATTCAGGATGAATAGCCTGCTTCATGTCATTATACCTCACTTTCTCACCGAGCAAGTATACCATAAAAAAACACTAAATGCAATACCTTTTTTACATTTTTTATTGTATTTTTAAATTATTTAAGTTATAATGTAACCACACCAAGAAAAAACACGGGAGGTTTTTGTAATATGAAGCTTCGTTATCTCGGTACTGCGGCGGCAGAAGGCTGGCCCGCCGTATTCTGCAGATGCCCCCATTGTGACAGAGCAAGGGCTGCAGGCGGTAAAAACATACGCACCCGTTCACAAGCGTTGATCAATTCCGATATGCTTATTGATTTCCCGCCGGATGCGAATATGCATATGCTTATGAACAATATTGATTACAGCGCAATTAAGTTTTTGCTTGTTACCCATCCCCATTCCGACCATTTCGCGCCCCTTGACCTTGCTTTCCGTGATGATGCTTATTACGCCCATAACTTAACGGAAGAAAAGCTTATTCTTGCGGGGCCCAAGCGGGTTATAGACGCTTACGAAAACTATTTCGGCCGTTTTTCCGATGAGCGCAGATGTAAATACATAACCCCTATGGTTTTGGAAAATTACGTTACTTATGAATTCGGTCAGTACAAGGTAACGCCTGTCCGCGCTAATCACACGCTGGACGAAAACAACGCCTGCTGTTATATTATAGAAGAAAACGGCAAGACCTTACTGTATCTTCACGATACGGGTCTTTTGTATGACGACGTTTGGGAATATCTTGAAAACAATAAGATTAAAGCGGATTTCGTTTCTCTTGACTGTACCTTCGTTACCCTGCCCGGCTCCGGCGGACATCTGGGACTGGACACCTGCAAGATAACCGCAGATATGATGCGGGAAAAAGGTATTATTGATGAAAGCACCAAGCTTTGCGTTAACCATTTTTCCCATAACGGCGGCGCTATATACGATGAGCTTGTACCCATTGCGGCAAAGGACGGATTTTTAACCTCATACGACGGAATGGAAGTAGAAATATAAGGATACCCCTAAAATCCTTCGGATTTTTGGGAACCCCGAGAGAAAAACACTACGGCAAAAATTACCCCAAGAAAATCTCCCCGAAATATCGGGGAGATTTTGGTTTTTATTCAATTATGCCGTATCTTTTTAAAACCTCATCGGAAAAAGACCATTGTTCTTTTCTGAAGCAATCGGAATCCTTGTGTTCCAGTATATTTTTCGTATAGCTTCCGTCCGAGTTGATAGGGAAGGACAAAACCGTGCCGTAACACTCCCCGTCAATTTGTTGGAGTTTTACAACATATTGCCTGCCCGCTTCGGCTATAGGGAAAGACATTGAATCATATTCCACACAACTCTTTTCGTTAGTCTGTTCCGTCCAGCGGTCGTTCACGCAAAACGTTAGATCTTCCCCTGCAGTGAAATCGCAGGCATCGTTTTCAAATAAAACGCGGTCAATCCGCACGGTTACGGGGGTGGAACAATATGTTTCTGTGTACTCTTCGCTTCGCAATTCTTCTATGGCATTGTCAACATCAACGTATGTCAGGGTAACCAAGGCTATACACCCGCTGATATCATTATGCTCAAGAAGATTATTCTCTTTTGCAGAAGCACCGCCCATAATAAAATCATATTGTATAACGGAACCGTGAAAATCAGCTGTAAGAAACGGGTCATAAGAGCTGTATTCAATTTTTCTCTCACTGATTACAGCGCTTGATTCATCGGGTGTTTCCGATGATACAGTGTCCGACACATTGCCTTGCTCCCCAAAAAGAGAACAGGACGACAATGTTAAAACAAGGAAAAGAACGATTGAAAAGATTTTTTTCATAAACTCACCTCAAATTCAATGATTGCAATTTGCATGATATTCCCCATTTACTGATAAGCCAAATTATATCGTGCGCTTAACCAATGAACTTTAAAAGCAAAACCTCTAAAAATTTTATGATATTTTTTTGAAAAAATTTTCTTTGGTGTGCGAAAGAAACGATTCTTCTATCCACATTCTAACACACAAAAGACACCGTGTCAATACGCAAAGCAGTACAAAATGTTAAAAACCCGTGAATAATTCACGGGTTTTTAAGGTTTCTTGAGGTATCTTTTATGCGGTAAGAGTTATATAGTTTTCGATAGCGGTGGTAACGGAATTTCCGCTCCACTGAATCATAGTGATAACGTAGATCAAAAGTCCCACAGCGCCGAAGCATATTGCCACCTTAAAGGGAGGCTTGGGGATCTTTACTCTTAAAACGTACAGCATAGCAACCAGCAGGTAAACCGCTCTGAACGCCCACGCCATTGCGGAGGGGGCTACCCCTATTGCCAGCAGCATCATAAGAAACGCTGTGGAAAAGCAGGAAAAAGGAATGGGCATTCCCACAAAAGATTTGGAGGAAAGGTCTGCTTTTTCCATTGTAAGGGTGTTGAAATACGCAAGTCTGGTAGCAGATGCTATGAAGAACAAAAGGTAAACTATAATATCGAAAAAGGTATTGTATCCGAGAAACCACGCGATGACGCAAGGAGTAACACCGAAGCTGACCATATCGCAAAGGCTATCCAGCTGAACGCCGTAAACTTTGGCGCGGTCGGTTCTGCCGGGGGTACGGCGGGCTGCCGTGCCGTCTGTCATATCGCAAACGCCCGCAAGCAAAAAGAATGTAAGGGCAAGGCAATAATTATGGTTTGCCGCAGAAAACATCGCTATTCCCGCGGAACACAAGCCTCCCAATGTTATTACGTTTGCAAGGTTGATAAAACCGATAAACATTTTATACACCTCTAATAAGTAGTTTTTTGTTTAAGCTCTGTGTAAATGCGCACAAAGCTTTCGTGCCGTGATTTCGGTATTGTTCCCTTATTCACCTGCTCGAGAACGGCGCAGCCCTCCTCTACGGTATGGGCGCAATCCCTCCACCTGCAATCGCAGGTATAGGGAAGCATTTCGGGAAACGCATCTATTACCTTTTTGTGATCCGTAACACCGCAGGCATTGAAATCCAGCATTGTAAATCCCGGTGTGTCTGCCAGACGGATATCCCCCTCCAGCAAAAACAGACGGGAAACACGGGTGGTGTTTTTTCCTCTCATAAGCCGTTCGGAAAGTTCCCCCGTTTCTTCGGAAAGGGTGGGACACAGCGCGTTGAGCAGGCTGGATTTTCCCGCGCCGGAAGGACCTGCAAACACAGCGGTCTTTCCCCGCAATTCGTCGCGGAGCTTGTCTACTCCCACGCCGTTTACAGCCTGCACGCAGAATACCTTGATAGGAGTTTTTTTGTATATATCCGTAAGGTATTTTGGATCTTTAAGATCGGTTTTGTTTATTACCAGCATAACCTCCGCGCCTGCAAGGGTTGCTATGGCGCAAAGGGAATCCAGATAATATATATCGGGATCCGGCGAAGCGGCGGCGGTTACGATAACGAACACGTCTATGTTTGCCACGGGAGGACGCACAAAAGCGTTCTTCCGCGGCAATATTTCTGTTATAAATCCCGTGCCGTCGTCATTTACGGTAAACTCCACGTTATCTCCGGGAGAAAGCCGCATATCGCTTTTGCGCAGACGGCTTCCCGCGCGGCATTGAATTTCTTTTTCTCCGTCAAAAAGGGTGTAAAGCCCCTTCTGACCTTTAAGCAATAATCCGGTAGGCAATGTTATTCCTCCGAATCAGATACGTCGGAACCGCCACCGGCAGAGCCGACACATACTATAAGGTCTACCTTGTCACCCTCGCTTACGGGCAAGCCGTATTTTATACTCTGACCGCAGACCGTGCCGGGTTCGAATTCTTCGGAATATATCTCGGTTATACGGTTGGGCACAAGACCGATAGCAATAAGGAATTCTTCTGCTTCTTCCTGGGATAATCCAAACAGATCGGGCATATCGCCTCTGTTATATTCGCTGCCGTTGGAAGCGCCGGAAATGGTTATATCTATTTTGGTAAAGGGTTCAAGCCCCTCTTTATCCGGCTTTATGCTTTGATAGGTGATCTTGTTGGTAAACTCACCGTCGTATTCATAGGTTACCTCACCCACCGCCAGATTTGCCCTTTCCAGAGCTACGCGGGCTTCGATAAGTGTCATACCCACAAGATTGGGAACGGGCTGGGTAGTGGTATAGTCCTTACCCATAGAAACGAATACCTTTACGGTACTGCCTGCGCTTACGAGGGTGCCGAATTCAGGCTCGGTGCCTACCACCTGATTTGCAAAGCCGAATTCATCGTACACCACTTCTTTTTCCACCTTAAAGCCCATCTCAATAAGCTTTATTTCCGCTTCTTTATAAGTGTATCCGCGGATATAGGGCACGGCAACGTCATCGGGCACTACGTTTATCTTTATGGAATCTATTTCAAAGAATATCTGTCCATCGGGCAGTTTGCCGATATGGTGGGCAACGGGGTCTTGCTCTATGATCTCTCCGTTTCCGTAGCCGGATTTATATACCTTTATAACCTCCAGCACCTTGAACTTAACGCCGGAGCTATCGAAATTGCCGTTTATAAGCTTATCCGAAAGTTCGTCCGACCAGACCTGACCTACCAATTTGGGAACCACCACTTCGTTGCCCGTAGCGGGTCCGGTGGTAAGCTTTAAAGCGTAAATGGCGTAATATACACCGCAAGCCGCGCAAACCATAAGGAACGACAAAGCGATAGCGGCAACTACGGGGAGCATTGAACGGCTTTCCCGCACGGAACGCTTTTTCTTTTTGCGCTTTTTAACGTAGCGTTTTTTGGTGTTTCCCGCGCCTGCGCCGGTTTTTCTGCCGGATACGTCGTCATACTCAAGCTCGGAGGTTGCGATGGAATCTATGGGAACCACGTTGTAAGGCAGCGCATCGCCTACGGGGTAATCATTACCCAAAGCAAAGGTGACCGTAGGATTACGAAGCACCATATCAATGGCTTTTATCATACTGTGAGCAGATGCAAAACGGTTTGAAGGGTCTTTTTCCATTGCCTTGCGAATGATCTGCGCCACACCGAAGGGAAGCTCGGGATTAAGATCGCAGGGGTTGCCCGGTTCTTCGTTTATCTGCATCATCGCGATCTCGATAAGGTTTTCCGCGGTAAAGGGCAAAACTCCCGTAACCATTTCGTAAAGCATTATGCCTACGGAATATATATCGGAAGCGAAGGTGGTTTCCTTGCTGGAAGCCTGCTCGGGACTGATATAGTATACCGTACCGATCGCCCGTTCTCTGTCTGCGTTAAGGTTTTCGTGGGGAGTTTTTGCAATACCGAAATCGGTAACCTTTACTTCCCCGTTCTTTTGCAGAATAATGTTCTGGGGCTTTATATCTCTGTGTATAACGTCCTTGCTGTGAGCGTGCTCCAGCGCTTTGAGTATCTGTACGGTATACAGACAAGCTTCTTTCCAGGAAAGCACGCCTTTTTTATCCAGATATTCCTTCAAGGTTATACCGTCAAGATATTCCATAACGATATACTTCATATCGGGATAGATGGCAACGTCGTAAATATTTACAAGATTTTTATGGGAAAGCATAGCAACAGCCTTGGATTCGTTTATGAATCTGGATTCCGCCTGCTTATCTCCGTTATATTCATCGTTGAGTATCTTTATGGCAACGGTACGGTCCATAAGCAGATCTTCCGCCTTTAAAACGAAAGCCATTCCGCCTACGCCCAACAGCTCGATAATTTTATATCTGCCGTCCAGAACCTTGCCCACAAAGCCTTGATATTTGTTATTCATCAGATTTCTCCTTTCCGATGAGAACTGCGGTAATATTATCCGTACCGCCTTTTTTGTTCGCCAGATCTATAAGCATTTTTACCCGTTTTTCGTCGGTCACTTTACGTCCCCAACGGGATTTTGTGTATATTATATCTTCCATATCTCTTCTGGAAACAAAATTGGAAAGCCCATCGGAGCAGAGAAGAATATAATCGAATTCAATATTGAAAAACATATCCGGCTCTATCATATCTTCCACGCCCAAAGCGCGCAGGATTATGTTTTTCTTTGGGTGCAAAAGGGCTTCTTTTTCGCTTAAAGCGCCGTTATCCACCAACATCTGCACAAGTGAATGGTCTTTGGTTATCTGTATCGCCATACGGTTGCTGACGGTATACAGACGGCTGTCGCCTACGTTTACGGCAACGTTTATTGCAGGGCAGGAAAAGAACGCAACCAGCGTAGTGCCCATACCGTAACATTCGTTATCCGTCTGCGCCTTGGCGTATACAGCTTTGTTTGCGCATACTACCGAAAGACGCAGTATCTTTATTATATCCTCGCGGGTGATAGTATATAAGTTAACGCCCTTTAAAGACGCCGACAAAGTTTCCTGATATATCTCGCAGGCAAGACGGCTTGCAACGTTGCCTCCTGCGGCGCCGCCCATTCCGTCGCAAACGACGGCGGAAACATAATCTCTTCCGTTGTATATGAGAAAATAATCCTGATTATTCTTTCTTTTCTTACCTACGTCGGTATTGCCGCAAATGCGCAAGACACATCACTCCTCTCTATGCTCCGCGCGGAGCTGTCCGCAGGATGCATTTATATCTCCGCCCAGCTTACGGCGGACTGTGGTGTTTATTTTATATGAATTAAGTATTTCCGTAAAACGTGCCACCTGCTCACGGGTGCTCTTTTTGTACCCTCTTTCCTTTACCTCGTTTACGGGAATAAGGTTTACGTGACAAAGCATACCGGAAAGCACTTTTCCAAGCTGGTGTGCATCCTTTTCCGAATCGTTCACTCCCGAAATAAGTGCGTATTCAAAGGATATACGTCGGTTGGTAACGTCTATATACCGTTTACAAGCATCTATAAGGGTTTCGTAAGGATACTTTCTTGCAACGGGCATAGTCTGTCTGCGTATATCGTCGTTGGGCGCGTGGAGAGAAACCGAAAGGGTTATCTGCAGTTTTTCCTGCGCCAGCATATCTATTTTATCTACCAGACCGCAGGTGGAAAGGGATATATGTCTGTGGGAGATATTAAGCCCCTCGGGATGATGAACAAGGCGCAAAAACTGCAAAACGTTATCATAATTATCCAGAGGCTCGCCAATGCCCATAAGCACTATGCCTTTTACCTTTTCCCCCGTATCACGCATAGCCGCCATTACCTGCTCCAGCATTTCTGCGGGAGTGAGATGTCTGCGGAAGCCGTTTATATGGGAAGCGCAAAAGGTACAGCCCATTCTGCACCCTGCCTGAGTGGATATGCAAACAGTGTTTCCGTATTTATAGCGCATAAATACGGTTTCGATCTTCTCTCCGTCCGAAAGTTCGAAAAGATATTTAACCGTGCCGTCAATTTTCGACACAAGCTTTGAAACGATCTTCGCCCTTGTTACCGTACACTCCCTTTTAAGCTTTTCACGCAGGGATACGGAAAGGTCTGTCATATTATCTATATCCGTTTCCCCTGCGGATATCCAGCGGAATATTTGGTTGGCGCGGAAAGGCTTTTCGCCGATATTCACAAGATATTCCCTGATCTCCTCGGGAAGCATACTTTTAAGGTCGGTCATTTTTAATCTCTTTCAATAACTGCTATATAAAATCCATCGTACCCGTTGCCGGGAAGAATGGTGGTTTGGGACACCAAGCGGTATTCCTTTTTGTCTTTTAATACTTTTTCGGTTATATCGCCGTTTTCACGCTTGTTTATCGTGCAGGTGGAATACACCGCCCTGCCCCCTTTTTTTAGGTATAAAAGCGCGTTTTCCAGTATTTTTTCCTGAGTAGCGTAGAGCCCCTCAAAATCCGAAGCGTTTTTATAGCGAATCTCCGGCTTTGTACCTATAACTCCCAGTCCCGAGCAAGGAACATCGCATATAACTCTGTCCGCTACCCCAATAAGGCTTTCGTCGGTAACACGGGCGTCCCGCTCTACTGTTTCGATAATGGTTATTCCCAGCTTTTCCGCCCCCTTGGTTATAAGGGAAAGCTTGTTTTTGTGCAGGTCCGAGGATATTATTCTTCCCTTATTGCCCATATCTATTGCGGCGCCGAAGCTTTTTCCGCCCGGGCAGGCGCAAAGGTCGATAACCGTCATTCCCGCCTTGGCGTCAAGGGATTTTACAGCCCGCTGGGAAGAAAGCCCCTGCACGAAAAACAGTCCTTTTTCGATATCTCCCATATCCGTATGCTCGTTTACTCCGTCAACATAGGGGGTTTCTTTAAGGGTGTTTGCTCTTACGGACACGGGGCGTTTTTCATAAAACGCTTCCAATATACTTTTGTATTCTTCGGGATACTGCTCTTTGATAAGCTCAAATATACTTTCGGAAACCGAATAATACACCGGTTCGGGAAGGGATGAAAGGGAATTTATAATACTCTCCTTTTCCCTGCAAACGCTGCGAAGCACCGCATTTACAAACCCAGCAAAAGAACGGTTTATCTGCTTCGCGGTTTTTACGGATTCATCGCACACCGCGTGGTCGGGCACGCGGGAAAGAAAGATTATCTGGTACACGCCCAGACGCAAAAGCTCGGTTATTTTTCCGTCCGGCGTTTTGTTTACGTAGCGGGAAATAATATTGTCAAGGGTGCGTCTGCGCTCGGTCACGCCTTTTATAAGCTCGGTGCAAAAGGCGCGGTCGACACCGCTCAGATCTGCGGAAAGCAGACCTATATTTCCGTACGCTCCCGAAGAAGATATACGGTATAATATATCCAAAGCGACTTTGCGGGGGTCAGACATTGAAAATATCACCTTTTTTTACAGAATTGCCACGCAAAAAGCTGGCGTAATCCATTTTGCCCTTGCCCTCGGGCTGAAGATGGGTTATGGTAACGCTGCCTTCCTTGCAGGCGATCTCTATACCGTTTTCGGTAGAAAGCACGGTGCCGGGCACACCCGTACCGTTTGTGAGAACTGATTGAAGAAACTTAATACGCTTGCCGTTTAAAACAGCATACGCACCGGGATAAGGAGCAAGACCACGTATACGGTCGTGAGTCTGCTTTGCGGTACGGGAAAAATCCTCGTATGCTTCTTTTTTATCTATTTTTGCGGCGTAGGACGAGCCTTCCTCTGTCTGGGGAGTACGGGTAGCTTTACCTTCCGAAGCAAGAGAAAGATATTCAAGTATCAATTCTCCGCCGAGAACCGCCATAGCGTCGTGATATTCACCCGCTGTCATATTCTCGGTTATGGGAATAGAACGCTGAAGGATAATATCGCCGGTATCTATACCCGCATCCATATACATTATCGTTATACCGCCTTCCGTATGTCCCTCCATAACGGCGCGGTTTATAGGCGCCGCACCCCTAAGGGCGGGAAGAAGGGAGGCGTGTATACAAATACTTCCGTGAGGAGGGATATCAAGTATATTCTGCGGCAAAATTTTTCCGAAAGCCGCCACCACGAAAACGTCTGCGTTTACGGAGCGGAGAATATTTGCGGTTTCTTCATCGCGCATGGTCTTGGGGGTTATAACCTCTATCCCCTTTTCCAGTGCAAACTTTTTTACGGGAGAAGGGGTTAAAACGTATCCTCTGCCCGAGGGTTTATCCGGCTGGGAAACCACCAGAGCGATATCGTGTCCCGCTTGGTAGATTGCTTCAAGGGCGGTAAGGGCAAAATCCGGTGTGCCCATAAAAACTATACGCATCAGTTTTCCTCCGGATCAAGCATTTCCTTTGCTTTGTCTATATACAGCACTCCGTCAAGATGGTCTATTTCGTGGCAGAAGCAACGGGCGATAAGCTCTGTTCCCGTGGCTTCAAAGGTCTGTCCCTGCACGTTGAGAGCACGTACAGTAACTACTGCGGGACGCTCAACGATACCTGCTTTTCCGGGGCAGGAAAGACAGCCCTCTACCTCTTCCTGCTTGCCTTCGGTATATATAATTTCGGGATTGATAAATTCCTGCAATTTACCCTTACCCATATCTACTATAACCACACGGCGAAGTACGCCCACCTGAGGTGCGGCAAGTCCCACGCCCTCTGCTTTGCGGAGAGTGTCCTTCATATCCTCGATAAGAACACGGATACGGGGTGTGATAGCATCTACGGGTCGGGAAGTTTTGCGCAACGTAGGGTCGGGATCTCTTAATATTTTAAGAAGTGCCATAAAGTATGCCTCCTAAACTGTAATGGGATTAATATCTATATCCAGAAGCGCTCCCGTGCGGTCTGCTTTTGCAAAAGCGTTCAAAGCATCGCGGAAACAGCTTCTTGCGGCGGCGCAGTCTTTGTATTTTACTGTGAGCCGCATTCTGTAACGGTTGTTTATTTTATATATTCCCTCGCTGAAGGGTCCGAAGCGGACAATTTTAAGCTCGGGATATTTTTCTGTTAAAAGCTTTTCGAAAATCACGGAAAAAGCGGTAGCGGCACGGCGGGTATCCTGCTCGTTTTCACCTGATATGCGGAACAGGGCTATATCGCAAAAAGGAGGGAACGCCACGGCGCGGCGCATAGCTATTTCGCCTTCAAAGAATTTTTCGTAATTCTGGGTCTGCACCAATTTCAGAATGTCGCTTTGAGGGTTTGCGGTCTGCAATACCGCTTCCCCATCCTCCCCTGCTCTGCCTGCTCTGCCCGCAAGCTGTGTAAGGAGGGAGAATGTGCGCTCTGCGGCGCGGAAATCGTTTTGATACAGCATAGCGTCCACCGAAACCACGCCCACCAAAGAAACCAACGGAAAATCAAGCCCTTTTGCGATCATCTGTGTGCCGTAAAGAAGGTCGGCTTCCTTGTTTCTGAAAGCATTGAAGCGGTTTTCGTGGGAATGACGGGTGGCAGTGGTATCCGTATCCATACGTATACCACGGATATTGGGATAATGCTTTTCCAATTCCTCTTGCAGCTTTTGAGTGCCGAACCCGAAGCGGGTAATGCTGTTTTTCCCGCAGGAAGGGCAGGTTTCGGGCAAGGGAACGGTGTAGCCGCAATAATGGCAGTTTAATTTTTCGTTTTTACGTTTTTCACCGCTGAATGCGTGGTAAGTAAGAGAAACCGAGCAGTTGGGGCAGGAAACCACTTCACCGCAGGAAGCACAGCTTACAAAGGAGCTGTAGCCTCGTCTGCCAACAAACAGAATTGCCTGCTTGCCGTCCTGCACCGCAGTACTTAGTTTTTCGCCCAGCTTGGTGCCGATAAGTCTGCCGCCGTTAAACTTGGGATCTTGCTTTATATCCGCAAGAGTAATATCGGGCAGCTGTGCATCACCGTAGCGGTGCGTAAGGGTTATAAGCTTATATATTCCCTGTTTTGCCTTATAAAAGCTTTCCACCGAAGGGGTTGCGCTGGCAAGAAGCATTACGCTTTTGTTGTAGGCGCAACGGAAACGGGCTATATCTCTTGCGTGGAATTTGGGTGTGTTTTCGGATTTATAGGTATGCTCCTGCTCCTCATCCATAACGATAAGCCCAAGGTCCTTCACGGGAGAAAATATTGCGCTCCGCGTACCGATAACCACCCTTTTTTCGCCGCTTGCAACAGCTCTGGCGGTGTCTATACGCTCACCGATACTGAGCATGGAATGAACCACCGCCAGCTCGGTGCCGAATTCGGCGGAATATATTGCCACCGCTTCGGAGGTAAGACCTATTTCGGGAATAAGCACGATAGCGGACTTGCCCAGAGCAAGAGTCTTTTTTACCGATTCGATAATAACTCTCGTTTTACCGCTTCCCGTAACTCCGTAAAGAAGCGCCGCTTTGGGCTCGCCGGATAAAAGCAGTTCTTCTACCGAATCCACCGCATTTTTTTGCTCATCGGTAAGATGGGTTTCCTTTTTTTCTCTTTGGTTTTCGGACAAAACGGGATCACGGACGATCCTACGCTCGTAAACCTCGCACACCTGCTTTTTGCACATGGCGTTTACGACGGAACGGGAAACGGAAAAATATTTTTCAAGCTCCGTAACCGATATTTCCCCCTCCAGCGACAAAGCGTCTACAAGAGCCACCTGTTTTTCCGTTTTTGCGGATTCGTACGCCGTTTCCGTATCCACGATAAGACGGACGTAAGAAAGATTTTTTTCGTTTATATTTTCTACGGTTATAGGCTCTCTTTTTAAAGCTCTGCTTTTTACCATAGCGGAAAGAAGGCTTTTTGCCTCCTCACCGAAGGAGGATAATATTTCGCTTTCCGCCATACTTTTTTCTTTAAGAGCGCGGAAAAGCACCTGAGCTTTGGGGTTAAGGGAATCTTCATCCGCTTCACCGCAGGAATACATATATTCCACGGTGGATTCCATACCCGGAGGAAGTATTGCCTTTAATGCGGCACCCACGGTACAAAAGCACCGCTCTGCCATAAACAGACACATATCCACGGCCTCTTCGGACACAAGACCGTAATCCTCTAAAATATCGGACACGGGCTTTATGCCGGGATATTCGCAATAATCGGAAAATCCCGTAACAATTCCCTTACGCAAACGGTTGCCGTGACCGAAGGGCACAAGGACAATACTCCCTTTGTGCATGGTATCCCGCATTGAGGGAGGAACCAGATAGGCATACCCTTTGTCTGCGGAATATGCGATATCGGTGATCCTGACCGAACAGTACAGCTTTCCGTCCATTTTATTCGTTTTCTGCGGAAACTACTTTGTATTCGCCGGTGAGAAGCTTATCTACAGCCAGAGTAACAGCCTTTTCGCCGAGGAATTCAACGTTTGTCTTGGAATCCTTGCTGTCTGCGCTTTCTGCCGCCTTTTCTGCCGCCTTTACAGCCTGATCGGTTATATGGCGTGCGGATTTTGCGGTGGCGATAACCAGAGTATAACGGTTGTATTTTTCTTTTGTGATTTCTTTGATTGTAGGATAGATCATTTTAACACCTTTATTCAGTAAAATTTTTTATAAAACTTAAAATATTTTCTTTGTTCTTTTCGGGACGGGTATTAACTATTCCGTCTATTTGGGCGGCGCAATCAGCAGATCTGCCGTCCTCGTTTACCACAAGATAATCATACCCTGCGGCTATCTGTATTTCCTCAAGGGCGGTGGCAAGACGCTTTTTAATTACCTCGTCGGTTTCCGTGCCTCTGCCGCGCAGTCTGCTTTCAAGAGTAGCGTAATCGGGAGGGCACAGGAAGATAAGCATAGCTTCGGGCATTTTTTCTCTTATCTGCAAAGCCCCCTGAACCTCTATCTCCAGAATGACGTTTTTGCCTTCATCAAGCTTTTCTTCCACAAAGGAACGCAGGGTTCCGTAACAGTTACCCACGTATTCCGCGTGCTCCAAAAAGCTGTCGGATGCAACCAAAGACAAAAATTTTTCCTTGGTTAAAAAGAAATAATGCTTGCCGTCAACCTCTCCCGGTCTGGGTGAACGGGTGGTTGCTGAAACGGAATACACGTATTTTTCGGCATTTTGAAGCAAAATCCCAAGCACCGTGCCCTTGCCGCTTCCCGCGGGGCCGGATACCACCAAAAGGGTTCCTCTTTGTTTATCCATTACAGCCTCCCGGAAATAACGTCCACTTCCTCGGAGGAAAGGATAACGTGCTCGCTGTCGGTAATAATAACAGATCTTGTCTTTTTACCGCAGCTGCAATCAATAACTCTGCCTGCGTTTTTGGAATCCTGCACAAGACGGCGGATAGGCAGGCTGTCCGGACTGAGAACAGACACGATACGGCGGGTGTTAACACGGTTGCCGAAGCCGATATCTACAAATTCCATTTGCCTTACCTCACTCAAGATTTGCTACCTGCTCACGCAGTTTTTCGATCTCGGTCTTGATCGCCACAACACGGCGGGATATTTCGTAATCGTTGCACTTGGAGCCGAGAGTATTGGTTTCTCTGAGCATTTCGGGCACGATATATTCAAGCTTTTTGCCTACGGGACCGTCGGATTCCAGAGTCTGTCTGAATTCGGTGCAATGGGACTGAAGGCGGACAAGCTCTTCCGTAACGTCGGTCTTATCGGTAAACACGGCACATTCGGTAAGCAATCTATCCTCGTTTACGGGAACGCCTGCCAGAAGGTCGTTTATACGGCCGCGCATTTTCTCAAGATTTTTCTTTAACGCCACAGGTGCAAGCGCCGCTACCTCGTTGCGGAGGCTTTCTACGGTTTCAAGATAAGTAATCAGTTTTTCCTTTAATCTGCCGCCCTCGGATTCACGCATAGAGTTATACTGCTCAAAGGCGCCGCGGCAGATAGGCTCTATTTCCTTCCACATCTGCTCCGCATCCTCATCGGCACGGGTAACTGTCATAATATCCGATTTGCCGGAAAGCATGGAAAGGGTAATCTCTCCCGGAACGGAATATTCGGTTTTGATCTGCTCAAGCAGTTTAAGATATCCCTCCACAAACTCCTTGTTAAGAGTAAGGGAAACGGGATCGCCATCGATATTCTCTACGGTGAGATAAAGATCTATCTTACCGCGGGTAACGTATTTTGCGCAAAGCTCCTTTACGTTGCCCTCCAAAGGCAGATACTGACGGGGCATTCTTACGGAAATATCCGCAAAGCGGTTGTTGACGGATTTTATCTCAAAGGTGATGTTCTTTCCGCCCACAAGGGATTTTTGTCTTCCGTAGCCGGACATACTTTTTATCATTTTAATTTCCTCCGAATTCGAGTTACGTACAAAGTGATAAGCCGTGTGAAGGCTATATCGTATACCGCGAAGGTCACGTTACCCAGCACGTAAACGAAAATATTAAATGAAAATATTGGGTCTTCGATATTAAGCAGGTAATTCCCCGCTGCTATGAGAGCGGTATAAAAAAGATTAAAGCCGATGATCTTTACCGCCCACACGAGCCATTTGTTTTTAATCCGCTCCAAAAGCGCTTTTATAATGGGGTATATTCCGCCGATAAGAAGGTAAAACAGCGCGGGAGTTTTTACGGGAAGCAAAACGAACGCAAGCACCGATGTGGCGGCGTAAAGCATTACAGACCATCCCACGCCGTATTCTATAACGGCGATCACCACCGCAATTCCCGCAATGACCGCCGCGGAAAGATCGAGGGATTGTATTACGCATCCCAAAAGCATAAGCACCACGGAAAGAGCGCAAAGCAGGGAAAGTACGGATATCTTTAAGATCTTATTTTTCATCGGCAGCAATTACAAAGAAGGTTGGCGCACAGAAGCCCCGTGCACAGATCGCATCCGCCGCAATCGTCATTGCTTGCAGAGGTGTTATATCCCCCTGCCGCGGAATGGGACGCCATATTGTTAAGGGTATTTCTGTATTCTGCGTTATACGGATCCATTCTGCAGGCTTGCTCAAAATACTTGCGGGCTTCTCCCAGCCAGTTTTTGCGTGCCATAACGTGGCCCATAAGGAAATACCATTCTGCGTTTCTTTCGGTATTGGGAATACGGGAAAGTATGGTTTCCGCCTCCGTAACGCGGTTTGCGGACAAAAGCTCACGCACACGGTAAAGAGTACCGCCCGAGGAATTGGAAGTGTAAGTGTTCGAACCGGAATAACCGTTACTGCCGCCCCCTCTGTTTCCCGAAGCGCGCTGTTTGGTTATGGTATCGTAGGCTTCGTTTATTTCTTTCATTTTTTCCGCCGCAAGATCCGCAAGAGGATTTCCGACGTAAGTATCGGGATGATATTTTTTGGCAAGCTCACGGTATGCCTTTTTTACCTCGTCATCCGTCGCATTAGGATTAACGCCCAATACCTGATAAGGGTCTCTCATTTACTGTTCTCCTTGTTAATAACCTTTTCTGCCGCTGCTTCAATTCCGTAGCCGGCAATATTGTATATTATGCCATCGAAAGAATTTCCGTCGGCAAGAGCGTAGCTTCTGGAAATAGCGGCACCGCTGTCAAGCAAAGTACGGCGCAAAAAGGATATATTTTGGTCCACACCCTCCGTCCCGCCGAAGGAGAGGTTCAAAGGGTTATAGCTTTGTGTTTTTTGGTCTTTATATCTATCGTCCAAAGCGTCTGCAAGATAAACGAATCTGCCGATATGGTAGCCAATATCCTTTGCCACCCGTGCGGTGGCTCCTTCCATACCGAAGGATGCAATATTCGCGGTGAGCACGGCAAAGCAATCCGCCGCTTCATCGGGCACGGCGCACTTTTCTTTTTCCAGCTTGGAAAGCCTTTCAAGAGGCTCCTTTACCGTATCGCCTATGCCGGGGTACATTTTTTCCGCTTTTTTTGCCATTCTGCGAAAAAAGGGAAGAAAAGCACGGGTATAAAATCTTTTAAAGCCTTTTTCATCGTAAATATCATCCAGCGCTTTAAAATATGCTAGAGAGCCGAAAGCGGCAGAGGTGAATTTAAGTGCTTCGTTAGGCTCCATTACGCCCCGTTTTTTAAAATTCGCCATACAGCGTCGAGGCTTTATAACGTATTTTTCCCCGGTAAGAGCAAGTCTTACCACGGCTAAAAAAACGAAATCGTAATTAAGCAAAAATCTTGAAAAAACAGATATATGCTTGCCGCTGCAACGGCAGATACCGCAATAAACGGAACGGTATAGACCTACGTGTTTTGTTTTAAGCTCGCCCATATCGGGGCGTATGTAACCAAACAAGCATACCACTCCATTCTTAATCAGTATATTATACCATATATAACCGTATTTTGCAACAAAATTTAATATAAAAAACACGTCTTTTACCTTGATGAAATATACTTATTTACAAAAAATATATTTATTTTAAAAAAATTTAATAAAAATAAAGGATTTTTGTTTTTAACTGCGTATAATTGTACGTGTCTGATTTTTTATGACGAAACACACCCCATTTTGCCAAAAGGAGTGTAAAGTGTGAAAAAAGATGTTTTTGAGCTTGAAAAAAAGATGCTGTGCGAAAAAGCCTTCTTTTCCGAAAACACGGCGGGAAGACTTTACCCCTGCAGAGATGACGATATGCGTACCGCCTTTATGCGGGACAGGGACAGAATAATACACTGTAAATCCTTCCGCAGGCTTATGCACAAAATGCAGGTGTTTCTTGCACCCGAAGGTGACCATTACCGCACCCGTCTTACCCACACTCTTGAGGTCGCACAGATAGCCCGCGCCATTGCAAGATATCTGTATCTTAACGAAGACCTTACGGAAGCGGCGGCTTTGGGCCACGATCTGGGACACACCCCCTTCGGTCATTCGGGAGAAAGAGCCCTTGACGAAATTTGCCCCCACGGATTTAAGCACAACGAGCAGTCTTTGCGTGTTGCAGACAAGCTGGAAAATCTTAATCTTACCATGGAGGTAAGAGATGCAATCGTCAACCACACGGGCAAGCTTAAAGCGAAGACATTGGAAGGACAGATAATAAAATATGCCGACCGAATCGCATATATCAACCACGATATTGACGATGCGATCCGCGCGGGAATACTTAACAAAGAGGATATCCCCAAGCATCTTACCGACGTTCTGGGAGAGACCCACAGCAAGAGAATAGACACGATGATACGCTCAGTGGTCGCTCACGGAATAGAAAACGATATAGGTTTTACCGAGCCTTGCGGAGAGGCTACAATGGAATTGAGAGAGTTTATGTTCAGCCGTGTTTACCGCAACAGCAAGGCAAAAAGCGAAGACGGCAAGGTCGTTGAGATGATACAGCATCTTTACGATTACTACAAAAAGAACGTGGACAAACTCCCCGCAGAATATTCCAAGTTTATAGATGAAGACGGTATCGACCGCGTTGTATGCGATTATATCGCCTGCATGACGGACAGATACGCCCTTACAAAATACGAAGAGCTTTTCATACCTAAAGTATGGCAATATAAATAATATACCCAAAACAAACAAAAAGGAGGTACGGACCGTGGCTTTTTCCCAAGCGTTTATAGAAGAAGTTAAAAACCGCAACGGAATCGAAGAGATAATAAGCAGATATCTTACCCTTAAACGGGCGGGAAGCAACGTGGTCGGTCTGTGCCCGTTCCACAACGAAAAATCCCCCTCATTTACCGTGTTCCCCGCAACAAGAAGCTTTTATTGCTTTGGCTGCGGCGCGGGAGGAGACGTTATAAGCTTCATAATGCGGGCGGAAAATCTGGATTACAGAGACGCCGTGGAATATCTTGCAAAGCTTTCCGGAATCCCCATAGAGGAAGAGGAAAACGGCAGGGCAGAAAGGCAAACCGTAAACCGTGACAGAATTTACGGGGTGACCAAAACCGCAGCAAGATTTTTTGTGGCGGCGCTCAATTCTCCCCAAGGGGAAAAAGCAAGACAGTATCTGCTTGAAAAACGCAAATTTTCTCCCACCACCCTGCGCAGATTCGGTATAGGCTATGCGCCCGACAGCTGGGACTCCCTTACCAAAAAGCTGTTAAGCGAAGGCTACACGGTGGAAGAGATTAAAACCGCTTTCCTTTGCGGAATAAGCAAAAAAGGCAACCCCTTTGATATTTTCCGTAACCGTATAATGTTCCCCATCTTTGACGTAACGGGAGAAGTGGTGGCATTTTCGGGAAGGCGGCTCAACGAAGAGGACGAGCGAAAATACGTTAACACCTCGGATACGCCAATATTCAAAAAAAGCAGGGTGCTGTTCGGGTTAAATATCGCCAAAAATACCGATGACGGCACGCTTATTCTTTGCGAAGGCTCGCCGGACGCCATTGCTATGCACCAAGCGGGATTCGGCAACGCAATTGCCACTTTAGGCACCGCAATAACTGCTGAACACGCAAGAATAATTGCCCGTTACGCAAAAACGGTATATCTGGCATACGATATTGATAAAGCAGGCAGAAGAGCCACTATGAAGGGTATTGACCTGCTTAACCAAGTGGGAGTTTCCACAAAAATAATTGATCTGGGTGCAAACGAAAAAGACCCCGATGAATATATTAAAGCCCACGGCGCAGAAGCATTCAGACAAAAGCTGAAAGGCTCCAGCGGTCAGGTGGATTATAAGATAGACGAGATCCTTTCCCGTTACGATATAACCCTGCCCGACCAAAAATTACACGCCGCAGACGAAATGACAACCTTCCTTTCCACCCTTTGGCCCGAGGTCCAGCGGGACGTTTACGCAGGACGGGCTTCCGAAAAAATGGATATTTCAAAAAAATCCCTTTTGGAGGACGCAAACAGAAAAGCGAAAGCAAGCGAAAGAAAGGCAAAAAAAGAAACTCAGGAGCAGGAAATACGAAACTCCATGGGCTATGGCGACAGGGTGAATACCGATAAAATACGGTTTTCCGCCGCCGCGGCAACAGAGGAAAAGATACTGGGAATATTGCTTTCCCGTCCCGACCTAACCCAAAAAGCCGTTCAAAAGCTAAAAGCAGAGGATTTCGTTACCGCTTTCGGCAAAAAGATATTCGAACTGTTTTTGCCCGAGTTTAACGAAGGCAAGGAAGCGGTGCTTTCCAAGAACGGAACACTTGACCCCCAGCAGTTGGGCGCAGTATCCCGTATGATAGCCCAACGAGCACAGTTTACAGATAATGGTCAGTCCACGCTGGACGCTTTGATAGAAGTTTTGAAAACTGAAAGCAAAAAGCGGGAATACGATAAAAAAATAGAAGCCGACCCCGTTTCGGCACTGGACGAATACATTAAAGGAATTAAAGCAAACCGCAAGGAGGAAATATAAATGGAGAAAACCCAAAAGCAAATCGCGGCTGAACTTATTGAAAAAGCGAAAGCAAAAGGAAGTATTACCGCCGCAGAAGTTATGGAAGCATTGGACGATACCGATTCTTCCATGGAAGCACTTGAAAAAACGTTTGATGCGTTGGAATCCAGCGGAATTGAAGTTACCCACGATATAGACGCCTCTGTTTTCGAGCTTCCCGATGAGGATTTTGAAGACACTATCGACGATAACCCCGAAGAGGTTGAAGTACTGCTTGCCCAAGAAGGCGTAGCGGTGGATGACCCCGTAAGAATGTATCTTAAGGATATCGGTAAGGTTCCCCTGCTCACTCCCGAAAAGGAGCACGAGCTGGCAGAGCGTATGGTAAACGGCGATACCGTTGCAAAACAGCAGCTTGTTGAAGCTAACCTTCGTCTGGTTGTAAGTATTGCAAAGAGATACGTAAACCGCGGCATGTTCTTCCTTGATCTTATTCAGGAAGGTAACCTCGGTCTTATGAAAGCTGTTGAAAAGTTCGATTACGGCAAGGGATTTAAGTTTTCTACCTATGCTACCTGGTGGATAAGACAGGCTATAACCAGAGCTATTGCGGATCAGGCAAGAACCATTCGCGTTCCCGTTCACATGGTAGAAACCATCAACAAGGTGCTTCGCGTTTCCAGACAGCTTTTGCAGGAACTGGGAAGAGATCCTACCGACGAAGAAATTGCGGAAGAAATGAAGATCCCCGCAGAAAAGGTGCGTGAAATACTTAAGATTGCGCAAGAGCCCGTTTCCCTTGAAATGCCTATCGGCGAAGAAGAGGACAGCCATCTGGGTGATTTTATTGCAGACGATAAGACTCCCGCCCCCTCCGAAGCGGCAAACTCTATGATGCTCCGCGAACAGCTTATAGAGGTGCTCAAAACCCTTACTCCCCGTGAGGAAAGCGTACTTAAGCTCCGTTTCGGACTTGAGGACGGCAGACCCCGTACTCTTGAAGAGGTTGGTAAGGTATTCGATATTACCCGTGAGCGTATTCGTCAGATAGAAGCAAAGGCGCTCCGCAAGCTCCGCCATCCCAGCAGAAGCAAAAAATTGAAGGATTATCTGGAGTAAGAATATGACCACAGCAATTATCGGCGCAATGAAGATAGAAGTGGAAACGCTTTGCAAAACCTTTGGCGCAAAAGAAACCGAAAACGGCATTTTTGTTGCCGAAAACGGTGATGATACCGTGATAATATGCCAATGCGGTATTGGCAAGGTAAACGCCGCTTCTCTTACCCAGCGTCTTATAGATAAGTATTCTCCCAACCGTATCATCAACACCGGCACGGCGGGAGGATTGGCAGAGGGACTTAATATCGGCGATATCATTATAGCCGAAAAGGCGGCGTACCACGATTTCAAGCCCGTATCCATTGTAGTTGATATGTTTGGGGATAAGTATATTCATTCCGACAGCAGTATGGTAAGCACCGCTCTTACCGCCTGCGCGGAAAACAATATTCCCCACCGTGTGGGCACGGTAGTTACGGGAGATTGCTTCGTTTCCACAGAAGCGCAAAGAGAAGATATTTTTGCGGAATATCCCGATGCGCTCTGCACTGAAATGGAAGGCGCGGCTATCGCCCACGTATGCTTTAACAACAAGGTTCCCTTTATTATAATACGTTCCGTAAGCGATTTTGCGGCAGACGAAAAGTTATTCGATCTGAACGCCGCATACGCCGCGGAAAAAGCCGCAATAATATCCGAATACATAGCAAAACAGTAAGTTTTACGGAGGAATAACATAAATGAAAGCACAACTTGATAATATCTCTGTTGCCGCCGCGCAGGAGATAGCTTCCGCTTCCGACAAAGCTTCGTTGGAAACGGTAAGAATTAAATATCTTGGCAAAAAAGGTGCACTTACCGCAATACTCCGCGGAATGGGCGCACTTACACCCGAAGAAAGACCGGTTATCGGCGCTTACGCCAATACAGTAAGAGCAAACATAGAAGCGTTTCTTGAGGAAAAGGGCGCGTCCCTTGCTTCCGAAGAACTTAAAAACGCTCTTGTTAAAGAAAAGCTTGACGTTACTATGCCCGCAAAGGTAAAGACTATCGGCAAGCTTCACCCCATTACTCAGGTTGAAAACCGTATGAAGGAGATCTTTGTGGGATTGGGATTCGATATCGTTGAAGGTCCCGAGGTTGAAAGCGCATACAACAATTTTGATGCACTTAACGCACCTGCAGACCACCCCTCCAGAGATTTTCAGGATACTTTCTATATCAACGACACCACCCTGCTTCGCACCCAGACTTCTCCCGTACAGATCCGTGCGATGAAGACTATGACTCCCCCTATAAGAATAATCTCTCCCGGCAGAGTTTACCGTTGCGATGAGGTTGACGCCACCCACTCCCCTATGTTCCATCAGCTTGAGGGATTGGTTATAGATAAAAACATAACCCTTGGCGACCTTAAGGGCCTTTTGGAGCTGTGGGCAAAGGAAATGTTCGGCAGCGATACAAAAACCCGCTTCCGTCCCCACAACTTCCCCTTTACCGAACCCAGCGCAGAGGTTGACGTTTCCTGCTTCGTGTGCGGCGGCAAGGGATGCCGTCTGTGCAAGGGCGAAGGCTGGATAGAGCTTTTGGGCGCAGGTCTGGTACACCCCAACGTACTTAAAGCAGGCGGTATTGACCCCGAAGTTTACAGCGGTCTTGCTTTCGGTATGGGTATTGAGCGTGTTGTTATGACCAGCTACGGCATTGACGATATGCGTCATCTTTATGAAAACGATATCCGTTTCCTCGGACAGTTTTAATGAAAGGAGAGCAGTATAATGAAAACACCCCTTAATTGGCTTAAAGAATACGTAGATATTGGCTGCACTCCCAGAGAATTTGCAGAAGTGCTTACCTACACCGGCACCAAGGTTGAAGGATATGAAATTCTGGGCGAGGATATTACCAACGTGGTTGTTGGTAAGGTTATGGCCATGGAACGCCATCCCGACAGCGACCATCTGTGGATATGTCAGGTAGACGTAGGCAAGGAAGAAAACGTACAGATAGTTACCGGCGCACAGAACGTTTCTGTGGGCGATCTGGTTCCCGCCTGCCTTGACGGAGCTCATCTCCCCGGCGGAAAGGTTATTAAAAACGGCAAGCTGAGAGGCGTAGTTTCCCAAGGTATGCTGTGCTCTCTGGGCGAGCTTGGACTTACGGTAAACGATTTCCCTTATGCTGTTGAAGACGGTATATTTATCCTTAAAGAAGACTGCAAGCCCGGCGACGATATCCGTGACGTTTGCATGCTCAACGATACTCTTATGGAGTTCGAGCTTACCTTTAACCGTCCCGATTGCCTTTCTTATCTTGGAATTGCAAGAGAAGTTGCCGCATCCTTCGGTACTGATCTCCGCATAAACAAGCCTGTTGTAAAGCCCGCAAATGACGGAGACGATATTTCCAACTATATCTCCGTTAAGGTTGAAAACGCCGAGCTTTGCCCCAGATATTCCGCAAAGGTTATTAAGAACGTAAAGATCGCACCTTCTCCTCTGTGGCTCAGAGCCAAGCTGAGAAGCGCAGGCGTACGCCCCATAAACAATATAGTTGATATTACCAACTACGTAATGCTTGAGTACGGTCAGCCTATGCACGCTTTTGATTACAACTACATTTCCTCCAAGGAAATTATTGTAAGAAACGCAAAAGCAGGTGAAAAGATCACCACTCTTGACGGTAACGTACACGAGCTTAATACCGAAATGCTTTGCATTGCAGACGGTGAAAAGCCCGTAGCGCTTGCAGGTATTATGGGCGGCGAAAACAGCGAAATTCTTGATACCACCAACACCGTGGTATTTGAATCCGCAAACTTTGCAAGAATGAATATCCGCCTTACCTCCCGTGCAGTTAACCTGCGCACCGAATCCAGCGCAAAGTTTGAAAAAGGACTTCCCCCCGTTAACACCGTTCCCGCCCTTGAAAGAGCTTGCGAGCTTGTTCAGCTCCTCGGCTGCGGCGAAGTTGTTGACGGTATGATAGACGTTTGCAACGTAAATATAGAGCCTACCGTTATCCCCTTTGATTGGCAGAGAGTAAACGCACTCCTTGGCACCGACCTTTCTTTTGAAAAGCAGAGCGAGCTGCTTGCACCTCTTGATCTTATTGCAGACGGCAAGGGAAATCTTATCGTTTCTCCCTACAGAAGCGACGTGGTTACCACCGCAGATATCGCAGAAGAGGTTGCCCGTCTTTACGGATACACAAACATAACTCCCACCCTTTTCAGATCCGAAGCAAAAGAAGGCAAATACACCGAAGAGCAAAAGTTTGTTTCCAATATGCTTTCCACCATGACCGCATACGGATTCAACGAGGTCTATACCTATTCCTTTATATCTCCCAAGTGGTATGATATGATAAATCTTCCCGAGGACAGCGTTTGCAGGAACAACATTAAGCTTATTAACCCTCTGGGCGACGATACTTCCGTAATGCGAACTACCGCACTTCCCTCTATGCTTGAGGTTGTTGCCCTTAACAAAAACATGCGTGCTTCAAGCTGTCATTTGTTTGAAAACGCTTGTGTTTACTTCCCCGATGAAACGGAAATGTCCAAGGAACACAAGGTGCTTACCATGGCGTTCTTTGATTCTTCCGAAGATTTTTACGATCTTAAGGGATACGTAGAAGGTCTTTTGGATAAGCTGAACATCCGCGATTACGTTATCGAAGCAGAGGAAAACAACCCCTCTTACCACCCCGGCAGATGCGCAGTCATCTCCAAGGCAGGCGTAGTTATCGGTGTGCTGGGTCAGATACACCCCACCGTGGCAGAGAATTTCGATATCGACGTACCCGTTTACGCAGCGGAAATTAACGTGCCTGCGGCACTCGCTACCACAAGCGGCAAGAAGGATTACAAGCCTTTGGCTGTATATCCCGCTATGGAGCGTGATATTGCTCTGCTTATGGACGATAGCCAGACAGCCGCTACCGTTTATGCGGCGGCAAAGAAATATTGCGGTAAATCCCTTGAAAATATCGTTGCTTTTGACCTTTATAAAGGCAAGGGCGTTCCCGAAGGAAAGAAGAGCGTTGCGTTCAGACTCACGCTCCGTGCTTCCGACAGAACACTTTCCGATACCGAAGCGGACAACGCAATAAACAAACTGCTTAAAAAGCTTGAAGCAGAGTACGGTATAGTTTTAAGAGCGTAGAATCACCGCAAAACAAATTCTACTCAAAACCATATTTCCCCTTGAAATATGGTTTTGGGTAATGTATAATTAAGTTAACAGATAATAAAACAACGGAGGGTATACAGATGAGAGAAAATTCAACAAAAACAGTGCCTTTTTCCATTCAGGAACAAAAGGAACTTGAAATACGCCTTGCTCTGCAATCGGTATATAATTCTCTTACCGAAAAGGGCTATAATCCCATTAACCAGATAGTAGGTTACATCCTTTCCGGAGACCCCACCTATATCACCAACCACAACAACGCAAGAACGATTATAACCAAGATCGACAGGGACGAGCTTTTAAAGATACTTGTTCAAAGCTATCTTAAATCCTCCCCCAAGAGAGGTAACTAAAAATGGCAGACGTAAATACTCTTATGTATAAGGGTAAGCCTTTGGTAAGACAGGACAGATTCCTGTTTTACGGCTACCCCGATGATAAATATATTCTGTTTATGAATATACTTGAAACCAAAAAGGACGGCGACCTTGAAGTTGCCACCCGTGTTCTCGTTCAGATTCAGGATACCGACGAAAACGTATCCTTCGCCCAGAAGGTAGTTAAGCAGTGCGAGAAAAAGAGCTTTTTCGATGCATTCGAGATCGGCACAATCTGGCTTGAAAGAGAATTGAAAAACAGCGCAAAGTAAAAAATCACCATAAAAAAACCTCGGTTTGACCGAGGTTTTTTGTTATTATATGGGTGATCAATTATTTGATGCGGCTTTTACCTTTTCGGCAAATTCCACAAACCATGCATCACTCCGCACGCCATCGAACCATTCCCAGCCGTGGGGAGCAGTCACCGCGTGGACCAAAAGTCCCATACGGTCGCGGAACAGATAAGGGTAATCTCTGCTCACGCGGTCATACTCTCCGTTGGGAAGCAGCAAAAGGTTAGTGCCCTTAATAAGCTTTATTCCGCCGTAAACAAAGGGATCGCCTACCTCCATAGGAGTATCCTTGGAGATAGCTTCCCATTTTATAAAGCTTTGAAGGGATTTTTCCAGATACGGCTTTGCCTCCTCCGGCCTGCCAAGACCGCAAAGTGCGCAGCCCGTTCTGAGCTGTGTGGCGGCGTATAAGCCAAGCCACGCGGAGGGCACCTCGCCGTTGCCGTTAAGGTCTTCCATTATCTTTAAACGGTATTTGTTCCACGCCACAGCCTTTTCGGGAGCGTTCCAATATCTGCCCGACCTGCCGAGAAAATGGCAAAGCAGGTGGAAATTGTTTATATCGTGCTTCAATCTGCTTTCTTCGTGCTTGCCCGCTTCCCACAGTTCTTCTTCGATATTTTCGCCGTGGATGGAGCTGTAATCGCTGATAGGTTCGAGTTTTTTACGCACGCCTATACGGTCTTCAAACAAGACGGTGTTGCCATCCTCGTCCTTGACGAAATAGCAGTTTTCACCGCATACGTCACCGTCCGTAAGGTTTACGCCCACGTAAAAGCGGGATGCGCCGTCAACAAGGGGCATATATCCTTCTCCCTCGCCCGTGAACGACTCCAATTCGTAGACGGCGGTAACCGCGCCTTTATAAAAATAGTTCACGGTTTTTATAATACCGATACCCTTTGCAAAATAATATTCCTTTTTGCCGCCGCGGTATTCAAAACCTGAAGGATATTCGGAAATATCCAGCGTTATTTTAAGGCAATCCTTAAAGTTGCCCGCTTTTACGGTAACCTCGTCTACCGCTTCGCAGTTTACCATAGTTTTTATGGGCATTTCTTCCCACAGAAGATGGGTATGCTCGAAGGACGCGCCCGAAACAAGCTCATCCGACCACAAATACCCCAACGCATCGTGGAATATGCCGTAGATATCGTTGCAGGTAAGCGCTTCCGAAGGGTCTCTTTTCCATTCGAAGGACCAGCGGAAATCGTCTGTCATAACCGCTTTGGTATCGCAAACGGTAATAACGTTCCGTTCAAAGAAGTTCCAATGTCCCATAGCGGTGTAATTGGGATTAAAGGAAGGGTCTGTTTCAAGAATTCTTCTTACAACCGAGCAAGCCGCCTTGGTGTGGGCTTTTTCCATAGGAGTTTTTGCCAGAAGTTCTGCCCGCTTTACTGCGCGAGAAACGTCTTGTATATTATGCGTTCCGTCTTCGCTTTCAACCCAATATTCACTTCGTATCTGCTGTATCATATCCAGCCAGGAGTTTTCATCGTATTTATGTCGGTGGGTTTCGTTATTGCCGGAAATTATTATATTATCCTTATCCGCGTGGCAAACGGTGAACACACAGCTATGGCTCATAATATCGCCGTCATAGCCCGCATCGTATTCCCACGTGTTCCCCGCCGCAAAGGGTAAAAGTCCTTTTCCGCCGAATACGCGGTAGTTTTTCAAGGTTCTCGTTTCGGTAACAAGACTGTCCTTTTTCACCTGCTTGACGATACCGACGCCGTCTTTATAGTAGGTGCTGTAAGTGATATTTTCGTGGCGGGTTATCCAGAGGGAGCAGTTTTCAAACTCTCCGCAGGGGGTGGAAAGGGAAATTCCGTCACCGCCGAAGGTGAGGGTCGTTCCATCGGAAGCGGTGATAAATTCACCCTTTTTAAGTCCCTTGGCGGTAAAATGACCGTCGCAATAGGATGCGTTCTGGAAGATCATATCCGCGTTTCGGGATGCGGAATACAAATACCCGTCCTTGTGCCAGGTTCCGCCCCAATAGCGCAGTTCGCCGTTTACGGGGCGAAGCTCATCTGCCATTGCGGTTGCAACGTATCTTCTGGAATTTACGTCCTTGTATTTTTCCGTTACGTCCTTACGGGCTTTTTGGGTGGCAATGGTATATGCGTAATAAAGGTCGGAGGGAGTAAGTACTTTTTTCGCTTTTTCAAAGCACTCGTTGCCCTTTTCTTCTTCGCCCTTGGAGCAATAGGTCTGTCCAAGCCAATGCAGTTCCTGCGCCAATGCCTTTTTAAAGCCTGCCTTTTCAAGACGGGGGATCTGCACGTCCTTTACGAATTCAATTCTGACGCTTTCGCCGTAGCACTTTCTGTCCTGCTGAGCGACGACGAACGCCATAACGTCTTCGTTTTTGCCTTCTTCGGCAAGCTTTGATATGCGTTCAAACAACGCATCGTTCTTTTCGCCGGGGAGCCACCACCAGCCCATCATAAGCACGTCTGCAAGAGCGTGAGCTTTATCTGCGGATTCGGGAAGCTTCTCTGCCTCCGCAAGCACGTCCTTGTATACTGTTTCAAAGCCCTGCTTGCTGTTTTTCAGTTTCCACAGCTTTAATTCCTTTACCTTCTTCATTACGCGCTGTACCAAGGTATCGTCTATCTGTTCGTTCATAGCACTCAATTCCTTTCTTATGCGCTTTCTGCCATCGTGTAACTGCCACTTGACCGTGCCTTCGGAAATTCCAAGACGGGATGCAATATCCGCCACGGACAGACCGCCGTAGTAATGAAGGGTTATTATCTCCTTTACCTTGCTTGGCAGTTCGCTTACACTATCCTGCAAAAGCCTTTTTTCTTCTTCGGATATGAACGCCATTTCGGGATCACCGCTTTGTCTTTCGTCTGTAACGATATCCTCAAGCATATCGAGGCTCATATAGCTTTTGAAGCGGGACACGGTGTTCTTTGCGCAGTTTCCCGCAATACGGCACACCCACGCGCCGTATTTTGACGGCTCACGGAGCATATTCAGCTTCATCCAAGCGGTTACGAATGCATCCTGCGCCGCATCCTCCGCCATATAGCGGCTGTGGGTTACGGATTCCGCCGCAGAGATAACGCGTTTTTCATACCGCGCAACCAATGCTTCGTATGCGGATTGCTCCCCTGCGAGGGTAAGCATTACCAGCTCTTCGTCATTCAGACCGGTATACAGCATTCATATCATCCTTTCGGTTTTACTTTTAAAAGCGCTTTCGTAATACAGATAAGCGATATACAAAAAAGGTTGGGTGAAAAATAAAAAATTTAAAAAACAAACGGCGAGAAAAGCATTTACCTTTCTCGCCTGTTTTTATTTACTTTTTGCGTTTTTGGGTCTGACTTAATAAGACAGCTCGCAATTTTTAGAATTCAGAGCGGGACTTATTGATCATCTGAATGATGTTATCAATATCCTCTTCGCTGCCTGCTTCTGCTTCCTTTTCGGGAGCGGCGTTAACTTCGGGCTTTGCTTCTGCGCTTACAACGGGACGGCGAACCGCTTCGGTCTTCTTTACGGAATCAAAACCGGTAGCGATAAGAGTGATACGCATTTCGTCCTCAAGAGTTTCATCAAATGCAGCACCGAAGATGATGGTAGCATCGGGATTTGCTTCGTTGGTGATCATAGCAACAGCGTAGTCTACTTCCTCCAGACCGATATCGGGAGAAGCGGTAACGTTGATAACGATACCCTTTGCGCCGCTGATGTTGGTCTCGAGCAGAGGAGAAGACATAGCAAGCTTTGCAGCCTGTTCTGCTTTGTCCTTGCCCTTTGCGGTACCTACGCCCATGTGAGCGAGGCCTGCGTTTGCCATAACTGCGCAAACGTCTGCAAAGTCAACGTTGATCTCTGCTTCCTGGGTAACCAGCTCGCAGATAGACTGAACGCCCTTGCGGAGGATATCGTCTGCTTCGTGGAACGCATTGAGGAAGGTGATCTTTTTATCGGTAAGGAGCTTAAGACGCTCGTTGGGGATAACGATAAGGGAGTCTGTAACTTCGGCAAGACGCTTGATACCGCTTTCTGCCTGAGCCATTCTCTTCTTGCCCTCGAAATTAAAGGGCTTGGTTACGATACATACGGTAAGTATGCCCATCTGCTTTGCGATACGTGCAACGATAGGAGCTGCGCCGGTACCGGTACCGCCGCCCATACCTGCGGTGATAAATACCATATCTGCGCCCTGAAGTGCTTCGGTGATAGCTTCAATAGATTCGTCTGCAGCCTTTTCACCCAGTTCGGGGTTTGCGCCTGCGCCCTGACCCTTGGTGATACGCTCACCAATATTGATGCGCTTGTGTGCCAAAGACTTGTTGAGCACCATAAGGTCGGTATTTACAGCGATATATTCTACGCCGTTGATTTTATTTTCTACCATACGGTTAACAGCGTTTCCGCCGCCGCCGCCTACACCTACAACTTTTATTACATTAACGGTTGTTTCAAATTCATTGCTCATAAAATAGAGTTCCTCCGTCCGACTAAAATTTTTATACATATATATAATAATACATAAATTGCAAGATTGCAAGGGGTTTTTTTAATTTATATCGTTTTTTTTGCTTTTTTTCACTCTAAAGCTACGGTTGCTTCGGTATGAGATGACAAATCTATACTGCCTTTATCGTCTTCATACAGTTCGTCAATAACTTTTGCCAGAAAAGGTATCTTTAATTCAAAATTATCCATATCGCCGATATATATATCGAACCTGTCCGTATACTGCATACTGATATCGAATCTGCTGGCGATATTGATCTCTCTGATATAATATTCCATTTCGTTATCCGAAAGCACGGAATACATTTCCAAAATAGAATCCCTCGTGCGCTCGTCCATAAAGGTAAGGGGTTGTCCCACAAGACAGCGGTTTACACTGCCCGTTATAAGCTTTATTGCGCCTGACGGAACAGAAGATATCTTACTGCTTACGGAAAGCACGGTAAGCTCATCGGAAAGGAGATAATAATCTCCGTTCAAAACCGTATACATTACCGTTTTTTCTTCCTCGATCTCTATAACGATCCCGGAAGGAAGATCTCTTTTAACGGTAACGCTTCCCACGTAAGGAAGGGAATCCTTTATGCTTTGCTCCACGGTTTTGCCCGAAAATGAAAACATATTTACCTTTTCTTCAATTCCCGAAGCTATGATTATCTCTTCGTCCGTATACATACTGTTGCCGGTTACGGATATTTCCTTCACACGGAAAAAGACGAAAAACGCAGTTCCCAGAAACACCAGAATAACCGTTAAAAACAGAAATACGTAAAAGAAATTACGGCGGAACCGCTTTTTACTTTGTTGTTTTTCCATTTCGTCAAGATCTACTGTTTTGCGCTTGAATCTGACCTGCTCCACGGTCCCACCTCCTTTAAAATCAAATTATTTTCCTATAAGGGATAGTGCGGCATCCACGATCTCGTTTACCGCGTCGGGACGGGCAAAACGGCGGATATTCGCCTGAACCACTTCCCGTTTTTCTTTATCGTATGCCAAAGCTTCTACCTGCGCGATAAGCTTTTCACCCGTAACCTCGCTTTCACGCATAACCACTGCGGCGCAAGCGTTTGCCAGAACCGCCGCGTTTTTATACTGGTGGTCATCCGTTACGTTGGGAGAAGGAATGAGTATGGAGGTCTTCTCCATACACGCAAGCTCTGCCAGAGTTATGGCGCCCGCGCGGCACACAAGAATATCTGCCGCCGCCATACGAAGCGGCATATCGTATATGTATTCCAGAATTTCTATATTCTCTGCTTTATCGTAACCTTTTTCCGCGGCGATGGCAGAATACTTCTGATATCCGCCCTTGCCGATAGCGTGGGTATGGAATATCTCCTTGCGTTTTTCAACCCAGCCCATAAGATCAAAGCAATACTGATTAACCTTTTCTGCACCCAAAGAACCGCCGAAGGAAAGGATATACACCTTGTCATCGGAAAGTCCCAGAGCTTTGCGGGCGTCTGCGCGGGTAATCTCGCTCTGCTTTACGGGGTTGCCCGTAAAGATGAGCTTTTCTCTTATTTTTTCATCAAAGAATTTTCTGCTTTCTTCAAAGGAAATGCAAACCTTATCCGCAAAGCCCGAAAGCATTTTGGTGGTCATACCGGGGAATGCGTTTTGCTCGTGAATAAGGGTGGGAATACCCAATTTACTTGCCGCCTTTACGGTGGGCCAGGAAACGTAGCCGCCTGTGCCGATAACCAGATCCGGCTTGGCTTCCTTAAGCAGTTTTTTTGCCCGCATTACCGAAGTAACGGCTTTTACAGCCGCATCTATATTTTTTAAAGAAAGGGATCTTTTAAATCCGCGCACCTTCACAAAGGAAATATCATATCCCGCCTTGGGCACAAGAACGTGCTCTATACCCTTTTCTGTGCCGATAAAGGATATTTCCGCATCGGGATAACGCTTTTTTATGGTATCTGCAATGGATATGGCGGGATTGACGTGGCCGCCGGTACCGCCGCCGCACATTACTATTCTCATATTCGATTATCCTTTCTCTACATAAGAATAACGGGAAACGGAAAGAACTATTCCCATTTCGGTAAGCAAAATTATTAACGCGGTACCGCCGTAAGAAAAGAAGGGCAGACCGATACCCGTAGAGGGCAGAGTGTTTGTTACAACCGCAAGGTTCAAAGCTACCTGAATAGCAACCTGCGAAACTATTCCCATAGTTAAAAGCTGTGAAAATCTATCCGGCGCGCGGGAGGCTACGATAAAGCCTCTTATAATAAACGCCGCGAAAAGAGCGATAACGAGAATTGCGCCGAAAAGTCCCAATTCTTCGCAAAGGATAGCGAAAATATAATCGTTGTACGGTTCGGGCAGATAACCGAGCTTTTGGTTGCTCTGACCCAGACCCAGACCCCAGAAGCCGCCGGATGCGATGGCATACAAGGACTGGGCGGGCTGATATCCCTTACCGCCGGAAGCTACCGACATATACTTGAAGGGGTCTTCCCATACTTCAAGACGGGTAAACACCTGCGGAACCAATTCTTCCAATACCCCGCGGAATACGGTGAACAGCAACACGAAAGCCACGCCTGCGACTACCAGCGCGATAAGCACCCAGCGGAGCTTGATATTGCTTAAAAGCAGCATCGCAAAGGCAAGACACGCCATAATTATGGTTGCGGAAAAGTGGTTCTGGAACATTGTTGCGCCTGCCGCCGCCAAGGCTATGACCGCCATGGGAAGCAGGGTGCGCATCTGCGCTCTGAAGGTGGTTGCGGATGATATTTTATGGTAGTTATCCGAAATATATATAGCCGCCGCAAGTATTACGGCAAATTTTAAAAGCTCCGAAGGCTGCATTGTAAAGCCGCCAAACTGGATCCAACGCTTTGCGCCGCTGAACACCGTACCGATAAAAGGAACGGCGTAATTAAGCCCATAGATAACGAAACAAGCGATAACACCGAACTTTTTTATAATTCTGTAATCCAGCCTTGTTACCGCAAGCATCGTTGCCAAGCCGATAAGCGCGGCGCGGAGCTGGGATTTTATAAGACGGTAGGAATCGCCGTAACGGGTATCTGCGTGAGCATAGCTGGAGGAAAATACCATAACCAGACCTATACACATAAGGGCAATGATAATAAGCATAAGGGGACGGTCTACTTCCCCTATCATACGGACTATATTTCGTTTTACCGGTCTTTCTGCCGGCAGGGAACTATTTTGTTTTTGACTGACGGCAGGAAGATTGGAATTCATTTATATCCTCACATAAAGTATACGAAATAAGCTATTGCACATCCGATAGCGGTTACGAGAGAAAATACACCTACGATGGTGAATTCGCTCCATCCGCACATTTCAAAGTGGTGGTGAACGGGAGTCATTTTGAAGATACGCTTTTTAAACACCTTGAAGGAAAATACCTGAAGCATTACGGAAACGCCTTCAAAGAGCCATACGAAGCCCATCAGTATTATGAGCAGAGGAGATCCGATATGTACCAACAGCGCAGTTGCAAGACCGCCCAGGAACAATGAACCGGTATCACCCATAAACACCTTTGCAGGATGGAAATTAAAAATAAGATAACCCAGCAGCGCGCCTACTGAGGTGGCGGAAATAACTGCCAGAGAGGTATCCTTAAGACGGATAGCCAAAAGCATTAAAGCAAGACATATAACGGCAGAGATGCTTCCCTCCAGACCGTCGATACCATCGGTAAGATTGGAGCAGTTTACAAAATAAACGATCGCCACCAATAATATAATATAGTAGAAAAAGCTTAAATTTATTCCGAAAACCGTCGTATTTATGCCCACGAGTTTGTCCACGGCAAACAGATATACGCCTGCGGAGCCGAACTGGAGTATAAGCTTTTGGATTGCGGTGAGCCCTTTGTTTCTCTTTTTGAACAGCTTAACGTAATCGTCAACAAGACCGATAAGTCCGTTAAACAAAGCAAAGCCAAGATGAAGCATTATCGCCCAGTTATTTGTTTTTATACAATCAGGCAAGATGAGTGCGCACACGGCAATAATTATTCCCGAAATAAAGAATACACCGCCCATTGTGGGTGTGCCTTCCTTGCACTTGTGCCAGGAAGGTCCTATTTCAAGTATCTTTTGCCCCAATTTTACCTTGCGGAGCACGGGAATAAAAATTTTGCACAAAAGCACCGTAACGGCAAAGCCGATAAGGGCACCGAGTATCATCAAGACGGTCATATTCATATATTAAAAACCTTCTTCATTATAGTTTCCAGCTTCATTCCCCTGCTGCCCTTAAACAGCACGGTATCTCCTGCGGAAACCGTATTCTTTATATATTCTGCGGCTTTTTCTCCTTCGTCCGCCCCAAAGCAGACAGCGTTTGCACCGAAGGATAAAGCCGTATTTTTTGATTGTTCGCCAACGCATACAAGCAGGTCTACACCCGTTTCTTTTGCCTTTTCCCCCGTTTTTGCGTGCAAAGCGGGGCTGTGCTCTCCCAATTCAAGCATATCGCCCAAAACGGCGATCTTTCTGCCCGCAAAGCCCTTTAATACGTCAAGGGCGGCGGATACGGATTCGGGAGAGGCGTTATAACAATCCGCAATAACACGCACACCGTCGGTTTCCACGATGCGCTGTCTGTCACCCACGGTGGAAAAATCCTCCAGAGAAGAGCGCATCTGTTCAACGGTGAGTCCCGCAAAATGACCTGCGGCAAATGCAAACAAGGCATCGTATACCATATGTCTGCCGATAGCGCCGATACGGGTATTAAAATGCTCTCCGAACAGACAAACGTCAAAGACGGTATCCAAGCCGTCCTGCTCTATATTGTAAGCATACACTTGGTTTTGGGGGTTGTCAATACCGCATTTTATGGCATTCGGCAGGCAAGCAAGCAACGGCTCATCGCCGTTTACGATAAGCTTTCCGCCTTCCCGCATACCCTTTAAGATATTAAGCTTTTCATCACGTATTTTTTCTCTTGTTCCAAAGGCTTCTATATGGGAAGTACCGATATTTATTACCATTACTATATCCGGCTGGGCGCATACTGCGATACGCTCCATTTCGCCGGGGAGGCTCATACCCATCTCAAACACCGCCGCTTCTGTACCCGCGGGCACTTCAAGCACGGTGCGGGGCAAACCTACCTGACTGTTGCGGTTACCCTTGGTAAAGGACACGGTTTTGCCGGAGGAAAGGCATTTTACCGTCATTTCCTTGGCGGTGGTCTTGCCTACGCTTCCCGTTATACCGATACACACGGTATCTCTGATATCGTTTTCGCGGTAATCCTTTGCGATCTGCTGAAGCGCCTTGCGGGATGACGGCACCAAAACGGCATTCGCCTTTAAAAACCTTTGGTCTTCTATCAAAGCGCCGCATTTATCCGATGAAAGCACGCTGTCCAGATAATCGTGGGCATCGTTGCGTTCACCCTTAAAGGCTACGAACAGCGCATTGTTACCGGGAGTTTCGCGGCTGTCGGTGGTAAACAGATCGAACTCTCTGTTCATATCCGTACCTTCGCCTGCTTTTCCTCCGGTAACGCGGATAATTCTTTGGAAATCAACTGACATAATTATTCTATTTCCTCGTTGTATCTGAATTCTATCTCTATAACCGTACCGGGAGAAACCAAGGTGCCTGCGGGTACGCTTTGAGAGAACACGTAGCAGTTTGTATAAGAATCGTTAAATATACCGCTTACAGATATATTAAGGTGTTTATTTGTCAAAGCATCCGTCACTTTGGAGGGGGACATACCGCTCAGATCCGGCATTATGATCATTTCGCTGGTGTTGCTTCCCTCGGTATAAAGAACGACCACACCGTTTTCGGTGTTAAGCTCCTGACCGGCGCGAGGCATCTGATCTATAACTTCAGTTCCGTTGCCCTTTATATACACCTTAAGTCCCAACTGCTCGATAGCGAAAGTGGCGGTATCAACGTCGTTTCTGCGGTAATCCTGAACGGTAACCATAACGTCCGCGCCGGATTCGGTGGGAAGTATGCCCATATAAGGAAGCACCTCTGAAAGAACGTTGGAAACAATAGGCGCGGCGATGGAGGAACCGTATACGGTAGAGTTGGTTACGGTGGGGTTATCCACCAAAACCAGAATGGCTATCTGGGGATCCTCTGCGGGAGCAAAGGTAACGCAGGAAAGCACGTAGTCGTCTTCTATATCCACGGTATCCAGCTTCTGGGAAGTACCGGTTTTGGAAACCACGTTGTATCCGCTTACGGATGCGTTTTTGGTGGAGTTTACAAGGGCGTTCATTATAATTTCGCAGGTCTTTGAAGAAACCACCTGACGCGCCGTACCGTATTCAATATTTTCTATTACGTTTCCTTCCGTATCCGTAACCTGCTTTGCCAGATGAGGCGTAACAAGATATCCGCCGTTGGCAATGGTGCAAAGCGCTCTTAAATGCTGAATGGGAGTAACCTTAAAGCCCTGACCGAAGGATGCGTTGGCAAGGTCTACCACACCCAGAGAGGGGAAGAATATGGAGGTAGCCTCGCCAAGAAAATCGGAAGAGATCTTTTCGTTGTATCCAAACAGATCGAAATATTCTTCAAATCTTTCGGGGCCTATCTTCTGGCTTATCTGAATAAAGGCAGGGTTGCAGGAATTGTATATTGCCTGAGCAAACACCTGTGTTCCGTGTATCTTTTTGCCGTAAACGTGGCACTTGATAGGAACGCCCGCAATAACGTATCTGCCCTGACATTCAAAGGTATCGTCTTCGTCTATACAGCCTTCGTCAAGAGCGATGGCGCCGGTGATCATTTTAAAGGTCGAACCTGGCTCGTAGGTAGCGCTTACCGCAAAGTTGGACCACATTTTGTAGCGTAGCTCTGCTTTGTATTCATTTACCTGCTCTTCGGTTACGCCCTCCAGCGCTTCAAATTCCTCCAGAAGCTCCATAAACGGCTCTGTGAGAATGGAATAGTTATTAAGGTCGAACGAGGGAGCGTTTGACATTGCCAGCACTTCTCCGGTATTTACGTCGCATATAATGCCCGTAACGGTACCGGTAGGCTTGGTTTCCTCGTATGCCTGCTTAAGATATTTTTCAAGAATAGACTGTATCGACCAATCTATGGTAGTTACAAGGTTGTAGCCGTCGATAGCGTCTATATAGCTTTCGTAATCAAAGGGGATCTCGTTTCCGTTTGCATCGGTAGCCTTTACAACACGTCCGTCCACGCCGGTCAGAAATTCATCATAAGTGTATTCCAGACCCTGCAGACCGTTGTTGGTGCTGCCCGTAAAGCCAATTACGTGGCACGCCAGATCGCTGTAAGGATAATAGCGCTTTGTGGATTCCTCCAGATGAACTATATTGGTAAGTCCGTAATCGGTAATAAGCTTTCTTACCGCCGCTTCTTCTTCGGCGTTAAGCTCTTTTTTTATCATTTCGTATTTGCGGTTTACCTTTTCCGCTTTTTCACGGATAAAGCTTTGCTCTACGTTCAATATTTTTGAAAGCTCTTTTATTACAAGCTCTTTGGTTTCTTCCGTGGGGTTGCCGTCTTTATCCTTAAGAGGAATATCCGCAGGAGAGATAAAGCAGTTCTGAACGGTAATGGTAGTGGCAAGAATGGTTCCGTTGCGGTCCACTATATTGCCTCTCTTTGCGGGAATGGTAAGCTCGTGGGTATACTGGTCCTGGGCGGCGTTGCGGTAATCTTCACCGTCCACAAACTGAATTTTTGCTATTCGGTATACAAGAAACGAAAACAGTACAACAAACGCCACCGTTAAAGCGATACCGCGCCTTACAAACAGCTTGCTTGTAACACCGACTTCCGTTCCCGTTACGTGCTTTTGGTTGTTTTCCAAGATAAAGTTCCTCCGGGTAAAAGGGCAATGATATTAAGTAAAAACAGGGTAAAGCCGTCTTTTCAACTTTACCCCTCCACAAACAATTATATTCGCATACCTATAAGATCTATGCGACTAATTAAAAAACTCTCTGAACGCTTCCGCCATACCGGAAAGCATTACGCCAAGTCCGTTTTCTTTGTCATCATAAACGATAACTTCGCTTTTTGCATCAACGCTTTCTGTTTTAACGTGTTTTGAAGGTATGTTCTGGTATTTAACCATACCCAATTCGGTTTCCGCATAATTGCAGATATAGGTAAGATCATCTTTTTGATCCAGCTTTTGCTGAAGTATATCCTGCTCGTGCTTGAGTTCGGAAATCCTTTGATTCATTTCACCCAATTCGCTGTTGTATCTGTCGATCTCGGCGTAGTTTATTATCATAAAAGAAAACAGTGCGGTGAAGATTATAGCGGTGAAGATAACGCCGATAGGAAGAGGAGCGCGCTCCTTCTTACGCTCGGTACGTATGGGAACCTCCCTTACCGCCACCATATTTTTCTTTTTTCTGACGATAGCGTTATTTGTACCCGTTTTGGGTCTGTGAACAGAATTTATACCCGCATCCGTTCCGACAGAAAGCGACGGTTTGATGGTTTCTGCGCTTCTTTTCGACATCGCGGTGGGCTTCCGGTTGTTCATCTTAAAATTCCTTTCAAAAACTTAAATTCCCTCTGCCGCCCTTAGCTTTGCAGAATGGGAACGGCTGTTTTCTTTTAATTCTTCCTCCGACGGAAGCACGGGATGTCTGGTAACCACTTTTACCGTCGGAACCTTATTACATACGCAAATGGGAAAATCCTTGGGGCAGGTACAAGGAGAAGCGAGGGTCGCAAAGGTGTTTTTAACTATGCGGTCCTCAAGGGAATGAAAGCTGATAACAGCTATCCTGCCGCCCTTTTTAAGTCTTGCGGCGGCGGATTCCAATGCTTTGCCCACGGAGGAAAGCTCGCCGTTTACTTCTATGCGTATTGCCTGAAACGCTCTTTTTGCAGGGTGTCCGCCCTTTTGCTGACCGGGTACTGCGGCGGAAATAATATCCGCAAGAGCTCCGGTGGTGGCAATGGGAGCTTCGCTTCGTTCCCGTACTATACGGGATGCGATACGGCGGGCGAATTTATCTTCGCCGTATTCAAAAATTATTCTTGCCAATTCGCTTTCGGAATATGTATTCACCACGTCGTATGCGGTAATTCCCGCCGACGTATCCATACGCATATCCAGAGGCGCATCGTTTATATAAGAAAATCCTCTTTCCGGAGTATCCAGCTGATAAGAGGACACACCCAGATCAAACAAAAAACCGTCTGCTTTTTCTATTCCCAGTTCATCCAAAACGGTTGCAACGTCTTCGTAATTGCTTTTGAAGGGAGTAAAGCGTGGATCGTTGATCTTTTCTTTGGCGTTTGCAAGAGCATCGTTATCACGGTCGATACCGATAACTCTTCCCTTTTCTCCAAGCAGAGAGAGTATCAGACGGGTGTGCCCCGCGCCGCCCAAGGTACAATCAACGTACACGCCGTCGGGCTTAATGTCCAACAGCTCCATACATTCCTTTGCAAGTACGGAATAATGCTTAAACTCCATATCAGAAGCCCATTTCCAGCAGAGATGCGGTTATGGCTTCGCTGTCCAGACTTGCCTGTTCTGCTTCCCATTCTGCTTCCGACCATATTTCAAGGTGGGTGCGGTTACCCACGATAACCACGTTTTTATCAAGACACGCAAACTCTCTGTGGGCAGGAGAAAGAGCAATTCTTCCCTGGGCGTCCAAAGCGGTTTCGTTTGCTCCGGAATAAAAATACAGTTTTATATGACGAGCCTGTGCCGCCGCCAGATCATCCAGCTTTGCGCAAAAATCATTCCAGGCTTCATTGGTAAAGATCTGCAGGCATTTGCCCATGCCTTTACAAACCCAGAATTTTTCACCAAGCTCATCACGCAATTTAGCAGGCAGGAATATTCTGCCCTTGGTATCAAGAGTATGTCTGTATTCGCCGAAGAACATCTCTTCCCGCCTCCTTTGTTAAACAGTGTTCTGTGACTGGAAATTAATGGGAAAACAGTGTTCTGTTACCCCACAATTCACCACAAACCTATTATATACAACCATTTTAAAAAATGCAATACCTTTTTTGCTTTTTTCAAAAATTATGTAAAATAAATTATCACCAAAACGCCCACAATTTTCCTCGTTTCTGCCATTACCTGCCAACATTTGCCAAACACGTCCGAAAATTATGTAAACAAACATTTGTTCGGCAAGGATGAACAAAAATGCGTAATAAAAAATCCCCGAGCTTTTCGCTCGGGGATTTTTTATACACACAGTCTTTGTAAGCAAAAATGATTCGTGCCGGAGAATAATATATGTTATTCGTTATAGCAGATTACTGTTGCTTGGAAGCGGCATAGCATTCGCTGCAGTATACCGGTCTGTCGTTAGAGGGCTGGAAGGGAACCTTTGCTTCCTTGCCACACTGTGCACAAGTGGTTGTAAAGAGTTCTCTGGGAGCCTTGCCTGCGTTCTTTCTTGCGTCACGGCAGGGTTTGCATCTCTGGGGCTCGTTCTGGAAGCCGCGTTCTGCATAGAATTCCTGTTCACCTGCGGAGAAAACGAATTCTGCGCCGCAATCCTTACAAACCAAAGTCTTGTCTTCGTACATGCTGATTTTACCTCGCTTGAAATAAATATTTTTCCCTTGTTTCCAAGGTTTTTGCTAAATTATGCGTTTGAGCTTGGAGCGTATGCGCTGAACCGCGTTGTCCACGCTTTTTACGTCCTTACCCAGCCTTTTGCCGATTTCTGCGTACGTTTCATCCGCAAGATACAGTTCGAAGACCTTGGATTCCAACGGAGAGAGCGCTTTGAATAGCCGATCGTGAAGAAGCCTGCCGGATTCGGTATCAAGATAAATATATTCCGGTGATTCGGCTTCCTGCGCTTCAGCCTCCTCCAATTCCTGCAAAGAAGGGTAAAGCGCGGCGGATTTGTTATACCGCCTGAGTGCCGATATGATACTGTTTTTTATACAAGTAACAGCGTATGTGGAAAACATTGCTTTTTCTTCCTCATAACTGCGGACAGCCTTTAAAAGCCCTATAAGCCCCTCCTGCAAAAGATCCTCCCGTTCCGATTCCGACACCGAAAGAGTGGCGATAAAGGAGTTCATAACGCGGGAATATCTGTGCACGAGCAAGGCGAAAGCAAGGGAATCCCCCTCGCGGGCGGAAGCCACAAGCAATGCATCTTCATTTGTTGCGGGTGTGATATTTTCCATCTACATCTCTTGTTAAAAATTCACAAAACAAGTAGCCATCTTGTAGTAGTATACCACAATTTTCCCCAAAGTCAAGTGAAATGTTAACTTTTCTTTCAAATTTCCTTAAAGTTTTTTAAAAATTTGTTCAAAATTGCTTCATTATTTGCTCAAGCTCGCTCATTTTGCGCTCTATATCCTGAGCAAGCCGCATCTGGCAGCGGGCGCGGACCAGATTATGCTCATCGTATGCGGTCTTAAAATAAGTATCTCCTGCCAGATAATCCGCCAAAAATCTGGAAGAAAGCTCCAGAGTTACCACGAGAGCGCCCATTGCAAGAGTTGAAATTTCCGTTTCGTTAAGATTTCCGTAAAGAGGCGGAACGAAGCCGGAGGCAAACTGCGCGAACATTTCGGTATCCAGCGAAACCAGAGAAAGATCTTTCTCGTCTTCCGAAGCGGTGTTTGCGGCAAAACGAACCGCATCGCCGAAATCGTAGGCGGCGTAACCGGGCATAACCGTATCAAGATCTATTACTGCCAGCGGCTCTCCCGTACCCGCATCAAACATTACGTTGTTGCACTTGGTATCGTTGTGAGTAACGCGGAGGCTTATTTTGTTTTCCTTGGCAAGAGAGGCAAAATATCCCGCGTAAGAGCTCATAGAACGAAGATAGTTTATTTCGTCCTTCACCGAAGCGGCTCTTGAAACCGCGTCTGCGGAAACGGATTTTTCTAAATCCTCAAATCTTTTGACAGTATCGTGAAAATGAGGAATGGTTTCGTAAAGGGTGGACGCATCGAAATCCGAAAGATTTTTCTGGAATTCACCGAATGCTTTACCTGCGTTGCGCATTACCTTTAAGGTGGGACGGCTGTTAAAGGTGCAGGAATCCGTAATATAGCTTACTACCCGCCAATAACTGCCGTCTTCGGAACGGTAGATATACTGTCCGTCAGGCGTATGATACATTTTGAGGACGCGGCGCTTTATGTCCGTTTCCCCTTGCTCCAGCATACGCTTGCGTATATGATCTGTTATACGGCATACGTTGGATATGATCTTTTCGGGGCTGTGGAACACGTTGTGGTTTATGCGCTGTACCAGATAAACGCGTCCCCCGTCCTTCCCCTCGGTATGAACGGTATAGGTATCGTTTATATTTCCGCTTTTTATTACGTTGTAGCCGAAGAATTCGCCTTTAAGTTTAAACGCTTTACATATCTCTTCAAAGGTATGGTTTAAAGACAGCATCTCAATTCTCCTCCAAAATAAGAGTAGCAGGGCCGGTTGCGTGTATTTTGTTTATAAATTTTTGATTGGTAATAAGGTCGGTATACTCACCGTTAACAGCATATTCGCCGCCTGCGGCAAATGAAACTATAAGCACGGATCTTCCGCAAAACGAGCGTTTTATTACGAATATTCCGCTGTCTGCCTGCAGGATCTCCGTATCGCCTCTTGTAAGAGGAAGAGAATTTTTGCGCACTTCCCCTGCTTTTTTAAAGAAAGAAAGCATTTCATTATCTTCTTTTCCCCAAGGGTAAGTGTAACGGTTGAAAGGGTCGGATCTGCCCTGCATACCTATCTCATCTCCGTAATAAAGGCAGGGTGTACCGGGAAGAGAGACCAAAAGTCCGTATGCGGCGCGCAGACGCATGGCGCCGAGGGCGTATTCTTCCGCAGTAAGTCTGTACACCGCCGCTTCATCGGCAGACATATCCCCTTCGTAACCCGCCAAAGCGGTTATGATACGGGGAGTATCGTGGGTGCCGAGGGTGTTCATAAGACGAAGCAATTTCGCCTTGGGATAATGGGTAAGCTGATACGCCAGCACACCGGAAAGATGTGCGATATCACCGTAACGGAAAAAACTTATAATTCCATCGCGGAAGGGATAATTTGAAACGGAATCCAGCGAATGTCCCTGAAAATAATCCTTTGCCTCGTCATAAGCTACCTTGGTGGAAGCATCCTCCCACACCTCGCCTATAATGCAGGCGCGGGGGTCGGCTTTTTTAACGGCGGCGCAAATTTCGTGGGTGAATTCGTTAACGTATTCATCCACCACGTCCAGACGGTAGCCGCCTATACCCATAGCCATATACTTGGGAATGACCTGTTCGCAGATAAATCTGCGGAAGGACACGCATTTTACCGTTTTTGGCAGGTTTCTGCACCCCCACCAGCAATCGTAATCGTTGGGGTAATCCGAAAATGAAAACCACTCTCTGTATGGGGATTCGGGATCGTTGACGGCAGAAGTAAAATATATACTGTGCTCTCCCACGTGGTTGAACACGCCGTCAAGAATTATCTTTATTCCCCGCTTTGCCCCTTCGTCAATAAGGTGCTTTAGCGCCTCGTCGCCGCCGAAGCCTTCGTCTACGGTAAGGTAATCGTCGGTATCGTATTTATGGTTGGAATATGCCTTGCAGATGGGAGAAAGATATATACTTCCCGCACCCAAAGATGCGATATAATCCAGCTTTTCCGCCACACCCCACAAGGTTCCGCCGAAAAGGGTGTTGTTTTTGAGCTCCCCTTTTTCGCTTCTTTTGTATTCGGGTGTGTCATCCCATTCAAGGTAGACGGCGTCCTCTCTTTTCAAGACTTCGCCTCCGCGCGCGAAGCGGTCTACAAACACCTGGTAAATAATACCGTTGTCCATAAAAGCGGGGGCGGGATACTGCTCGTCCGTAACGGTAAAGGTATCCGCCTGCCAACCATCCTCGGTGCAGACAGCATACAAGCCCGCACTCAGAAGCGCGGGCGGTGTATAGCCGTTTTTATCTTTAATTACATAGCCTTTTCCGGCGGTGACCGGTGTGCCGAAAGGAAACACACGCTTTTCTGTAGGCGCGCCGAAAGCAAAAAGTATAGAATTTATATTTATCAGTCCTTAAGAGGAACAGCGTTCCAGATGTTTTCCGCGTAATCACGGATACTGCGGTCTGCGGCGAAAATGCCGGCTTTTGCAATATTATTAAGCGCCATCTTGTTCCAACGGGTGGTATCGCCGTATGCATCCACCAAATTCTTGTGGGTGGTATGATAATCCTCGAAATCCGCAAGACACATATAAGGGTCGGATATGCCGTGAGAGAACAGCAGATAGTTTGCTATATCGGTAAAGGGTCTTCCGTTAAATCCTACGGCAAGACGGTCGATAGCACGCTTAAGCTCGGGAGAACGGAGATAATAGCCAGAAGATGAGTAGCCCTTCTTCCAGAGCTCGTCAACCTCGTTGGCGCGCAGACCGAAGATGAAGATGTTATCATCCCCTACCTGCTCTGCGATCTCTACGTTTGCGCCGTCAAGAGTTCCGATAGTAACTGCGCCGTTGATCATAAACTTCATATTACCCGTACCGCTTGCTTCTTTACCCGCAAGGGAGATCTGCTCGCTTACGTCGGCAGCGGGCATAAGACGCTCTGCAAGGGTCACGTTGTAGTTTTCAAGGAATACTACGCGTATCTTTTCACGCAGGGCGGGATTTTTTTCGATATCCGCGGCGATATAGCATATAAGACGGAGGATATCCTTTGCCAGATAATATCCGGGAGCAGCCTTTGCGCCGAAGATGAAGGTCTGGGGCTGTATATCCAAAGACGGATTTTCCAGAAGGGCGGTGTAAAGAGAAATAATATTGAGTGCGTTAAGAAGCTGACGCTTGTACTCGTGGAGTCGCTTTGCCTGAACGTCAAAGATAGAATCGGGATCGATCTTCACGCCGTGAGTTTTGCTAATATAATTGGCAAAATCCACCTTGTTTGCATGCTTTATTTCGCCGATACGCTTAAGCACGGATTCATCGTTTTCGTATGCAAGGAATTTTTCAAGCTGAGAAGCATCCTTGCGGTATCCCTCTCCGATACATTCATCAAGCAGGCTTGCAAGACGGGGGTTGGAATAGCACAGCCATTTGCGGTGTGCGATACCGTTGGTTACGTTTGTAAATCTTTCGGGATACATATCCGCATAATCACGGAACACCGTCTTTTTAAGAATATCGGAATGGAGCTTGGATACGCCGTTGGTATGGTTTGAGCCTACAACGGAAAGATTTGCCATTCTTACCTGACCGTTGCCCAGAATAGCCATACGGCTGATCTTATCCCAGTTTCCGGGGAAATTGTTCCATGCGTCCGCACAGAAACGGCGGTTGATTTCGGTAACGATATTGTGAATTCTGGGAAGCTTGAAGCGGAACAGATCCTCGTTCCAGCATTCCAGCGCTTCGGGAAGCACGGTATGGTTGGTATAGGAGATGGTATTTACGGTGATCTCCCACGCCTTTTCCCAGGAATAATGATGGTCATCCATAAGGATACGCATAAGCTCGGGAACGCAGAGTGCGGGATGTGTGTCGTTTATATGGATAGAAACCTTTTCTGCGAAATTATCAAGAGTTTTATACTGGGAAACGTGGTTGGAAACTATATTCTGCAGAGAAGCGGAAACAAGGAAATACTGCTGGGAAAGACGAAGCAGTTTACCTTCGTGATGGTTATCTGCAGGGTACAACACCTTGGAGATAGTTTCTGCCATGGTGTTTTCTTCAACAGCCTTTATATACTGCCCCTGAGAGAACGCCTCCATATTAAAATTGCGTTTATCCTGCGCCTTCCACAGACGGAGAGTGTTACAACATTCGCTGTCTGCGCCGGAAACGAACATATCGTAGGGGATAGCGTCTATTTCGTCGTAATCCTCGTAAATAGGCTCGCATCTGCCGTTATCCCATTTTTCTTTTATCTTTCCGCCCAATTTAACGGAAACGCTTTTATCCTGTCTGGGCACCAGCCACACCTGACCGGAGGGCAGCCATATATCGGGAAGCTCAAGCTGTTCCCCTTCTGCCATTTTCTGTCTGAACAGACCGTATTCAAAAAGTATGGAAAAGCCCTTTGCGGGGTACTGCTGGGTTGCGAGAGCGTCCATAAAGCAGGCCGCAAGTCTGCCCAAGCCGCCGTTACCCAAGGCGGGGTCGGTTTCAAGTTCGTATATTTCATCAAGATCGAAGCCGATCTCGGAAAGCACTTCACGGTAGGAGGATTCCAGGCCGAGATTGCAAAGATTCATTTTAAGCTGTCTTCCCATAAGGAATTCCATACAGATATAGAACACCTGCTTGGAACCGTTTTCCTTTACCTTTTTGGAAAAATCGCTATTCTTTTTTGCCAGAACGTCTCTAACACTTATAGCCAGCGCAGAATATATCTGTTCTGCATTCGCTTCCTCGGGAGAAACCGCATAGTATCTGGAAAGTGTTGCTGTGATCTGGTTTTTAAGCTGTTGTTTGTTCATCGGGGTTAATTAAGCCTTTCGTACATTTGGATATATAGTTTTGCGCTCTTTTTCCAGGAGAAATCGTAGCGCATTACTTTCAAAACAAGTTTTTCCCACGCTGTTTTATCTTCGTAAAGATTAACGGCGCGCTTTACGGCATTATACAGCTCCATACCGGAATAAGGGGCGAAGGTAAATCCGTTGCCGCCATCGGGCCAGCCGTAATCTCTTATACTGTCATAAAGTCCGCCGGTTTCACGTACAACGGGCACGGTGCCGTAACGGGATGCGATCATTTGCGCCAAACCGCAGGGCTCGCTCAAAGAGGGCATAAGGAAAACATCGCCTGCGGCGTAAATACGCTTGGAAAGCTCTTTATCGTATTTAAGCAGCGTACGCATTTTGTTGGGAAATCTTCTTGCCGCTTCATCGAAAAATTTTTCGTATTCGTAATCGCCGGTGCCCAAAAGCACAAACTGCAGGTTTTCCTCAAGCAGGCTGTAAAGAGATTCCTTTACAATATCCAATCCCTTGTGGGAAACAAGACGGGTGATCATTATCACCATGGGAACGTCCTCTTTTACGGGGAGGTTAAGGTATTCCTGCAGAAATTTTTTACAATCCTTTTTTCCTGCGGGACGCATATAGGAGAAGTTTTTAACAAGTTCACAATCCTTTGCGGGATTATAGTATTCCCTGTCGATACCGTTTAATATTCCCGTAAGCTTGCCCTTGCACATTTCCAGTATGGGGTGCAGACCGTGGGAATATTCGGGAGAGAGAATTTCGTTTGCATAGGTAGGAGATACGGTGGAAACCATATCGGCGCAAACTATGGCACCTTTCATAAAGTTCATACATCCGCCAAATTCAAGAACGGGAGCGAACTTTTCGTGAAGTCCCAGAAGATCGCCCATATTATACATATCGCCTATGCCCTGATACTGTATATTATGAATGGTGAATACTGCCTTGATATCACGGTATTTTTCTGTATTTCCGTACAGGCATTTAAGATATACCACCGCCATTGCCGCCTGCCAATCGTGGGCGTGAAGGTAATCGGGGTAAAAATCTATAAGAGGCAGGAGATCTACTACCGCCTTGCAGAAAAACGCAAAACGCTCGAGATCGTCGCCCGCTCCGTAAAGAGCGCCGCGGCGGTAGTAAAACTCGTTGTCTATAAAATAATAAGTTACGCCGTTTTCAACCAAAGAGTAAAGACCGCAATACTGTTTTCTCCAGCCCAGCTCCACAGTGGTTTCCAAAACCTTTTCCATACGGGCACGGGTTTTATCGGTAACCTTATCGTAAAGAGGCATAATAACACGGATATCGCAATTCTTATCCGCCTGTTTTATGGCGGCGGGCAGAGAGCCTATAACATCTCCCAATCCGCCGGATGCGGCAAAAGGCAGTGCTTCGCTGGCAGCAAAAAGTATCTTTTTCATAAGTATTTACTCCTTTTAAGGTTTTTATGGATGTAAACGGAAAACAAAAATCAAACGGTTAGGTTCTTTTCTATGAAATAAGGCTTGCTTTCGTGGCCGGAAAGGACTCTGCCATCCCTTACCACTGCGGATTTATCGGTAATAACGCAGTTAAGATATACGTTATCCCCTACCACGGTATCCTGCATAAGTATGGAATTCTTTACGGTGGTTCCTCTGCCAATCTTTACGCCACGGAAGAGGATGCAGTTTTCCACGGTGCCTTCGATAACGCATCCGTCGGCAATAAGACAATTCTTTGTAACGGCGGTCGCACTGTACTGGGTGGGCGCGCTGTTGCGTACCTTAGTGAATATAGGTCTGTCCGCTACGCCGAAAAGTTCTCTGCGGGTGCCGGGGTTAAGCAGATCCATACTGCAGGCAAAATATTCCGCCATAGAGTCTACGGTGGCAAAATATCCGTCGCATTCGTAAGCCTTTATCTTATCTCTGCCGATACGGCGGGCAAGAACGTCCTTGGTAAAGCTCTTGTAGCCGTGGGCAACGGAATCCAGCACGATCTCCTCCAGATACTTGCGGTTCATAACGTAAATATTAAGGTTTACGTTGCAGTACGCAGGTTCAACGGAATTGTGCTCGGCGATATCCGTAACGTCGCCGTTTTCGTTATAGAACAGCTCGACGTTGTTACTGGTGCCGCTCTTGGTAACCAGATAGGATTTCTTGGTAGCGATGGTGCAGTCTGCGCCGGTATCTATATGTCTTTGAATAATAGCGGAAAAATCCATATTGCAGATAACGTCGCAATCCGTAAGTATAACGTATTCTTCCCTTGCGCCCTGAATGTAAGAAACTATGCCCATAAGCGCTTCAAGACGGGTATTATACACTTCGGGTCTGGAGGAGGCAAAGGCGGTTATGTAGGGAGGAAGTATCTGTATACCGCCGCTTCTGCGGGCAAGATCCCAGTCCTTACCGGAGCCGATATGGTCCATAAGGGACTGATAATTATAATGGGTAATAACGCCCACACGGGATATACCGCTGTTTACCATATTGGAAAGGGCGAAATCTATTAATCTGTATCTGCATCCGTAAGGAACGGAAGCCATAGTACGAAGACGGGTAAGGTCAGCCACGTTTTCATCGTGAATATTGGAAAAGATTATACCGAGTACGCTCATTTCGCACCTGCCTCTCCGCCGATATCGGCGAGTGTTTTTTGGGAGATCAATTCTCCGTCGGGAACGGAAATACCGTCCGCTATGTTAAGACCGCTTCCTACCAGAGTAAGCTTGCCGCCTTCGTCCTTATCCTTGCCCACGGTGGAGTTTTTACCTACTACCGTGCCGGAATCCACCATAGAATAATAAACTGATGCGCCTTCGCTTACGGTTATGTTATCAAACAAAACGCTGTCCTTTACGGTGGCGCCTCTTGCAACGGTAACACCGCCGCCGATAACGGAATTTATAACCGTACCGTAAATTTCGCAGCCTTCGGTTACCTGGGAATTCTTTATAACCGCGCTCTCGCCCACGTAATGAGGAGGATATGCGTTGCTTCTGGAATATATCTTCCAGGATCCGTCGTTAAGATCGAGCTGAGGATTATCTCCCAGCAGATCCATATTTGCTTCCCAGAGAGAGGATACGGTTCCAACGTCCTTCCAGTAACCCTCAAAGCGGTATGCAAACATTCTCTCCCCTGCTTTAAGCATTGCGGGAATAACGTTTTTACCAAAGTCCTTATCGCTGTTTTCATCCTGCTCGTCTGCTATAAGATAGCTGAACAGCTTTTCCTTGCTGAACACGTAAACGCCCATAGACGCCATAGTGCTCTTGGGATTTTTGGGTTTTTCTTCAAAATCGTATATGGACATATCCTCGCGGGCGCTCATAATACCGAAACGGCTTGCCTCTGCAAGGGGAACGTCTATAACTGCGATAGTGCAGTCTGCTTTATTGCGTTTGTGCTCTTTTATCATTTTGGCGTAATCCATACGGTATATATGGTCGCCGGAGAGGATGAGCACGTATTCGGGATCGTATTTTTCTATAAACTGCATATTCTGGTAAATAGCGTTTGCGGTGCCCTTATACCAGTCTGCACGCTTTAAGCCCTGATAGGGAGGAAGCATCATAACGCCGCCATAAACACGGTCAAGATCCCAAGGCTGGCCGTTGCCGATATATTCGTTAAGAGCCAGCGGCTGATACTGGGTAAGCACGCCCACGGTATCTATGCCTGAATTTATACAGTTTGATATGGGGAAGTCTATAATGCGGTACTTACCGCCAAAGGGAACTGCAGGTTTGGCAAGACGCTCCGTAAGCAGGTAGAGACGGCTTCCCTGTCCTCCTGCAAGCAACATTGCCACACATTCTTTTCTTTTGATCATTTCTTTTGCCCACTCCTTTTTTTAATATAAAGTGCGCCCAGCGGCGGTACTGATACTGTTATTTTATACCCGCCGTGTCCGTCCTTGACGGCACGGAGAGTTTTCTTTTTCATATAGCCGCATCCGCCGAATTCCGGGGAATCGGAATTAAGAAGCACGGAATAATATCCGCCGGATTCTACGGCAAAGGTTCTGTTATCGTGAGGGGAAGCGGAAAAATTGATTATTGCGTAAACTCGTTCTCCGTACTTGGAAAGGCGGGAGAAGATAAGCATATTTTCATCTCTCGCATCTGCGTCTACCCAGTTGAATCCGCCCCAATCTCTGTCCAGATCCCACAAAGCGGGGGTGTCTTTATACACTCCGTTCAAAGCCCGCATATAATCCTTGAACTGTCTGTGCTTTTCGTATTCAAGCAAAAACCAATCTATCTGTCCTTTATAATCCCATTCGGCAAACTGGGCAATTTCGTTGCCCATAAAGGAAAGCTTTTTGCCGGGGTGCGCCATCATATATGCGAAATACGCTCTCAACGTGGCGAACTGCTGCCAATAATCACCGGAGCACCTGCCGATAATGGAATGCTTGCAATGCACAACCTCGTCGTGAGAAAGGGGAAGCACGTAGTTTTCCGCAAAATTATACATCATTGCGAAGGTAAGCTTGCCGTGGCTACCGCTTCTGAAGTAAGGGTCAACGGGAAGATATGAAAGGGTATCGTTCATCCATCCCATATTCCATTTGAAGGTAAAGCCCAAACCGTGGCGTTTTGTAACGTCGGGGTAAGCGGTGGATTCTTCGGCGATCATCATTCTGTCGGGGAAATTATCGTACACCACCTTGTTCAGATGCCGGAAGAAGGATATGGCTTCCAGATTATGGTTGCCGCCGTGTACGTTGGGATGCCACTCTCCTGCCTTTCTGTCATAATCCAGATACAGCATTGAAGCTACCGCATCTATACGCAATCCGTCGATATGATATTTATCCAGCCAGAAGCAGGCGTTGGAGATAAGGAAGCTTCTTACCTCGTTTCTGCCCACGTCAAAGCATCTTGTGCCCCAGCCCTTGTTTTCCATACGGGTGGGGTCGGAATATTCGTAAAGCGGTCCGCCGTCAAATTCATACAGCCCGTGCTCATCCTTTGGGAAATGGGCCGGCACCCAGTCAAGAATTACACCTATACCCTTTGAATGAAGCTTGTTTACGAAATACATAAAGTCTTCGGGACAGCCGAAACGTGACGTGGGTGCGTAATATCCGCAAACCTGATACCCCCAGGAGCCGTCAAACGGGTGCTCCGCTATGGGCATGATCTCCACGTGGGTGTAGTTCATATCCGAAACGTATTCCGCCAGTTTATCAGCCAGCTCCCGATAAGAAAGATAACTGCCGTCCTCCTTCTTCATCCACGATCCCAGATGCATCTCGTATATATTTACGGGGGCAGAAGGCATTTCGTCGTATTCGCGGCATGAAGCAAATATCTGTCTGCTCTTTATAAACTCTTCGTCCGTCCACTCAAAATCCTTTAACGTGTGGAAAATAGTGGCGGTCTGCATACCCGTTTCTGCGTAAAATCCGTAAGGGTCTGCTTTAAGATGGTCTCCATTATTACCGCAGACAAGATACTTATACCTTGTCCCTTCTTTGAATTCGGGAAGAGTGACCGACCATATACCGCTTATATTTTCACGGGTAAGAGGAGTATCCTTCGCCCAACCGTTGTGGTCGCCGCAAAGAAATATCTCTTTCGCATTAGGTGCCCAAACACGAAAAACCACACTTCCGTCCTCACGACGGTGGGCGCCCATATAATCGTATGCCCGTATATTTGTACCCTGATGAAAGAAATACTCTGCCTGAGACATCCAAAATCCCTCCGCTTGAAGTTAAAAACAGTTAATCTACATTATTATATCATATCAAACCCGACTTTTCAATAGTACTTTTTCCAATTTGATCTCTGTTATACCAAAAAAAGGGATCCTTTAAGACCCCCTTTAACAATAAAATCTATTTCTTTACGAAAACCAACCTGGTATATCCGCTTCCACGCTTGTATACCGTAATACCGCTGCCGTCCATATCGCTTATTTCGTCAAACACAGCGGGGATAACAAGGTTGCCCTCGGTGTCCACGGCACCGTATCTGCCGCCTTTCTTTACCACCGCCAAGCCGCCGAAAAAAGCATAGGCTTCCGAATATTCGGGCTGGGTGAGCCAGCGTCCCGTTTCCAGAAAATACCCGTATTTGCCGCCGCGGTTTAAAAGCAGTACGCCATTCTGAGCGCCGGTGCAGGAATAGCCTGCGGGTATGGAATACTCCTCTGCGGGAGCGGGCATTTTGGTGTTTGAAGTCTGACCGAACTGCTCGTATTCCTTATCCACAGCCGCAACAGTTTCGCCGGGGATATAGGTATCCGTCACCTCGCCCGAAGCTTCGGGGAGAGAAGAAATATACAGATCGTATTCGTTTTGTTCTATAGCCGAAACGTCCCCTTCGTTAAGCAGATCTTCCAGAATTTTATCTTCCGTTTCGTATTCAAATTCATCTCTTGCGGGAGCATGCTTGGAAACGAAGCCGAAGATCCCGCCGTTTACCGCCCACGCCGCGCCAAACGCCAAAAGCAAAGCGGCAAGGCAAAATGCAGTATATTTTATGGCATTACCGTATTTTTTCATAAATATGTCCTTTCGGGATAACACTTTCAACAGAATTTTACCATTAAAACTGTAATAAATCAAGCAAAACGAGAAAAAATAAAAAAACTTAAAAAAACTATTTACAAATCTGTTTTTTTGTGGTAGAATTCGTTGTATGCCAAATTGGGGAGGCTCGGTTTAAGGGCACAGGGCGGTAGTTTTCCGCCGTTTTCACACACCTTTTACTCAGTCTTACCTGTAGGGCAAATAATTATGGAGGTGAAACAAGCATGATCAACAAGGATCTTAAGCAGCAGATCATCAAGGAGTACGCAGTTCACGAAGGTGACACCGGTTCTCCCGAAGTACAGATCGCAGTTCTCTCTCAGAGAATCAGCGAGCTTACCGCACATCTTAAGGCAAACCCCAAGGATAACCACTCCCGCAGAGGTATGCTTATCATGGTAGGTAAGAGAAGAAAGTACCTTAACTATCTGCAGAAGAAGGATATCGAGCGTTACCGTTCCATCGTTGCACGTCTCGGTCTGCGTAAGTAAACCACCCCTAAAACGCGTTGCGTTTTTGGGGACCCCGAAAGAGCACACCGCCACAAGTGTGCGTTGGGTATTTATCCAAGCAAAACGCAAAGGCGGGAGCGAATCAAACTCCCGCCTTTATTTCCGTTCACAAGCAAGGTCAGGGTTTAGCAGTTAAAAATGCTTCGGAAAAAGCTTTTTCGGCGTGTTTTTAAGTGTTAAACCTATGCCTTGAAAAAAATATATTTAATGAAAGGTGAAGTTTAACTATGTTTCCCAATTACAGAACGTTTAAAACTACTCTTGCGGGAAGAGAACTGGTTGTAGAAACCGGCAAGATCGCACAGCTGGCTTCCGGCTCCTGCCTTGTACGCTACGGCGAAACCGTTATTCTCTGTAACGCAACCGCATCCGCAGCTCCCAGAGACGGTATTGATTTTCTCCCCCTCTCTGTAGATTTTGAAGAAAGACTTTATTCCGTTGGTAAGATCCCCGGCTCCTTCCTTAAGAGAGAAGGCAGACCCAGCGAAAAAGCTATCCTTACCTCCAGAGTTATAGACAGACCTATCCGTCCCCTTTTCCCCAAGGATCTTCGTAACGACGTAGTTCTGTCCCTTACCGTTATGTCTGTTGACCCCGATAATTCTCCCGAAATCGCGGCTATGCTGGGTGCTTCTATCGCACTTACCATTTCCGATATTCCCTGGAACGGTCCTATCGCAGGCGTTTTCATGGGTCTGGTAGACGGAAGAATCGTTGTTAACCCCACCGAAGAACAGCGCGGCAGAAGCGAACTTGAGCTTACCGTTGCAGGCACCAAGGAAAAGGTCGTTATGATCGAAGCAGGTGCAAAGGAAGTTGACGACGACACTATGCTTGAGGCTATCCTCAAGGCTCACGAAGCTATCAAGCCTCTCATCGAATTTATCGAATCCATCCGCGAAGCAGTAGGCAAGCCCAAGTTTGAGTATCCCTCCTGCGAAGTTGACCACGATCTCTTTGACAAGATCGAAGCAATGGTTGGCGCAGACGTGGAAAAGGCTCTCTATACCGATGACAAGCGTGTTCGTGATGCGGCTCTCAAGCCTATTTACGACAGAGTTTTCGAAGAGCTCGGCGAAGAATATGCAGACAAGACCGCTATGATCAACGAATGTCTGTACAAGCTTCAGAAGAAGATAGTACGCCGCTGGCTGCTGGAGGAGCAAAAGCGTGTTGACGGTAGAAGAATGGACGAGATCCGTCCTCTCGCCGCAGAAGTAGGCTTGCTTCCCAGAACCCACGGTTCAGGTATGTTCACCAGAGGTCAGACTCAGGTTCTCACCACCGCAACCCTCGCTCCCGTAAGAGAAGCACAGCTTCTTGACGGTATCGATAACGAAGAAGAAAAGCGCTATATGCACCACTACAATATGCCCGGCTATTCCGTAGGCGAAGCAAAGGCGGCAAGAAGCCCCGGACGCCGCGAGATCGGCCACGGCGCACTTGCAGAGCGTTCTCTTGAACCCGTTCTTCCCTCCAAGGAAGAGTTCCCCTATGCTATCCGTCTGGTTTCCGAAGTAGTTTCCTCCAACGGTTCTACCAGCCAGGCATCCGTATGCGGATCCACCCTCGCTCTTATGGACGCAGGCGTTCCCATTTCCGCACCCGTTGCAGGTATTTCCTGCGGTCTTATTACCGATGAAGATAAGTGGATGACCATGATCGACATTCAGGGTCTTGAAGACTTCTTCGGCGATATGGACTTTAAGGTTGCAGGTACCAAGAAGGGTATCACCTCCATTCAGATGGACCTTAAGATCGACGGTCTTACCCCCGAAATTATCAAAAACGCATTTGAAGTTACCCGCAAGGGACGTTTCCAGATAATCGACGAAGTTATCCTCCCCTGCATCGCAGCTCCCAGAGATGACGTTTCCAAGTACGCTCCCAAGATGATCTCCCTTAAGATCCCCGTAGATAAGATCCGTGAGGTTATCGGTACCGGCGGTAAGGTTATCCAGAAGATCTGCGCAGATACCGGCGCAAAGATCGATATCGAGGACGACGGCAGCGTATTTATCGCAGCAGTTGATAAGGAAAACGGCTACAAGGCTCTTAACATTATCAACGCTATCGTTAACGATCCCGAACCCGGCGATCTGTTTATCGGTAAAGTAACCCGTATCCTTTCCAACGTAGGCGCGTTTGTTGAGATCGCTCCCGGTAAGGAAGGTATGGTTCATATCAGCAAGCTGGATAAAAAGCGTGTTGCAAAGGTAGAGGACGTTGTTTCCGTTGGCGACGAGATCAAGGTTATGTCCCTTGGTATCGACGAAAAGGGCAGACTCAATTTCTCCCGCAAGGACGCACTCTCCATAGTTGAAGACTAAGACCACCCCAAGAAAACTTCGTTTTCTCGGGGACCCCGAATAAAGTTATACAAAAAGCTCCCGAAAAATCGGGAGCTTTTACTTTTGTTAAAATACTCGGTTCTATTCGGTTTCTTCGGGAACGTAGGGCTCGGTTTTAATTTCCATAAGCTGTTCCAAGGTCAAAGGCGGAAATCGCTTTTTAAGCTTTAGTACGTCAGACATTTTTTCTCTCGATTCGTTAATATGGTTTACCATATAATCACAGAAAACATCGTAATCTTCGGCATGATCGAATATGTCCTTTAAAGTATCGCCCATCATCGAAACACGGTTCAT
>JAFYKY010000020.1 GCA_017537345.1 Clostridia bacterium | reverse complement strand
GTGAGCAACTTCTTCTCGGCTTTCTTCACTGTCCTCATCGGCATACTGCCTATAAAAGTCAACGAACTGCATATTTTGAATACCTGAGCGGATAATTTCGACGGCATCCTCTTTGCTAGTGCCGATGGCCTCCGCTATTTTCTCCAAAGTAGAATCATCGCTTTTGTTACCGAACTCACGATAAAGCCGCATCGCCTTGCGCAGTCGTAAATATTCATCGTAACTTTGCACCGAGAAACCTGTTCGCATCGAACGGATATATTCGTGAACCTCACGCATTGCGGCATATTCTTTGTAAACTATAAATGGAACGCCTCGTTCCGGATCGTAGTCTTGTAAGGCTTTGAGCATACCTATAACATACGCTTGCTTTATATCCAAAAAATGCCCATACATCGCATAGTCCTGAACAATCGCCATTGCTTTTTCGTTTAACGTGCGCTCATAGTAATGAAGAAACCACGAAATGTATTTATCGTCTTTCTGAGAAAGGTAATTTGAGATATACTTTTGCAAGTCCGTTTCCTTCGGCGGTGCCGGAGTTAAACGGTAAATATATAGTTCTTTTTCCCATTCTTTCACGGCAACCACCTCCTTTGTGCGTGCTTGGGATTACTTTAATCGTTTATCTGTTTCGGCATAGAGCTTTTCACGGCTCATATCAAGGGCGTATTGCCCGTTGGCATAATCGGTATTTTGTAACGCTTTAAACTTATATTCTTTCGCCAACTCCGTAGACATAGCAGCAAAGGTTTCGGTAATGGTGCCTCTGCCTTTCTCGGTACGAATAGCGGAACAACGGCGATTGTAAATATCTACAACGGGATCTGCGGCGGCAAGTTCCTTTCGGTTAATGCTTGCGGCATATTTACGGCAAGTGGTTTTTCTACCTCGAACCTCATAAGGTGCGATGCCGTTGCAGTATTGCTGACGGCGAGCAGAGGTCATAAGGAAATACTTGTTACAAATAACGCATTGTCTTGGATAATGCCCGTGATGTAACCCTTCGAAAAAGTCGGTAACTACAAAGCTATAATAACTATCAAAATACAATCTTCTGGCAAGTATTGTGGTTACACTTTTGCTTGTCTTTTTAATGGGAACGTATTCCGTTGTTACGGGGAATGGTACTGAACCAAACACTTCTAACGCTATCGGTAATAAGTGTTCTTCATCCAAACGGTCGGCATCATCTACACGGGTTGTAAAGGTTCTGAGTTTTTGAAAAGCATTACGGATGTCATCACTTAACGTATCGTAAAATTTAAGGGTGTTATTTACTTCTTTGAGCAGAGTCTCTGCTTGGTCAAAGAATCCTTTATCGTATTCTTTCGGTAAGTGATGGAACATCGCTTGTGTGCTGTCCATTTCTCCGATCTTGGCACGACGGGAAAAGTATTCGTTTATGGTTTCGCCGTTTTCTTCTGAGAACAGTTCTTGAATTCTGTTACGCTCATCATTTGTTCCGAGCATATTAAAAGGTTTTAGCCACGGAAGTGCAGTAAAGATATTTACCATCCGTTCGCCGGCTTTCACATAATCGGGTATATTCAGATATCCAAGTTTCAACATATTTTCAAGTTGCCAATTATCGGTGGTGAATACACCAATACGAGCGGCGGTATCGTTTTCATAAAACTGATTAAGTAGGTGCGTTGCAAAGGTTCCTGCAGGATAACTTTTGCCGCCTATATGCACTCTGCCGTCACGATAATCGGCACTAAAAAAGCTGATTTTATCCATTTTCGGCTTAACCTCCATACTAATTCTATCATAGGTAGTGTCCCATAAAACTCCCTTTGACCGGATT
>JAFYKY010000019.1 GCA_017537345.1 Clostridia bacterium | reverse complement strand
CCCTGTTCGTCGAGGCTCGGAATTTCCTCAAAATCCAATCCGTCCGCCGACACTTCTTTTTGCGTCTGCGTGGCGGGCTGTGGGACTTCATAGAAATCATAAGTATTACCCGCGCCGGGGACAAGATACCGCTTATCTACCAGTATCGCAAACTGGTCAAAGTATGTAGAGCGCGGAATACCAATAGCCGCCCGCGCCGCCGCAGGAGATAGCGCAAGATTGTAATTATTCGCGTTCGCCGCAAGGTATAAGTAAAGCCGCAGACCATGTGCGCCCAAATCGCGGGACGCGGCTTGCCAGTTTTCGTTTTTGATACCGAGGAAATCCGTCTTTACTGGTTCTCGGTGAATACGCACTACGCGCTGATTCGGAAAAGTAATTGCAGGCATTGTTTTCCCTCCTTACTGTCCCAAGCTGTTCAGCAAATCGCGCAACTGTTCGATTGCTTCTGCTTCAATGCGGATGCTGATGCGTTGCAGAACTCTTTCCGCAATACGGTCAATTTCCGCGTCATCCAATAGGCGGGCTTTCATTTGCTCCTTTTGGAACTGCCATGCAAGCATATAATCTCCCGTTTTCTGCATAGCCTCAATATACCGCTCAAACATAGACTTCTAATTAGACATAATTATTATCTCCTTTATCATTTTTTGAATTTTTCAAGGGTGGAATACTTGTTTTTTCCTTTACCTTGTATAAATATTATACAAAAATTTTTATGAAAAATCAAAGTAATCCGCCACACGGCAAGCCTCAAAGCATAACCGGGTGGCGGGGGGTATATTACGGGAAGCGGACTTATTTTTGCATCGGTGGCGGGTATGCGTGGTCTGTTCCGCCACGAAATCATGTGCAAATTCCCCGTTATCGTTGCCGAACAAGGTGATTTCCGCAAATACAGAGCGAAACGCACGAAATATCTGCGTAAATGCTGTGAAATGGTTTGTTTTCAATCGTTTCAGCGAAAATACACAATGATTTTCGTCGTTTTCTCTTGGAATGGATTGTTTTTCTGTATATTTTGCCGATTTTATAGGAAAATATTAGAAAACACTTGAATATATATATATATATAGAATACAATGTATGAAAAGTTGTGTTTTCGACAACTTTCATACATTTTTCTTTTGGAGGAAACTATTATGCGTATCATTCTGGACACCGACAAGAAAACCATCACCGTTCCCCACAACTATCAGCAGAAGCTGAACGACATGAACAAGCTGATTGCCGAATACAGCGGCGGTGCAATGAAGCCCAAGACTTTCACCGGCTATATCGACGAGATTTGGAAAGAGTGTATCGCAAACTCCGACCAGTGCGTCGTGACCGGAAAGAAGCCCACCTCCAAGAAGTAATACTATGGGCGCAAAACATATTACTCCCGAGGAAATCGTGGAAATGCAGCGGCTCTATCGGGTATTGGGAACATACGCAGCCGTGGGGCGCGCAATGAACCCCAAGCGCAGCGCGTCCTCCGTTGCCAAGTATGTAAAAATGGAGAATGTTCCCCGCAATATCCGTATCGCGGTTGAAAATCTCTCGCGGGAAACAAAATAATGTGATACAATGGAGGCGGGAGGGATGTTCCGCCTCCTTATGTTCTAACTATTCGCAAAACTTGAATTTGACAAAGGAGTGTGATTGTATGAAAAAGCAACTGCAAGGTATAGCAATAATCTTAGTTAGTATTCTCTTAATGCTCGGTTTTGGAAATGCACCTGTATTTGATTTGAGTTTTAGATGGTCTGTGATTTTTACCGTCTTTGGAATCGTAGGTGCTGTAATGACTTTCTTGCCCGACAAGAAATAAGCCAATTCCAATTTGTCTAACTGATTTAGGGGGGCGGACGCAAGTCCGCTCCCTTCCTTTATGTGTTCGTAAGAGTGTGCCTTTACAAACACCCGAAATCACCCTGTTTTTCGTGTTCGCAATGTCAAGACCACCGGCGAAGCCGGTGGCTTGATTAAGCCCTATAAGGGCATATTACAGGCTACACCTTAAGGTGTGGTGAAATAACCGTCTTTCGCATCGTTGCTCCGCAGCCATTAAAATAGCTCTTGTTCGGGGAT
>JAFYKY010000018.1 GCA_017537345.1 Clostridia bacterium | reverse complement strand
TCTACGCCGTAGCGATCCGTCAGCGTGTTCATACTCTTATATAGATGTTCGCCGCTTATGCAACGCGGACTGTCTTTTATCCGCGGATTTTCCCAGAACAGAACGTCGATCAGATCCGTCACGCCCGGACCGTGTTCGATCAAAAAGATGATCTTCACGCCGTGATCGTAGGCCCGCTTGATTTCATCATGAAATCGCTTTTCTATGATGTTTCCCGCCAGTTCGTTCAAGTTCTGCTTCCGGTCGATAACGGTCGTCAGATTGTCAAGCCTGGCATAATCGCCGACCCAAAGTTTTGACGTGATCGTTTCGACGCCCTGTCTGGCAAATTCCGCCTTTATCAGCTGAATCGCCCGCGCCTTTTCGCGCGTATCTATCTGGATCGTCATATAAACGGGTTTTCGTCCGAACCTTGAATCGGTTCTTCTTCCTTCGGTTCAGCCGGTTCAGCGTCAAAGATAATGAAATTCGTATATTTTACCTTCTTTTCCTTGTCGTAGTGACTTTCAACCCCGCAAGACACGATCTTAAACTTGTCTTTTTCATTTATGAAGTCCATAGCCTTGTGAGCCTTTCCGACCATTCTGACAAACCCGCCGAAGTCTTCTTCGTAGGATCCGTCGTCCTTCTTCTTCGAAGTGCTGATCCGGATATCGGAATATTTTTCTTCAATCCGCTTGATTTCCCAGACTTTCGCGTATGATCCATTCGCAAACATTAGCGATCCCCCTTTTCCTTTATTTTGATTGCTTCTTCTAACTTGTGGACGGCGTCGTCGTACTTGTCCGCCGGAAGTTCTGACAGTACGGTCAGTTTGAAGATCGAATTGAACTTATCGGCCGGAACGTTTGCGCGTTCAAGTAGCATTTCCAGCGTTTTCAGTTGCGCGTCCGTGACGAATTTATCCAGATCGTCGGCGTTATCTTTTTTCTTCGGCTTCTGAACGGCCTTCCCCGCCCTGGCGTCCGTTTCCTTTTTGAATTCGTCCGTGTCGAAGTCCTTCTGATCGTCAACTAACAGAAGGCCGCCAAGCGCATATTTGCGCGCATAACTGGACGTCGCGCCGGATAATTGCGCTGGTTGCATGCCTTTTTTGTCGTCGTCTTCCCTGGCGAACGCGTCCGCTGATATCATTTCGCCTTCGTTTTCACAGTCTACAAACCACGCCGTAGCGTTGACGTAGTATCGGTCCCCGATCTGCATGATCTGATCCGTCAGTTTGATATACGCCTTTACTTCAGCCAGAAGCGGCTTCACGGCTTCAAGAATGTCTTCGCAAGACCGATACGCGTACTTCCCGAAAGTATTTTCGCGTCCCTTCGGCGCCTTTAACTTTGTCTGAACCTGTAATAGTTTTTCGTTTACCTTCATTTCCCGCCACCTTTCCTATTCTTCTACCTTCGCCGGTTCTTCCCAGCCGAACAGATCGCGTATCTGATCCGCCAGGTGGTACGAATCGCGTTCCGTCAAACGCTTCAGCGCTTCGATCCGCGTGTCGTACTGTGCCTTTTCTATAACCAAGTTTGTGTAGTAGTCGATCCCGATAGTAACAGTTCCTTCGTTCATGTTTATTTCCTTCCTTTCCTAGTCATTCGTCTTTCACTTCTTCTTCGTCTTCTTCGTCCGGGATCCCGCCGCGCTTTTCTTCGTATTCCTTTTTAAGCCAATAGCGGCCGCGTTCGGATCCGCGGATAATGACGGCCGTTCCGCTTTCGTTCCCGTTAAGGATCTTGTCGTAAACTTCCAGAACTTCACGATCGCGTAACTTTGTTTTAACTTCCGTCAGTTTTTTTAAGATCGCGTTCAGTTTTACGCCGTCCGTGTTTTCGTTTTCTTCGCTGATTTCCGCGTTGATTTCGTCGATCAGTTCGTTGATCTTGATTGTTGTCTTCTTCAGTTCTTCGTCCGCTTCCTTTTCGATCTTCGGAAAATCGACGCGGTATTCCTTCAATGTTCCGATAAACAGATACCCACATGAGGCGCCGATAAAAACCGTTCTGTCTTCGTCAAACTTTGACATGACCGCGTTCAAGACCATTGATCTCTCTTTTTCCTTGTTCATTTCCTTCTTTTCCTTCCTTTCCTATTTGATAGCCAAGTGACGCCCGCGTTCTTCCAGGTGCGCCCAGTCGGCGCTATTTTCCTTCAGATATTCGCGGATCCGTTCGTTGTCCGGTTCATAAATAACCTTCATCATACTGGGCGGAACGTCGCCCGTGATCTTCAAGGGCTGGACCCCGCCGTTGTTCTGAACCTTCAGCGTAAAATCCCCGGCGGAAAGTCCCGCCTTGTCGTCGTGTCCTGTCGCGATCATAGCCGAACATAACGCTTCCTTCATGCGCTTAATATTGTTCTTCCGGACGGTCGCCTTCTGCTTGAAAAATTCCGCTTCAGCGTCCAGCGCCTTCGCTTCTGCGTCTAACTGGCGAATAACCTTGACGTAGCCTTCGGCCTTGACTTCAAGTTCGCCCTTGACGGCTTCCAGCGTGTCAAGAACGGTCTGTTCTTCGACTTCCGGATCTGTCAGCATGGAATACAGTTCCATGTATTCGCCTACAATGTCATAAAGTGTTCCCATTTTCTGCTTTCCTTTCGTGATTTGTTTTTGTTCTGGGCGGAAACAACTGTTCGTTCACGAATAAATGTTCATAGTTTCGTCCAGTGATTTCGTTCTTGATCTGGTATTTGATTTCGCCCTGTTCAATAGTTACCGCCGATACTACGGCCTTGACGAAAACTTCGTCCCCTACTTCGTAAAGATTTACGTTTTTCATTATTCATGCCCCCTTCATTTTGTTAGATATCGTTCGCTTCTTCGTGCTTCTTTTCCTTCAATTCCTGGCGCGTGATGTAGTCGCCGACCGCATTGAATAGAACTTCAATCCGTAGACCGGCCGCCGTTGCGATCTGTTCGTCCGGATCCATGTTCCGCGCCTGTTCCGTCAGTTCCTTCAAGTGGCGTTTTTCAAAGTCCCGCATACCTTCGTCGGAAATGTTCTTCAGATTGACTTCGTCGATCTTGTTCGACGGGATCGACTGGATCACGTCCAGTTGTCGGCCGTATTCTTCGTCGCCGTATCTCAATGTTTGCCCCCTTTCCGCGGTCGCCAGATAATAACCGCTATAATCAGAATTGTCCCTATGATGATCGCTTCCCGCATGATCCCGCCTTTCATAACCAGAACGTCCAGACCAGCAAGAACGCCATAACGGACGTTGTCGTCGCCATGAACGCCAGTCCGACATAATCCCAGACCGTCAATTCTTCGTAATCGTTCCATTTTTCCATTCTTTGACCTTCCTTTCGTTTATCTTGAACGTCCGCCGTGATGATCCTGGAATTCTGACGCAGATTCCGAAGTCGACTTCGCCTTGCGCTATCGCTTCCCGGACCAGAAGTTCGGACCAGTTCAAGAACTTCGCCGCTTCCTTTACCGTCATAGTTCGCTTTCCTTTCCGTCTGTCAGAAAATACGCAAGATCGACGCCAAGCGCCCGACAGATTTTGAAGTATACGATCGCGTCGATCGTCTTTTTGTTCCCTTTGCAAATATCCGAAATCACGTTCGCGGAAAGCCCGGTCTTTTCAACTAGAAAAGCCTGTTTTATTCCGTTTTCCGTCAGATATTGCTTGATCTTCAGCCCCAGCAAGGTATCGCCCCCTTTCCGACTACTAAAGTTTAGTAGTCTGATTCGAAAAAAATATCCCCGTATCGCCGATAGGTCAGCGTTTCTGATTAGTTCGCCGTCATGCGAAGTTCGTTATCGACTACATAAATAAGCCCGACCGTCCGTTCAGTTATAGGCGCTTTCCGTTCAAGTAAACCGTCGATTTCGTCAATTCTAATGACGTGTAAACCCTTTGCGGCGCCGGAACAAATTTCGATTTCTATTTTTTTTGTTGTACTTGCCGCGCTATACCTTTTCAAAATTTCCTTTACCTTCATATTTTCCACCTTTCCGCCCGTCTTGCCGTTAGCCCAGCCGCTTTTCTTATCTTGTTCGAACGTCTACCGTTTCTATTCCGAACTTGTTCCACCAGTTCGTTATATATTTTTTGAACGCCTTCGGATCGTCTGTTTTGTATGATCCGTCAAGATCAAACCAACGATACCCGCCCTTGTTTCTTCTCTGTCCGTCCCATGTATATACCCAGCGAAGCGGAACGGCCGCCCACCTTTTTACGCTGAAATCTTCCGTTCCGGTCTGTTTTAGCGTTCCGTCTTCTCTGAATTCCTTATACTCAATTTCCAGATATGGACGACCGTCAACCTGTCCGATTTCTTTTACTTTTCCGTAGATTTTCATTTCCTTTACCTTCCTTTCCTGTTTCCTACTAAATTTTAGTAGCCCCTTCGCAAATTATACTACTACAAGATTTTAGTATAGTCAACATTTTTTTAATAATTTTCTACATTTTTTTCGTAGTTTTGCCGATAAACATGATACAATGTCAATAGAAAGGAAATCAAAACCATGAAAACAGACCATGAAATCAGAAACGGAATCATGAACGCGCTGATCGAATGTAGAAATGAAAAAGGGCTTTCGCAAGCCGAACTTGCGAAGATTATAGAAAAATCGCCGACCGCGGTAGCGTCCTGGGAACAGGGCCTATCGTTACCTAGCCCGCAGATGTTGTATAGACTGGCGGCGTACTACGGAAAAACGATTGAATATATGTACGGCATAAAGGAAGGCGGCGAAAAATGAAACTACCCCCGAACTTCGGAAGCATAACCAAATTGAAAGGAAACAGGCGCCGCCCGTATATGGTCCGGATCACGACAGGAAAAGTCGTAAACTTCGAAACGAAGAAGGCGTACCAGAAGCAGACCATACTAGGCTATTTTGCGACAAAATCGGAAGCCCTGAAGGCGCTGGCGGAATATAACGCGAATCCATACAACCTTGACCGGTCAAAGATTACGATTCGGGAAATCTGGGAACAGATCAAGGACAAGATCGACGTATCTGAAGACCGTTTGAAAAAGTACGAAAGCAATTTCAAGAAGTATCTGGCGCCGATCGCGGACAAGCGGATCGCCGACGTCAAGGCCGCGGCGCTTCAAGATATCTTCGATTCAATTCAGTACGGATATTCGACGCAGTCGATCACGCGATCCGTTTTGAATCATATCTATTTGTATGCCGTCCAGAACGATATCGTACAACAGAACTATGTTTCGTACTGTAAACTGGATCCGGCGGAAACGCGGATCAAGCGCGATCTGTATTCAGCTGAAGAAATATCCGCGATTTGGCAAGAATCCGACCGCCCGGAATACGCCTTCACGCTGATATTATTATATGAAGGAACGCGGATAAAAGAACTTCGGGATATGCTGAAAAATGCCGTAGACTTGACCGCCGGAACGCTTGAAATTCGCGAAGGTAAAAATCTTCAATCAAGAAGGGTCATTCCGATTCACGATAAAGTACGGCCGATTATTGAAGAAGCCATGAAGTCGAAGGGCGACCGCTTGTTTGAATTTTCCAAAACGCACTACGATTATTTTGTCAAACAATGCCTGGATCATAAGCCATACGACACGCGCCACACTTTCGCAAGCAAGGCAAACGAAAAAGGACTACCTAAACTTATCATACAACGGATCATGGGCCATAAGCCCGATTCAGTCCTGGAACAGTCCTACATACACTTGACGATCGACGAACTTCGGAACGCGATCAATCAGATCGACTTTTGACCGTGTTACTTTTGTGTTACATACGTGTTACTTATAGGGAAAAATCACAGGCGTTTCAGAAGCATTATCGTAAACAAAGAAAAGCCGCCATTCTACCACATTTTGTAGTAGTTTGGCGGTCTTTTCATGTTCTGAACTTATGTCAAATAGCGTCCTTGATCGGAAAAATCAAACCGCGATTTTATCACAAAAAACGCGCGTTTTGTTACTTATGTGTTACTTTCCTGTCAGACGTAAACCGATTTCGGAAGCACCGAAACGAATTATACCCCGAAGCGGCGCCCGGCGCAAGACCGGACGCGCGCCCCTTGAAGGTAAATAGGAATATGGAAAATGAGATAAAAGAAGCAACCAACCTTATAGACCGATCGACGCCCATGTCTGGCGGCCGATTATTCCGTCCGGATCCAGCCCGCGCGACGCCTGGTATTCCTTCACGGCATTTTCCGTGTTCGGGCCGAAGATTCCGTCAGCCAGTCCGCAGAAGAAGCCGTTCAGATTCAAAAAATTTTGCCACGACTTCACATAGTCCCCGCGACTTCCCCGCTTCAGAACCGGAAGATTCTTCACGGTAGAAGGTCCCGGCGAAGATCCTTCGACTTCCGCGTCCCATAGATACAACTTATACTTGTTTATGCAGTTCAGAAGCGTCGTATCGTAGGAAGGACTTGTCGCGTAGCCGTCAGCCTTCACATATTTACAAGCAAGAATATAATCTTTAAGACCGCGAAGATTTTCGTAGCGTTTCAGCCTATTGAATAAACTGGAATGATCCGCGATAGATTCCGCCCAGGTCGGATATGCCCGGAAATCAGCCAGAACGCGCGTCGGCGATCCGTTTATGTATTCCGTCGTCCACATTTTGACGGAATTTCCGTTATATTTGCCTTTGATCCCGAAAAGATTGTTCGCTTGTAGCGTCAGACCCGAATTTCCCTTGTTCGATTCTATGAACGCCTGGGCCGCCGTCAGCGACGCAAGGATCCCGCTAGACTTCATGTCAGCCATAACGAACGGCTTCAGCGCCGTCAAAAAGGATTCGTCCGTATATTTCATATCTTCCCCTTCACTTCAGCCAGATCGCCGTCAAAGTCCTTCTGTTTTTCTTCCAGTATCTTGATCTGTCCTTCGGCGACATACATTCGTTCGACAAGGTTATTATGTTTTTCGACCTTCTTTTCCAGTTGATCTATACGGTAAATGGTCTTCGAATGTGTGAACAGATTCGAAATAATCGTTCCCGCCAGCGCAAGACCGCCCGTCGTCAACGCTACCATGATCGAATCATTCATTTTTCAGCGTCCCCTTTGTATGAAATAGCCGAAATTCCAAGCAACGCGCCGACAAGTACCCCGATCGCCGTTATTGTCTGACTGATAGAAACGCCCAGATCGGGCCAGCCCCATATCTTCGAAATGATCGAAATGAATGTCGCCAGCGCCGGAAGTGCAACTATCGCGATCCATTTCAGAACGTCGTATACTTTATCCGGAAAAACCATAGTCTACCCCCTTTTGTCGTCGTCCATGAACCATTGAAGAACGAATAAAAAAACTGTTAGAAAAATACCTAATAGAATTAGTGATAGCATAGGCGTTAAACTTAATCGCATTGTATAACAGAAACATAATACGTGTGACCGCTACCCGTGTTCGTATTTGAAAAATTCAAATTGCTTCCGCTTATTGATATAGCCGAGTAATTCACGGATCCGCCGATCAGTTCATAACTTCCGTTATAAACAGAATAAATCGACACGTATGAAGAACTGATAATCATTCGCGCATGGACTATATAATGCTTTGTACTGTCCAAACTACTATAAATTGTTGACGTTGTAGACCTTGCGACGGTAGTATCTGCTACAACAACAGTAGGATTTACGCTACCGCCACTACCGCCACCGCCCGAACACCTAAAAAGAGCCATAAAAACACCCCCTTATTCTTCGACCGGTTCCGGCTCAACTGTTGACGCGAAGTCCGAATCTATTCTGTTTCCGAACGAATCGAAAATGATACACATACAAATATCATTCGTATTTTTGATGATCCGCGCCATATTGTCATGAAAAGCCTGTTTCGCCGCTTCAAGCGTGTCGTATGCCCCCACAAGCGAATATTCCCAGTTCTTGCTTGACGCGTATCTGAACGCCCTTGATACAAAATATTTTGTTTCCATGTCGTACCCCCCTTATCTGATATAAATTCTAACCGTTCTACTTTGCGAAGTGCTGAACGCTACCGAACAGGATCCAGCCGAAACAGTAACGCCGGAAGGATTGTCGCCCCAGGTATCAGTATAGACGTCGATAACGCTATTCGCCGTGATTGCCGCGTTTGTAAATGTGAACGTGCTGGCGCTTGCCGTGTATTCCATATAGGTCGTTCCGTCAATAGCCGTCGGCGTACTGTCTATCGTGATCTTCTGCGAATGTGTAGCAGAAGAAGACGCCGTCCCGTCGCCAGCGATCGAAACCGTCGGGATCGACGGCTTATTTGACAGATCGTTATACGATCCGCTGGTCGCCACCGAAGCAAGTGACGGTTTGTTCGTCAGATCTGTATAGGATCCCGTCGTCGCTACCGTAGCCAGGGACGGGCGCCCCGTCAGATCGTTGTACGAGCCAGTTGTCGCTACCGTGGCAAGCGTAGGGATTCCGGACAGATCACTATACGCGCCTGTCGTCGCTACCGTTGCAAGATCAGCTGAAGCCGCCGCCCCTATGTCCGCCAGGGACTTCGCCCCGGAAAGCGTAACGCTATTGATTGACGGCTTGTTTGTCAGATCATTATAGTCAGACGTTCCGCCGCCCCCGCCGCCGCCTGTCATAGTAAAGTCATAAGACCAAGTAGCGGTATCAGCGTCGCCGCCTGTTACGCAGTAGTAGATCGCGCCTTCTGTCGGATTCAGATAAAAGTCGTTCGGATATGCTAACGTGATACCGGACGACGAATAAACCGTCGGATTGACCGATTTGCCGGATATATTTGTGCCGCGATACCATTTATTCCCGTTCGCGCCGTTTGTTACCAAAAAAGTATACGTCGTGACGTCGTCGTCCATGTAGATCGTATAGGTATCTACCAGTCCAGACGTTCCCGTCTTTTGAATGTCTTCAATTCCGATTCCGTCAGTTCCAGGCGTTCCCGCGTCGCCTTTTAAGGTCCCCTGTGAAGCCCAGGCGTCCGTACCGGTACATTTCCAAAGTTCCATTGTGTTCGTATTCAAGTAAAGCGAATCTTCAAAGAACCCCGAAGATGAAGAACTGGGACCGATAACGGCCGTCCCTGTTGTAAGAACCTTTTCCCCGACGTCGTTTATAATTTCAATCGCGTCGTGAATGGATCCGCGGACGTCTTCCCCGTAGACCGCCGACATAATGTCCGCCAAGTATTGCGAAATATCAGCCATGTTATAACCCCTTTCGTTTTAGTCTGGTATGTTGTTAAAGTTTCGCGCCCATGTATTATTGCCGTTTTGGTCGTAGTAACGAATAACGCCATTTCCGTATATTCTTATTCCGTCAAGGCATTGACTAGGCGTTCCACTATTCGATATTTGAATGTAACCATATTTAGCCGGCGAAGACGATTGATTCCCGACCAGATTGACTATTCCTTTACCGGCAGATCCGCAACCTATAATATACTGCGTCATCTGCGCGTCGCCGCGTGATAATTTTGACGTCCCGATCGTGAATCCGCCGATCGTACCGGCGATAGCGTAAAGTCCAGCGCGATTGATCCGCGTTACAAGAGTGTCGCCAGAATATGCTTGTAATAGTGGCGCGTCCGATCCGCCGTTTCCAAGCGTTAGCGAACCCGAATTGATAAAGTCCGCCACGATTCCGCCGTCCATTGTAGCGGCCGTCGTGACGGTCCATTCGTCCGTAGGATCTTCGCGTTCAAGATAGGCCAGCCCGCCAAGATTCCAGCGCCAGCACTTCGTCGACTGTTCATAGTCGATATTGTTCGCGATCCGAAGTTCCGTTATCTGGTCGTCTTCGTTTGTTTCGAACGTAACGTAGCCGCCTTCTGTTCCGTTCAAGATCGCCAAAGCGTTACGCCTTGCCGCGTCAAGAATGTTCGACTTCGAAGGAATGTTCTTCACGGCTTCGGCCGCTTCCTGGGCTTGACTTGTAAGCGTCCGACCCGTCCGAACGTAGCCGGATAGCGTGATCGTATTCTTGTCTATGTTCTGAATATCGCGTTCGATTTTCGTCAAGTATAGCCATTGATCCACCGCGAACGGCTTCGAAATGATCCGGATCGAATCGCCGACGTTCAGTTCCGAAACGTTTTCGACCGTCGAAAGGTCAACCGCCTTCACTTCCATAGTCAGTTGTGGTTGACTGTATCGCGTCAGATAGGCCGAAGCCAGCGCGTTCAGTTTGTCGACGTCGTCAACATTGTCAAAAACGACCGTTTTCGCGTGTCGCCCGTATGCGTTGACGGAATCCGCGTTCTGGATCGTCGTTCCCTGGATCCGCGCGTTGTAGCCGTCATATAGTTCCGTGTCCGTTTCCGCGCCATACGGCGTCAGAACGTTCGTCAGATTTTCGTAGTCTGAATCTTTGACGAAATCCAGAAGGTTATAGCCGTATTCGATCGTTTGCGTCGCTTGTACGCCATAATTTGAAAGCGCCACCGAATCTATATAGCGCGTCGTATTTCCGCCGCCATTATCGACACGTCTGACGCGCAAATAACCGGAATCGCCGCAAATGCAATTACGAATAGCGTCCAGAATACTATCTTCATATTCCGTGATCCAGTTACATGTCAGCGAACTATCGACGTTCGTTACATATCCGACCGCAAACTGACGTTCCGCGGGCCTGTTCGCGTTGTATGCCGCGATAGCGCCCTGGAACCGTTGCGCGAACGTCTGCGTATTGTTTGAAACAGGGATCACAAATTCGTCAGCCAGGAACGCCAAGTCTTCCAGACAATAGACTTCTGCTACCTTCGCAAAGTCTACTGTGATTTCCTTGATTTCCCCGCGCCAGTATTCCGCGCCGTCCTTCAGAAGCGTAACAAGCGCGCCTTGCGTTAGCGAAGAATATAGCGGATTCGTCGGCGGAACCTTGAAAGTGAATTCCCCGGCGCTTCCGACCTGTTCTTCAAGTTTCGCGTCGTAGATCGCGTATGTTTCGTTCGCCGGATAGTATAAGATATTGTCGCCAAGATTTACTTGATACATTTATAAAGAACCGCCCCTATATACTACCTGGACCGTCGCCGATCCTGTGAATGATAGCGTCACGTCTTCTTCGCCGCCGACCAGTATCGACGGAACTATGTTCGTTCCTACAACAAGCGGGAACGTTTTTCCGTCATATGTTACCGTGAACGTAGCCGATAATAGATCCGATACGACCAGCGTCGGACATGTAAGCATGTGGCCGTGATTTACTGTTACCGTTCCGGATCCTGTAATGATTGTCGCGTCTGTCTGCGTTATAACGCCTGTTTCGAAGTTAAACGGGTCCCACAACCACGGTTCAGCTGAAGAATTCACGTCGTACTTGTACGGATCCGCGACAGGCACCGAAAGCGTAAACGTTCCCAGTTCGCGGAACCGATCAAAACCTTCTACATATACGCGGCCCTTCCAAAAATAGCCGGGGTCATTATCAAGCGTCAGCCGGCAAACGCGGCCGTGAACGTTGTTCCGAAGCGCTGATATGATACCGTCCCATGATAGCCGTTGATTCTTCGCGCCAAGATTAAACGCCAGCGACCGCTTTTTGTAGATCCTTCGGCCGCTAACGGCTTCAGAAGCGTCAATCAGACCGTTCCGCCCAGGAACCGAAATATATGTCGTTTCAAGTTCCGGATCGCCGATATAATTATTATTTCCTAGCGCGCAGTCCCAGTCGTTCAAAGTATGGTACGTTTTGCCGCTATCTTCGACGTATATCGAAACCCCGTAGGTCAATTCGTTCATCTATGTCCGCCCCTTATTGCAATAGTGCCTAGCGCCGCGTTCATGTCTGGCGCGATACTTCCTACCAGGGCGCCAGAATCCATAACAAGCGACGTCCCAGCCGCCAGATACGGAAGATATGTTTCAAGCAATCCGACGACCCCGCCTTCATGCGATCCGCCGTTCAGCGGCGTAACGGTAGCCGATCCGTTCTGTACTGTCAGAATTTCCGCCCCGGCTTCGCCAACGATCGCGGATCCGTTCGAAACGGTCCCGCCGTTTGCCAGGTACGGGATCTTCGCGATATTGACAGAATGTTCGCCGACATGAATCGTGTTCAATCCGCCGATAAGTCCGTTTATCAGTCCGATCATTTCGTTTAGTCCGGCCTTGAGCGTAAAATTGATCGCGTCCGAAAAACCCTTGAACAGACCTTTCGCGCCTTCAAGAACCCGCGCCCAGTCGCCCGTAAATATTCCGCGGTAGACGTTTACCCAGTTCCGAAGTTCAGTTTGCATGCCTTCAAGGATCCCCTTGACCGTCGCCTGGAATGAGTTTACGACTTCGCCCATGAATTCGAATTTTTCGGACCAGTCCGTTTCAAGCCTTACCAGCGCGCCGTTTATGATGTTATCTGTAAATTCTTGTATCTTGTCGCCAAAAAGGCCGAAAGCCACGACAACCGCCGCAACGATTCCAAGAACAGAAGCCGATCCGACCCCGATTTCCCCGATCGCCTTCGTCATACCGCCGATCGCGGTCGTCACAGAACTGGCTACGGAAGCAATCGGCGAAATAGCCGCAACGATAGCCGCGCACTTTGCCGCAGTTCCCAGCGTTTCCGGGTCGATATCGCGAAGGGCTTCAAGAATTCCTTGTATTTTTTCCTTTATGTCCGGAAGATACGGAAGCAACATTTCCGCGATTTCTGTTCCGATTTCTGCGAATGTCCCGGACGCTTCGGCCTTCAGCTGATCGATCGCGTCGTTCAGTTCGTTCGCTTTTTCTATTGATTCTGGCGGAATAATAACGCCCAGATTTTCGGCTTCTTCGCCCAGTTCCTTCAATGCCTGGCCGCCGTCGTCAATAACGCCAGCCAGTTCGTCGGCGGATTTTCCGAATAATTCCATAGCGACGATATCGCGTTCTGTTTCGTTCGGAATTTCGGACAGGGCTTGAACCGTATCGTAGAAAATATCCGTTATATCGCGGAATTGTCCGTTTGCGTCTTTTGTATTGACGCCCAGTTCTTCGAAGGCGTCTTTCCCGGATCCGACGGCCTTCTTCAGTTTCTTCATAGCGCCGACCATGTCGTCGACGTCTACGTCGATCTGGTCCGCCGCGTACTTCATTTTCTGAAGTTCGTCGGTCGAAATGCCTGTCTGTTTGGATAGCGTAGCCAGTTCGTCGGCGTCCTGGGCCGTTTTGATTGCCAGCGCGCCCATTCCGGCCAGAAGACCGCCCGCCACTTTTGACAATCTTTTCGTCTTTTGTGCGACCGTATCGAATTTTCCCGCCAGTTTTTCGGCCTGTTTGGAAATCTTTTCCGTTGTCGCGTTGAAATCCTTCGCGGCGGATTCTGCTTCCTTCAGTTCGCGTTCCGTCGCCTGGATCTCACGCGTCAAGGCGTCGTACTGTTCCTGGCCTTTTCCGGTCTTTTCAAGTTCGTCGCCGACCTGTTTTTGCGCTTCCTTCAGCGCGTTCAGTTTCGTACGCGTTTCTTCGACCGACTGCGACAGAAGGCGTTGTTTCTGGTTAAGAAGTTCGGTATTCGTCGGGTCAAGTTTCAACAGGCGTTCGACGTCCTTCAAGGACTTTTGCGTCGTTTTTATGTCCGAATTGACGGTCTTTAACGCCTTTGACAGTCCGCTAGTATCGGCGCCTAGTTCGATTGTGATTCCGCGAATTTTTGTTCCAGCCATTCCGTTTTATTCCCCTAGATTCAGTTCGCCCTTGAAAAACGCCGCCATGCTTCCGGCGGGCGCTTTCTTGTCGTATTTTTCCTTGTCGTTTGAACGTTCGACGATCATATCGTAGACCATGCCGACCGTCATTTCGTCCAGATCGTCACGCGTCAGATTCAGTTCTGCACAACGTAACATGAAGATCGCGCCGTTTGGTTCGCGGTCTATCGGCGCTATTTTTTTTTAGGTGTCGAAGTCTGTCTTGTATTCAGCGCCCAAAGATCGAAAATTTGCGGTAAAATCTCATAGATCGAAAACATGCTGAACGTATCAAGCCATTCGTCCGCGGTCTTCTGTTCAATGTCCGGATCCGCGTGTCTTGCCATGATATACGCCGTGTCTTCGAAGATCTGAAGGTCCACCAGGTCAAGCGAATCTTCTTCGCCGTCCTTTACCTTCTTAAATTTGCTTTGAAGTCTGTTCATGTCCGCGATCATATCGCGACCTACAAGCGCGCGATACAGTCGCGGCGTTCTGGCCGTAGCGCGGAACTTGACGTCTTTTCCGTCAATAGCGATTATTTTATCCATTTTCCACCCTTTTTATAATGTTTTTTGTAAGGTTTTCTTCTGCTTTCTTCGCGACGGGCGCGATATGTTCGAACGCCCTGGCGTCCCCGATCTTCCTTCCGCCGCGTCTGATAGCGTGTCCGAATTCCAGCAAATGCGTCAGCCGGTATTCCGTTTTGTTTCGGACGATCGCCGACGTCTTTTTCCCCTTCAATTTCGCGTCAATGCCCCAGCCGCTATTGTACTTTTGCCACGACTGAATGACCGGCGTGTATTCGGGCTTTGCAAGACGAAGTTCCTTGACGGCTTCTTCGGCCGTATCCAGAACCCCGTCTTGACAGTCCTTGTCCGTCACGTTTTCGAATTCCTTCAGCGACTTCATGATTTCGTCGGCCAAATTGTCGACCGTGACTTTTGTGTTCATGTTTTACCCCTTTACGGTGTAGACGGTGCGAAATAAACGCTACTATGCCAACCGTTCAGCGTAGCGTCGGGCGTTGTAGCGCTTGTCATAGCCATAACTTCGCCACTCTTTAACGGTGCGGCGGAAACTGTCAGCGCCTGTGTCGTCGGCGTTTTCTGATCTTCGATCGTGTTCAGATCGCGCGTCGGACGTGTAGCGGTGCAGTTATACAGAACGAACTTCGTTCCAGTAGTATCGCCTTCTTCTTCGAAGGTCATAGCGAACGCCTTCGCTTCCTTCGAAGCGTCTTCCGTGATAACGCCGTTCGTGTCTTTTGTATATCCGAAGATATTTTCATAAACGCCGTCCGGGATCAGCGCGACGGTAAGGTCGCCTTCATACCCGTTATTCGCGGAAGTCTGATAGTATACGATATTGTCGGCATAGAACTTGTTGATGTCGCCCTGGGCGCCCATAGATAACGAAACGGCGCCGGGAACGTCAATCACGGTTCCGTATGTAGGAACGGAACTTGTATACGCCGTGATCGGGAACAAGTGAACGTTCTTGATACCGAATTTAACTTTATCAGCCATGATAGAACCCCTTTCATAGTGTTATTGAATAAATGATTTCGTAACAGTTTTCGTCGTCAAGATATGTTTCGTCCTTCTCCCACGGTAGGCCGATTTCGGCGAATTTGTTTTCGACCAGCGTTTCCGACGCTATGTCCTTCTTTGCCGTATAAAGTTCGACCGCGACGTCCTGTATTACATGATACGTTTTATTGTCCGCGTCGAAGTTCTGCGTACCTGTCGCCAGGTAGCAAATAAACGGCAGATCCGGCGCCTTTCCAACAGGCCAGGCGCGATACGTTACTTTTGTTTGGAACGTCGATATTGACGATAACGAATTCTTCAAGTCAGTCAGCGTCATGTCATTCGTCCCCCTTCTTCAGCGTAACGTATAATTCCAGGCGTCCGTCGTCGCGAATGTATGTCCGGTAGATCGTGTAGATCTTTTCGTCGTATTTCAGCGTTTCTTCGCCGTCATATTCCGTTTGCCAGATCAGAAATCGGTATTCCGGCTTCATGCCTTGTAATCCAGCCTGGTAAAATTCCGACATACTGACCGACGAAACGTACGCGAAAACATTCACTTCGGTAGACGTTTCAGTCCATTCCCCGACGTCGTCCTGTGTATATGTTGTTTTAAGTAGTGCTATTTTCGCCGCTTGATTCATAACTGTTAAAAATTTGCGTAACCTGTCGCCATGCTTAATTGTGCCTTCTGTTCGTCATACGACCGTTTAAAAGCGTCCGCCCTGTTTAGCGCGCCGTGTTCAAGTTCGAACTGATACCCGACATACGAACAGACCGCGCGGATGATCGCCGGATCCGTTGTCGTCGATACAGTTACGTCTTCATTTACGTCGCCTATATTCAGATCAATGAACGCCGCCCCGATCAGATCCGTCAGTTCCGAATCGAAGTCGTTCGTCGAAATTAAAAGCGCAAGTTTGACTTTATCAAGCATAGCGTGTTACCCCTTTTTTGCCCTGGTCGGCTTCTTTGCCGTTGTAACTGCCTTCGGTGCTTTCACGGCTTTTTCCGCAGTTTCTACAACAGGCGCCGTAGCCTTTTGTGCGACTTTTTCCTTCAGTTCTTCAGCTGAACCGACGGAAATCAAAAACGCACCTTCAGCGGGCGTCGTTTCTACAACTTCGCCCGCCTTGTGTGCGATTCGTGCGTCGCGTAATAACTTAACCTTCAAACGATCAAGAACCCTTCTTGATGTTTGTGAAGCGTCCGCAAGCCGTGAGTGCATGCGCTACATACTGACGACCAACGATCTTGACCATATCGTCTTCTGCTTCTGTCAGATCGTCGTACTTCAAAGCCACGCCGTCGCCTTCCGGATAGTTTACGGATTCGCCGTTCAGATCGCCGACGATTGCATATACGGCGTTAGAACTTGCGGAACCATAAGCCGGCAAACTGTTATTGAATACAACCGGAAGATTCATAAACGGATCAATGCTATAATTTGCGGCCGCCTGTGCGGAAACAAAGTTAGCGTAGGTCAGTTTGTTCATGATGATGACAGGATCCGTTGCTTCGTCGGACAGATTAGCATACGCGGAAGCGATAGCCGTAACTGTCGGCGCGCTTGTGATCTGTGCTACGCAAGCGGCCACGCTGGTAGCGGAAGTCGAAGCGGTCTTGATATCTGTTACGATATCGTCGGCCAGTTTCTTCGTGATCTGGTATACAACTTCGTCGTATACATAGCGGACAAATTCTTCGCCGCCCATAGCGACCGCTTCGTCGCTGACCCGGACGAATTTCTTCAGAGTTGCCGGAACAAGTGTTACGATACCCAGTTTCAAGGTTTCTTCAGAAACAGATCCGGAACCTTCGGTATGTGCAACGGCGCCAGACGCTACGCGTTCAAAAGCGACCTTCAGATTGCCGCGAATGTTAGTTCTGCGAACGCGGGAAAGAATATCGTTCTTTTCCCATGCGGTGCGGATAATGTCGTCAACGATAGCGGGAACCGGTACGGATCCGCCGGAAACGTTTTCGGTCAGAAGGGACCGAACTTCTGTCGCGTCTTCACTTACAAGATAGCGGGCGAAAGCGTCGACATACTCTTTTGTAGCGCGAACTTCATTGTTTGTCATGATGTTTTCCCTTTCTTCGAATTTCTTTTCAACAGTTACTACGCCGATATTGCCTTCGGCGATACCCTGGCGGATTTCCGCCTTCTTTGCTTCGGTAGCCTTGCGCGCTTCAATTTCTTCATTCAGCGAACGCATTTCTGCTTCCAGGGCGTCAAGATCTACGCCTTCATTGTCAAGTTCCGCAACGATAGCGGATTTTCTTTCTTCGATCTGGTCGATCGAAAGTTCTTTCAAATCAGCCATGTCAAACCCCTTTCATAATTCTGATTTTTTGTTTATGTGCTTCAATCGCTTTTCGTTCCGCCTTTGCGCTATCCAGCGATACCCGCGCGCTTTCCAGCGCGTCAGATAATCCGCGGGCCGAAATCGTCGTAGCCTGGTATGCGGGCCATGTAACGGCCGATACTTCGAAGACCTTTCCAAGTTTTTCAATAGTTCTTGTCGGGTGTTCGCCTTCCGGATCGTCCCATGCGTCACGTTCTACCGTGAACATGAAGGACATTCCGTCCAGATCGCCGCGTTCTACGGCCGAATATAAAGACTTCGCTTCTGCGTTATTTTCAACGTCCAGATCGACGCGAATGTTCATTCCGTCGTCCGTTACTTCTAGCTGCATTGTAGAATTTGCGTTATTGTTCCGGGACCTTGCCAGCGGGATCATATCGGTATTGTGATTTACAAGAAACCGAACGTCGCGCAGATCCGCGTCGTCAAGCGCGCCGCTTGCGATCACTTCGTCGTACCAGCCCAGGTCAGTACGTTCGTTATATACGATCGGCGTACCGGCAAGAAAACGACCGTGTTCGTCGTTCTGTTCGGCGCGTACTTCGAAATTAAACGCCCTTATTTCTTTATTATTCATCACTTTGTCCCCCTTCGTTTTCGTTGATTTTTTCCGTCGCGTTGTAGTATTCGCCCCGGATAATGTATTCTTGACCTTCCCCGTTCGGTAACGGCGGAAGATTCCAGATTTCGCGGACTTCGTCGCGGTTCAAAATCCCGCGGTCGGCCAACTGGGCGGAAACTTCAAGTTTTTCCTTGTTCGACATATACTGAAGCCGGTTTGCGGAAGCCATAACGTAATTTCCCTGTGTTTGTTCACGTAGTGTGAAAAGCATTTTCGTTGTGACTTCGCTGAACTGGATCGCGAACGGTTCACATATTCCTTCATAAGCGGCGACCCATTTATCGCCGTAAACTGCGGATTGAAGAAGATCTTCATTCACGTTAAAGTAGTCGAAGACGTTCGCCTTGATGATCTTTTCTTCTTCAGAATCTACAACCCACGGATCCGCCTTGATCTGATTGATATTCGCGTAGGTGTTTGGGAACAGAAGAAGCCCGCCGCCTTCCGACGACTTGCTGAAGTTTTCTTCCGTAAAGCGCTTTCGCTCTTTTGCCAGATCGTCCGCCCTGGTAAAGTTATTCACTTGCGCCCAGAACCTATACGTCGCGGCCGACTTGACGCCTTCCTGGATCCCTTGATTTTGAATATGGATCAGATCAATCGTCGGGAACAGGGCGTTGTTATTTTCGCCGAAGAAGTCCGACTTGTATTGATGTTTTGTCATGATCCCGCAGTAGTCCAGTTCGATCGCGGCCTTTTTGCCGTCGTTGAATTCATAACGAAGATACGGGACTTCGTTATACGAAACAATTTCGCAACGTTGCGGAAGCGGCGTTATGATCCCGGAAGGTTCGCCATACATGTCATAAACGGGACAAATAAAAGCCGTGTTATGAATATCAAGGATCGTCGAAAGCCGATACATGAACTGATACCACGTCTGAAACTGGTTCGGCGCGTGTTTTAGTTTGTTCTGAAGCGCCGGCCTTGCGGATCCGCCGATTTCGACTTTCAATTTCGCCGTATGAGTAGCCCGAACGTTTATCGCCGCCCGGATCAACTGTTGTTCGTATATCGAACCGTTGTATGATGTAAAATGCGGCGTGTAGCCGTTCAGCATTTTGAAGGCGCCCGTATATTTTCCTTCCGGCTTCGGACTTTTCTTGAATATTGCGTCAAACAATCCCATGATTAACCCCTATCGTTTCGTAACTGGTCCCCGATTTCGTTGTAATATTTTTGACGTACACAAAAGGCGTCAGCCATAGCGGCCGTTCCGTCTATGTGTGCGTTTGCGTTTATCTTTACAAGTTTTCCGCGTCCGCGTTCGGCGTTCATTTTCAAGGCGGCGTTTAGAAGGTGCGCTTTCAGTATATCATTGTCGCCACAATGAACCCGACCGTCTTTACACAGCCCTTCCATTTCCCGAAGTACGCCGTATAGATTGTCGCCCTGGAATACGTCGTCAGTCCGGAAGCCGTACGCTTCAAGGTCCTGGATCAAATATTGCGAACAGTAACGGTCATATCCGACCATAAGCGGAAGTATTTCGTATTTTTCAACCAGTTCAAGGAACCAGTTATAACAATCGCGATAGTCGATAAAGTTTTCGCCGGACGGTTCAAGTAGTCCGCGCTGAATGAAAAGTTCATACGGTAGACCGTCGCGGGCCGTTGCGTCCTGGATCCGTTCCGTCGGAAGCCAGAACTTCGCGAAGACATATATGTCGCCGTCCTTTTCAATCAGACATACCGCCGCGGTCAAGTCTGTCGTCTGGGACAGATCGACGCCGCAGATCGCATACGACGAACGGAAGTCTTCAAGATTCAGCTGAAGGCCGAAGCACTTGTTCACGGTCGAAGTGTCAAGCCATGCAAGCGACGAATTTTGTTTGATATTGCAAAACTTGACTATGAATTCGCGCTTCGCAGAAAGTGATCCTTCAGCTACCGCGATCTGTTCCAGCAGAAAGTCAACCGAAACAGACACGCCCAAGTTCGGATTAGATTTCCGAAGTTCGTTTATGTCGTTCCACTTTTCCAAGTCGTCGATCATAAACAAAAAAGGCAGTAGCCGCGTTTCCTTGCTATCGCCTTTTAAGAACCTTGTGGATCTCTTTATCAGTTCGTCGTATATGCTATCGTTTATATATCCGGCCGTAGAACAGGACAAAAGAATACTTTCTGGTCTTGCCCCTGTCCCGGACTTCATAACTTCGTACTGCTTCAATCCCGCGTCGCCTTCCCAGGCGGCGATTTCATCACAAACCGTCATTGACGGATTGAAGCCGTCGGACTTCTTCGCAGAGAACGCGATCTTCTTCACGGTAGAATTTGTCCGCGTGATATACAGATCGCTGATCCGGTGCTTCGGAAGTTCTGAATCGTCGTGTATCTTTTTGTTGTGCTGGTCCTTCTCTGACAGGCGTTCGACCAGCGCTTGATATTCCGGATCCAGAAGCGTCATCTGCCAGACGTTATTATAGATAATATCCGTCTGATCCAGTTTCGGCGCGACGATATAGATTTTCGAACCGAAGCCGCCGTCGATCCACCATTCATACTTGATGATCGCGGCCGCCAGTAAAGACTTTCCGTTCTTCCGGGCGACGATCAAAACTATTTCGCGGAACTGTCTTCGGCCTTCCTTATCGACGATCCCGAAGATCGCGGCGATGAAAGCCTTTTCCCAAAGTTCTAACAGAAACGGACCGGGCGCAAGAACGCCTTCTGTATGAAAAGCGTGTGTTTCGATCCATTCGATCGCGTCGTTTGCCTTTTTCTGATCGTAGAAGAATCGCTTTTCTTCGAATCCCCGGATCAGATAGGCCAGTAACAGTTCGATCCAGGCCCCGACCGTAACAGATCCGTCCTTAACTTTTTGATAATACGAAAAAATCCAGTTATCCTTGTTTTTCTTTGCCATTTTCGAAGGTTTTCGGCGTATCTCTCGCGAAAATCGACAAATCAGTCCCCCAGCCGATCCCCAAGCGCTTTCAAAATAAACAAATAACGGGGGCTATTTTATTTCGCGACGACCCGACCGTCTTCAGAAATAAAATAACGTCTGTTGTTTTCGTTCAAGTGTTCAGCGTTGTGACATTCTTGACATAAGTATTCAAGATTGTCAGCGTTCAATAAGATCGTCGGATCCTGTATGTTCTCAACAGATATGTACCGCTTATGATGTACTATCCGCCCAGGACGAACAAGACCTTTTGATAAACACCTTTCACAAAGTCCGCCAACGCTTGCGATATATTCTTCGCGACACTTCCGCCACGCGGCCGAATGATAGAACGCTTTCTGTTCCTTCGGCGCTTCTTTTCTCATGCTTCCCATATTTCCCAACAGAAAAAGGACAAGCCGTTCGCCTGTCCCTTTTTCACAAATACATAATATCACATAGTGCGTGTGACATGTGTGACAATTTATTCGAAGTGAATTTCCTTCAAGAATCTATGATACGCCTGTCGAACGCAGTCGGCCGTTGTTCCGTCGTCACATTCGTCGGCGACTTCTTTCCAGGACATACACTTAACACACCTATTTTCTATGATCTGGCGCGTCAGCGGATCGTCGATCGTCGCGATAAAAGATTCGACGTCACGGATCGCCAGATTGATCTTCTGCATGTGTTCCCGGATCAATTCGACATGGTCCGCCAGAAGTACCGCTTTGTTTTCCGTCGGCCGTCCGATACTGTTCGTCACGCTATGCGGTAGACCGTCCGCCGCGACCGTGTCCTGTGACATATCGGCGATTAGTTCGTCGTATCGCCTTTGCCACATTTTCAATTCACGTTTGAGATAGTAAACCTTTTCAAGATCATTTCGTGTCATTATCTGACCCCGTCCCCCTTTCTTCGTACATATAGCGTTCGTGCTTTTCCATGTGTTCAAGCGCGTCAATCAACAGGTCCTTGATCTGCACAACCAGCCCGTTGACTTCAGCTGAAGTACAGTCACGGTTCACATTCACGCGAATATAGTTGATAACCTTCTTTACGTCTTCGACGTCTACCGTTTCAATAGGCATATAATATTCGATCCTTTCGTTGATGTACGGAAGCGCGTTCTGTATCTTCCGCTGGTGTACTTCAAGATATCTTCCGTCCAGAAGCGGGAATATGTATTTTTTGTAGATCGGTCTATTTTTTCTCATTCCTTTTATTCCGGTTCTTCCGATCCGCGAAGATTTCCTTCAGAACATGGACGACAAACGCGACGGTCATTATTCCGAACAGAATGTCCGCGGCGATCATAGCCGCCCAGATAAACAGTTCCGTTTTTGTCAGTTCATAGATTCGCCACATATCGACCCGCCTTTCTACCAGTCGACCGCTACGTCTATCTGGTTTTTGTTTGTTTCTGCGAACTTCCCCGTATCAAGCGCGATTCCCAAACCTAGCGACGTCGGAATGTCTGTCGTTCCGTATGGATAGACGTCGAACGGAACCGCCAGGACGATATACGGCCCGTAGCATTTCACGCCGTCGTCCCGGATCCATTTCTTATGGTGCTTTCCGAAGTTCCGGTCAGCGCGTTCGTAGACCTTCGTCATGTCAAGGTTATAGTATGTTTCCTTCGTACCGTTGTAATAGTTCACGCCGTCACGTTTGTTTAGTTTCTTCGCCTGGGCTGACGTGTTCAGTATCAACGACGCCCAGAATACCGTCAGCACAAAAACGAACAGTTTCTTCTTCATCTTTTATAGTCCCCCTTATTATTTGAATTGTTTTGTTCTGATAGTCAGAACATATACATTCGCCGCCGTTCGACCGAACGTATTTCAAAAATTCGATCATGTCTTCGTCGGTCTTCCCGATTAGAATAGTTCCTTCAGTCATTCGTCCACCCCTTTCAGAATATAGGAAGTTCTTCGCGCCATTCCTGGCAGTAACTATACTGATCCGTCAAAGCGCCGTATCTTCCCCGGAAGGAACAAGAACCGAAGACGCCGTTTCCGTCTGGTGGTTGTTCATCCCTTCCGACTATTTCCCAGTATTCACACGTTCCACACCGGCGGTCGTTCGCCCAGACCGGAAGATCTGATCTTTTACCGTTCCGTTTGAAGGAAGTATTCTTCTTCATGTCGTTAAGCGTTAGTTGTTCGTTCATGGTGTCCTTTCTGGCAAAGCCGCTATCGTCAAAATGTTTTCACTCATGTCATGAAATCCGATCACTTGTACGCCGTAGCCTTCACTTGATAGATGAAAAGCGATTCTTTTCAATTCCTTCCAGGACTTACAACGTAATTTATCCCCGATCTTCAGACGGATTTCGTCTTCTCTTTTCATTTTTTACCCCCTTGTAACCACTTTTTTCATATATGTAACCAGTAGGTGTAACCAAAAAAATCCAGTATTTATGCGCCTGTAACCACGTAACCACTGTAACCAGACACTTCCCTACGCGCGTAGGACATTTTTTCATAATTCTGACATAAAGCCCTATCTCTTATATATATATGTAAATCGTTCCGGCGGAGTGGTTACACGGTTACACCTATTCGAACGGAAGGTTCTTCAGATCAGCGTCGGAAACGTCCATAAATTCCGCTTCGTCGGACGTTTTCAAGCATACACACCACTGGTTAGGATTCCCGCCGATCCGCTTCTGTTTCGTGAACCTTCCTTTCGTCGCTTCGATCAGTCCCCGCGAATTCGCCCAGGATAAGAAGCCCTTCGGCGATATGTTTCCTTGTTCACATAGCCGGTCGAACGCGGACTTGTATATATATGTAAATTCGCCTTCGACCTGTCCCCATAGTTCGCCGTTGACGTAGTCAATGTCGTCGTCCTTTATGAAGTGATTACATTGAACCGCAAGTTCTGATTTCAGCCATTCGTAGGCCCTGGCATATTCCGAAACGTCTTCGCGATCCTTCAGCTGATCGACAAGTTCTTCCGGATCCATATATACGCCGTCCTTAAATAAAATATCAGTTGCTATTTTGTCCGCAGTCAGTAAAACCGATAAAGGTAACACCTGTTTTTCTTCCTTGCGTCCGGCGGAAAGTGTTTCGATCTGGGCGTAAAATTCCTGTTGGATCCGCGCGACTTCTTCGAAGCCCATGCCAAGAACCGCTTGTATGAATTCTTTTCCGGCGAAGCCGTAGTTATTGTCGATCACTTTACAAACTGCGTTTCCTTTTATTTCCTTGAACAGTTCCGTCGGTTCCATTTCAAAATCAAGAATCCTATTCACGGCCCCGCCTTTCATGTGTTCGGTCGAAAGCGGCCTTTCAATGTTCGTTAGCGTGATGTTCCGCCACTTCGTCGGTTCCCTGGACGTCAGTTCCTTGTTTGACCGGTCCTTTCCTTTTCCGCCGCATTGAGTGTAAACAAAGTCAGATACCGCGTCGTAGCCGTACCGATCGCGCATTTTTGACAGATCGTCGATCATTGTCGGAAGATGATTCAGAATATTATTTCTGACTTCGCGGGCCGTGTCCGTTCCTGTCGGATCTGTAATGTACTTTCCTTCGCCCGGATTCGCCCAGATAGACGCCGCAACCTTCAGATTGACCGTTTTACCTTTTCCAGTTTCCGCCCACAAATTGACGATAAACGGAAGGATCTTCAGCGGTTCCAGAAGGACGGATCCGAAGGACGCCGCCATATAGACCGCGATTTCCTTTTTCCGCCAGGATCGTAACTTCAAGACTAGGTCGTACCACTTTTCGCGGCTTCCGTTCGGCTTTACTGCGTCAACCAGATCACGAAACCCCGTGACGGAATCGAATTCAATGTCTGCCCCGTACGGAATGAATTCTGAAAAGTCGCGGACCCAGCCGAACTTTGACGTGCTGGTCTTCGGTTCGATTAGATCAATATTCAGATTCTCAAGGTCCGCCAGAAACCGTACAAGGTTTTTTGCCGTTTCGCTGGTAACAGATACGCCATAGTCCGCCAGTCCGACGATCTTCGTAGAAGACGCGATCACGGCCTTGTCTACCGTTATTTCCCGCCAGAACGCGCCCTTTTTGAAGGCAAGTTTTACCTTTTCCTTTCCTGTTTCCGCGTTTACGAAGCGGTCCGCTATCAAGATCGGGTGGTAACACGCCAGCACTTCGCCGAACAGATTGAACGTTCTGACGCCGTTTTCGTTCGCGATCCAGCAACCACACCGATATTCAGATAGCGTCTTCGGGTAGTCGAACGCCGTGATATTATCCGTTGACGGAACAACCTTCGCCGGCGCTTCCTTCTTTTGTGCTTCGCGTTCAAGTTTCTGAAACGCGGTCAGTTTGCGTCGTACTTCGTCTTTTTTGTTCAGTTCCTTCGCCCGATCTAACAGGGCGTTGATCTTATCGACGCGCGTGACCGGATCCTGTTCGTCGATTATATCTTCAAAGACGGCGTCGTCCAGAATCCCGTCTTTTGTTAAGTTGTTGTATTCCATAAATTATTTAGCCCTTCAAATATGTAGTATTGAAGTTCCAGCGCGTGAACGTTTTCGGCCCAGGCGTCGGACATAGGTTCGTTATGTTCGATTCCCCAGCGGTACGCCGTGATTAACGCCTTGTTCAAGTCCTTCGCTTTCTTCAGCCGTTCTTCCTGTGCTTCGCGCGTCTTCTTTTGTGCTTTCCGTCGCATGATCGCGACCTTCGAAGACGCCTTCGGATCGTGTTCGTATTCCCCGCCCAGGATCAGAAACGCTTCCTTGAATGAAACGCCTTCGTATTCCTGGACGAACCGGAATATGTCGCCATGTGCGCCGCAAGCAAAACAATTATAACCGTCTTTATAAATCTTCATACTTGCGTGACGATCCGCGCCGTGGAACGGACAAGAAAGCATATCCCCGCGTCCGGGCTTCAGTCCATACCGCGCCAAAACTTCATACATGGTTGTTGTTTCTTTTATTTCTTCGCTTTTCATATTTCCCCTAGAATTTCGATAATTCGCTTTCCCGTATCGCGCTTCTGACAGAATCGCCATTCTACGCCGTAGCGATCCGTCAGCGTGTTCATACTCTTATATAGATGTTCGCCGCTTATGCAACGCGGACTGTCTTTTATCCGCGGATTTTCCCAGAACAGAACGTCGATCAGATCCGTCACGCCCGGACCGTGTTCGATC
>JAFYKY010000003.1 GCA_017537345.1 Clostridia bacterium | reverse complement strand
GATAAAGACAGCAAAATCACAGTTGTTTCCGAAGAGAATTATCCCGTTTACTGCCGTCCTCTTATCTCGTATTATCTGGAAAACAAAACCGATCCCGAACGTATGAACTATCGAGGTGCCGATTTTTACGAGAAAATGGGCTGTGATGTATTTTACGGAAAAAAGGTTATCCAAATTAACACTGATTCAAAAAATGTTGTGTTGGATGATGGTGCCAAGTTGCCTTATACAGAAGTTTGTGTTGCAACCGGTTCGGCTCCTTTCGTTCCTCCCTTTGAAGGACTTGATACGGTCGAGAAAAAGTTCAGTTTTATGACACTTGACGATACCTTTGCACTTGAAAAAGCAATCAACAAAGATAGCAACGTATTGATCGTCGGTGCCGGTCTTATCGGACTTAAGTGTGCCGAAGGTCTTCACGATCGTGTGGAAAGTATTACGGTTTGTGATCTTGCCGACCGTGTACTTTCCAGTATTCTTGACACCGACTGCGCCACTATTGTGCAAAGGCATTTAGAGGCAAACGGTATTCGTTTTTTGCTTGGGGATACCGCTGTCCGCTTTGATAAGAATTTTGCTCGAATGAAAAGCGGAAAAACCGTAGAGTTTGACACGCTCGTTCTTGCTGTTGGTGTCCGTGCAAACACAACTCTTGTCAAAGATATCGGCGGCGAAGTAAACCGTGGCATACTTGTGAATGACCGCATGGAGACCTCCCTTGAAAGCATCTATGCCGCAGGTGACTGTACTGAAGGAAATGATATATCCCTGGGACAAAAAAGGGTTCTCGCTCTTCTGCCAAATGCCTATATGCAGGGGCATACTGCCGGTGTAAACATGGCAGGCGGTAATGAAGTTTTTGACAAAGCCATTCCGATGAACTCCATCGGGTTCTTCGGTCTGCACGTTATGACTGCCGGAACTTACGATGGCGAAATGTACGAGGAAAAGACCGACAGTACATTAAAAAGGCTATTTACAAAGGACGGTTTGCTCAAAGGCTTTATCCTGATCGGAAAGACCGAACGAGCCGGAATCTATACCTCTCTCATTCGTGAAAGAACACCTCTTGACACGATTGATTTTGACACCATGAAAAAAATTGCGACTTCAACCGCATTTTCTTCTGAAAATCGTAGAAAAAAGTTTGGAGGTGTGGTATAATATTATGTTATTGAATGTTAAAAGTCTGGATTACAAAGCGCTAAATGAAACTTTGCGAAGAAACGCAACCGATATTACCCTCGAAGAATGCTGCGGTCAACGCTTTATTGCCGCAGGTATGTCGGCTAAGAATATCACCATTAACGGAGTGCCCGGCAATGCTCTCGGTGCCTATCTCAACGGTGCTACTATTACCGTAAACGCAAACGCTCAGGATGCCGTAGGCGATACAATGAACGAAGGAAAAATCATTGTACACGGAAACATCGGTGATGCAGCAGGATATGCAATGCGCGGCGGCAAAATATTTGTTAAGGGCAATGCCGGCTACCGAGCAGGCATTCATATGAAAGCCTACAAGGAAAAAGTTCCTGTTATGGTGATCGGCGGAACAGCGGGCAGCTTTCTGGGCGAATATCAAGCAGGCGGTGTTATCTTTGTTCTCGGGCTTGAACCCAAAAACCAAAAAATCGTTGGTTTCTTTC
>JAFYKY010000017.1 GCA_017537345.1 Clostridia bacterium | reverse complement strand
GGGGCTCGAACCCGCCACCTCGACCTTGGCAAGGTCGCGCTCTACCAAATGAGCTAAATCCGCAGAAAATATGGCGATCCGGATGGGGCTCGAACCCACGACCTCCAGCGTGACAGGCTGGCGTTCTAACCAACTGAACTACCGGACCACAGTGTGCGCCTCAGCGCGCTTGCTTATAATAACACATCTTTTTTCATTTTGCAATACCTTTTTTAAAAAAAATTGAAAATTTCCTCACATTGACAAATCTCACCCTTTTTGGTATAATTCTTTAGGAGGTAATGCACAGTGAAAAACAAGAAAACTATTATTTTAATAGCTTGTATTGCGGCTGTTCTGCTCCTTTCCTTTGGAATTATGGCGTTTATAGGCAATAACGGCGCAGGAGATTCCGTTTCCGCCGCCAGAAATTATCTGGAAGCATCTATGCGGTACGATTCAAGAGGAATGGCGAACAACGCTTCCGATAAGGTAAAGCAGCAACTATATAATATGGGAGAAATTCCTACCGTAAGAGAATTGGTAAAAGCGCTTAACAAAAGCTACGACGGTGTCCCTACGGGATACGAGGGCAAAAATATAACCTTTACTGTGGTTGACGAATACGTAAACGGCGATACGGGCTACGTAAAGCTTAACGTATACGTAGACGGCGAAAAGCGTTTTACACGGGAATGCGCCACTGTTAAGGTCGGCGGCAGATGGTATTATGACGGAGAACCGGAGGTAAATTAATATGAAGTATATTTCCCAAAACGGAAAAGCGACGATAACCTTTGAAAAACAAGATTATAATCTTAACAGCCAACCCTTTGACAACACCTTTTCCACCGATACCGTGACGGTTGATGAAAACGGCAATACCCCTGTTAAAATCAACTGCAAAAAGCGTTTGGGCGGTACATACGTTTACTGCAACAACCCGGAAATGCTGGCTGTTCCCGATATTGACACGGTGCTTATGGAGGATAAATATCTTTCCGGCGACGTGGTGTTCACCTTTGAAAACAGCAACCACACCGGAGTGGATCTCCGTATGGGCTACAGACTGTTCAATAATTCCGGTAAGGATGCCACCGTCACCGTAACGAATATCGGTGTTCAATGGGAGGGCGAATGGCTTGGTCAGAAGGAATGGAGCGATTATTATTCCCTTAAATTCGACCTGCCCGAAGACTATTTCAATGCCGACGGAACAGTTCACGAGGCTTATTTCGGCTGTGATTTCGTTGATTATACCCCTGCCCCTTACGTTCCGCAGAAAATCACCGTACCAAACGGAAAGTATATTTACGTACTGGGCGGTACCGGCGAAGATTCCTACGGCGGATTTACCGCAGGCGACACGGGCGATAAATTTCTTAAGGTGGGCAAGTGCGGAAACGGCGTGGTCAAGTTTAATATCGACGGTGAAATGACCGGCTCTTTCCTTTGTTATACCGACCCTAAAAATGTGCCTTACGGAAAAGTACAGCAAGGATATATAGTAAGCCGCGACGGAAGAGATTATTCCGCGCAGTATAAAGGCACGGACCACACCGCAGGGCTTATTGAAACGGAGGCTGTTTTCGTTTCCGGCAACGAAACCGAGGACGGTCCGATCCCCGTTACATACGATTACTGGTCGGATGTTAACTGTGCAAGCAAGAATCAACCCTACCAGCTTTATGAAAGAGAAAAGTTTACCTATACCGGTTCTGCATATCATTACGCTATAAACCCCAACGGAAATGATAAGTATATCGGTACGGATATGATGGTATTTGAAACGGTAGATACCGACGGTAATCCCATTATCATAGACAACGACCGCGCAGACGGGGCGGGAAAGCCAGCAAATACCGGTAACTGGATGATACAGTATACGGATAACCTTACCCTTGTTAACACGAGTGATTGCGAAAAGCGTTTCAGAGTTTACAAAAAAGGCTCTATAAGCGGTGTGCTTGCGACTATCGTAAGAGATACCGCAGGTAACGTACTGCGGGCGTTTATGAACGTTCAGCCTTATTCCTTCAATTCCCCCGAAGAAGCCTTTGCGGGCATCAACAAGGAAGCGCTGGTTCTCTCCCACGGCAGATATTGGCCCGTAATGGCGGACGGAAGACCGTTTCCCGAATTACTTGAAGAACGTACTCTTGTTTACGAAACCGTCTTACAACCCAAATCAGCCGCCCGTGTAAGTATCGATGCGATCATTCTCGCCAACTCCTGCGGCGGACTTGAAACCAAGGTTACATCCGAAAAGATATAAAAAGTTTAAGCGCACAAATTTTTGTGCGCTTTTTCTATTGACAAAATGGTTTACATAGTGTAAACTATTTGCAGGTCTACAACAAGTAAACCAAGGAGGAATATAATATGAATGAAATACAGCTCGGTGTTGTTGAAAGTAAATTTGCCGACATTATATGGGAAAACGAGCCTATATCCTCATCCGCTCTGGTGAAGCTGAGCGAAGAAAAGCTTGCTTGGAAAAAATCCACCACCTTTACGGTTTTGCGCAGGCTTTGCGAAAAAGGTCTGTTTAAAAACGAAAAGGGCGTGGTGTCCTCACTTATATCAAAGCAGGATTTTTATTCTATGCAAAGCGAAAGATTTGTTGAAGAAGCGTTCGACGGCTCCCTGCCTGCTTTTGTAGCCGCTTTCACGGCGCGAAAGAAACTTACCAAGGAGGAAGTTTCCCTTTTGCGGAAAATGATAAACGAATATAAGGAGGAGCAGTAATGACAGATATTTTTATAAAGCTTCTTAATATGAGCATCGTTGCGGGCTGGCTGGTTATTGCGGTCTTGCTTTTGCGGCTTGCGCTCAGAAAAGCTCCCCGCTGGATATTCTGCGTGCTGTGGGCGTTTGTGGCTTTAAGATTGCTTATTCCCTTTTCGGTGCAAAGCAAAACGAGCGCTGTCCCCAGCGTGGAAACCGTACCGCCGGAGATAGTTTATACGGATACGCCTTATATACACAGCGGTCTTGATACCTTCAACAGCGTTTTTAATCCTATTATTTCGGATGTGCTGTCTCCGCCCGAAACGGACGGCGTTATTGAAACGGAACCAAAGGAAACTCCCGCCAAAAAGATTATTGATATTGCGGCAACGGTATGGCTGTGCGGAATGGCGGGTATGTCGGTTTACGGGCTGGTAAGCTACGCTTTGCTCAAGCGCAGAGTAAGAGAATCGGTCAAGCAGGATAAAAGGATATTTATATGCGATAACGTTTCCTCGCCTTTTATTCTCGGCGCGTTTTGTCCGAGAATATATCTCCCCTCTTACGTTTCGGAAGCGGATGCGGAGATGGTCATTGCCCACGAGCAGGCGCATATAAAACGCAAGGACCACCTGTGGAAGCCCTTTGGATTTTTATTGCTTACCGTATACTGGTTTAATCCTTTGTTATGGGTAGCGTACGTTATGTTTTGCAAGGATATTGAATCCGCCTGCGATGAAAAGGTTATTAAAAAATACGGTCTTCAGATCAAAAAACAGTATTCCGAAGCCTTACTCAACTGCAGCGTTTCGGGTAAATGGGTAACGGCTTGCCCCGTAGCCTTTGGCGAAACCTCTGTAAAAAGCCGTATAAAAGGCGTGCTGAACTATAAAAAGCCCGCTTTCTGGATAATTATCATAGCGGTTTTGGCGTGTATTGCTACCTCGGTATTCTTTCTCACCGATCCGTTGTCTAACGAAACGAGCGATGATATGAGTAACGTTTCCGACAGTATTGTTAACGACAAAGATTCTGTAGCTGCGCGTTTCAAGTTCAAGAGATTAATATACTCCAACGTTGAGCTGCCAAATCAAATGTTAGTATCGGATTATACATTTTTTCTTCCTCAGTTGATTGTAACAACTGATAACCGTCTGCTTATAGAGCAACCGGATAACAGCACCTATAGTGAAGCCGGCACGCTGGAAAAAAGCAAACTTTACAAAAACAATTTTGACAATATGATACAGGACGAAAAGTGGGAAGCCGACTACAATGCTGAACTCATAAGAACTAACGCATATGAAGTATATATGTGTAACCGTGAGGAAAATGGAGTAGTTTACTTGATATACTTCACTAACGGCACGATCTTGTTTATGTTTGGTACAAAAGAAAACGAGTATTCCAAGACATATGATTCTGTAATTATAGCAGAATATTCTGTTGATAACGGAGGCGCAGGTTACATTCTTCCGTATACATTATACGACGTTTACACGTATAATTTCGGAAGCGACAACGCATATCCTGCAACGGAAGCGTCGATATATCTTGAAAAATACGGAAACCATTTTACATACGGATACCGTACCTACTCTGCACAGCAATATTGCCCTTACGGCACTTACCGTTATGACGGCAACAAGCTGTATCTTGAAACGGCTGACGGAAAAAACACTTATGTTTTTGAACGAACAAACGAAGGTTTAAAGTACATATCCGAGTTGTCTTCGCCGTTACCTATGTCCGAAATCAATTCAGAAAACAAAATAGAGCATATTCCCGATAACACGACATTTGTAAAAAGCGAAGATAACCGCGCAGGTCATTATGCACGTGTTGCGGAATGGATATCACAAAGTGCATATAAAGACGTTGACGGCGACGGACAATACGAGTTGTGTGTTATTTTACCCGGACCTACATCCGGAGTAGGCTCAAACGTGCTTGCAATTTACGACGGATGTGATCGTGTTGCTGAAGAAATGATAATATTTAAAGTCGTCCAATTCGCAATCGGCACAGACGGCAGCATAGGGCTTAAATTATGGAATGAAGACACGCATTACGATTTCAGACTTACCGATGATAGAATAATCTGCACAAATACGGAAACCGGCGAGGAAATGCCGTTTTCCGAGATGGAAAGGATACAACAATGAAAAGAATAATATCCTTAGTTTTATTAATCCTTTGTATTACTGCTGTTTGTGTACCAATGTATTCCTGTGAGAGCACGGAAAACACGGACAAAAAAGGCAGGCAATACGTCTACAGTGATGTCGTATGCAGTGTGATGGTTTCTTTAAGCAGCGAAAATCCCAGTTTATCCCTTGCTCTGGCAACAAAAATGGCATTTAACGCAAAAAACACAAAATTATACGTTGCGCCGGATATGCGTTTGTTTTCTACAGTAATATATGAAGATGACGTCCAGTCTGTTTGGGAAGAAAAAGGTGTCATGACCGAAGCACCGCTTAATTTCAAGGTCATAAGCGCGGAGACCAATTGGCTTGACGGATATTCCTTGCAATATTTTACAGAAAACCTTGAATGCGCATACTCAGTTACGGCCGATAACGTAAAAATGCAGCTTATCTTATTAAAGGATAAAACCGTTTATCTTTCGGTAAGCTCAAGCGCTATTGAAAGTATTTTTCTGTTGGAAGAAACGGAAATAAGCTATTATGAAGATATAAAGAAACCTTCATTTGAAGTGTTTACCTTCGCGGTGTCCGGTAACAAGGAAGAATATACGGTATATAAAACAAACGTGCTATGTTTTTATAACGACAGAACCGGATTTTTCCTGCAATGTGCCGAAAATACCGCCGGCGGAATTTACGGAAGCGTCACCGAAACCGGCGACGGGTATCTGCTGGAAACCTCTGACGGCAAATATAGATTAATCGTTCATACAGATAACGCCAGTATGTATTTTACCACAGAGTCGCCCGAAGAGATAAAATTCGGTGAAGATATTACCGCCGGCGCTGGAACAGATTTGAAAAAATCAGGCGAATATTATATTGTACTTAACCAAAATTCCGGTTGCTTTGATACCCGGGAAGCGGATCTTGACGGCGACGGAAACCAAGAGCAAATAACATTCCACCGTATAAAGGATTATAATCCGAGGAATATTTCAAGCATTGAATACCTGTCAGTTCCCACATACAGAATCAATGCGGCTGTATGGGAAAACGGAGAAATTAAGCATTTTGTTTTCTTACCGTTTGAAAACGCTGTAAGTAGAATACGCTTTTTTGAAGACGAAAACGGCGAGCTTTTTGCAGAAGCGGACGAGATCAAATACCGCCGTAAGCAATACAGCGGTGTCAATCTTCTCGATTATTGGGAGCCGTATACCGAAACTGTGATCTACAAGGTAAACGTTGACGAAAACGGTTTGAGCTTCACCAAAGCCGAATAAAAAGATATTACCCCGTTAAGGCTATGCTTAACGGGGTAACTTTTGTATATACGCTCGCACCTGCGGGAAATACTACGGACATACGGAGGTGCGATATGGAAATATTAAAGGTTATATTAACTTCGGTACTGTCGGCAGGCGCGTTGTTTGTGATCGCTAAGGTGCTGGGACACAAGCAAATGTCACAGCTGGATTTTTTTGATTATATTACGGGAATAACCATCGGCTCCATCGCCGCGGAGATGGCAACGGAGCTGGAAAAGCCGTGGAAGCCCCTTATCGCTATGATTATTTACGGCGGGATCACCTGGGGATTGACCCTTATAACCAGTAAATTACCCAAAATGCGTAAATATATAAACGGTTCGCCGACCATAATTATGAACGGCGGGAAGATATACCGCAAGAATATGAAAAAGTGCAAGATGGACTTAAGCGAGTTTATGGTTATGTGCCGTCAGGAAGGATATTTTAACCTTGACGATATTCAGACCGTGGTTTTTGAATACAACGGCAGGCTCACGGTTTTGCCCAAATCAATCAAACGCCCCGCAAAGCCGGAGGATCTGAATATAGTTCCGCCGCCGGAGGCTATAAGCACCGAGGTAATAATGGACGGACGTATCCTTGATGAAAACCTGAAAAGAATGGGGCTTAACGCCGCGTGGCTGAAAAAAGAGATAAAATCTATGGGATACAAAAACGAAAAGGAGATCCTGCTCGGTCTGTGTGACGATGACCGAAAGCTTACGCTTTATAAAATGACATAAATCCACCATATACAGCAAAAACCGTACTGAAAATCAGTACGGTTTTTTTGGAGCTGATGACGGGAGTCGAACCCGTGACCTCATCCTTACCAAGGATGTGCGCTACCTACTGTGCCACATCAGCATATTAAATGTGTGGTGGGCCATCAGGGACTCGAACCCCGGACCGACCGGTTATGAGCCGGTTGCTCTAACCAACTGAGCTAATGGCCCACATTGAAAGACCTTATTCTGTGCTTTCGCAGACAGCTTGGTTATTCTATCACACACAAGGCTGTTTGTCAAGTACTTTTTTTATCAAATTCAAGTATTTTTTTACCTGCTGTTTTTTGTACCGAAAATACGCCTCATAATCGGACGCAACAGCTTTGGAGATTTTAAAACTACTATTTTCATTACCGTCTACCTCCTAATTCAAATATAACAACACACCTGCAGTAACCGCTACAACGGCGACTGTAAAGCTTACCGCTACCCAGGGCAACACACACGCCACTATTATCCCTACCCCGAAAGCAATAACGCAGCTTCCCGACCGGCCGTTTCTGTGTTTCAGCTTCAAGCTATCACCTCTTGGTAACAATTTATGCCGAATGCATACAAATGGTACTAAAATTTAATTACTGCGCATATATGTATATAAAAAACAGAAAGGATTTAAGCTATGGAAATATATACAAAGGAAATACCTTTGTTCAAAAGCGTATTTTGCGGAGACGTAGACCGCGAATTTGAGAAAGAAACTTCGCTGCCCGATTATTGCCCCGACATTACGAGGCTTATTAAGCTTGATGCCACCCCTTATGTGGAAAGCGCGGTATTAAACGGTGATAAATGCATAATAAACGGTACGTACTTATTCTCTATGCTTTATGAAAGCAACGAAAGCGCCGCGTTGTCATTTTCTACATTTACCCTGCCGTTTACGGAAAAAGCGGATATCAAAGCTTCTGTAAAGGAAGGCGCTGTAAACTGTAAAGTAAAACTGAAAAGGATAGGCTGCAAAATTATTAACCCGCGAAAGTTCTCTGTGCGGGTAAAAAGCGTTTTGAGCATTTCTGTTCAGGGAGTGGAAAAGGCAAGGATCTGTGATACTTCCCTTTTACCTCAAAATATTTTCACAAAAAAGGACAGCTATACTTACAGTGAAAAAACAGATGAAAAAAGTAATGAATTCACCTTTGAAGAAAGCTATACGTTAAGCGAAAGGAGCGTTCCCGTTGAAGACGTAATAATGAATTTTATGTCTGCGGAAAAGCCCGAGTGCTTTGTTTCGAACGGAAAAGCCGAAATTAAGACTTCGGTAACAAGCAAATTGCTTTACACCGGTGAAGGCGAAAGGGGCAAATGTATATTATCCAAAAAAAGTTTTCCCGTAACTTTGAGCTTTGATGACGTGGATGCCGAGGACGGCGTTTCCGTATGCTGTGAAGCTTCGGTGGTCGCCGCGGAAACCTCCATCGACGTGGATTCATACGGTGAAAACAGAACGGTACAGATCAGATTTACGGTAATGGGAAAAATAATGCTGTACAAATCCTGCGAAGCGGAATTTGCCACAGACGGATTTGCTGCGGGGTGCAGTAATTATCCCGTACTGCAAAAATTTTCTACGCTGACGGAAATGGAACCGGTTTCACGGATCTTTACGTTGGAAGGAAAATTTTTAACCGATACTAGTCTTAAGGAAACGTTGGATTACTCGGCGAAAATTAACGATTGCAAAATTAAAAGAGAAGAAAACAGCGCTATTGTTTACGGTTCTTATACGATTTCGCTGTTGTGCAAAACAGATGAAAGATACGAAAACGTCGATCTCACGGAAAGCTTTGAGGAAAGAATTCCCGAAATAGATTTTAAATTTGATCTATGCGATATCGATTGCGCCGTACTTGAAACAAACGTTTCGGTTTCCGCAGACGGAAACGCCGATGCAAAAATCGTTTGCGCGCTTAAGCTGTCACCGAAAGTATACCGCACTTTTTCTGCGGTTACGGATTTAATTGCTGTCGATAACGAAGAAAAAGATAATTATAATCTTATCTTTTGTTACCCTTCAGGCAAAGATGATCTGTGGAATATTGCAAAAAGATATTTTGTGGACCCCGAAGCGTTACGTTCCGATAATCCCGAAAACTTCAATACTGTCGGTGAGCTTACCAGCCGTTTGCCGATAATAATAAAAAAATAAAACATACACCCTCCTTTGTCATATACTGATAAAAAGACAAAGGAGGGTTTTATGTCGGAAAAAAAGATAATTGCCGCAATAGGCGGCGACAGACGTTTGGTTGAAGCAGTGCGGAGATTTGCGCGGGATAATACCGTGTCATGCTACGGCTGGGATAACTGTCCGGAGATATGTGGCAGTATAAAGCGATGCTCAACGTTGGAGGAAACGGTAAAAAACGCTGATATAGTTATATTGGGACTTCCCTGCTCGCCCGATGGAAAAGTTCTTGCGGCTCCGCTTTGCGATAGTTCGATCAGGATTAGCGATCTTACGGCGGTAATTCCGAAGGACACGGTTATATGCGGCGGTATGCTGCCCACAGAAATTACGGAAAACTTCTGTAAATGTATTGATTATTACAAAGACGAGCTGTTACAGACCGGCAACGCCGTTCCTACCGCGGAAGGCGCTATAATGATAGCGATGCAGGAAACACCGTTTACGATAGACGGCTCCCACTGCGCAGTATTGGGAAGCGGAAGAATTGCAAAAGCATTGGTGCCGAGATTAAAGGCACTGAATGCGGAAGTAACCGTTGCCGCAAGAAAAAAATCCGACAGAGCATACTGGGAAACGCAGGGAATAAAAGTTTGCGGTTTTGAAAAAGCAAAAGATATTCTTCCTTACACGGATATTCTTTTTAACACCGTTCCCGCGCTTGTCGTGGGAAAGACCGAACTGGATATCTTTAATAACAAGGGCATAATTATCGATCTTGCTTCCCGACCGGGCGGTGTTGATTTTGAATACGGTAAAAAGATGGGCAAACGTATCATCTGGGCGCTTTCCCTGCCCGGAAAGGTTGCGCCGGTCACAGCGGGCAGGATCATTTATAATACGGTGGTAACCCTTTTAAACGAAAAAGGAGTAATGGTATGAAAATAGTTTTTGCGGTATGCGGCTCCTTTTGCAACCATAAAAATGCGCTGAACGTCTTAAAAGAGCTGATTTGCGAAGGTCACGACATAACCCCCGTGCTTTCGGAAATTGTTTCAAGCACCGATACGCGCTTTGGAACAAAGGACGCTTTTATTCTTAATATTGAAACGATGTGCGGTAAAAAGGTTATTAACAACATTAAGGATGCGGAAGAAATACTCACGCCCAAGCAATACGATCTGCTTATAATCTGCCCGTGTACCGGAAACACACTGGGAAAAATAGCAAACGGTATTACCGATTCCACCGTTACCATGACAGCAAAAATATTTTTCAGAAACAAAAGACCCGTGCTTATCGCCCTCGCCACCAACGACGCTCTCGGAATGACTTTACGAAACATAGGTACTCTGGCGGTACGTAAAAACGTATATTTCGTTCCTCTTGCCCAGGACGATTGGGTAAAAAAGCCGGATTCTCTTGTATGCGATTTTAAACAGTTATCGGTTTCCGCGCAGAATGCATTAAAGGGTATACAGACACAACCCTGTGTTGATTAAAAATAAGGCTGTCTTTCCGACAGCCTTACTTTCAGTTTATATAACCGTATGAAAACATATTATATCCGTCGCAACGCTCGATACATTCTTCCGCCTGCTTTGACAAAAGCTCCTTATCCGTTATCCATTCGTTTTTTCCGTCACCAGCGTTGTTGTCTGCCGCGCCTTGTTTGTAGGCGGCAAGACCGATATACAGCTTTACGTGAGGTGTTTTAATAATGTCCGCCCATTTTGACACCATTTGTGAAAACGGCGCTGTGGAATGGGTGTATCCAAAGTAGATCTGCGGCATTATGTAATCCACATACCCTTCTCTTGAACACCATTTGTAAATATCCGTACAGCAGACAGAATAGGTATAATGCATATTTCCGGCAGGTGAAATACCGAACACGCAATCCGCATCCAGACTCTTTATATACGAATATACCCGGCTTACAAAATCGCTTATATTTTTTCTTCTCCACATTTGCAACCGTGTTTCGCCGGAAGCGGCAAAATCCTCCGCATCGAACGCAGTGTCGGCGGTGGGATAAAAATAATCGTCGAAATGAATTCCGTCTACGTTGTATTTGGTTATTATTTCCCCTATTCCGTTAAGAATAAGCGCGCAAGCCGCTTCGTCGGAAGGACGCATATAGTACCTGCCGTTGTACAGACTGAGTTTTCCCCAGGAGAGAAGCTGACGTATGGGTGAATCTTCGGGAATAAGGGAAATTTCTTTTTCTTCCATTAATCTGAAAGGATTTACCCATGCGTGAAATTCAAGACCGTAGGTATGCGCGGCGGAAACAAAAAGCGCAATGGGATCGTATTCGAAATCGTTTCCGTAAGCGCCGACGGCAAATTTAGAGGGCGGATAATATTCCGATGGATAAAAGCTGTCTCCGAACGGACGCACCTGAACGAACAGCGCGTTATACCCCTTGTTTTTAAGCTCTTTGCACATATTGTCTATGTACGCGGCGTATTCTCCCGCGGGGATCTGCCCATCCTTGCTGCACATAGCTTTGGTAATATCGTATTGAGAAATCCACACTCCGATCAATTTGTCCGAATCTGCAGGCGTATACATAAAATCATCCTCCGAGGGATCTTCGATATTATCGGGATACGGTACGAAAACCTGCGTATCAGGCGTTTCGGGTAACGAAGTTATATCTGAAAAATCGGTGTCACCGCTTTCGCAGGAACACAATAATAAAATTATCAAAACAAAAGTTATAAAAATTTTCTTCATTTTTAACTCCTTGATTGATTTACGTTGTCCTATATGTTAAAATATAAAAAAGGAGGGAAAAATATGTACAGAGAGGTAATTGAACGGTTTAACGAAGCGGGTTACCAAGCGTATCTTGTCGGCGGAAGCGTGCGGGATATGATAATGGGCAGAAAGATATACGATTACGATATCTGTACCTCTGCGTTTCCCGATGAAGTATACGATGTGTTCCCCGAAGCAAAAATCTTTAAAACCGGAATAAAGCACGGCACCGTTACGCTTTTATATAAAAATATTCCCTTTGAGATAACTGTATTCCGAAAAGAAGCAGGATATTCCGACCGCAGACATCCGGATACGGTGATATTCGGCGCCTCGCTTGAAGACGATCTTGTGCGCAGAGATTTCACTATGAACGCAATATGCTACGACGGTAACTCCTTTATTGATCTTCACGGCGGTGTTTCGGACATACGAAACCGAATTATACGCGCCGTGGGAGATGCGGAAAAAAGGTTTGAAGAAGACGCTTTGCGAATCCTGCGGGGACTCAGGTTTGCTTCCGTACTGGGATTTGAAATAGAAGAATCAACTCTTGCCGCAATGAGAAAATACTCTTTTGATACAAGCGCGGTTTCTGCGGAAAGAATATTTTCAGAATTCAAAAAAGCGGCAAGCGGAGATCACTTTGCGGAAGTCTATAAAAAACATTATGATATCTTTAAACAGTTTATTCCCTTTGCCGCGCCGGTTAAAAGCGTGTTTGAAAATACAGAAGATGCTCTTGCGGCGCTGAAAGCATTGAAGGCAGATAAAATATCCGTAAAGCTTGTTAAAGATTACTTCAGCTTTTACGATCTTCCCCCTATTGAACTGCTGAAAAACTGCGGAAAAGAAAATGCGTTGTTTATTTCCGCAAAAAGAGGAGATCTGAACCGACTTAACGCCGTGCTTGAAGAAGGCACGCCGTACACCGTTTCAATGCTTGACATAAACGGCAACGATATTTTGCCTTTGGTAGCTGACAAAACAAAAATACACGAAATTCTTAATATACTGCTTTATGAAGTAATGAGCAAAAAACTGCAAAATAAAAGAGAAATATTGATCAAAAAGGTAGTTGACATACTTTAATTTTTTTGCTATAATTACTGCCGTCGCTGGTGTAGCTCAGTCGGTAGAGCAGCTGATTCGTAATCAGCAGGTCGTGTGTTCGAGTCACATTACCAGCTCCATTATTTAAAAATTCCGTACACTTTTACGTGTGCGGAATTTATTTTTATCGGTTATTCAAGAAATCCTTTACTGCGGTAAAGGTTTTATCGCTGATAACGTGTTCTATACGGCACGCGTCTGCAGAAGCGGTATCTTTATCTACGCCCAGATGCAACAAAAAATCCGTTAACGTGCTGTGGCGGTCATATATCTTCTCTGCCGTTTCTTTACCGATTTCGGTAAGGGTAATATTCCCGTCAGGTGCGATATTAATATATCCGCCGTTTTTCAATAGCCCCATTGCACGGGAAACGCTGGGCTTTGAATACCCCAGCTTATCGCTCACGTCAACGGCGCGGACATAGGCGCTGTTAAGCGTAAGCACGTATATGGTTTCGAGATACATTTCGCCTGATTCCTGTAAAAGCATAATATCGCCTCCTTTAAACATATTATAACACAGATTTATAATTTTTCAATGGTATTTTTTGCACAAAGGCTTTGATACTAATGAACAAAGAACAAATATGTTTTTTGTGCGTATTGCTCAATTTTACATTATTATATTTATTATTTGTTCACAGTGTTGACATTTTTTAAGTTTGATGTTATTATGAGCGCAGAGTTAATAACCATTTTAGGAGGAAACAAAATGAAAAAACTCTTAAGCATTTTAATCACTTTGACCCTCGTACTTGGTCTTACCGCTGCTTTTGCTTTTGAAAGCTCTGCTGCAGGTATCGTTTCCATTTACGAAGCTGCAAAAGATCCCGTTGTTGACGGCAAGATCGATTCCGAAGGCTACAGACTTATCTGTAAGACCGGCGATGACGCTACCGGCTATCTCAAGACTTGGGAAGGCTGTACTGTTGACGATTCCATGGAGCTCTGGGCTTGCTGGAAGGGCGATTTTCTTTACATCGCAGTAAAGGTTGTTTGTAACGGCGAACACGTTGCTTATATGGACAACGCAGGCGAGCACTACATCTTCAACGCTCACCACCTGATGACTTGTATCTGCCCCGACGATCCCTACAAGAACTGCTACGTAGGCGATAACGAAGACGGTTCCTGGTCTTGGGGCGGTCTGTACAACAAGCAGTTCATTTATGAATGGACCATCATCAATCCTTCTCAGGATACCGATTCCGACATTGCTGACCACTTCTGCGGTATGTCCGGTCTTGAAGGCTTTGAATACAAGGTTGTTACCGAAGGCGGCTTCGACGTTTACGAACAGAAGATTCCCCTTTCCAAGATGACCACTTCCGAAGCACCCAACGGCGTTAAGGGTCAGGTTGGTTCTCTCTTCGGCTTCGGCTTCCAGCTCGGTCTTACCGACTGGGGTACCGGCTACACCGATGAAACTTATCAGGATTACGTTTACTATTCCGAATACTTCACCGGCGCTAAGAAAGTAGTTGGTATGGCATACTGCAAGCTCGTTTCCGACATTGCTAAGGATCCCAGCCAGGAAGAAAGCACCGAAGAACCCGCAGCTCCCGAAGCTATGGACACCGTTTGCGATATATTCCCCACTCTCGACGGTCTCTGGGTAAAGACTGACAATCAAGGTGATTCTATTAACATAGAATATTCTCAGGGCAAGACCGTTATCAACGGCAGTTCTGCAGGTAAATATCCTTCTGCAAAGGCTGTGTTCCCCAACACCATCTATGTTGGCGAAGGAACCTATCTCGTATACGATCTCTCCTTTGACGTTGGTAAGACCAGCATACGTCTTAACGGCGAAAACTACGTTCATACATTTATGAGCGACAACCTCGAAGCCAACACTAATGACCTTCTTCCCGGTTCTTTCTCCGGCGCTATCTCTTATGAACAGCTTGTTGAGCTTCTCGGTGCAAACGAAGACGGTCTTGTTGCTATTACCGATATGACCGTATTCACTGTTGACGGCGCAGAGATCACTTTCAACACCTTTAAGCTTGATCCCTCCTACGTTCCCCCCGTTGTTGAACCCGATGATCCCTCCGAAGCTCCTTCCGAGGATCCCGATGCAGAATCTGTACCCGAAGACGAATCCGTTCCCGCTACCGAATCCACTCCCGTTGTAGAAGATTCTACTCCCGCAGATGATTCCGAAGGCGGCAACACCGGTCTTATCATCGGTATCGTTGCAGGCGTTGTAGCTATAGTTGCTATCGTAGTAGTTGTAGTTATTCTCAAGAAGAAAAAGGCATAATTTAATTCAATAAATGCTTTGCGGACGGGAAATATCCCGTCCGCTTCTTTTTTACAAATATAAAAGCCCTCGGAAGACCGAGGGCTTATAATTTTATTTACCTGCTACGGGCATTTTGGGAAGATAGATATCGGGAGCGGCAAAAACCGTGGGAGAGGTGGAAAGACCGAAATCAACTGTATCGCCCAAAGCGGCAATCTCTTTGAGAAGGGTGAAGAAGTTACCTGCAACGGTAAAGGATTTTACCGGCTTACCCAAAGCGCCGTTTTCGATCATATAACCTGCGCTCTCTACCGAGAAATCGCCTGTGGTGGAGTTTGCGCCTGCGTGCAATCCCTTGAACTCGGTAATGAAAATACCGCCATCTGCCGTTTTAAGGAGCTCATCACGGGTGTATGAACCGGGCTTAATATAGAAGTTATGAAATCTGATGCCGTTGGAATGGTTGCCGTTACCGGTAGTGTTCTTCCCTGCTTTCTTTGCGGAAGAAAGATTGTAAAGCAAGGTGTTGAGAACGCCGTTTTCAACTACGTTCTTAGTGTAGGTTGCAACTCCCTCGCCGTCAAACGCGGACTGAACGGAGCCGGGTCTGAAGGGATCGTCAACGATAGAAACGCAATCTGCGGCAATAACCTCGCCTTCCTTGCCCTTGAGGAGAGAAAGTCCCTTTTCTGCGTTCTTTGCGGAGAACACGGGAGCAAAGGTGGAAAGAAGGCTTCTCATCGTTTCGCTTGCAATAACTATGGGATATTCGCCCGTAGGCGCAGGATCTGCGCCGATCTGGGAAAGCGCCTTTGTAACGGCTTTATCGCAGGTGCTTTCCAATTCTTCAAAGGTACAGCCGTTTGCACCCTTGAAGGCGGAAACGCTTTCCTCGCCCTCTTTTACAACTACGGAAACGTAGCCGTAATTAACGCCGTAGCGCTGGGAAAGTTCAAGTCCGTGGGAATTATACATATGGCTGCCGCTTATAGCCGCGCCGACTGCGGACTGGGTACCGTCTGCGATCTTATCGGAAAGAGAATAAGTCTTTTTCTGCAAAGCAAGAGCGGCTTCGCGGAGAGCGGAAGCAGAAGGAATAACGGGTTCGGGCATATCCACTTTGCCGTAGGATTCGCTTCCGGCAAAGAATTCAAGCTCATCGTCGCTTTCACACACAGCGGCGTTAGCGGCTGCTTTTTTTACAAGGTCTGCTATTTCGTCTTCCTCAAGAAGCTGTGTGGAAGCATAACCCGCCCTGCCGTTTATAATACAACGAAAATCCACGGAAGAAGCGTTTTCGGAGGTAAAGGAGCTTATTTCATCCTTAAGTGTTTCGGTGCTCATACCTTCGCTTTCGGAATAATATACTTCGTACTGTGTAACGCCGTATAACTTTGCGGCATCGGCTACAACAGATTTAATTTGTTCAAATGTCATAGTAATCTACCCTCCTGTATTAACCTACGCCGCCCACGGTGATCTTGGACACTCTGATAAGAGGCTGACCAACGTTGGTGGGAACGCTTCCGGAGCTTGAACCGCACATACCCTGACCCAGTTCAAGATTCTGACCGACCATATCGATATCCTGAATGATCTGGCTTCCCGTACCGATAAGAGAAGCTCCGCGTACGGGTTCGCAGATCTTACCGTTGCGGATGATATATCCTTCGTTAACGGCAAAGTTGAAAGCGCCGTTTACGGGGTTTACGCTTCCGCCGCCCATACTTGCGGCATACAGACCGTATTCGATAGAAGCGATAATATCTTCGTTTTTATCGGGTCCGTTGGCGATATAAGTGTTTGTCATACGGGAGGTGGGCTCGTACATATAGCCTTGTCTTCTTCCCGAACCGGTGGAAGGAACGCCCATACGGCGGGAACCGAGACGGTCTACCATATAGGATTTAAGGATACCGTTTTCAATAAGAACGTTCTTCTGGGAAGGATGTCCTTCATCGTCGATATTTATAGAACCCCAAGCGTTGGGAATGGTGCCGTCATCGATAGCGGTGACCTTTTCGTTTGCGATCTTCTGTCCCATCTTGCCGCACATCTGGGATGCGCCGATAGCAACCGAGGTTGCCTCAAGGGAATGTCCGCAAGCTTCGTGGAAAATAACGCCGCCGAAGCCGTTGTCAATAGCAACGGGCATTACACCTGCGGGACAAGGTACTGCGCCCAGATTTACGATAGCCTGACGGGCGGCGCGAATACCGGTTGCGCGGGGATCCACAGTTTCAAACATTTCAAGTCCCATAGCTCTGCCCGGGCCGAAAAATCCTGCCTGATTTTCCGAGCCGTTGGAAGCGATAGCGGAAACAGACAGACGGGTACGTACGTGACGGTCTGTGGTGTAAAGCTCTTCGCTGTTTGCAACAAGAATGGAATGGTCGATAGAAATAAGGTTGCCCTGAACCTGAACGATACGTTCATCGTATTCCTTTGCGGCAAAGCAGGCATCCTTGAGGATACCGATACGCTCGTTTACGGGAGCATCGCCGGGAAGACGCTTTACGCCGTGAACGTTGGGGAAAATACGCTCCGTAAGGTTAATGGAAACCTGAGCTTTTGACTGTGCGATGGTATCTGCCACAGCAGAAGCACAGCGAAGCAGACCTTCACGGGAAAGATCGGTAGTGGTTGCATACACGGTACGTGTTCCCAAAAATGCACGGACGCCGACACCGGAAATAACGGTATCGTCAATAGCGTCTATCTTGCCGCCGATAAGTTTAATAAGATTACTGCGGGTAAGTTCCTGATAAACTTCAGCAAAATCAGCTCCGGTCGACATAGCCTTTGCTATAATATCGGAGCATAAAGCTTTTGAAAGCATAGTTTGTCCTCCCTGATTTTTAATTGTATATATTTTACATCATTATGTATAAATTGTCAATGAGAAACAGATCAAAAAAGATCGTCGCACACCGATGAAATGAAGGAAAATTCGTCTTCGGATATGGTTTTAAGCCGTGTTTTTTCAGGTGATCCCCATATATCGAAAATTCTCGGTCCGATCCACTCGTATTTTCCGCAGGTATCGAAAACACCTTTTATTACCGAAAGGCAGGCTTTACGCGCGGGCATAAATATCACCTTCATAGGATGCTTTATGACAGCAAAGATAAGAGGCGGATAATGGGCTGTAATATTCGTAAAGGTTATACCGGGATGAACGACGGAAACGTCTGCGCCCGTGTCAATACCCAGCTTATACATAGCGCACATCAGGTATCTTTTTGAATTTCCGTAAACGAGATTTGACTTTTTCCGTGTAGAAAAATCAATATCGTTTTGATCAATACGTGAATAATTGTGAGCTATGCTTCCCACTACAATTATCTTTCCTCCCCTTTTCTTTAACAAAGGAGCAAAGGTGCGGGCTATGTAATACTGGGACACGAAGTTGATCTGAAACACGTTGTCATATCCCGTTGAGCAGGTTTTCCGCGGGATTGCATACGCGCCTGCATTGAGTATAAGATAAGAAAACTCGATCTCCTCAAGAACCGCGCAGGCAGATTTAACGGATTCAATATCCTCCATATCCGCAGTAACGAGGGATACGGAAATGTTCGGGTTGATAGAAAGCAGTAAATCCCGATGCTGTTCGGATTTTTTTAAGTTTCTGTCCACAAGTGCAAGATTTGCGCCGAGGGATGCGAGCATCCTGCATATCTCCTTGCCCAAGCCGCCTGTCGAGCCGGTTATTACGACGGTCTTCCCGACAAGAGAATCCGTATTTTTGTTAAGCCAACCTTTTACGCTCATATTTACCTCGTTAAAAATCATTACCCCGCAAAGCGCGGGGTAAAATATTATAAAAGCTTTTTACGCAGCTGATCTGCGGGAAGCGGACTTAAATATACGGGAGCAACGTCCAGCATGGTTTTACAGCCCTTCATTCCTTCGCATGCCATTCTGTGAACAGCGCGTGCGCAGGACACGAGAATGGAAGACGTGAATTCGGGGTTGGAATCCAGCTTAAGACTGTATTCGATAACGTGATTGTTGCCGTTCCCGGTTTTTCCCGAACGGATAACGACACCGCCGTGGTACATTGCGGAATGATTGGCTTTAAGTTCCTCTGCAGAGATAAAGTGTACGGTCGTATTATAGTCCGCAAAATATGCGGGCATTGTTTTTATCTCCTGCTCTATGCGGGCTTTATCCGCGCCGTCCTCTGCCACAACGTAACATTCGCGGGTGTGCTTTTCACCTGCGGAAAGAACGGGGTTTTCGCCGCGTCTTACAGAATTTATTGCATCTTCCACAGGAATGGTATACTGGCGGGCATCCAGAACGCCGTCTATACGGCGGATAGCGTCGGAATGGCCCTGACTGATTCCCTTGCCCCAGAAGGTATAATCGTTTCCTTCGGGCAATACGGCAGATGCATACAGACGGTTAAGAGAAAACATACCGGGATCCCATCCGCAGGAAATAAGGGTAAGATGACCGCTTTCCGATGCCGTTTTATCAACGGCGGCAAAATGCTCCGGAATCCGTGAATGGTTATCAAAGCTGTCTACGCAGTTGAACAGACGGGAAAGCGCGGGGGTCTGAACGGGAAGGTCCGTTGCGCTGCCGCCGCAAAGTATCATAACGTCGATATCACCGACCATATTTTCAGCTTCCTCGGCCCGCAGTACGCGCACGCCGGGATCGTTGATTTTAAGGGAAGCAGGATCACGGCGGGTGAAAATTGCGGAAAGTGTCATATCGCTGTTTTGTTTTATGGCGGAAACGACACCTCTGCCAAGGTTACCGTAGCCGTAAATCCCTATACGAATACTCATAAATAAAACTACCTTTCAAAAAGCATGGAAAAAGTATAGCACAAGTAAAATCCAATATCAATAGTTAAATGATACTGTATTCAAACATTTCGCAATGCAATCTTGTGCCGATATCCGCCCCCGCGGGAAGCAACGCAAGAGCGATAAATACCTCCTCGGTTCCGTCATCGGGTTTGAGATATGCGTATTCGCCTTCGATGCGAACTAATGTATAATCCTTCGGTTCCATTATTCAACCTCTGTAAACTGCTATTTCATAAGGACGGAAATGACTTTCATTTGCTATGCGGTCTTTGTAATTTGCAAGAACGAGTTTTCCGAAATTGCCGCATTCAATAACGGATTCCTGCTCAAAGTTACATACCACCGTAAACTTCTCATCTTCAAATATACGTGTATATACGAAATATTTGTCTTCCGTTTTGGAAACCGCAGTAAAATCACCGTTAATAAAGGCAGTGTTTTCCTTTCGGAGAGAAAGCAGCTTTTTGTAAAAGCGGAAAACAGACTTTTGGGAAGCGAGATCGTTTTCGAGATTTATCTCTTCAACACGGGAGGATAGCGGTATCCAGGTTTTTGCTTCGGAAAATCCACCGCCAACGCCTCCGTTCCAGGGGACGGGACGGCGGGCGTTATCTCTGCCGCCGAAATTGATCTTTTCGATCGCCTCTTTTTCGGAAAGTCCGCTTTCAACAAGGCGGTTGAACATATCAAAGCTTTCCACGTCATCGAAATATGACATATCATCATAACGCGAAGAAGCTATACCGAATTCCTGTCCCTGATAAATAAAAGGAACGCCTTTAAGCAGATAAAACATAGTTGCAATGCAGGTTGCGGATTCGTAGCGCAGTTCTTTGTCGTTACCTGCACGGGAAATAAAGGGCGAGTTATCGTGATTATCGGTAAACAAGGAGTATAACAGATCGTGCTGTCCGGTAAGAGTCTGCCATTTAACGAGAATATCTCTTACAGAACGGAGAGAATCCTTCATAGGAGTAAACTTTTCGCTTCTGCCGGCTTCAAGATGGTCAAACTGGAACAGAGTGGAAAGCTCGTTTCTGTCTGCGTCTATATGGCGTTTTATTTCTTCAATATCGTTTGCCCAGCACTCGCCAACAGTAAACAAACGAGCGGTCTTTTCTCTGCCGAAAAGAAGATTTATATATATATGCAGGTTGGGACCGAAGCAGTTTCTGCCCTTTTCAAAATCCTTGGAGATTTGGTCAATAACGTCTATTCTGAAGCCGTCCGCTCCCATATCCACCCAGAAATCCACAACGTCCTGCATTTCTTTTACCACCTTGGGATTATCCCAGTTAAGGTCGGGCTGACCGATCGTATATGAATGGAGATAGTACTGGTTTCTTTCGGGCACGTATTCCCAAACAGAACCGCCAAAGCTCGCGCGCCAATCGTTAATGGGCTTATCAAACCAGTAGTAATAATCGCTGTAAGGGTTATCCTTGGATTTTTTGGACTCCAAAAACCACTTGTGCTGATCTGAAGTATGATTGGGAACAAGGTCCATTATAAGCTTCATACCCCGCGAATGCATTTCACGAATAAGCTCGCGCATATCGTCCATAGTTCCGAATTCGTCCATTATCTCTCGGTAATCCGCAACGTCATATCCGTTGTCTTTGTTGGGGCTTTTATAGCAGGGACAAAGCCAAATAGCGTTTGCGCCAAGCTCGCAAATATAATCAAGTTTTGATATAATACCGCGGATATCACCGATACCGTCGTTATTTGAATCCATAAAGCTGCGAGGGTAGATCTGATATATTACGAGATTTAAAAAGCTTTTCTGCTTGTCGTTCATACATACGGCTCCTTGATCAAATTCATTATCAATATTATAAAACTTCAGAACTAAACTATGCTTTTATTCCCGATTTTTTCTTGTAAAACAATCGCACGGGCAGAAAGATGATATACGCACCGAGACAAACGGTGGGAATATATAACGCCGTGCTTACGTACCAGCCGAATTTTTCGGAAATCTGCTTGAAAACAACGAGCGAAGAATTTCTTGGGCCTACAAAGAACATATTAATATCCCCGCCGGAAACCTCCCACAGAGAAACGTTTATAATAAAAGCAAAAACGCATAAGGCAACGAACGTTGCCACTGCTCCCCAATAATCTCCCATTGTCTTCGCGCCTCTGCCCGAAAACAGCAGATATGCGCCGATAAAAACAAGAGAAAGGTGCCATAAAAATGCGTGAAGTGTTAAAGTAAGATGATCGTGAACGATTCCGGACGGCTCTATAAACGCCATTATTCCGCCCAGCAGGTTGAAGGTGGTCATAAAAGCATACATACCGTTTTGGATTTTTCCCGGTCTTATAAGCGCCGCAATAATACACAGATACATAGGCACACTGCAAAGTTGGAATGGGAAAATTCCGAAATTGTATTCTTCGTTTTCGATATGAAAATAGTAGAATAACTGTTTGTAAAGCTCGGTTATCATCAAAAAAACGCTTACGCATATAAGCAGTATTCTGTTACCTCGCTCGCTTAAATTACGCAATTTCCAGGCAAGGAACATAAGTAATGAAAAACCGACAAAAGTGAATATCAGATGAAAAGGTCCGTAAGCCTTCGGCTTTGTCATTTCCCATGCGGTGAATTCAATGAATTTTTCCAAACAGTCACTTAAACTGTCCACAAAACACGCCTCTTTTCTTAATATTTGATATATTATAACACATATTATATGTTATTTCAACAAAAAGCGCATAGAATAATAAAAATACGCCCTGCGTACACAGAGCGTATTACGATGATATTATTGCAGATAGATGTAAGTGAAGCTTTTGTTTTCGGTAAGCTCCTTTTTATACTTGCTTATATAGTATTTTGCCATATTGAGATTTTGCTCACTGTAGTTGCCGCATTGTTCGGGAGCGGCGCCGGGGATATCTCCTTCAAATGAAATAATAAAATCGCAAAGTTCTACTGCAAGATCGTACACGTCCTCGGAGCGAAGATCGCCGAACATAAGCAAATAACAGCCCGTTCTGCACCCCATAGGTCCGAAATAGACGATATCATCTTTATATTCTGAGTTGCGCAAAAAGGTTGCGCCCAGATGCTCTATGGTGTGAAGCGCAGGAATATCCATAACCGGTTCTCTGTTGGGGGCGGTCATACGCATATCGAAAGTAGTGATCACCGTATCTCCCCTCTTGTCCTTACGGGAAATGTAAAGTCCCGGCAATAAATTAAGGTGATCTACCGTAAAGCTTGCAATTCGTTTCATAATTACTCCTTAAATTTATCTGAAAAATCAACTGAATATCTATCCGTGAAAGTATTATAATCCACCCGTCAAAAGCTTTTCCAGAATAATCGCCACACCGTCGTCATCGTTGGATGCGGTAACTGTATCCGCACACGCTTTTACGCTCTCAATACCGTTTGCGACCGCTACACCCAGACCGCAATGGATAATAGGCTGAATATCATCGTTATCATCACCGAAATACACTGCTTCGGATGCTGAAATGCCAACGCTTTCAAGTAAAGCGGATATCCCTTTCATTTTCGAGGCGTCTTTGCTCATAATCTGCAAAAGCTGTCCGTTGGCTACGGTATAATACATAGATTCGGGAATAAAACACTTTACAAGACTTTCTTCTTTTTCGCTGTATGTTATCAGTATTTTATGAATAGGACCTTCCGGAAGATCGGGAAATTTATCCCAGAAAACAGATTCCCATTCTTCGAAGACAGTATTTGCAAACAAAATACCGCCGCATTCTACGGAAATAACGGGTGCACACACAGAACAAAGGGAGCCTAAAAACAACTCGCCTTCCCTTTTATCGATGGTGCGCTGGATAACTTTGTCTTTATACGAAATATGCGCTCCGTTCAGGCACACAGCCGCATCAAATCCGATAAGAGAATCATATTCCGCAATACTTCTGTATGGTCTTGCCGTGGCGGCAACCAACAGCAAACCGGATTCTTTGCATTTTCCGAGCGCCGACAAAGTGCGGCGGGACAGGCTTTTGTCCGTACGCAGTAAAGTTCTGTCAAGATCGGTAATTATTATTTTATATTTCATATCTTCACCCGCTTTTGTAGATTATATATCCATACAAAATAAATGTCAAGGGACTCCGTTAAAGAGTCCCTTTAAAAGCATATTTTATTCTGTGCGCAGAGCAACCACGGGATCTTTTCTTGCGGCGCTTATTGCGGGAATTATACCGGAGAACATTGTTAAAACAACACTTATGGCAACCAGAATAACAGCGGCAACTACGGGAAGCACGGCGCTGAGATTACCTATACCGGTAAGATAATGCAGGATCATATTTATGGGTATGCAAAGCAGATAGGTAACCGTTACGCCTACCAAACCGGATGCAAGACCGATAATAACTGTTTCTGCATTAAACATAGTGGAAATATTACGCTTTGATGCGCCCAAAGCGCGGAGAATACCAATCTCTTTTGTACGCTCCTGAACGGAAATAAGGGTGATAACACCGATCATTATAGAAGATACAATAAGGGAAACCGCAACAAAAGCGATAAGAACATAAGTGATCGCATTGATGATCGTGGTTATTGAAGACATCATAAGACCCACGTAATCCGTATACGCGATTTGCTTAAGCTCATCAACGGATTTGTTGTATTCTGCGATCGCCTCTTCGATAACATCTTTGTTTTCAAAGGAAGACGCGAAAAGATTTACGGATGAAGGAGTTTCTATATCCACGTATCCAAGCTTGGAAAGGTTTGTTTCGTAATCCGAATCGGAAAACTCAAGAACCGCTTCGTAGAAAACTGCGCACTGTTCCGTAGTATACGCAGGCAAAGCATCGTCCAGCATTGCGGCAAGCTGGGAAGCTTCCATTCCCGCAAGCTGTGCCTGAACTTTTGCGGCATACTGGGCAGTAAACTGCTCTGCAAGTAAGGAGAAGAATATCTCTCTTATCTCCTCGTCGCTCATAACGTCTATATAGTCGGCAACGCCTTCTTCGCTCATTCCCATCTGCTGCGCAAGACCTTTTATAAGATTTTCACGCATTTCTTCCATTGTCATGGATTCAAGCATGGTATTTACTGTAAGGGCTATTTCGGTTTCCGAAGGGATAGACATAATGGTTATATAAGCCTTTGCCTTTTCAGCTTCGGTAAGGGTTTCGATATGAGCGCGGAAAGCCGCTTCTTTTTCCTCTGCGGAAATATCTTCGGAAGCATCTTTAAAGGGCAGACCCGTGAAAATGTCAGTATCAGGCATACTTATCTGTAATTGAACCGCTTCAGAGTTAACGCCTTTATCTATGATATACTCGGTAAGCTTACTCGTGTAGCATATTGCGCCGGTAAGCATTGCCGAAACGGAATCTTCGTTGGGACGGACTATTCCCGACACCTTAAGGGGGATACCGTTATCGTACAGATAACGCATACCGGCATCCGTATCTCTGAGGTCTGTATACACACCGGAATTTTTATCTATGGTATAGCAAGAGGAATTGAGTACGGTGCGGAATTCCATATTGCATATTTCTTCATAAGACCAGCGGTTTCCAGGAAGTTCAAGTTCGGTTCCGTTCTTAACTGCGTCGAATATGGTCTCCATTTCGTCTTTGGTGATAAGACCGAGAGCGTACAATGTCATATCGTCAAGCTCATTATTTTCATCAAGCACAAGAACGATCTCGTTATACTCGGTAGGCCACGTGCCGTATGCAAGCTCGTACTGCTTTTCCACAAGCTCGTTTACAAGCTTTCCTTTTTCGCCGGGAAGCATTTCCTGCCACATTGTGGAAGCAGGCGTCATTGACATACTTCCGAACATAGAAGAGCCCATTAATCCGCCGCCCATCATTGCAGACATATCCATACCGAAGTTTTCAAGCAAAAGCTGGCTTAAAAGCGCCTGAGTATCGGAATGGATGATCTTACCCGTTTCATCCTTCGTATAGACCAAAAGATTTAGATTATAGGTATATTGAATACCGTTAAGCGCTTCCTTTAACTTTTCGTTATCGGAATTTTCGGAAATTTCGTTTTCTATAAACTCTTTAAAGGCTTTAAGGTCATTTTCGGTAGTTTCGGTGTTATTGATAGCGTTTATCAAAGCCGCAAGCATTGCCTTTTGGTAAACTGCATCTTTATCGTGCTCTTCAATGGATTCCGCCTGACCCATGAAGGTGGTAAGCAAAGTGCTCATATCCAGATGCTGCGCTTGAATCGTAAGCGGATATGAAGACAGCGTTTCTTCCTGCACGGTGTTTATATAGGCGGTCATACCGTTGGAAACCGCATATATGAGCGCAATACCGATAATACCGATACTGCCAGCAAAAGAAGTAAGAATCGTACGTCCCTTTTTGCTTATAAGGTTCTTGAGAGAAAGCACAAAGGAAGTGGAAAAGGAAAGCGAAGGCATTTTAATTTTCTTTTTATCCGCCAGAGCCTTTTCCTTATTACGTTCGGTTTCAAGCTCCTCTTCGGTAAGAGGCATCGTATCGCCGAGAATGGTACCGTCGACCATCTTTATAATACGAGTTGAATAGGTTTCGGCAAGCTCGGGATTATGGGTAACCATAATTACGAGGCGGTCCTTCGCGATCTCCTTGAGTATATCCATAACCTGAACGCTGGTTTCTGTATCGAGAGCGCCGGTAGGCTCATCCGCAAGGATAATATCTGGGTTATTTACGATAGCGCGGGCAATAGCCACACGCTGCATCTGACCGCCGGACATTTCACCCGGTTTCTTTTTGATATGGTCTGCAAGTCCTACCTTTTCCAACGCTTCTTTGGCTCTTCTGCGGCGTTCACGCTTGGAAACACCTGAAAGCGATAACGCGATCTCCACGTTCTGAAGAACACTCTGGTGAGGAATAAGATTATAACTCTGGAAAACAAAACCGATAGAATGATTACGGTATGTATCCCAATCGCGGGCATTAAAATCCTTTGTACTCTTGCCGTTTATAAACAGATCGCCGGAAGTATAACGGTCCAGACCGCCTATGATATTCAGCATAGTCGTCTTGCCGCATCCCGAGGGACCCAGTATGGAAACGAATTCGCAATCGCGGAACTGAAGGTCAACGCCTCTTAAAGCAAAAACCTTCGTATCGCCTGCGGAGTATTCTTTTTTGATACTTTTCAGTTCAAGCATACTATCCTCCTTGGATTTTGTGAAAAGTTAAATATTCAAATCGTCTGCTTTTTGTTCATCCTGCGCAACGGCGAATTTTTTAAACAAACGGTTATAAAAACGTATATAAAGTCCAAGGCTTAACACCAAGGAAACTGCGCAGACTGTAATGACAATGTCGGAAAACAGATCGTTCATTTCCGGAAAGATCATATACAATATCATTGCGGCGTAAAGAATAACGGTGTTTGCCTTTCCGTACCATTTGGCGCTGTTGACGGAATCGTGCTTTTTGATAGCGATCATACCCATTGCCATCATCACAATTTCTTTGACAGCGAACATTCCCACCAGTAACCATACGTGTAAAATGCGTGTGGCAATACAAAAAATAACGGTTATCTGGGTAAGTTTATCTGCAATGGGATCGAGTATTTTCCCGAAATCCGAAACCCTATTAAATTTGCGGGCTATAATACCGTCCGCCACGTCTGTCAAACCCGATATAACGATTATTGCCACGGCGGCGACGTATTGCTCTTCAAAGCAATAAAGATACACTATAACGGGAATAAGCAATAGACGTATTATGCTCAATAAATTCGGTAAAGTAAATATCTGGTCTTTTTTCAGAATTCTGTTCATTTTAACCTCTGCATATCGTCAGCTTTCCAGAATTTCCATAAATTCTTTTCCGCTGACAGTTTCATTATGATATAAATACAAAGCTATCTCATCAAGCTTTTCACGGTTTTCGGTTAATATACTCACAGCTTTATCATATTGCTTTTTTATAAGTTCTGCAACAAGAGTATCCGCTTTTGACAAAGTATCGGCAGAGCAATTCAGAACGGATTCGCCGCCGAGATAAACGTTGGTGTGTTTTTCCAATGCCATCATACCGAAATGAGCGCTCATTCCAAACCGCATAATTGCGGCGCGGGCAAGCTTTGTGGCTTCGGCGATATCGTTTGCGGCGCCGGTGGTAACGGTACCTACCCCCACCTGTTCGGCGGCGCGTCCGGCGGTAAGGACAGATATCTTGTTTTCAATCTCGCTTTTGCTGAGCAGATATCGGTTGTCTGCTTCTGTCTGTAACGTATATCCCAATGCTCCGGAAGTTCGGGGAACTATTGTAATTTTTTGTACGGGAGCCGAACCGCGTTGCTTTGCCGCTACTATGGCGTGCCCCGTTTCGTGATAAGCGACAATTAATTTTTCTTTATCTGTAAGCAGAGAATTCTTTTTCTGATGCCCTGCGATAACTACCTCAATGCTTTCCTCCAGATCGCTTTGAAAAACAGCTTCCCTGCCGTCTCTGACAGCCCGCAGAGCAGCTTCGTTAACAATATTCGCAAGCTCTGCGCCCGATGCGCCCGAAGCCATTCTTGCTATGGTGAGAAAATTAATATTACCGTCTGTCTTTATCTTTTTTGAGTGAACCCGAAGAATAGCTTCTCTGCCTTTAAGATCGGGCAATTCCACGGGTACGCGGCGGTCAAATCTTCCGGGACGCGTAAGCGCGGGATCCAGAGTTTCCGGTCTGTTGGTTGCGGCAAGGATGATAACACCCGTATTACCTTCAAATCCGTCCATTTCTGTCAAGAGCTGGTTAAGGGTCTGCTCCCTTTCGTCGTTACCGCCGATCCTTCCTTCGCGCCGCTGACCGATAGCGTCTATTTCATCAATAAATACTATACAAGGCGCTTTTTCTTTTGCTTGTCTGAAAAGATCTCTTACTTTGGAAGCGCCGACACCAACGAACATTTCCACAAATTCGGAGCCCGACATTGAAAAGAAGGGCACGTTTGCTTCACCCGCAACGGCTTTTGCTATCATCGTCTTACCCGTACCGGGAGGTCCCACAAGAAGAATGCCTTTCGGCATAGATGCGCCTATGCTTGAATATTTCTCGGGATGATCAAGGTAATCTACTACCTCTTTCAGGCTTTCCTTGGCTTCGTCTACCCCCGCTACGTCGGAAAATCTTATTCCGTCCGATGATTTTACGTATATTTTTGCGTTGCTTTTACCGGGGTTGAACATCATAGAATTACTCCCGCCCGCTTTCTTCATAAAAGCTTTTGCAAGAACGTTGCCGAGAATTATAAAAAACAAAATGGGAAACACCCAAGACAACACGAAGGAAAGCAAAGGAGAAGCTTCCTCAACGATCTCGCCGGAAAATACCGCCTTTGCCTCATAAAGACGTCGGATGAGATCCGGATCTTCAAGAATACCGGTTTTATAAATGTTTTCTTCTGTTTTGTCTGTAAAAACAATATAGTTCGCACTTATTTCCACCCTGCCGATATTGCCTTCTTCGGTCATTGTCATAAAAGCGCCGTAATCAACCTGTGTAACACTGTTTTCGACAATACGCGGCATTGCGATAAGGTTAAATAAGAGCAGTACAGCCAGAGCTGTTGCGTAATACAGAATTAATTGCTTTTTCGGTCTTTTTACCTCTTTCAACGTCAGACTCCTCGTTTCGGAATTTCATACTGACATATTATGCACAGTTTATAAACCGAAAATTAATGCATAAGGCAAAAAGATTTGTTTTGGGATGAAAAAAGATGTACGCAAAACATTCCATACTACATAAAATATACCAGTTTTGGTTTTAAAAATCAATGATTTTAACACTTTTTTAACATACGGAATTTATTTATTGTGTATTTGCATAACTAAACATAAAATTCACCGTTATTATTATATAAAAAGTAAAAAAGTTAATGGAAAGACGAATAATAATTGACAAATTTACAGTTCGGTTGTATAATATTTCACAAATTTACAGTTTTTTTCCGGAGGCATTTAATTATGAACAAAGAAAACATCAAAAAAGTGGTACTCGCCTATTCCGGCGGTCTTGATACATCCATCATTATCCCCTGGCTTAAAGAAAACTACAACAACTGCGAAGTTATTGCGGTTTCCGGCAACGTAGGTCAGGCAGACGAGCTTGAAGGGCTTGAAGAAAAGGCTCTTAAGACCGGCGCTTCCAAGCTTTACGTTCTTGACCAGACCGATGAATACGTTGATGAATATATTATTCCCACTATGAAAGCGGGCGCCGTTTACGAAGAATATCTTCTCGGTACCAGCCACGCACGTCCCTGCATTGCAAAGGGTCTTGCAGAAATCGCAATTAAAGAAAACGCAGACGCTATCGCTCACGGCTGTACAGGTAAGGGTAACGATCAGGTTCGTTTTGAACTTGCTCTCAAGCATTTCTGCCCCAATATGCCTATTATCGCTCCTTGGCGCGAATGGGATATCAAATCCCGCGAAGAGGAGATCGAATACGCAGAGGCTCATAATATTCCCTTAAAGATAAACCGCGAAACCAACTATTCCAAGGACAAAAACCTCTGGCATCTTTCCCACGAGGGTATGGACCTTGAGGATACCGGAAACGAGCCTATGTACGAAAAAGAAGGATTCCTTGAAATGGGTGTTTCCCCTATTCAGGCTCCCGATGAACCCACTTATATAACTCTCGATTTCGTTCAGGGTGTCCCCGTTGCTCTTAACGACGAAAAAATGAGCGCAAAGAACATTATCTTAAAGCTTAACGAGCTCGGCGGCAAGAACGGTATCGGTATTATTGACATCGTCGAAAACCGTCTTGTTGGTATGAAATGCCGCGGCGTATACGAAACTCCCGGCGGAACTATTCTTTACAAAGCGCACAGCGTACTCGAAAGCATCTGTCTTGACAAGATGACACTTCACGAAAAGCAGCGTCTTTCTATTACATTTGCAGAACTTGTTTACAACGGTCAGTGGTTCACTCCCCTCCGCGAAGCTCTTTCCGCTTTTGTGGATAAGACTCAGGAGCGTGTAACCGGCAAGGTTAAGTTAAAGCTCTATAAGGGCAATATGATCAACGCCGGCGTTTGGAGCGATTATTCTCTCTACAGCGAAGAGATCGCAACCTTCGGTGAAAGTGATTACGACCAGACAGATGCAAAGGGCTTTATAAACCTCTATGGTCTTCCCATAAAGGTTCAGGCTATGGTAGACGGCAAATAATACAAAATTTAAGTACCGGATGACCGTCTTAAAAAACGGTCAGCCGGTATTTGGCGTATGTTACGTATATACTTAAGTTTAAGGAGAACAGGCAAATGGCTAAAATGTGGGCAGGCCGTACCGACGGTGTAACAGAAAAAATCGCTGATGATTTCAATTCTTCTATACATTTTGACAGCAGAATGTACAGACAGGATATCACCGGAAGTATTATTCACGCGGCAATGCTTTCCAAACAGGGTATAATTTCCGAAGCGGATGCGGACGCTCTTACCAAAGGTCTTGAAGCTATACTGGCCGACCTTGAATCCGGCACCCTTCAAATTGATATGTCCTGTGAAGATATTCATATGTTTGTTGAGCAGGTGCTTACCGAGCGTATCGGCGATACCGGCAAAAAGCTTCACACCGCAAGAAGCAGAAACGATCAGGTTGCTTTGGATATACGTATATATCTCCGCGAAAAAACCGACGAAATTGTTGCTTTGCTAAAGGAACTGGTATCAGAAATAACCGATAAAGCGGATACTTATAAGGACACTATACTGCCTGGTTATACTCACTTGCAGAGAGCTCAGCCCATAACCTTCGGACATCATCTCATGGCTTACGCTATGATGCTTTTACGTGATATTGAGCGATTTAAAGATTGCAGAAAGAGAATGAATCTTTCCCCTATCGGTTGTTGCGCCCTTGCGGGAACAACGTATAATACCGACAGACGCTTTGAGGCTGAAAGACTTGGCTTTGACGGAATTTGCCTCAACAGTCTTGACGGTGTATCAGACCGCGATTTCTGCGTTGAATTTATGAGCACGGTTGCCATTCTTATGATGCATCTTTCCCGTTTTTCCGAAGAAATAATCCTTTGGTCAAGCTGGGAGTTTAAGTTTGTTGAACTTTCCGATGCGTACACAACAGGCTCTTCCATTATGCCGCAAAAGAAGAATCCCGATATGGCGGAGCTGGTAAGAGGAAAAACAGGCAGAGTATACGGCGATCTTTTGGCACTGCTTACCACACTCAAGGGACTTCCCCTTGCGTACAACAAGGATATGCAGGAAGACAAGGAAAGTGTTTTTGACTCCTGCGACACCGTAATAATGTGCCTTAAGGTATTTACGGGAATGATAAAAACGCTTAAAGCAAAGACCGAAAATATGAAGCGCGCCGCTCAAAAAGGTTTTATAAATGCCACGGATCTTGCAGATTACCTGGTAAAAAAAGGTATGCCCTTCAGAAGCGCATACAAGATCTCCGGTTCCATAGTTGCTTACTGTATAGAAAAGGACAAGGTTTTAGAAGAGCTTCCCCTTGAAGTTTACAAGGAGTATTCTCCCTTGTTTGAAAATGATTTATATAACGAAATTGACCTTATGGTCTGTGTTGAAAAGCGTGTTTCCGAAGGCGGTACATCTGTTGATTCGGTTAAAGCGCAGATAAATTACGTGAAAGAGATTTTGAAAAAATGACAAAAGTATTTATAGACGGCAGTGCCGGCACAACGGGCTTGCGCATTGCGGAGCGTCTTTCCCAAAGAGAGGATATTGATCTTATCCGTCTTTCGGAAGACAAAAGAAAAGATACAGATGCAAGAAAAGAAGCAATTCAAAGTGCCGATATAGTTTTTTTGTGTCTGCCCGATGCGGCGGCGATTGAAGCTGTGGAGCTTGCAAAAGGTTCAAAGGCAAAAATAATCGACACCTCCACTGCCCACAGAGTTTCCGAGGGCTGGACATACGGTTTTCCCGAGCTCAGAGGACAAAGAGAAAAGATCAAAAACAGCACCCGCATTGCAAATCCCGGTTGCCACGCAAGCGGATTTATTGCTTTGGTCGCTCCTCTCACCGAAACAGGTATTATAAGCAAAAATGCATTTCTTACCTGCTTTTCGCTTACCGGATATTCCGGCGGCGGAAAAAAGATGATCGCCGAATACGAGGATGAATATCGTTCGCCTCTGCTTAAAGCGCCCAGACAGTACGCTCTTTCACAGCAACACAAGCATCTTAAGGAGATGGCGTATCTGTGCGGGCTTGAGAATATGCCTGTATTCTGCCCTATCGTCGGTGATTTTTACAGCGGAATGGAAGTTACCGTTTCTCTGTTTGCAAAGGACGTAAACGGCAGTATTGAGGATATTCGAAGATTATACATTGATTATTACAAGGATGGTCTTGTGTTCGTTGATGACAGCGAAGATGAAACGGGTATGTTATCCGCAAACCGTTATTCCGGCAGAGACGATATGTGCATAAGCGTTCACGGAAACGAAGAAAGAATCGTTCTTACTGCCAGATTTGATAATTTGGGAAAAGGCGCATCCGGCGCCGCAATACAGAATATGAACATTCTGTTGGGTATTGACGAAAAACACGGACTTTGTGTAAACGATTAAGGAGATTATATAAATGAAACTTATTTCCGGCGGTATTTGTGCCGCAAAAGGATTTAAAGCAAGCGGTATTCATTGCGGAATACGTAAAAACCGCACCAAAAAGGATCTCGCTCTTATTGTGAGTGATGTTCCCGCCAGCGCCGCTGCCGTATATACCACAAATCTTGTAAAGGGTGCCCCTTTGCTTCTTAATATGCGTAACCTTTCTGACGGAAAGGCACAAGCTGTTATCTGTAACAGCGGTAACGCAAATACCTGTAATGCAAACGGAATTCAGATAGCAAAAGAAATGTGCTCTCTTGTATCCAATGCTATCGGTATTTCCGCAAGCGATGTTGTGGTTGCTTCCACCGGTGTTATCGGACAGCCTTTGGATATTACTCCTATCGCAAACGGTATGGCGGAGCTGACCGCAGGACTTTCCTATGACGGAAGCAATGATGCGGCTACGGCTATAATGACGACTGATACCGTTTCGAAGGAAGTGGCAGTTGAATTTGAAGTTTCCGGCAAGGTGTGCCGTATGGGCGGTATTGCAAAAGGAAGCGGAATGATACATCCAAATATGGCAACAATGCTTGTATTTATTGCAACCGACTGCGCAATCGCTCCCCATATGCTTCAGAAGGCACTTTCGGGCGATATAAAAAATACATTCAATATGGTAAGCGTTGACGGCGACACCTCCACCAACGATATGGTTACCGTACTTGCCAACGGTATGGCGGGTAACGAAGTCATTACCGAAGAAAACGAAGATTATACCGTGTTTATGAAGGCTTTGAATACCATTACGGTAAATCTTTGCAGAATGATCGCCGGAGATGGCGAAGGTGCCACTAAGCTGTTGGAATGCGTTGTAAGCGGTGCAAATGACGAAGAAACCGCAAAGATTTGCGCAAAAAGCGTTATTTGCTCCAGCCTGCTTAAAGCAGCAATGTTCGGCGCAGATGCCAACTGGGGCCGTGTTTTGTGCGCCATCGGCTATAGCGGTGCGGCTGTTGACGTCAGCAAAATAGACGTTTCCTTCAAGAGCTGCAAGGGCGAGATTCCGGTTTGCAAAAACGGTGCGGGAGTCCCCTTCTCCGAAGAAAAAGCAAAAGAGATTCTGCTTGAAAAAGAGATTTGTATTATCATTTCTGTGGGCAGCGGTGAGTTTTCCGCTACTGCCTGGGGCTGTGATCTTACCTACGATTACGTAAAGATAAACGGCGATTACCGCACATAAGGAGCTTTTATGAACAACGAAAATGTTTTTTCCAACGCACAGCGCGCCGAAGTGCTTACTGCGGCTTTACCCTATATACGCCGTTATAACGGAAAGTGCGTTGTTGTAAAATACGGCGGTAACGCAATGATAAACCAGCAGTTAAAAGAACAGGTTATGGAAGATATAGTTCTTTTATGGCTTATCGGTGTTAAAGTGGTATTGGTACACGGCGGCGGTCCCGAAATAAGCGAAACCATGGCAAAACTGGGCAAAAAGCCCGAATTTGTGGACGGATTGCGTGTTACCGACAAAGAAACCGTTGATATTGTTCAAATGGTTCTGGCAGGCAAAGTAAACAAGACTCTTGTTAATATGCTGGAAATGAAGGGCGGAAAGGCCATGGGTATTTCCGGTATCGACGGAAGATTGATAGAAGCCGATTTCAAGGACGAAAGATTGGGATATGTTGGAAATATTACCAACGTTAACATTCAGCCCGTAACCGACCTTTTGGAAAAGGGCTATATTCCCGTTGTTTCCACCGTTGCCTGCGATGAAAACGGTAACACGTATAATATTAACGGCGATACTGCTGCCGCACGTGTTGCAGGTGCTCTTGAAGCAGAGCGTCTTATAATGATGACAGATATTGCAGGAATTCTTCGTGATAAAGACGATCCCTCCACCCTTATTCCCAAGATAACCGTGGAAGAAGCAAAGTCTCTTTATAAACAAAACGTTATCTCCGGCGGTATGATCCCCAAGGTTGATTGCTGTATAGATGCACTTAACCACGGCGTAAACAACGTGGTTATAATGGACGGACGTATTCCCCACTCCATACTTATGGAACTTCTTACCGACGAAGGTGCCGGTACTATGGTTACGAAAGGTTGAACCAAATGAACAGCTTTCTTTTAAAAGATAAAGAATATGTTGCAGGAACTTACGGACGCTTCCCCCTTGAACTTACAGAAGGAAAAGGCTGTATCGTTAAGGATATTAACGGCAAAGAATATATTGATATGGGTTCGGGGATCGGCGTTACCGCTTTCGGCTATGCCGACGAAGAATGGGCAAAGGCTGTTACTGCCCAAGCCTGCAAGCTTCAACACACCTCCAATCTGTATTACACCGAGCCTTGCGCTTTGCTTGCAGAGGCTTTGTGCCAAAAGACGGGAATGAAAAAGGTTTTCTTTTCCAACTCCGGCGCAGAAGCAAACGAATGCGCCATAAAGGTTGCGAGAAAATATTCCGCAGAGAAAAAGGGCGATGAATTCTATACAATTATCACCCTTAGAAACAGTTTTCACGGCAGAACTCTTACCACCCTTTCCGCCACGGGACAGGACGTGTTCCACAAGCTGTTTAATCCCCTTACACCGGGTTTTGCCCACGTAATGGCGAATGATACGGCAGAGCTTATTAATGCCGTGGAAGCCCTTAAGCCCGCAGGAATTATGCTTGAAATGGTGCAGGGCGAAGGCGGTGTTATACCCCTTGAAAAAGAATTCGTGTTTACCGCACAGCGTTTGGCAAATGAAAAGGATATTCCCCTTATTATCGACGAGGTTCAGACCGGAAACGGCAGAACTGGCTCTCTGTATGCATATATGCAGTTTGGAATTACACCCGATATAGTTTCCACCGCAAAGGGCTTGGGTGGCGGACTTCCTATCGGCGCCACTATGATGAGTGAAAAAATGCAGAACGTGCTTGGCCCCTCCGACCACGGCTCTACATACGGAGGAAACCCCGTATGCTGTGCAGGCGCTTTGACAGTTATTAACAGACTGGACGAAAGCTTTCTTTCCGAAGTAAAGGAAAAAAGCGCTTACATTTTTGGCGAACTCTGCGGTGCGGAAGGTATTGAAAGCGTAAGCGGAATGGGACTTATGATAGGAATAAAAACTACCGGCAACGCAAAAGAAATAGTTAACGAATGTATAAACCAAGGCGTGCTTTGCCTTACCGCAAAGGACAAGGTTCGTTTGCTCCCTCCCCTTAATATTCCTATGGATTCCCTTAAAAAGGCTATTGAAGTTATTAAATCCGTATGCAAGGAGAAAAAATAATGGAACAGTTTAAAAACAGAAGCTTTTTAAAATTACTTGATTATACACCAGAAGAAATAAACGAACTGCTTAAATTAAGCGCAGAGCTTAAGGCAAAGAAAAAAGCAGGTATTCCCCACAGACTTTGTGAGGGAAAAAGTATAGCTCTGGTTTTTGAAAAGACCAGCACCAGAACCCGCTGTGCTTTTGAAGTAGCGGCGGCTGATCTTGGTATGCACCCCGTTTATCTTGACCCTAAAGGTTCCCAGATAGGTAAAAAGGAAAGTATTGCAGACACAGCAAGAGTGCTTGGCAGAATGTTTGACGGTATCGAATACCGCGGATACGGACAGGAAATCGTTGAAGAGCTGGCGCGCTACGCTGGCGTTCCCGTTTGGAACGGACTCACCAACGAATTCCACCCCACCCAGATACTGGCGGATTTCCTTACCATTCAGGAGCATTGCGGCGGTCTGAAGGGCAAAAAGCTGGTTTATATGGGTGACGCCCGCTACAATATGGGTAATTCTCTTATGGTAGGCTGTGCAAAGATGGGTATGCATTTCGTTGCCTGCGCGCCCGAAAAGTACTTCCCTAACCCCGAACTTGTTGACGAATGTAAAAAGATCGCTTCCGAAACGGGTGCGGTGCTTGAGTTTATCACCGACCCTAAAAAAGCTGTTGTAAACGCAGATGTAATATATACCGACGTTTGGGTTTCTATGGGTGAGCCGGAGGAGGTCTGGAAAGAGCGTATTGAGGAGCTTACTCCCTACCGCGTTACCACCGAGCTTATGAACACAGCAGGCCCGCAGTGCCGCTTTATGCATTGCCTGCCCGCATTCCACGATCTTAAAACCACCACCGGCAAGGAAATATACGAAAAGTTCGGTATCGACTGTATGGAGGTTACCGACGAGGTATTTGAAAGCGAAAACTCCATCGTCTTCGACGAAGCAGAAAACCGTATGCACACCATTAAAGCTGTAATGGCAGCAACACTTGTATAAAAACTACAATCACCCCGATAGCAAAAAAGGCAGTTCAAACGAACTGCCTTTTTTGTAGAAAAGAAAATTATGAATTTATCATCGCAGTCAGCTTTTGAATTGCTTCTTCAACGTCTACGATGTCGGAACAAACGATTATCGTATCCTTACCGTACTATAAACCGTTTTTATATTATGCCTGCGGCTTTATCCAGACGGGAATCATAGTATCGTCGAACTGGAATTTGTATACGGCTTCGATTTGGGTTTCGCCGTAAGGTACTGCGTAATATTCTTCTGTGTTGTAGTATTCTACGCGGTAAACATCAAATTTTGTGTATCCTTTGTAGGTAAAATCGGTATAAACACCTTCGGTAACACCAATGTGTGTCCATTCGGTTCTGTACTGATCGAGAACGTAATTATTGAAGTATTCTTCAAAAATATCGTTGCCCTGCCACTTGTATTCGGTTCCGGTTAACTTCGGACAGTACGTACCCTTCGGAATATTGCCGAGGTTATAAACATCTCTGCCGTATCCGACTTCGCCGGTGTTCATATTACAGCCAAAGCTGTAATAAACTACTTCGCCGTCGCCTGTTATATAACACAAACCGCGGTTTCTGGTAAAGTCGTTTATATAAGTATGAAGCATTAAAGGCTCGTCACCGTCCTCGGTGTTGTGAACATACAATACCTTGCCTACTCTGTAAGCGATACCTTCGTCAATTTCTATAAAAGCGAAGCATTTTATATTTTCACTAACGTTTATGGCAACCTTCCAGTTTTTATAATACGTTAATGGATCGACGAAATTCACGTAACCGGCAATTTCAGTTGGTTCTTCATCGAAACCGGCAGTTGTGACATCGATATCGAAAACAGCATCGCCGGTATTAAGGCGGGAATATTCAAAAAACTCTTCGGGGAAATATGTGCCCAGTTGTTTTATAGAGGGTTGCTCTATGGACGAAGACTCCCCTACCTGTTGGCACTTATGTCCGCACCATTCGGGAGAGGTAAAGCCTTCCGCGCCTTCAAGATAGTATACGGTGTAATCTTCGTTTCCCATATATCTTTGGGTTTCTTCGGTAGAATATTTCTGCGGAGCGTTACCTTGGAAATAAACCTTCTTCACAGAATCACAACCCTGAAATGCACGTTCGTCCATTGTTACTACCGTTGAAGGAATGGAAATTTCGGTAATTTTACTTCCTTCAAAGGTCCGATATCCGATGCTTTCAAGTCCCTCGTTAAGAACTACTTTGGTCAAGCTGCTGCAATGGCTGAACGCACCTGCGTATATTATTTTAACAGAAGATGGCACTGTGATTTCTGTTATCGGGCACAGCATAAATGCGTTGAAACCGATATGCTCGAGACCTTCGTTGAGAATTACGGTTTCCAATCCGCTTCCTGCAAAAGCCTCCATACCCATATATTTAACGGAGGACGGGATTTCTAACGTCTTAAGAGATCTGCAATCTACGAACGCGCTGTTGCCGATAGAAACAAGCGTATCGGGTAAGGTGATTTCCTTTAAAGCGGAACATCCCGAAAAAGTGCCTTCATCGATAGAAGTCAGGCTCGCGGACAAAACAACCTTTTCAAGGTTTTTGTTTGACAAGGAATAACTTTTTAATTTAACAACGGTATCCGGCAAATAGACTATCTTTATTTTGCCGGAGCTTAGTGCCATAGAACCGATTTCGGTTACCGTAGCGCCGTTAATGGTTTCGGGAACCTTAACTATAGGATCGTTACCTTTGTAAGAAGAAATGACGCAAGAGCCGTCTTCTTTTAGGTAGTAATTGAAGCTTTCTGCAGGCGTGTAATCTACAACATCGCTCATTTCCTCTACTTCAGAGGATTCGGTTTCGCTGATACCATCAGATACGTTTTCGGATGTTTCTTCATTTTTCGAAAGGCTCGGGCTTGTAAGGAACAGAACCGAAACTGTAACACAAACCAAAAGGGCGGAAACAATGACCCAAAAAGCAGGTTTTTTATAACGTATGGTGTTTTTCACTCTGTCTTTTACTCCTAACTCGCCAAAGGCAAGAGGACAAGCGGCTATATAGTTTTTGCGAACGCTGCATTCCAGCAAAGCGGTTGCATACGCCTTTCTTGCTTCGGCGCTCATATTCTTTATAACCTTCTCGTCGCAAGCACTCTCGATATCACGGCAAAGAAGGATATAGGCTACCCATACAAGAGGATTGAACCAATAGACCGAAAGTATTGCATAACCCAAAGGTTTGATCAAATGGTCTTTTCTTTTGAGATGGGCGTTTTCGTGGGAAACTACGCATTCCTCCGTTTCGGCGAAAAGACCGAAAGGAAGATAAATACGGGGACGGAAAAATCCGAGTATAAAAGGAGATTCAACACGCTCGCTCTTGCGCACGGAATTTGCGCAAGGGATAGCGGAGGAAACGCGGTATTTAAGCAAAAGGTAGTTAATTACCGCATAAGCAAGTAAAAGCGCAGTACCCGAAAGCCAGATACAGCTTGCGATACCAATGAGTTTATGTAAAACGTTTTCCTCTTCGGGCTCTGCAGAAGAAACTGCGCCGTTTATAACGGGATTAACACGGTCGTCAATGGCGCCGATACCGCTTTGGAAATAATTATCCGGCACGGTTTCAACAACGGGAGGAATTACTATATCCTCGTCGGCAGGAGGAGCCGTATCCACGGGAGGAACGGTGTCTGCGGGAGGAACCGTGTCTGCGGGAGGAACGGTGTCTGCGGGAGGAACGGTGTCTGCGGGAGGAACCGTTTCCAAAACAGTTTCGCCGTAGATAGCATCGGTATTTATAACCTCTCTGTTAACGGAAAAGGAAATGGGACTTTCGATAGTAAAGGGCAAAACAAGGCGCAAGCCCACCAAAGCCCAAAGCAGACAGCTTACCCATTTGGGCGCGCGTTTTCTAAAGATAAAGCGCACTGCCAGAACCGCAACTATAAGCCAGCTTGCGGTAATGCTTAAATTGAATATATCAAGAAAAAGCTTTGACATTTCAGTTATCTCCCCGTTCAATAATTTTTCGGATATCGTCTACATCTTTTTCGGAAAGCTTTTGATGCCTTGCAAAAGCAGCAATAAACGCAGGCAAAGAGCCTTCGAAGCGTTTTTCAAACAGTTCGTCAAGTTCGGAAACCTGAACTTCGTCCTTACTCACAAGAGAACGTACGATAGAGTTTTCGTTTACAAGCACTCCCCTTTCGCAAAGACGCTTTATTACCGTATAGGTAGTGGTGCGGGACCATTCCAGTTTTTCTTTGCAAATTACCGCAAGGGCGGAACAAGAGATAGGCTCGTGCTCCCAGAGTATAAGACAAAATCTGTATTCGCTTTCAAAAACTTTCGGTGTGTTTTCCATTGTTGTACTCCTTAAACTTCGTCTAATCGATTCGACGTATGTAGTCTAACGCATTAAACAGCATTTGTCAATACATTTTTTAAAAAAATTCGGCAGGAAAAGCCCTGCCGAAAAATATTAACCTATTTGGTCTGAATTAAGAACGGAAATCCCATTGGTTTCCGTAACAAGAGCACCGTCAATGGTTTTTAAAGCATATTCGGCGGAAGTATCTGAATATCCGCAGTTTTTATAGGTGCTCGTGTAATCGACCGCCGCAAAGCCGCCGCCAAATTCACTGCCGTTAACCGCGCCTACGTTATAACATTGGGAAAAGCTGCTGTTAAAGGCGTTGCCGACGATACCGCCGCAGACCGTATCTGCCGAAACGATGCCGAGATTGAAGCAGTTTGTCATAGTACCGAGCGCAAATTCCCCTACAACTCCTCCAACCCATTCGCTGTTTCCTTTGACAGTTGCGGAATTTATACAATTTTCTACAATATAACCGCCTGCGTAGCCGATCACACCGCCGATACCGTTAACCGTGCTGTCCGTTACACAGCAACCGTAGATAAAGGGATAATGTTCGGCAAGATCATAGTTTTTAACAGCCGAGCCGACCACAGCGCCGCCTGAGGTTACGTAAGAATTTGCAATAATGACGTTTTGTATATTACCGGAGATCACCCCGAATAATCCATCGCCGTACAGACCGCAGACAGCGTTTCCGTTTCCGTTAAAAGTGCCGCGGAAGGGGTTTGCATCCGTACCGATACCTACCCATAAAGCCGTATCTTCATCGGGATCTTCAACGTCAAATTCACATATTTTTATACTTTGGGAAAGCATAATGAATTTACCGTCGTAATCGTTGCCCGAATTCACGCTATTCCGAAAGAAAGCAAGCTGTGCGAGGGTAGAAATAACGTACGGATCGTTTTGTGTACCGCTTCCCTTTTCAAATCCTGACGAAACGCTTCCGTCCCAGGCACTGCCTGTAACTTGCGGAACGGTGATCTGCGGAACGGTTATAAGTACCTGCGGTTCTTCGGAAACCTCGTCGGAGGTGCTCGTTTCCTCTTCGGGCGGTAAAGAAGGCGTATCTACAGGTTCGCTGACTTCATCGGAAACAGCGGGAACGAAAGAGATATCCGGAAGTATACTTTCTTCTTCCGAATTTTCCGCCGAAACACTTTCGGAGATTTCTTCACTGCTGCTTTCGCTTATTTCCCGGGAAATTTCGCTTATATCAAATGTTTGTGAAATATCCGATTCCGCTTTTGAATTTTCTTCGTTTTCGGGTAAAACAAGCATAATTGCAAGTACCGCTGCCAAAATAAACAGCACGGCAATTATTAAATACAGAACCTTTTTATTGTTCAAATCAAATTCGTCCTTTATTCGGTAATATCATATATTTTTTCGGGATACAGAAACGGATGAATTTTCCCCGGAACGTGAGGCTTGATACCTGTCTTTTCTTCGGTAAGATCAACAAATTCACGCACCCAGGTCATCCCTTCGTAGTGTTCGATAGTCGGAGTTGACAAAGGGAAGATAATATAAAAATTTATACGTTTTCCCTTGATCTCCTTTTGCGCGTTAGTCAAGGTCTTGCAAGCCGTATCCGAAAAATACGCTTTGAATATTCTGCCCGTTTTTCTTAACACTTTTGCTTTTGAATAGCGGGAATAATGTCTGAGTTCTCTGTGGTACATTACAAATGTAAATCCGAAATCCTTTATCTGTGACCAAGGCATAAACTGTCTTTTAAACAGACCTTTTGCGTGAATTCCATCGGAATCAAAAATATAATCAGTTCTAAATATGCCGCAATAATACGCAAACTGCCATCCCGAATATACGGTAACCGCAACGAGAAAAGCGCCTATAAAAACAGTACCTACCGCAAGAGCGGCTCTGCCCGGAGCAAGGGTTATCTCTTCGGGTAATATGAAGATCAAAACGTACAGCATAAGCGAAGTAAACGCGATTAAATGAGTAAAGCAGATTCCGAAGATGACGGAAAGCTTTATATCGTGTTTAAAGGTTGTATATGTAATTTTATCGCTATTTTGATTCATTTTCAAACCCCTTTCTATTGGTATTATATCATTAACATACCGCTGTTTCAATAGTTATTACAAAAAACAAAGCTTTTCCCCGTAATTAAGGAAAAGCTTTTTAGTTTATCGTTTTGTAATGAGGCTATCCACAAACTGTTTTGCCGCTCTTGCGCTTCTGCCGCCCTTTTCAAGAGCGAAGCGTTCTGCCAGAACGTACATTTCGTCTTTGGGCATAACAATTCCCTTTTCCTCTGCAAGGTGGGTAACGATATGGAGATAGGTCTCTTTGTTCGGCTTGTAGAAGGAAAGATGAATTCCGAAACGGGCGGAAAGAGAAAGAATTTCCTGCATAGTATCGTTACGGTGAACGTCGTCCCCTTCTCTGCCGGAAAAGGTTTCTTTTACCAGATGTCGGCGGTTGCTGGTGGCGTAAATCACCACGTTGCCCGACCGTGCGGAAACGCTTCCTTCCAGTATTGCTTTAAGTGCGCCGAAGTTATCGTCATCCTCACGGAAGGAGAGATCGTCAACGAAAATAATGAATTTCAAAGGATTTTCGCTTAACTGATCCAAAATTTCGGGAAGGGCATAAAGCTGTTCCTTACGCACCTCAAGGATACGAAGTCCTTTTCCGTACAGCTCATTTGCCACGGCTTTAATGGTGGAGGATTTACCGGTACCCGCATCACCCGTAAGCAGAATATTTGCGGCAGGCTTTTCTTCAAGAAGAGCTAATGTGTTTTCTATAATCACATTTTGCTCATTTTTGTAATCAACAAGTTCGGAAAGTGCGATGCTATCAGGGTTTTTAACGGGAACGATACACCGATCATCATCAAGATAAAACATTTTGTATTTGGAATAAATACCAAATCCGAATCTGTTTACGTTGTTACAACGATATCTGTATTCATCGGGTATATTCACCTTTTCAACATCGAAATCGGGCAGATAACCGCTGTAATCGATATTAGCTTTAAGCAATTCCGGAGTTATTTCCGAAACACTTTGGAGAATATCAAGCTCTGCGTTAACCGCTTTTTCCAAAGCAACAGAGGGGGTCTTCCCTGCACCGATGGTACGGATATACACGTTTTCATCGTCATTTACAAGGTTTTGCAAATGACGGGCAAAGGAAGTTCCGCAGGAAAAAACCTTTGAAACGAAGTTTGCATACTCTGAAACACGCATGCCTGTATCGTCTTCTGCGCAGAGATATTCGCAAAGGGCGAGAACAACGCTATCTTCCAACAATTTCGGAAAAACCGCCAGAGAGAGAAGATTTGTATATATTTCTTTTAATTTTACTGCGCTCATCAGTTAAGTATCGCACCTTTCGCACCGCTGGAAACCAACGCGGCGTAGCGTTTGAGATAACCGGATAGAGGCTTTGTTTTGGGCACAAAGGATGCCATACGAGAAGCGAACTCCTCTTCGCTGATTTTAAGCTCAAGCGTGTTTTCGGGGATATTTATACTGATGATATCGCCTTCTTTTACAATACCGATAGCACCGCCGGAAGCCGCTTCGGGAGAAACGTGACCGATACAAGCGCCTCTGGTTGCACCGCTGAAGCGTCCGTCAGTAATAAGAGCGACGGAAGAGCCCAAGCCCATTCCCATAATTGCGGAGGTGGGGTTAAGCATTTCACGCATACCGGGACCACCTTTGGGTCCTTCATAGCGGATAACAACAACGTCACCGGAGTTGATTTTACCTGCGTCTATTGCCGCCTGTGCGTCCTCTTCACAATCGAATACCCGTGCGGGACCTTCGTGTACCAGCATTTCGGGAAGTACGGCAGAGCGTTTTACAACGCTTCCTTCGGGGGCAAGGTTGCCTTTAAGTACAGCGATACCGCCTGTGGTGCTGTAGGGATTTTCAATGGGACGGATAACCTCGGGATCGCGATTAACGCAGTTTTTGATATTTTCACCTACGGTTTTTCCCGTAACGGTTATGCAATCGGTATACAGCAGATCCTTTTTGTTAAGCTCGTTCATAACCGCATATACACCGCCAGCCTCGTTGAGATCCTCCATATATGTGGGACCTGCGGGAGCAAGGTGGCAGAGGTTGGGAGTTTTTGCGCTAATTCTGTTTGCAATATCAAGATCTATATCTATTCCGCATTCGTGGGCGATTGCGGGAAGATGAAGCATACTGTTGGTAGAACATCCCAATGCCATATCAACGGCAAGAGCGTTCATAAATGCTTTTTCTGTCATAATATCCAGAGGGCGGATATTCTTTTCAAGCATTTCCATAACCGCCATGCCTGCGTGCTTTGCCAGCTCGATACGGGAAGAGTATACAGCGGGAATAGTTCCGTTGCCCTTAAGTCCCATACCTAAAACTTCGGTAAGACAATTCATGGAATTTGCGGTATACATACCGGAGCAGGAACCGCAAGTGGGACATACTTTGCACTCGAATTCTTCAAGCTCACATTCCCCTATTTTGCCTGCGTTGTACTGACCTACAGCTTCGAACATACTGGAAAGACTGCGTTTTTTACCGCCTACTCTGCCCGCAAGCATAGGACCTCCGCTAACGAAAACGGTGGGTATATTAAGACGTGCCGCCGCCATAAGCAGACCGGGAACGTTTTTATCGCAGTTGGGCACCATAACGAGAGCGTCAAATCCGTGAGCACGAACCATAGCTTCAGTGGAATCTGCAATAAGATCACGGGTAACAAGGGAGTATTTCATTCCTTCGTGTCCCATAGCTATACCGTCGCACACAGCGATAGCAGGAAACACCACGGGGTTTCCTCCTGCCATAGCAACGCCCATACGCACCGCTTCCACGATCTTATCAAGATTCATATGGCCGGGTACGATCTCGTTATAGGAGCTTACGATACCGATCATAGGCTTTTCAAGCTCTTCGTTTGTCATACCCAAAGCGTGATAAAGTGATCTGTGAGGAGCGTTACCTACGCCTTTAATTATTTTTTTCATATTAATTCCTCTTTTTGTTTAAACGGGAAATCCCGGAGAGTAAATTTCTCTCCGGGGATATTCACAATAATCAGTTATTGATAAGCTTGTCTTCGTCGCTCCAGCTGTAAAGCTTACGGATATCTTCGCCAACGATTTCGGAAGGATGCTCGGAAGCCAGCTTGCGCATTGCATTGAAGTGAACCTGAGAGCCAGCATCGGACATATCGAGAAGGAAGTCTTTTGCAAAGGTACCGTCCTGAATGTCCTTAAGCACCTTCTTCATAGCCTTCTTGGTGTCTTCGGTAATGATCTTGGGACCGGTGATATAATCGCCGTATTCTGCGGTGTTGGAAATAGAATATCTCATACCGGAGAAGCCGCTCTGATAAATAAGGTCAACGATCAGCTTCATTTCATGGATACATTCAAAATATGCGTTTCTGGGATCATATCCTGCTTCAACGAGAGTTTCAAAGCCTGCCTGCATAAGTGCGCAAACACCGCCGCAAAGAACAGCCTGCTCACCGAACAGGTCGGTTTCGGTTTCGGTGCGGAAGTTAGTTTCAAGTACGCCTGCACGTGCGCCGCCGATACCGAGAGCGTATGCAAGACCGATTTCAAGAGCGTCGCCGGTAGCGTCCTGCTCAACTGCGATAAGACAAGGAACACCCTTGCCTGCCTGATATTCACTTCTTACGGTATGACCGGGTCCCTTGGGAGCAACCATAATAACGTTTACAAACTTGGGAGGCTTGATACAGCCGAAGTGAATATTAAAGCCGTGAGCAAATGCCAAAGTCTTGCCTTCGGTAAGGTTGGGCTCGATGCTTTCTTTGTAAAGCTTTGCCTGTTTTTCATCATTGATAAGTATCATAATGATATCTGCAGCTTTTGCGGCTTCTGCAGCGGTCATTACGGTGAGGCCCTGAGACTCTGCCTTTGCCCAGCTCTTGCTTCCGTTATAAAGACCAACGATAACGTTTACACCGCTGTCCTTAAGGTTAAGTGCATGTGCGTGACCCTGAGAGCCGTAACCGATAATAGCAACGGTCTTGCCGTTTAATTTCTGAAGATCGCAATCCTGCTGATAAAAAATTCTATTCATAACAATATACCTCTTTCTGTATTGTAAAAATTATAAGTTTGTAACTTTGCGTATGGTTGTATTGCCCCGTTCAAGGGATGCGGCGCCGGTACGGCATATTTCAAGTATTTCGAAATCTCTAAGCAGGTCAATAAAAGCATCAATTTTGTGACTATCCCCTACCATCTGGATCATAGTGGTTTCGCGGGTATAGTCTACAATCTTGCCCTCAAATGCGTCTACGGCGGCGCGTACGTCATTTCTCGTTTCTCCGGAGTTTGCCACCTTTACGAGCAAAAGCTCTCTGCTGACCGTTTCTGCAGGATTAAGCTCTACGATAGAGCAAACATCGGGAAGCTTGTACAGCTGGTTTATAAGCTGCTGCTTGCTTATCTCGTCACCTTCGGAAAGTACGGTGATACGGGAATATTTTGCAGATTCGGTTTCGCTTACCGTAAGTGCGCTTATATTGAACTGCCTGCGTCTGAACATACTTGTAACTCGGTTAAGGACACCGAACTGGTTGTTAACAAGAATTGCTACTGTAAATCTGTTATCCATAATCAGTCTCCTATCTTTACAATGATATCGTCCATAGAACCGCCGGGAGGAAGCATAGGCAGAACGAACTCGTCTTTATCAATAGCGCAATCAATAAGATACGGTCCGTCGTGATTAAAGGCTTGATTCAAAGCCGCATCAAGCTCTTCGAGCGTAAACGCACTGCTTGCCTTTGCACCGAAAGCCTCTGCCAACTTTACAAAATCGGTCTTTCTGTCAAGAACGGTATTTGAATAATGCTTATCGAAGAATAAGGTCTGCCATTGGCGAACCATGCCCAAAACGCCGTTATTCATTATAAGAATGACTACGGGCAGATTTTCGCTTACTGCTGTTGCCATTTCGTTAAGACACATACCGAAGCTTCCGTCACCCGTTACGAGAACGCTTCTCTGCTTGGTACCCAGCTGTGAACCGATAGCGGCACCCAGACCGAAGCCCATTGTACCCAAGCCGCCGCTGGTTATAAACCTGCGGGGATTCTTGAAATTAAGATACTGTGCCGCCCACATCTGGTGCTGACCGACATCGGTTGCAACGGGTGTATCCGCATCAAGATATTTATTAAGCGTATTGATAACGTTTCTGGGAGTCATTCCCTCTCTGCTATCAAGTCCTGCCTCTTCTTCAACTCTGAATTTATCTACAACAGCCTGCCATTCGGGACGGTTTACTTTGTTGAGCAAGGGAATAAGTTTTTGCAACGTAAGCTTTACGTCGCCGCGAAGTCCGTGAGCAGGTTCAATTGTTTTGGAAAGCTCTGCACCGTCTATATCTATATGGACTATTTTTGCTTTTTTCGCAAACTTTGCACGGTTTCCCGTAACTCTGTCATTAAATCTTGCACCCAACGCTATAATGCAGTCTGCATTGTGCATCGACATTGAGCATGCGTAATGTCCGTGCATACCCTGCATTCCGAGAAAACGGGGATGGTCTGTGGGAACACCAGAAATACCCATCATAGAGCATCCGATAGGAGCATCTATAAGCTCTGCAAGTTCAAGAACTTCTTCTCTCGCTTCTGAGGAAAGAACACCGCCGCCAAAGTAAATAAAAGGCTTTTCTGCGTTATTTATACACTCTGCAGCCTGCTGAACACGAATGTCCTTTGCAGCGTTCTTTGCATCCTTTTCTACCTTGGGCATAGGCTCGTACTCGTATTTTGCTATCTGCACGTCCTTGGGAACGTCGATAAGCACGGGACCGGGTCTGCCGGAGGATGCTATTCTGAACGCTTCGCGTATGGTACCTGCCAGATCCTCTATACTGCTTACAAAGTAGTTGTGCTTTGTAATGGGAAGTGTGATACCGGTAATATCTATTTCCTGAAATCCATCGGTACCGATAACCGAATTAGGTACGTTGCCCGTTATGGCAACAAGGGGAACGGAATCTATGTAAGCGGTAGCGATACCCGTAACAAGATTTGTTGCACCGGGTCCCGAGGTTGCGATAACAACGCCTACTTTGCCGGTTGCACGGGCGTATCCATCTGCCGCGTGAGTAGCACCCTGTTCGTGAGCAGTAAGCACGTGCTTAAGCTCATCTCTGTATTTGTATAATGAATCGTAAACGTTGATTATCTGACCGCCGGGGTAGCCGAAAACTACGTCACACCCCTGCTCTATCAACGTGCGTACGATAATATCTGCTCCTGAAAGTAACATTCACGTTATCCTTTCTGTATATTTTCTATAATAAGTCTGCCCATCTCACTGCATCCCACAAGGGTAAGACCTTCTTCGGAAGAGAATATATCTCCCGTACGGTAGCCTGCATCAAGCACACGGGACACCGCATCTTCTATAGCGTCTGCTTCATTTTCCATATCAAAGCTGAACCGAAGCATCATTGCCGCAGAAAGAATTGTACCGATGGGGTTTGCTATGTCCTTTCCCGCAATATCAGGGGCGGAGCCGTGTATAGGCTCGTATAATCCGCACTTGGTAGCACCAAGGCTGGAAGAAGGTATCATACCGATAGAACCGGTGATCATAGAAGCTTCGTCGGACAAAATGTCACCGAACATATTCTCGGTAACAACAACGTCAAATTGGGAAGGATCTTTCACTATCTGCATTGCACAGTTATCCACCAGCATATCGGAAAGCTCAACTTCGGGATATTCATCGGCAAGACGGTGCATAACGGATTTCCAAAGACGGCTGGAATCCAGCACGTTGCTTTTTTCTACCGAGCAAAGCTTTTTACCACGCTTCATAGCTGTTTCAAAGCCTATTCTGCCGATACGCTCTATCTCGGCTTCGGAATACTTAAGCTCGTCAACAGCCACCTTTTGACCGTCTGCAAATTCTGTTTTGTGAGTACCGAAATAAATTCCGCCGATAAGCTCGCGAACGATTATGAAATCTATGCCTTTGTTTACAATGGATTCCTTTAAAGGAGATGCGCTGGAAAGCTGACGCCATATCTTCGCAGGACGGTTGTTACTGTAAACACCCATTCCTGCTCGCAATCTTAAAAGACCTTTTTCGGGCCGCATATTACCGGGAACATCGTTCCACTTGGGACCGCCAACGGCACCAAGAAGAACGCTATCGGAAGTAAGGCACTTTGCAAGCATTTCTTCGGGAAGAGGATCTCCCCATTTATCTATGGCGCAACCGCCCATATCCACGTCGGTGTATTCGAAGGTATGACCGAAAAGCTCTGCTGTTTTATCAAGCACCTTAAGTGCCTGCTCCACTATTTCGGGACCTATACCGTCACCGCGGATTACTGCTATGTTTTTTTGCATACTAACAACCTTCCTTAAGCGAAGCGAGCAAGCCGCCCTTCCCAATTATATTCTGAATAAACGAAGGGAAAGGCTCTGCTTTATAGGTTTTTCCTTTGGTGATATTGGTTATCACGCCTGTGCCAAAATCAACGCTGACTTCGTCTCCGTCTTCGATCTCTTCCGCCGCCGCTTCACATTCCAATATAGGCATACCGATATTAATGGCATTGCGGTAAAAAATACGAGCAAAGCTTTTTGCGATAACGCAACCGGTGCCGCAGGTCTTAATAACCAGAGGGGCGTGTTCACGGGAAGAACCGCAGCCGAAATTCCAACCTGCAACTATAATATCACCCTTGTTTACACGGGATACGAAGGTGTTATCAATATCCTCCATACAATGCTTGGCAAGCTCGTTTGCATCGGAGGTATTAAGATAACGGGCAGGGATGATAACGTCTGTATCAACGTTATCCGGATATTTAAAAACTTTTCCTTTGGTTTCCATTAACTGTTCCTCCGAGGGTCTGTAATATATCCCGTTAGTGCGCTTGCGGCGGCTGTTGCGGGAGAAGCAAGATAAACCTCACTCTCCACGTGTCCCATTCTGCCTACGAAATTACGGTTGGTAGTGGCGATACAACGTTCGCCTGCGGCAAGAATACCCATATAACCACCAAGACAAGGACCGCAAGTAGGTGTAGACACCACTGCACCCGCATCTATAAATGCAGTAACGTATCCACGCTGAACACATTCACGGAGTATCTGCATTGTACCGGGAATGATTATGCAACGCACGTTATCTGCAATTTTTTTATCTTTAAGTATATTGAAGGCGGCCTCCATATCTTCCATTCTGCCGTTGGTACAGCTTCCGATAACCACCTGATCTATCTTTATATCGCCAAGCTCCTCTGCGGGATGGGTATTTTCGGGAAGATGAGGACAAGCAACGGTGGGGACGATCGAACCGAGATCTATCTCGATCGTGCGCTCGTATTCGGCGTCTTCGTCAGCTTCGTAAATGACGGGAGTGCGCTCACATCTGCCTTCCATATACTGCTTAGTAACTTCATCCACAGGGAAAATACCGTTTTTTGCGCCTGCTTCAATAGCCATATTACATATACACAAGCGGTCATCCATACTGAGAGTGGCAACGCCCTCACCGGAAAACTCCATACTGCGGTACAATGCGCCGTCAACACCGATCATACCGATGATGGTTAGTATAACGTCCTTACCACTGCAATGCTCGGGAAGTTTTCCCTTAAGCTCAAATCGGATAGCGGAAGGCACCTTGAACCACGCAGTCCCGGTAGCCATTCCTGCCGCCATATCCGTACTGCCGACGCCGGTGGAAAAAGCACCCAACGCACCGTATGTACAAGTATGGCTATCTGCACCAATAATGCAATCACCGGCGGTAACAACACCCTGCTCGGGAAGAAGCGCGTGTTCTATACCCATTTTTCCCACGTCATAAAAATGACTTACGCTGTGAGCAAGAGCGAATTCGCGGCACTGCTTGGATTGTTCTGCAGCTTTTATATCCTTATTGGGAACAAAATGGTCCAGAACGATTGCGATCTTATCTTTATTGAACACGGTATCAAAACCGGCTTTTTTAAATTCATTTACTGCTACGGGGGTTGTAATATCGTTTCCGAGAACTATATCAAGCTTTGCGCTGATAAGCTGACCGGCTTTAACGCTTTCAAGTCCCGCGTGGGCGGCAAGTATTTTTTGAGTCATAGTCATGCCCATAGTTTCGGCTCCTTATCTGATCATATTGTTATAAGCACTTAACAATGCGTGGATACTTGCACGGATAATATCTGTATCTGTACCCGCACCCCAATAAGTTTTACCGTTTTTATCTTCTACGCCGATATAAGCGGCAGCAGTAGCATCAGAGCTCTTGCCTTCAAGACTGTGCTCGGTATACACCTTAAGACTGTAATTATCTTCCGTGTATTCCTTCAAAGCATTGCTGACAGCGTCAAGAGAGCCGTTGCCCTGGGTATGAACGGTATTTTTCTTGCCGTCACGCACAAAGGTAACGTATGCGTCCACCCCACCGTCCTTCTGAACAAAGCTCATATTGGAAATCGCCACAGGACTTTCAAGATTCAGGTAATTATCGGTAAACACCTTTAAAACGTCGTGAGGTTTAAGTTCTCGGTGATCGTGATCAGATACATTTTTACAAGCATAGCTAAAATGCTCACGCATTTTTGCGGGAAGATCATAACCGTACGTCTGCTCAAGCAGATATCCGATACCGCCTTTTCCGCTTTGGGAATTTACACGGATAACGTCAGCATCGTAAGTACGGCTTATATCCTTAGGGTCGATAGGAATATAAGGCACCGACCAGATGTTAAGTCCCTTTTCCTCACGCCATTTCATACCCTTTGCGATTGCATCCTGATGGCTGCCGGAAAATGCGGCAAATACCAGAGAACCTGCATAAGGGCTTCTTTCGTACACGTGCATACGGGTGCATTTTTCATAAATATTAACGATCTCCGGCATATTGGTGAAATTAAGCTCGGGATCGACGCCGTGAGAATACATATTCATTGCCAGCGTGATTATATCAACGTTTCCCGTACGCTCGCCGTTGCCGAACAAGGTACCCTCAACACGGTCTGCTCCTGCAAGGAGAGCAAGCTCCGTATCCGCAACGCCTGTACCTCTATCGTTATGAGGATGAAGCGAAAGGGTCACGAATTCACGGTATTTCAGGTTTTCGCTCATATACTCAACCTGATTCGCATAAACGTGCGGCAAGCTCATTTCTACGGTAACGGGAAGGTTTATAATAACATTGTTGGTTTCGGAAGGCTCAAGGACGTCCAAAACAGCGTTGCACACTTCCAAAGCATATTCAGGTTCCGTTCCCGTAAAGCTTTCGGGAGAGTATTCAAAGCGGAAATTACCTTCGTATTCGGAAGCAAGACGTTTAACAAGCTTTGCGCCGTCAACTGCAATCTGTTTTATCTCTTCTTTGGATTTTTTGAAAACCTGCTCTCTTTGAGCAACGCTTACGGAATTATAAAAATGGATAATTGCATTGGGGGCGCCTTTGCAGGCATCAAAAGTCTTGCGGATAATATGCTCTCTGCACTGGGTAAGCACCTGAACGGTAACGTCCGCAGGAATCATATCTTTCTCTATGAGAGTGCGCAGAAATTCGTATTCGGTTTCTGATGCGGCAGGAAATCCCACTTCTATCTCTTTGAAGCCGACTTCAAGTAAAAGTTTATAAAATTCCAGTTTTTCCTCAAGGCTCATGGGAATTACAAGGGATTGATTACCGTCACGCAGATCAACGCTGCACCAACGGGGCGCTTTTTCTATATGATCCTTACTCACCCATTTAAAATGTGAACCGGGAGCCGGAAAATAGCCTACACTGTATTTGCTGTAATTCATTATTTACTCCTTGGAATCCGAGGTGCCGATCTCTGCAATCGCCTCTACTTCTACCAAAACATTCTTGGGCAAGGTTTTTGCGGCAACGCAGGAACGAGCGGGTTTGCTTACGAAATATTTGCCGTATACTTCGTTAAAAACGGCAAAATCACCCATATCACTCAAAAAGCAGGTGGTTTTTACAACCTTTTCAATACTGCTTCCCGCCGCTTCAAGGACTGCGGAAAGATTTTTACATACCTGTTCGGTCTGTTCACGGATATCGGTTGCTTCAACAGCGCCGCTGGCGGGGTTGATAGCTATTTGACCTGAGGTAAATACTATATTACCGACTACCGTGGCCTGAGAATAAGGGCCGATAGCGTCCGGCGCATTTTTTGTGTATATGTAATTCATAAAAATTTACTCCTTTGACACGATTTTAAAGCCTTCGCTCTTTAATGCTTCGGTTATCTGCTGAACGTGATCGTAATCACGAGTCTCCATAACGATACGGAGATAGCATCCGTTAATGCTTTCGGTATTTCCGTTGCGCTCATGATGAACGCTGGTTACGTTACCACCGCAATCTGCAATAATACGGGAAACATCCTTAAGCTGGCCGGGTTTATCAACAAGTTCGATAAGCAAGCTGGAGCTTCTGCCCGATTTCATAAGACCACGCTCTATTACACGCGAAAGGCTTGTAACGTCTATATTACCGCCTGAAACTACGCTTACTACCTTCTTGCCCTCTACGGGGAATTTATTGAACATAGCCGCCGCTACGGAAACGGCGCCCGCACCTTCGGCAATCATCTTTTGCTTTTCGATCAAAGCAAGGATAGCGGAAGAAATTTCATCCTCGGTAACAAGAGCGATATCATCCACATATTTGCTTACCATATCGAAGGTGTTATCACCGGGACGCTTTACTGCGATACCGTCTGCAATGGTGGAAACAGAAGGCAAAGTCTGTATTGAACCGCTGTTTACGGAATTATACATACTGGGAGCTCCTGCCGCCTGAACGCCGTAGACCTTGATACGGGGATTGATTGCTTTAATGGCATAGGCAACACCGGAAATAAGTCCGCCGCCGCCGATGGGAACGATGACCGCATCTATATTATCGATATCGTTAACTATTTCAAGACCTATAGTACCCTGACCTGCGATCACGTTCTCATCATCAAAAGGATGAACAAAGGTAAGTCCCAGCTCGTCCTTCAGGGACATAGCTTTGTTATATGCATCATCATAACAGCCTTCCACAAGACATACCTTTGCGCCGTAGTTCTTGGTAGCCTCTATCTTGGAAATGGGTGCATTGTCGGGCAGGCAGATAAGCGAGGAAATTCCGCATTTGGAAGCTGCAAGTGCTACGCCTTGAGCGTGGTTGCCCGCAGAGCATGCGATAACGCCTTTTGCCTTTTCTTCTTCGGATAGCATTGCTATTTTATATCCCGAACCGCGCAGCTTGAAGGAGCCGGTATTCTGCAGATTTTCAGGCTTGAAATACAGATCGCACTGAGGAGCTATACCGTATGCTTTTGCAAGAGGCGTGGGACGAATGATTTTTTTCAGCACGGTTGATGCGTGAAAGATCTTATCGATAGTAAGCATATAAAAAATCCTTTCGGCTAAAGTCTTTTTACAAAAATACACCCTCACTCTTATGCAAAGAGAGAGGGTGCTGATAATTAATAAACAGTCAATACCATTCTGTTTGCCGTGGAAAAACTAAAAACTTCTGCATTATATAGTATTGAAGAATTATACCACTAAACCTAAAAAGTGTCAAGTGAAAAATGGATATAATATGCTGTTTTTTTGAAAAAATATTCAGTTATTTTATTATCTTTACCCATCCTTCGGGAGGGGTTACGGTACCCATCTGAATTCCGGTCAAGGTATCGTACAGTTTTTTGATAGTGTTACCCATTCCGCTTTCGCCGATATTAAAGGAATACTCCTTGCCGTGATCGACGATCTTTCCTACGGGAGATATAACTGCGGCTGTTCCGCAAAGTCCGCATTCGGCAAATTCGCCTATTTCGGCAAGGGACACTTCCCTCTCCTCTACCTCCATACCCAGATAATCCTTTGCAACCTGCAAAAGCGAACGGCGGGTTATGGAAGGCAGAATAGTATCCGATTTGGGCGTTACCAGCTTACCGTCCTTGGTAACGAATATAATATTCGCGCCGCCGGTTTCTTCTATATGGGTACGGGTAGCGGAATCGAGATAAACGTTTTCGTCATATCCCTGCTCGTGAGCGTCTACGATAGCGTAAAGGCTCATAGCGTAGTTAAGGCCTGCTTTGATGTGTCCTGTTCCTCTGGGCGCGGCGCGGTCAAAATCGGAAATACGGAGAGTAAGCGCTCTTACTCCGCCCTTGAAATAAGGTCCGACGGGTGTTGCAAAAATACGAAACTGGAATTCGTTTGCGGGCTTTACGCCTATTATGGAATCATAACCGAACATATAAGGACGCAGGTAAAGAGAAGCGCCGGATCCGTAAGGCGGAACCCATTCGGAGTTAGCTTCAACAGTTTTTACAACAGCTTCCACAAATCTTTCCTCGGGGAACACGGGCATCTTCATTCGGCGGCAGGAATCAGCCATTCTTGCAGCATTAAGATCGGGACGGAAGCAGACTATCTTTCCATCTGCGGTGGTATATGCTTTAAGTCCTTCAAAGCAGGTCTGAGCGTACTGAAGCACGCAGGCACATTCGCTCATGGTAATATTAGCGTCTTCTGTAAGACAGCCTTCGTCCCACGCGCCGTTTTTGTAATTCGAAACGTAACGAAGATCCGTTTTTATATATCCGAAACCTATGTTGGACCAATCTATGTTTTTCATAATATTCTCCTTATTTGATATTTCCTAATTCTTTATTCCGTTCGTTTGCAGCCATAATGCAATCGATGACCGCGCCTCTGAACCCTTCCTGCTCCAGCGCTCTTACACCTGCAATAGTGCTTCCTCCGGGAGAGCACACGGCATCCTTCAATGCGCCGGGGTGACCGCCGTTTATAACCATTTCCGCCGCCCCCGCAAGAACGCCTGCCGCGTATTCCACCGCCTTATTACGGGGTACACCGCAAGCAACCGCGCCATCGGCAAGGGCTTCTATAAACATATACGCATAAGCGGGACCGCAACCGGTTAAGGACGTAGCCGCATCGAAAAGAGATTCGGGCAGTCTGTCAAACTTTCCCGCACTCTTCAGATCGGAAACGAAATCGTTTAATTTTTCTTCGGAAACAAGATCGTTTCCGCAATATAAAACGATACCCCTTCCGGTCTTTACCGGAGTGTTGGGCATCATGCGGATAACGGGAAGCTTTTCCCCTGCCATTTCGCATATTTTTTCGGTGGTAAGACCTGCCGCCATTGTGATGAGAACCGGCTTTTTTTCTTTAAGTATATCCGAAATTCCTACAAGCACACCGCTCATCATCTGGGGCTTAACGCAAAGGAATATGTTTTCACACTCGGAGGCAACGGTTTTTATGTCCGTGTACTTACAGCCGATATTTTCGGCAATATTTTTCGCTTTTCCCGAACGGTCGGTAACCGCAAAATCTGTGGTAACCTTTGAAAGCGCGTATGCAACTGCGCTTCCCATATTACCGCAACCGATAAATCCGTATTTCATACTTTTCTCCTCATCTGATATGTCCTTCACCGCGGATCACGTACTTATAAGTGGTAAGCTCCTTAAGCCCCATAGGACCTCTTGCGTGAAGCTTCTGGGTGGAAATGCCCATTTCGCATCCCAAGCCGAACTCGCCGCCATCTGTAAAGCGGGTGGAAGCGTTTACATAGACCGCAGCGCTATCAACAGAACCGACGAAAAATGTCTGCACCTGCTTATCTTCGGAAACGATAGCTTCACTGTGCCCCGTGGAATGAGCGGAGATGTGTTCAACGGCTTCTTTTACGTTTTTAACCACTTTTACAGCCAGAACGTAATCCAAAAATTCGGTATCGAAATCCTTTTCACCGGCGGGAACACCGTCGATCATCTTAAGCGCCTTTTCATCCAGCCTCAACTCAACGGGAACAAGACCTTTGTTTGATCTGTCTTCCACCAGAACCTTGCGTAAACGGGGCAAAAATTCGGGCGCGATATCCTCGTCCACAAGTAAAACCTCCATAGCGTTGCACACGCTGGGACGGCTTGTTTTTGCGTTTTCAATTATCTTTAAAGCCTTGTCGGTATCTGCGCTTTTCTCAACGTAAATATGGCATATTCCCGTACCGGTGGCGATGCAGGGAACGGTAGCCTGACGTACGCAGGCGTTGATAAGTCCCGCGCCGCCTCTGGGAATAAGCATATCCACGTATCCGTTGGCGGTCATAAGCGCGGTTGCGCTTTCTCTTGAAGGGTCGGAAACAAGATTTACAGCATTTTCCGTTACGCCTGCTTTTAAAAGACCTTTCTTCAAAGCGTTTACTATGGCTTTTGCGGAATTGAACGCTTCTTTTCCCGAACGAAGTATACATACGTTACCGCTCTTTAACGCAAGCGCGGCGGCATCGCTGGTGACGTTGGGACGGCTTTCGTAAATTATTGCTATAACTCCCACAGGCACGGAAACTTTTTGGATCTGCAGACCGTCCTGTCTTGTATAAGTATCAAGAATATGCCCCACGGGATCGGGAAGCAAGGCTACCTCTTCTATGCCCTTTGCCATTCCTTCTATACGGGAATTATCCAGCATAAGGCGGTCAAGCATAACCTTGGGAATCTTGCCCTCCGCCGCTTTTATATCCGCTTCGTTTGCAAAAAGAATATCTTTTGCGTTTTCTCTTAAAGCAAACGCCATTTCTTTAAGTGCTGTATTTTTTTGCTCTTCGGTCAAGGCAGAAACAAGAGATTTTGCTTCCTTTGCCGAAATGAATAAATTTAACATTATTTTCTCTCCGTAAAAGTGGTGCCTACGGTCTTTCCATCCAGAATATCATAGAGATTTTCCGGGTTGTTACCGTTTGTGATTATCATTTCACAACCGCAATCCATACATATCTTTGCCGCCTGAAGCTTGGTTACCATACCGCCCGTACCCTGACCCGATGCGGTACCGCCTGCAAGGGCGGAAAGCTTATCGTCTATACAATGAACAAAAGGAATAAGCTTTGCATGGGGATCCGTGTGGGGATCTGCAGTATACAGACCGTCGATATCCGAAAGTAAAATCAGCTTATCTGCCTTGACAGAGCTTGCAACAATAGCGGCAAGGGTATCGTTATCGCCGATAACGATTTCCTCTGTGGCAACGGTATCGTTTTCGTTAATTACCGGAATTGCATTGAGTTCCAGTAATCTTTCCAATGTATTGTTAAAATTATTATGCCGTGTTTCGTTCTTTACGTCTTCACCCGTAATCAAAAGCTGTGCAACCGTATGATGATACTGGCAGAAGATTCTGTCATAAGTATACATAAGCTCGCATTGACCCACCGATGCCGCAGCCTGCTTTGTAGGAATATCCGAAGGACGGGAGGAAAGTCCCAATTTACCTACGCCCATTCCGATAGCACCTGAAGACACAAGTATAACTTCATTGCCGGCGTTTTTCATATCACTTATTATTTTGCACATTTCCTCTACTCGGCGTATGTTAAGATGGCCCGTGGGATGAGCCAATGTGCTCGTTCCTATTTTTATAACTATTCGCATAATATTTCCGTCCGTTGAATAATTTTTCATCTTATTATATTTCTTATGCAGAAAAAAATCAAGATGTTTAATCCACTTTATTTACTGTTTTTTGAAAATATTATTGTTTAAAACCACAATAATGTTATTTTAGTATTGACTTTAGCGCACTAAAGTGTTAAAATAGCAAAAATTCTTTTTTTAAGGTGTGAAGCGTAATGAAATCAATGCATAATCAAGAAACAGAAGCTTTGTATAAAGCCATACTTTCTTTAAAGACTACCGAGGAATGCGAAAAGTTTTTTAAGGATATTTGCACCATAAAAGAGCTTGAGGCTCTTTCACTCAGATTTCTTGTGGCGCAACAGCTTGATAAAGGGAAAAATTACAATGACGTTTCACGGGATACCGGCGCAAGCTCCGCTACCATAAGCAGAGTAAACAAATGCATAAATTACAGCGACGGATACCGTATAGTACTTGACAGACTTAAAGAAAGCGGAGATGAGATATTATGATGCGCCGTGACGAAAAAGCGGTATTCGCTTTAAGAGAATTATTTGAAAAATACGGATATACCCGTTATAAAATGAGCAGATTTGAGGAATACGATCTATACGTTGCAAACAAAGATTTCCTTATTTCCGATGAGGTTATAACCTTTACGGACAGAAGCGGCAGGCTTCTTGCAATGAAGCCGGACGTTACCCTTTCCATTATAAAAAATGCCCCCGATATCAGCGGCGAAGTACAAAAGGTGTACTACAATGAAAACGTGTACCGTGTAAGCGGCGGAACACATTCTTTCCGTGAAATTATGCAGACGGGGCTTGAGTGTGTAGGTGATTTAAGCGATTACGAGATTGCCGAGGTGGTATTGCTTGCGGCACAAAGCTTATCTGCGATTTCCGAAGATTTTATTCTCGATATTTCTCACATGGGGCTTATAAGCTCTGTTTTGGAAAACTGCGCACTTTCAAAAAAGGATAAAGATAAGGTAGTTAAATGCCTGCAAAACAAAAACGCCCACGAGCTTTTATCCCTTTGCAAGGGCTTAGAGCTTGACGAAGAGAAAACAAACAAGCTTAATTCCCTTGTAATCTGCGCCGGTGCACCCGAAACAGTTTATAAAAATTTGTTTGAAGCACTTACCGAAGAAAACGAAAAAGAAGCGCTTAACGAGCTTTTCTCACTTTGCAAGCTACTTGAAGGTTGGGGTTATGAAGGCAAGATAAACGTTGATCTTTCCGTAGGAAACGACCTCAAATATTACAGCGGTGTGGTTTTCAAGGGGTATATAGAAGGTGTTCCTGCCGGTATTTTGTCCGGCGGTCAGTACGATAAGCTCCTTAAAAAAATGGGAAGAAAAAGCAAGGCTATTGGCTTTGCGGTATACACCGATCTTTTAAGCAGATTGGAAAATACCGATACGCTTCCGATGATAGACACCGTAGTACTTCGCGGTGAAAACACGAATATTTGCCAGCTTGTAAACTTTATAAAATCTCTTCCCGAGGATGAAAAATTATTGGTAACCGCTTCCCTGCCCGAAGGAAAAAGGTGGAAGAGGTTGTACAAGGCAGAGAACGGAAAGGTGAATTTAATTGAAGAAAACTGTTAATATAGCATTACCCAAAGGCAGACTGGGCGAAAAGGTCTACAATATGTTCAAAGCCGCAGGCTACGAATGTCCTTCTATCGAAGAAACAAACAGAAAGCTTATTTTCGAAAATGAAGAAAAGTGTATACGTTATTTTTGGGTAAAGCCTTCCGACGTTTCAATTTACGTTGAAAGAGGCGCCGCCGATATCGGTGTTGCGGGCAAGGATATTATTCTTGAATACAGACCGGACGTGTACGAGCTTTTGGATCTTAATATGGGGAAATGCAGAATGGCGGTTGCCGCAAAAAAAGGCTTTACCGATTCCAAAACATCCACATTGCGGGTGGCAACCAAATTCCCTTATATAGCACAGTGCTTTTATGATAAAAAATGCCGTGATATAGATATTATTAACCTTAACGGTTCTATAGAGCTGGCGCCTATTTTGGATCTTTCCGATGTTATCGTGGATATTGTCGAAACCGGCAGTACCTTGAGAGAGAATAACCTTGAGGTAATAGAAGACGTAGTTCCCATAAGCGCACGGCTTATCGTAAATAAGGTAAGCTATAAATTTAAAAACAATGAAATTGACGCCATTGTATCCGAAATGGCAAAGCAGGTGGAAAACAAATGATACGCATTTTTGAATACGGAAAAATTCCCGCAGAAAAGATTTTTGAAAGGCAGGAATATATTACCGGTGTAAGCGGTCCGGTTGAAGAAATTATCGCAAACGTAAGAGAAAACGGCGACAAGGCGGTTTTGGAATATACGGAAAAGTTTGATAAAGCCGCCATTTCTTCTTTGGAAGTAAGCGAAGCGGAAATAAACGAGGCGTTCGCCGCAGTTGATAAAGAATTTCTTGAAATTCTTAAAGAAGCCGCCGAAAACATTAAAGCTTTTCATCAAAAGCAGGTACGTAACAGCTTTATTATAAGCGAAAAAGACGGTGTGGTTATCGGTCAGAAGGTGACCCCCATTGAAAAGGTAGGACTTTACGTCCCCGGCGGAACGGCAGCTTACCCATCCACCGTACTTATGGACAGTATTCCCGCAAAGATCGCAGGCTGCCCCGCAATAGTTATGACCACTCCTCCCGGTAAAGACGGTAAGGTAAACCCCGTAATACTCGCCGCCGCAAAGACCGCCGGAGTTGACCGCATATTCAAGGCAGGCGGCGCACAAGCTATTGCCGCTCTTGCTTACGGCACGGAAAGTATTCCCAAGGTCGATAAGATAGTAGGCCCCGGAAACGCTTTCGTTGCTGAAGCGAAAAAGCAGGTTTACGGTCAGGTTTCCATTGATATGATCGCCGGACCCAGCGAAATACTCGTTATCGCAGACAAAAACAGCGTTCCCGCACACGTGGCGGCAGACCTTCTTTCCCAAGCGGAACACGATGCAAACGCCAGCGCGGTTTTGGTAACAGACAGTATGGAATTGGCAAAAGCAACCGCAGAAGAAATAGAAAAACAGCTTGCGCTTCTTCCCCGCAAGGAGATCGCAAGAAAATCCATCGATAATTACGGAAAGATCATTGTTACAGATAATTTGCTTGATGCTATCGCGGTTTCAAACCAAATTGCGCCCGAGCATCTGGAACTTATGGTCGACCAGCCCTTTGATATTCTTGATAAGATCACCAACGCAGGAAGCGTATTTATGGGCAGAAACTGTCCCGAAGCTTTGGGCGATTATTTTGCCGGCCCCAACCACACGCTTCCCACGGGAGGAACCGCAAGATTTTCAAGCCCTCTTTCAGTGGATGATTTTGTTAAAAAGTCACAGTTTACCTATTACACCAACGAAGCACTTAAAAAGATAGGCAAAAAGGTGGCATATTTTGCAAACGCAGAAGGTCTTGATGCCCACGCAAGAAGTGTTACCATACGCATTGAGGAATAATTATGAGCCGATTTCTTGATAGGTGTCTGCAAAAGACGGACGCTTATACCCCCGGTGAACAGCCGAGAGATAAACAATACATCAAACTGAACACGAACGAATCTCCCTATCCCCCCGCGCCCGAAGTAATAAATGCTGTTAACGCAGAGGATTTAGGCAGTCTTCGTCTGTACTCCGACCCCACCTGCAAGGTACTTAAGGAAAAACTTTCCGCTCTTTACGGGGTAAAGCCGCAAAACGTCTTTGTTTCCAACGGTTCCGACGATATTCTTAATTTTGCATTTTATGCATTCGGAAGAGAAAACGGTGCTGTTTTTCCCGATATAACCTACGGTTTTTATTCGGTGTTTGCACAGCTTCACGGTGTTGAATATTCGGAAATACCCTTAAAAGACGATTTTACCGTCGATTACAAGGATTATCTGGGCATAAACAAATTCATCGCCATCGCAAATCCCAATGCGCCCACGGGAATATCGCTTCCCGTTTGGCAGATAGAGGAGATCGTTAAAACAAATCCGGATAACGTGGTGCTTATAGACGAAGCATACGTGGATTTCGGCGGTGAAAGCTGTTATAAGCTTACCGAAAAATACGATAATCTGCTGGTAGTACGTACGTTTTCCAAATCCCGCTGTCTTGCGGGCGGAAGATTGGGATACGCTTTCGGCTGTGAGGAGCTTATTGCGGATATTGAAAAAATCAAATATTCCACCAATCCTTATAATATCAACAGACTTACTTTAAAGCTCGGTGAAGCTACGGTAGATAACGACGGATATTATATGGAAAAATGCGGTGAGATAATAAAAACGCGGGCTTTTACCAAAGCTGCCCTTGAAAACGAAGGATTTACCGTTTTAAACAGCGATACCAACTTTTTGTTTGCAAAAAGTAATAGAATAAGCGGAGAAAAACTTTATCTCGAACTTAAAAACCGAGGAATTCTCATACGGCATTTCAGCAAGGAAAGAATAAAGGATTTCAACCGTATCACTATCGGAGCTCCGGAGGAGATGGAGCTGTTTATAAAAGCTGTAAAAGAAATACTTTACGGAGAAAAGAAATGAGAAGCGCAATTATTAACAGAAAAACCAAAGAAACAGATATCTCTCTTTCTCTGAACCTTGACGGCACGGGAAAAAGCAATATAAACACGGGATGCGGTTTTTTAAACCATATGCTTACCTTGTTTGCTTCTCACGGCAGATTCGATTTGGACGTTACCTGCATAGGTGATATCGACGTTGATTTCCACCATTCCGCAGAGGATATCGGTATTTGTCTCGGTCAGGCGTTTGAAAAAGCCCTTGGAGATAAAAAAGGTATTTACCGTTACGGCAGTTTTATTTTGCCTATGGACGAAACCCTTATTCTCACTGCGGCGGATATAAGCGGACGGTGCTGTCTGTGCTACGATCTGGATATTCCCACCCAAAAGATCGGCTCTTTTGACACCGAGCTTGTGGAAGAGTTCTTTTACGCTTTCGTAAGAAACTGCCAGATGAGTCTGCATATCCGCAAGCTTGACGGCAAGAATTCGCACCATATAGTCGAGGGCGCTTTCAAATCCGTTGCCAGAACCTTAAAAGCGGCAGTTGCGATAAATCCTGAAACAAAGGACGAGATACCGTCCACCAAGGGAGTTTTATAATGATCGGTATAATTGATTACGGTGTGGGAAACCTTTTTTCACTTTCATCTTCCTTTAAAGCTATTGGTGAAGAAGTGTTTATATCCGCTGATAAAGATATGCTTGATAAAGCAGATAAGCTGATTTTGCCCGGCGTAGGCGCTTTCGGTGATGCTGTTAAAAAGCTGAAAGACAGCGGGCTGGATGTTTTTGTAAAAGAAAAAGCAAAAAGCGGCACTCCCCTTTTGGGAATTTGTCTGGGTATGCAGATGCTTTTTGAAAAAAGTTTTGAATACGGCGAGCACGACGGGCTTGGTCTTTTGACCGGCGCAGTGGTGCCTATGAGCAAATACACACAGACTCTCAAGCTCCCCCATATGGGCTGGAACGAGCTTCATATCACAAACAAAGACAGCAAGCTGATGAAAAACACAAAAGACGGTGAACACGTATACTTCGTTCACTCCTTTTGCGCGGTAAGCTGTGAGGATTCCCTTGCCGCTGTAACCGAATACGGTTTTAACGTAACCGCCGCCGTGGAAAAGGGCAACGTATACGGATGCCAGTTCCACCCAGAAAAAAGCGGTGAAGCGGGACTGAAAATACTTAAAGCGTTTTGCGAAGAAGGGCAGGTTTTGCAAAAATGAATATATTTCCGGCTATAGACCTGTTCGGCGGTAAAGCTGTTCGTTTGTACAAGGGCGATTACGCGCAGATGACAGTATACAACGATAACCCCGTTTCCGTTGCGGAGGATTTTAAAAGGTGCGGCGCAGATCATATACATCTCGTTGATCTTGAGGGCGCAAAAAACGGTGTTCCCGCAAACCAAGAAACTATTGAAAACATCTGCGCTTCATTTGGCGGTTTCGTTGAGGTGGGCGGAGGAATAAGAAATATGGAGACCGTTGACGCTTATATAAAAGCAGGCGTTAACAGAGTAATTCTCGGTACCGCCGCGGTAACGGACAAGGAGTTTCTGAAAAAAGCTCTTTTAAAATACGGAAGCAAAATTGCGGTTGGCGTTGACCTTAAAGACGGCTACGTTGCCATTAAAGGCTGGACGGAGGTTTCCGATATAACCGCAACGGATTTCTTTGAAGAGATGACCTCGCTCGGAGTTTCCGCCGTTATTTGCACGGATATTTCAAAGGACGGAGCGATGCAGGGCACGAACCGCAGTCTTTACAAGGAATTATCGGATATGTTCGATATCGATATTATCGCATCCGGCGGTGTTTCCGGTATAGAGGACGTAAGAGCGCTTAAAGAAATGAACGTTTACGGCGCAATAATCGGCAAAGCCTATTACACCGGCGCTATTGATCTGAAAGAGGCTGTTGAGGTGGCAAAATGATTACAAAACGTATTATCCCCTGCCTTGACGTTAAAAACGGACGTGTTGTAAAGGGCGTTAACTTCGAAGGTCTTTCGGACGTTTCAAGTCCTGTGGAGTTAGCGAAATATTACAGCGACAATATGGCGGACGAACTGGTATTTTACGATATTACCGCATCTGCCGAAGGAAGAAGGCTTTTTACGGATATACTTACCGAAGTTGCAAGCACCATCTTTATCCCCCTTACTGTGGGCGGCGGTATTAATACCACCGATGATTTTGACCGTGTGCTAAAATGCGGTGCAGATAAAGTAAGCGTTAATTCAGGCGCAATAAAAGACCCGAGTCTGGTTTCCGCCGCCGCAAGAAAATACGGAGATCAATGCGTGGTTTTATCTGTCGATATAAAACGTGTTGACGGTGTATTCCGTGTTTTTGCCAAGGGCGGCAGAGAAAACACGGGAATGGAAGCTATAAGCTGGATCAAAAAATGTGTTGCAAGCGGTGCGGGTGAGGTTGTGGTAAACTCAATCGATACTGACGGTGTTAAAAAAGGTTTTGACATTGAAATGCTTGACGCAGTATGCAACGCTGTTTCGGTTCCCGTTATCGCCTCCGGCGGTGCGGGTAAAAAGGAAGATTTTATTAAGCTTTTTAAGACACTTCCCGGAGTTGACGCAGGCTTGGCGGCATCTATTTTCCATTTCGGAGAAGTAAAAATACAAGACCTTAAACAAACTTTGAGAGAAAACGATATTGAGGTAAGATTATAATGATAAACGTAAACGAACTGAAATTTGATAAAGACGGACTTATTCCCGCAATTATAGTTGATAATACAAGCGGTGACGTGCTTACCCTTGCATATATGAACAAAGAAAGTCTGGAAATATCTTTGGAAAAGAAGCTTACCTGCTTTTACAGCCGTTCCAGACAATGTCTGTGGCTTAAAGGTGAAACCAGCGGAAACTACCAACACATTGTTTCCATAACAGCAGATTGCGATAAAGACGCTCTGGTAGTACGTGTAAACAAAGACGGTCCCGCCTGCCATACGGGCACGGATTCCTGCTTCAATACTCCCCTGCTTGTTTCGGAGGAAGCGGCGCCTTTTTCTATGGAAGGGTTGTACGAATTATTGCTTGACAGAAAGGCAAAGCTTCCCGAAGGTTCATACACCACTTATCTCTTCCAAAAAGGAATTGATAAGATACTAAAAAAGGTTGGCGAAGAAACTACCGAAGTTATTATCGCCGCCAAGGCAGACGATAAGCGTGACACAGTATACGAGATCGCAGACCTTGCATACCACGTAATGGTTTTGATGACCCAAATGGGTATAACCGTAGACGATATCAAAAACGAGCTTGCATCCCGCCACGTTATCGACCACAAGGTTAAGCAGGAAAAAATGACCTGATAAAAGCACGAAAGCTGTCCGAAAAGGACAGCTTTTGTTTTATTTTTTCTTTCTGTCAAGACGTATCATTCCGATGATGATGGAACAGCAGCAGAACACCTCGCAGATAAGTCCGCCGATGGAGAAATTGAAAACATTATACGTAAACCAGGATGGCACGCTGTAAATAAGTCCCAGCTTACGCACTGAGGCGGCGTCCTTTAAACGAAAGCTTACGGTGGTGGCGAACATACCGATAATGGGTAAAAACTCCACAACGGCGTTTAAGAGCGTGAAATCCTTGCCGAACAAGGTGAAGGTAAGAAGATACGAAAGCAAATACACGAAGGTAAAGCCGATAAGCCATAAAATATGCTCGGAACGGAATTTTTCTTTATACATATAGACGATGGCGCGGATTATTGCAACGAAATTAAGCAGCGCGCCAACGTATGCTCCGAGCAAAAGATAGCTTACAGCAAACAAGGAAGCGCCTGCAAGCTGGCAGGCAATTACACGCTTTTGTGTTTTTTGCTGAAAAGAAAGGACGTTACACGCCATACCGAAAATACTTGCGGTCTGCGCGATAATTTCAACGGTGTTCATATTATTCTCCCTCGGGGTTCAAAACGAGTTTAATTACTTCGGGCGGGTTGTTTAAACGGGGTATTCTGTGGGCGTTGCCAATACCTCTGCCTACGATAAGGCGGTTTTCGTAAACTCCCGCGGAATATTTTGGGAAAATCCCCTGCCCCGGCGCATATACGCCTCTGCCGAAAAAGCGCCATTGACCGCCGTGGGCGTGTCCGGAAAGCACAAGGTCAACGGAAAGCGGACGGATATACTTTTTATAATACTCGGGATAGTGGGATAGAAGAATTTTATATTCTGTCTGGCTTGAAAAACCGTCTAACCAAGATGTTTCAGGTATACCATCTGTTAAAAAACCGGAGGTAAGACCGCCGATAAGCAGGTTTCTGAAAACGGTGTATGAATTATCCAAAAGTGTTGAGCCTGTTTCCGCAACGGCTTTATGAATATCCCCTTCAAATCTTCCTTCGTGGTTGCCGAGAGAACAAAAAACGGGATATCTGCCTGCACACAAACGCAAAAACTCAAAGCCCTTTGTGTAAAAGGACATATTGTGCATAAAATCCCCGCCCACCAGAACCGCATCCGGCGATACGGAGTTGATCGCATTGATAACCGGCTCGTTTTCACAATGGTGAAGATCGGAAACGAAAGCAAAGCAAAGCTTTTCTTTAACGGGAGCGGAGATAACGTATTCGGTTATTTTTAATCCTGAAAGATCATTACGCATAAAAATCCCTTAAATACTGTACTTTACGCAGTATAACATTATTTTTATATTCTTTCAATACCGTTTAAAGAAAAACAGCGCTTCCCAAAGCAAAAAGACTTTGGGAAGCACTGTTGTTGCGGGGTCCCCGAGAAGCCGTTAGGCTTCTTGGGTGATTGCAGGGGTAATTCAAAAAGGATTTAAGGTAAAATCAATTATTATATTTTTCAATGAGAGAATCAAAGAACGCACATTCTTCTTCGGTAAGCATAAGCATGCCGCCTGCGGTATCGTAGATTCTGTCTACGCTGTAGTTGAAGCCACGTCCGTTTATATCAAGCCGTGCGGTGATCTCATGGGAATCGTAATCACGCTTTTGCCAAGGCTCATCGCGGCCAAGGATCTCGCAGATGCGGTCAAACTCTTCTTCGGTAATATCTGTTGCCCAAACCAATTCATCCTGAACAAAAGGATTAAAGGGATAAAATTCGATATCCTTGATCTCGCCGTGATAAACTTCGAAATAATTATCGTATTTTTCAACGATAGCGGCAACTATTTCATTCTGTTCGTCCGTAAGGGGCAGATAGGTACGGGAGGTGGAATAAATAAATCCGTCCCTGTAATTAAAGCCTTCTCCGTCCAGATTGAATCTGCAGATAACGGGATCAAGAGAAAGTCCGCTTTCCCAAGGAGTGTCGCAGTTAAGGATGGCGATAAGCGCTTCCTTATCTTCTGCGGAAAGCTCGGAGCATACCTGATATTCGGAGTAATCTCCTGCGTGAATGGTGACATTTTCAACGGGGAAGTTGAAAACTCTATCAAAATATCCGTCGCGCTTGAACGCGCTGATCTCCGCGGTGGGATAAAGCGTGGTGTAGGAAGAAGCGTCTTCGCCGATATGATACATTTTATAAGCGTCAACGTATCTGTAGTTATACGAATCGTCGACCAGAGGCACTTCAATTATAAAGTAAGGTGCGGAAATGGAATTACTCTCAAAATCAAATACGAAATCGGGATCGGGATTCATCATTGCCATGTGCTCATCTGCAACAGCACCGTACTCGGCTGACAATCTTTGATTATATTCTGTGCCGATCTCCGTGCCGCCGTCGAGAGAAAGAACGAACCAGTTCTTTGTTTTAAAGAAATTCTCACGGTCGTTAATACCGTCGCCTTCAAAACTGAACATATGCTCGGCGCTGAGAGTTTCGCGATTCCACAAAGAGCCGTAATACATATGGGTAAATCCGGAATCAAGTGCGTACAGACGGTAAACTATAATGGAATATATATCTCTTACCGCTTTGCTGTAGTTGATATCGGAATCGGGCTCGCAGGTGGCGATAACGCCTGTATCGTTACAGGTAAACACGTTAAGATCCAACTGCTTTGCAAGGTCTGCGTTCAAAACTACGGTTTCGTATGCAAAGTAAATGCGCACGGAATCGTTGATGATATAAAGAATATCATCGTAGGTAACGGCGTTTCGCTTGCCGCTTGCTCTTACGGCGAGTAATTCATCCAACTGTTCTGCTGTGAAAACGGAAACTCCCTTACCGTCTTCGGAAACGTGGAGATACGCACCGTGTTTTTCCTGCATTGAATTCTGTGATACGGGGGCGTCTTCGATAACAGCATCACCAAAGCTGTTTTCAAGATCATCTGACGTATAGGGCTTTTCATCGCCGGTTTCTGCAGCAAGAGCATACATACAACCGGTGAGAGCCAGTACAGAAGCCAAAACAAGACACAATGCAACGATTACCGTTCTTTTGTTGCTTTTCAAATTTGTTTCCTCCGTTTCGGAAAATATTTGCGGTTTTTCAACCTGCAAGCGTATAATAAAGCCCCTTTGTATTTAAGTTGTTTTCGAGTTGTTATCAACTTGTAAAAACTAATGTGATTTTCGTTCCTTTTTCGGGTTCGGATTCAAAGCGCATAGAAGCGTTATGAGCTTCTGCGATCTGTTTACAAAGCGCAAGTCCCAGACCTGCGCCGCCTTCGGAACGGGAACGGGATCTGTCGGTACGGTAAAACGGTTCGGTAATATGTGTAAGCTGTTCGGGTGTCATACCCTTTCCGTCATCCTCTACAGTTAATTGCTGATCCGCGCAGGATATTTTTACTTTTCCTCCCTGCTTGCAAGCCTTTATGCCGTTTTCAGTAAGGTTGTAAAGCAGCATAGAAAGCAAAGTTTTATCGCCGGAAACGGTGCTTTCCGTAATATCGGTATTAAGAGTTACACCGTTTTCCGCGGCTTTGTTTGAAAGTCGGTACACCGTATCCAATACCAATTCTCCCAAGGAAACTTCCGTATATTCAAAGCGGTTTTCGCGGACATAGGCGGTATCCAGCAGAATATCCGATATTTTTTTAAGACGGGAAGCTTCTGAAACTATATACTTTGCCGCAAGTATCCGCTCTTCTTCCGTAGCCGCCGCTTTTTCCAGATATTCTCCATATCCGTGAATACTTGTCAGCGGTGTCCGCAGTTCGTGAGCCATATTTTCCACAAGCATTTGCTTTTTTTCCGCGTCTATTTCCAAAAAGCTCATTTGCTCGTTAATTTTTGAAAGCATTTCGTTAAAGCTTCGCGCAAGTAATGCAAATTCATCTTTGCCCTTTTCTTCTGCCCTGACCGAAAAATCGCCTTTTTCTATTTTTTCTGTAGTTAAGCGCAGCTTGTCCAAGGGAACAGACAGACGTTTTAAAACAAGGAACAGGCATAAAGCAAGGAATAACGAAACAACAAGAGCCGTAAGGGCATACACCGCCATAAGCGTTTCGAATTCGTTGTCCAATTCCGAAATATTTTTAACGTACACTATATCGTATTCGCCGTTGCATATATCAGAAGAAATAAAAATATAGCGTACGCCGTCTATCTTTTTTTGCGCTATAACATTTTTGCCCACCGAATACTCAATGTTAAAACCTGAATATATATTTTTACCGTCTTTTTCAAAAGACAGATATATTCCTTTGCTTTTATAATGATTTCCGTATGACTCCATCAATAACGAAGGATTCGACATCCCCCCCGCTTCCAACATAGAATTATAATCGTTTTCAAAAGAACGGGTGATATAGTGTTGCTCGGCAGTAGCGGATGCTTCTGTGTTTTCTACATTTTTCTGATAAGTATAAACGGCGAGAGCCATTATTCCCGTATTAAGACAGATGAGAAAGAGTAACAGCGTCAATATATACGTTTTGTGCCAGAAGCGCATTATGTTACACCTCCAGTCTGTAACCGGTCTTATACACGGTTTTTAACCGCTTGTCTAAATCAAGCTTTTTACGCAGTTTTTGAATATGCACGTCCACCGTACGTGTATCGCCCTCATAATCGTAATCCCAAACTATTTCAAGAAGTTTTTCTCTTGAAAGCGCTATATTGCGGTTTTTTACCAATGCGCCTAAAAGATCGAATTCCTTCGGTTTCAAAACGATCTCCTGCCCATTCTTAAAAACCTTTTTGCAATCGAAATCAATTCGGATATCATCAAATTCAAATGAATGGGATACCGCTTTGGATCTTCTCAGCACCACGTCTACCCGCGTAACAAGCTCAAGTATTTCAAAAGGTTTGGTAATATAATCGTCTGCGCCCAGCCGCAAGCCTTTTATTCTGTCCTCCAGACCGCTTTTTGCGGTAACAAAGATAACGGGCGTATTGTTCAGATGTGAAATAAGATCAAAGCCCGATATTCCCGGAAGCATTACGTCCAGTATAATAAGATCAAAACGGGAGGAATTTGCCATATATAAAGCGGAATTTCCGTCAAAAGCCTGAGCGCAGCTGTGCCCTACCAAAGCAAGATTCATTTTTATAAGGTTGTTTATGCTCATTTCGTCTTCCGCAATCAGAATGTTCGCCATTTCACTACGCTCCTTTATCACATATATTATAAAATACAGTTGTTATCAAGTTGTTATCAAAACAAAAAAATCCCGCTAAAACGGGATTTTAATTATTTTCTTCCTCTTTTTCCGGTGCCGCGTTTGGATTCGAAGCCGCGCTTGATATCTGCTTGTTTATCGTTGCTCACTGCCTTGAACCGTTTCATCATATTCTCAAAATCGGTATCGGGGGCGGGCATGCCTTCATCAAACATAGGCGGAGGCGCAGTACGGGCTTTTAAAGCAAGACATTTTTTGATAGACAGACCTATTCTGCCGTTTTCATCAATACTTACGACCATAGCTTCGACTTCGTCGCCGATATGAATATGATCGTTAATATCTTTAACAAATCCGTCTGCTATTTCGGAAATATGTACCATTCCGTTTTTGCCGCCTTCCATAGTTACGAAAGCGCCGAATTTGGTTATTCCCGTTACTTTGCCTTTTACAATTTCATCAAGTACCACCGAGCATCAACCTCTAATCCGCAATATCGTTATAAAAAATAATTTCGTTTGGCATACGGTAGCCGTGTGCGCGCGCCACGCGCTCTATATATTCATCGGATATGGGAGTATTGAGTCTGATGGTAAGTTCGGTAATATCGTCTTCAAGCATCTGCACCTGTGCCTGCTGTTCCGCTTTAAGCAAGCGAAGCTCTTTAAGCTCCACCTGAAGCTGAATAACAGAGATAACAAGAAAGCCCAGAACGCAAACAAAGGCAAGCTTCATTACCATATTAGGCCGTGTTCTTTTTGCCACTTCTTTTCCTCCGCGGGAGTTTTATCCCGAATCCGTGCGCCGCCTTATAAAGCAAGCGCTTTTTATAAATATATCCTCTAACCATCGCTATTCGGTAAAGAACACGAGGTTTTATATACGAACTTAATTTTATAAATACAGCAGTAAATAATCTGCCAAGGGTAGCTCTGTATAAAACAAAGCTTATAAAGCAAATGATAAACGGATAAATACGTATCTTTCCGTTCCAGAAATTGTAAAGCAAAACCTGAACCGATAAAAAGCACAGAAACGTCTGCAATATGTCGGTTATAAAAACACCTGCTCTTCCGAAGGGTAAACGAAATAACCTGAATATATCGTAAACCGCGCCGAGAAGCAGACCTGCGGGAAACGAGTACAGCGCCAAAAGAAGCTGTGCCCGATAATCCACCTCCATCAGCCGAAAATACGGCGCTTTTTCTGTTTTGCGCCGCTGTCAAGATAAACGATGGCATCTATCCTGCCGGAAATATCCACCTCCCCCGTTTCAAGGGAAAGGCGGCGAAGTGTCAGCCCCGTGCCGCTTACGGAAAGGACGGTATCCTCGCCCAGCGAAAGGCTGACCTGGGTATCATCAAAGCTGATGATATCATATACCGCGGTGACTAAAGTAATATCACGTCCGGTAGAAGTAACGGAATGTTTTTTCTCGTTCAAAATCTCTCACGCTCCATACTACTATATATGAAGCATAAAGGAATATCATTCCGTTATTTCGTACATTGAGCTCGCTTCCGCTTTTGTGGTATGCTCGTTAAGACTGAGGACGCGGAAGGAAGTGGTTCTGTTACCGAAGGAAACGGTAATAACATCCCCTATCTTAACATTGTAGGAGGCCTTAGCGGGAAGACCGTTAACAGCCACGTAGCTGCTGTCGCACGCTTCGTTGGCGACCGTTCTGCGCTTGATTATACGAGAAACCTTTAAAAACTTATCTAACCGCATAAGACCTCTTACCTCTTAAACACCGATTACTTGTTGAGAAGCTCTTTAAGCTGCTTGCCTGCGGTGAAGTTAACTACCTTAGCAGAAGGAATAACGATAGGTTCGTGGGACTTGGGATTTCTGCCTACGCGTTCTACTCTTTCCTTCATTTTGAAGTTACCGAAGCCTGCGATCTGAACCTTGCCGCCTGCTGCCAATTCGTTAGCCATAGCCGCGAAGATTGCGTTAACCGCTACTTCCGCATCCTTCTTTTTGATACCTGCTGCATTTGCAGCAACATCTGCCAGTGTAATCTTGTTCATAAAATGAACTCCTTTCATATTGTCCTTGCTTTCGCTTGACACAGTATATCATTAATTTTTTATTTTTTCAATAGGTTTTTCAGACTTTTTTCGAAAAAAAGTACTTTTAATCGCGGTTTTTTATACGCTCCCACAGGATATCAGCTTCCTCGGAAGACATATCCGCAAGGTTTGCGCCCGCTTTTGCTGCTTCTTCCTCAAGTTTTTTAAATCGCTTCATAAACTTTTCGGTGGCTTTTGTCAAAGCTTCCTCGGGTTCTACACCTACCTTTCTCGAAACGTTGACAACGGAAAACAGCAAGTCACCCATTTCGTCGGCAATATTTTCTCTATTTCCTTGCAAATGCGCTTCGTAAAGCTCGTTAAGCTCTTCAGTCACTTTATCAAAGGCTTCTTTATCGGTAGGAAAATCAAAATTCGCTTTGCCTGATTTTTTGCCAACCTTATTTGCTCTCATTAAAGCGGGAAGCGAAGGCGGAATGGCATACATTTCATCCGCAAGGGAAAGACGCTGTTTTTCTTCTTTTTTAATTTTATCCCAGTTTTCCAAAACCTTTTCGGAGGTTTCAGCATTTACGTCCGCAAACACGTGGGGATGGCGAAGCACCAGCTTACGGCATATACCGTCCGCTACGTCGCCCATATCAAACTGCCCATCCTCTGCGCCGATCTGCGCGTGGAAGACAACCTGCAAAAGCAGATCGCCCAATTCCTCACACATAAGCACGGGATCGTCGTTATCTATCCCTTCAATAACCTCGTAGCATTCTTCTATCAGGTCTCTGCGGATGCTTTTATGGGTTTGCTCTCTGTCCCAAGGGCAGCCGTCTTTTCCGCGGAGAATACGAACGATATCGTAAAGATCCTCTACGGTATAGCGGTCTTTATTTACATATTTTTTCGCGTTTTCGTTCATACTTTACTCTCTTTCAAAAAACCAAATCTGATAAAAATTGCGGCAATTCTGTGACCGAAAGGCAAAAGTCTTACTTCTGAAGCGGAAATTCCTTTAAAGGCAAGCATAGTAATAACATAAACCGCCACACCTGGAATTACACCGAAAATAAACATAACGACGTTGCCCATACGGGTAGCTTCGCTTACAAACAATCCGGAAAGAGAATATCCGCCGAAAGCCGCAACGGCGCACAATGCCGCGCAGATAACGGGTTTGCCAAACAGCTTTATGGGATTAAGACGCATTCCCGAAACCTTGCGCACCGCTCTCATATTCAGGACGGTGGCGGTGGAATAGCAAATAAGCGATGCTATGGGGGCGCCGTATATACCGATGGAAGGAATGCCGATAAGCAGTGTTTCGGAGATTATGAGAAGAAGTATTCCCACGGAAATAGAGATAACGGGCAGGAAATTTTTGCCGTACGAATGAAGCAGAGCGTTTGTGGTAGACATAAGGGAAAGGAAAACGATGCCCGCAGACAGTATGGCAAGCGAAGCCGCGCCTACGTCGATAGGCATAACAGTGCTTCCGTCAAGCAGTGTTATCTCTTTGGAAAGGGAACCGAAATATATCATCTGGATAACGGGACGGGCGAGTACCGCCAGACCGAATGCGCTGGGAATGGCTATAATTCCGGAAATACGTATCGAAGAATGGATATACCCCCTTACTTCGCTGTTGCGGTTTCCCGCAAGAGCGGCAGACATAGCAGGCAGAATGCTCAAAGCAATGGGATATACCAAGGTCGAGGGAACCAGATCGGAAATAGATATGGCAAGGGTCGTATACGCGGTATAGAGCCTGTCCGCCATTTCTTCAGAAAATCCCGAAAAGATAAGGCGGTTGTTTATGACCACTGTATCAAAAAACGTGGAAAAATACAAAGCAGAGCCGGCAAGAGTTACGGGCACGGCGACACGGAGAGCGTTTTTTGCGATAACCGAGCGGGGCGAAACGGTTTTATCCGTATCGGGAATATTTGCGTTGCGCTGAAGATAAAAGGTTATTGCAAGATAAACGGTACCGATGATAACACCGATAGATATGCCGGAAACCGCAAACGCCGCCTGCACAGGCCCACTCCATCCTCGGGAAGCGGCAAACGCAGCACCGCCCAAGCCAAGAATAAGCTTAAGCACGGCTTCAATAAAATTGGAAACCGCAGTGGGAACCATTTTGCGTAGTCCCTGAAAATATCCGCGTATGGAAGCGGTTATGCAGATTATAAACAGCGTGGGAGAGATAACCCTCATCGGAAGCTCTGCGCCCGGATGCGCGGTTATTTCGCAAATATAGTCTGCGCCAATAAACATTATCAACGAGCATATAAATCCGATAGCTCCAAAGGTAAGAGCGCATGTACGGAAGATCTGTGAAGCCTCTGCGCGTCTTCCCTTTTCTTTTGCTATTGCCACCAAACGAGACACAGCAACAGGAAGACCCGAAGTGGAAATCATAAACAGCATTGCATATATTGAATACGCCGCGTTGAACACGCCCATAAATTCCCCAAGCTGATTGGCAAGAGGAATTTTAAACAGCACGCCTACAAGCTTAACTGCAAAATTAGAAACAGATATTATAGCGGCTTCCGCAACAAAGCTTTTGGAAGACTTATCTATATTACTCATAACGTCCCTTTACAAATACATTTTTCAGCAATCGAAATGCTGTTTATAAAACTTTTTTATTCTGTCCTCACCAATACCCTTGGGCATATCAAGATACTCGTACGGGTACTTCTGGTGGGCGATACGGTCGATTATCTCTTCATCCGGAGAAACAAGCTTTGTTATGGCGCCCGCTCCGCAAGCGAAAACGCTGGAATGCTCCTCCATCATAAGTATGTTATAAAGATTTTCTTTGCCGGGAACGGAATACCCCGTGTTTTCCGCATTACCCACAGTATTTTTTTGTCTGTAAAGATAATACGGTTCCATACCGCTCTGGAGCATACGGTCATACACGTACTGCACGCAAGAAACCGCAAGCCTGCCCGAAGGATCGTACACGTTTTCTTTTGAAAAACGCAAAGCGGCGGCATTTTTAATGCTTAAGGTATGTAAGGTTATATTCTCAAATCCCATTGAAAGCACTTTTTCAAAGCTTGAACAGAAGGTTTCAAAGGTGTCTTCGGGAAGCCCTGCAATAAGATCTGCGTTTATACTGTCAAACCCGATACCGCGGGCGATATCGTAGGCTTCGAAAAACTGCTGTGTGGTGTGCTGTCTGCCGATAGCGCGCAACACGTTTTCATTAAGGCTCTGAGGGTTGATGCTGACACGGGTAACCCCGTTTTCCTTGGCGGAAACAAGCTTTTCCTCCGTAATGGTGTCCGGTCTGCCGGCTTCAAAGGTGAATTCGCGCAACGCCGAAAGATCAAAATTTTCGGTAACCGTACCCAAAACTTTACGTGTCTGCTCGGGAGAAAGAATAGAAGGCGTGCCGCCTCCCACATATATGGCGGAAAGCTTGATACCCAGTTCCTTCATTACGCAAGCGGTTGCTTTTATATCCTTTATGAGAAGCTCCACGTAATCGGGAAGCATCTTCAAAAGACGTGGTGTGGAATATGAAACGAAGGAGCAGTACTGACACCTTGTAGGACAAAACGGGATGGAAATATACAGACCCGCCGTCTTTTTGCCTACGTCCTTAAGCATACGTATCTCATTGTGTGCTGTACGTATGGAAAGCTCGGTCTTTTCCTTGGAAATATTGTGGTCGGTTACAAAAAGACGCTTTACCGTTTCATCATCATAGCCTTTATCAAGATAAAATCTTGCTCTTTTAACCGGACGCAATCCCGTAATATATCCCCAGGGAAGAGAAAAGCCAAACAGCTTTTCGCCCGCAATAAGAAAGGCTTTGCCAATGGCGCACTGCGCGTTCAGTTCATCGTGAACCGGAACGGAAAATTCGTACCCATCCGTGCAAAACTCGCCTTGTTCGCATTGGGCGCCTGCGTGCAGTATTGCTTTGCCGTAATAACCGTTTCCCCGTTTTTCGAGAAAATATTCCGCGCTGTTGGGGCTTGGATCAACACCCGTAGGAAACTTTTCACCCGGGAAATAAAGGAGAGAAAGGGTCTGAAAATAATAATCATTTAACAGACCCGTGGTGTTATTTATTGTAAGTTTCATAAAGAAGCAGTATCAAGGTATACAGTAACGGGACCGAAGTTTTCCGCACTGATACGCATATCTCCTCCGAAAACGCCGCACACAACGGGGAGATTTTCCCCGATCATATCGGCTAATTTTTTATAATATTCTTCTGCCTTAGCAGCAGGAGCCGCAGAAAGGAATTCGGGCCGTCTGCCGTGAGAGCAATCTGCGCAAAGAGTGAAATTTGAAATTAGCATTACAGAACCGCCAACGTCGCCTACAGATAGCGACATTTTGCCTGCATCGTTACGGAAAATACGCATTCCCGAAATCTTCTTTGCCGCTTTTTTTATATCTTCTTCGGTATCTGTTGCGGTAACGCCGCAAAATACCAAAAGTCCCAAACCGATATGGGAAACACTCTCCCCTTCTACAGTGCAGGAAGCGGAAAGCACGCGCTGAATTACTATCTTCATTTATACTCCTCTGCCCTCGTTGCCGCGGGTAACGTCGCGCACGTTGGGAACCTTGCGCAACTGGGACATTATGCTGTGCAAATGGTCGATACTGCTGCACTTAATAACAACAGTAAGCAGGCAGTTGCCGATATTTTCTCTTGCAGACATTGATATAACGTCCACAGCCATATTCTTAAGCTGAACGGAAACGTCTGCAAACAATGCGGAAGAATACTCTGCGTAGACGTTAAGCACCGCATCAAACTTGCCTACTTCCCTCTTTTCAACCTGAGTCGACCAGGATGCTACTACCCATCTGTCCTTATCCTCGGGCTTTTGTAAGCCTGCCTGTGCGTTGGGACAATCGTACTTATGGATAGAAACGCCGTAGCCTTTAGTAATAAATCCGATAATACTGTCACCGGGCAGAGGGTTACAGCATTTTGCAAACTTAACCTCGCAGCCGGAAACGCTGTCTATGATTACGGACTGAGAATTGGTAATTCTTCCTCTGGGCGCAGATACTTTTTCGGGCGCGGGCGCTTCTTCCTCCGGTTCGGGAGGACAAACCACACGGGTAAATTCATCTTTAAGCTTTGCGGCAATCTTGCTTATGGAAAGACCGCCGTAACCGATATTGTTGTACAAATCCTCGGGGTCCGGCAAGCTGATACGGGCGGCAACGTTTGCAACTATCTCGTTCTTTTGAGCTTCGGAATAGCTTCTGCCGTAACGCTTCAGCTCACGGTCTACCTCGGTCTTGCCGACAATAATGTTTTCTGCCCGCATTTCTTTTTTGAAATACTGGCGTATTTTATTTCGCGCTTCGCCGGAGCGCACGATTTTAAGCCAATCTCTGCTGGGTCCCTTGGATGCGGAGGAAGTGATTACCTCCACTATCTGTCCGTTTTCCAGTATTGAATCTATGGGAACGATACTGCCGTTTACACGGGCACCTACCATTTTATTACCGACAGCAGAGTGAATGGCGTATGCAAAATCTATGGGAGTTGCATTCGTGGGAAGGTTTATAACATCCCCTTTGGGAGTGAATACGAATATTTCGTCTTCAAAAAGATCTATCTTAAGAGGACGGTAGAATTCATCGGGATCATCCGTATCCTTTTCTGTTTCCAACAGAGTGCGAATCCACTGAAGCTTCTGATCAACTATCTTTTGAGCCTGCTCGCCGGATTTATACTTCCAGTGAGCGGCAAGACCGTATTCCGCTTCACGATGCATATCCCAGGTGCGTATCTGCACTTCAACGGGAATTCCCTCTTTACCTATAACCGTGGTATGAAGAGAACGGTAAAGGTTGGGTTTGGGCGTGGAAATGTAGTCTTTGAATCTACCGGGAATGAAGTTAAAGGCTTCGTGAATTATACCCAAAGCGGTATAGCAATCCAGTTCGGTATCCACGATTATGCGGATAGCGTAAAAATCGTAGATCTCTTCAAAGCTTTTACTGCCGGAATACATTTTCTTGTATATGGAATAAATGGACTTGATACGTCCCTCAAGACGGTATTTGATATGATTTTCATCCAGCTTTTCGCCAACGAGAGCTTTATAATGATCCAAAAATCCTTTGTTTTCACCGTAGCGTTTTTCAACGTCGATCTCTACTTCTCTGAAGCCGATAGGATCCAAATATTTGAGCGCAAGCATTTCAAGCTCCTGCTTGATCTTCTGGATACCCAGACGGTGAGCCAAGGGCGCGTAAACGTGCATAGTCTCCAAAGCAACGGCGCGCTGTTTTTCCTCACGGCGTACGTCGAGGGTGCGCATATTATGAAGTCTGTCTGCAAGCTTGATAAATATAACACGGATATCCTTGCTCATTGCAAGAAACATTTTACGCAGGTTTTCTATACTTTCGTCCTGCTTTGTTTCAAAACGTATATGGACAAGCTTGGTAACGCCGTCAACAAGATCCGCAACGTCGCCGCCGAACTCTTTTTTAATAACGTTTAAGGTTACTTTTTCCCCGCAATCCTCAACGGTATCGTGAAGAAAAGCGGCGCATATTGAATCTGTATCAAGCTGAAGGTCAGCAACAATATCCGCAACGGAAAGAGGGTGTATGATATAGGGTTCACCCGAAATACGGGTTTGTCCCTCATGCATCCTGAAAGCAAATTCGTATGCTTTTGTAATTTTGGCTATATCGTAGCCGCCGCTTTGCTTTAATTTTTCTATAAAGCTTTCAAAATTAACAGACATATAACACCGTACTTTATGCGTGTTTTGCCTTTATCCTTCCAAGCAGTTCGGAATTATCGAGATTGATCTTTCCGTTGAACGGCTTAAGAGTAATTCGTATGAGCATACCGGGAATATGTTCCACTTCGGCTATGCCTTGTTCTTGCAAAACATCGCTTATGATCAATATTTTACATGCGCTTATATCAGTATCGGTATCTTCTCGGATACTGCTGATAAGACGGCGCAGGGATATGGGCTTGCTTCCGTCCAGACTGCGTCTGAGATAGCGGAAAACTTCTCTGAAATCCGCAAGAGTGGGAATACATTCCGCAGAAACGGGCTGAGTATTATCAAAATCAACTGCGTTAAGATAGGTTTCGTATTCAATATCCAGCAGATTTTTTTCGCCCTCTGCAAGTCTGATTCCTTTTATGAGAAGCTGGGGTGTTGCATTACCTAAAAATTCGTTGATTTCAAGAGAAAATGCTATATCGCACTTATCCCCTTCGCAGAAGGAAAAGTTTTCCGCACTCATACCGAAATAAACTGCGGTAAGATCGTTTCTGCTTCCGTCGGATACCCTTATCTTCATATGCTTGCCGCCGGAAAGGGGTGTAAGGTTCTTTATAACCGCACCCTTAACAATAAAAACGGGAACGGGATTGGAAAGACCGAAAGGCTCAAGACGCTGAATATCCTCTGCCTGACGTAAAGTAAGCTCAGAAAATGAAGCTTCGCAGTCTATTTCCAAAGGAATAACAAGTTCGTTTTTCTTTATATGCTTCTCTGCGTAATCGTTCAATCTGGCGGAAAACGCCTCCAGATTCTTACGCTCTATAGATAATCCTGCCGCAAGCTCGTGTCCGCCGTATTCAAGCAAAAGATCCGAACATTCCGCCAGAGCATCCATCAAAGAAAAGCCTTTTATGCTTCTTCCGCTTCCCTTACCGATATCTCCGTCAAAGGAGAAAAGCACGCTGGGAAGAGAATATTTTTCTGTAATACGGGAAGCGACAACACCGATAACGCCCTGATGCCATCCATCGGAAGAAAGTACGTATGCCGTATTTTCCGAATGGCGCTCGGTTATCTGGGTAAGCGCCTGAGTATAAATATCAAGCTCGGTAGACTGGCGAAGTTTGTTTATCTCGCAAAGCTCTGCGGCGATACGGTTTGCATCGCTTTCATTATCAGCAAGCAAAAGCTCCACTGCGCGTACGGCGCTGGTTATTCTTCCTGCAGCGTTTATACGGGGTGCAAGCACGTAACCGATTGTAGAAGATGTTATCTTTTTAACCTTCTTGCCGTTTTTGAAAATACCTACCTGCTCCATAAGAGCACGAAGTCCAAGATACTTTGTATTGGAAAGATTTTCGATACCTATAGCGGCAATAAGACGGTTTTCGCCAACAATCGGCATAACATCTGCGATAGTACCGATAGCGACGATCTCTCCGTACCGATTACAGATCTCCTCGCTGTTGCCGTGAAGAGCGCAAAGCAGCTTGAACACCACTCCTACCCCCGCAAGCTTTTTGAAGGGATATTCGCAATCTTCTCTATGGGGGTTGACCACCGCAACCGCATCGGGAAGCACATCTCTGCAGCTGTGATGATCGGTAATTATCATATCCATTCCGAACTGCTTTGCATATTCTGTTTCCGCTACCGCGGTTATACCGGTATCTACGGTAATAAGCAGATCAACGCTGCCTGCAAAGCGATCGATAGCGGTACGGCTCAGACCGTACCCCTCGTTCATTCGCTCGGGAATAAAATATGTGGTTTCCACTCCGAGAGAACGGAGATATGTATACAGCATAGTAGTAGAGGTAACACCGTCTACGTCGTAATCTCCGTAAATACATACCCGTTCTTTATTCTCTATAGCTTTTTTAATGCGGGCAACCGCTTTATCCATATCCTTGAGCAGATAGGGATCGTAAAAAGAAAGTTTAGATGTATCGTAAAATTCGGCTACCTTTTCAGCCGTATCCAATCCTCTGGAGCAAAGCAATCTTGCGGTAAGAGGCAGATATCCGCTCTCCGCCCGTAATGCGGCGGCAGCGGCGGTATCGGCGCCGTTTATGACCCACTTTCTTGAAGTCAAGGCCCTCATCTCCTAAAAATTTATTTTATAATGATTTGAACGGTATATGCGTTTTTATTATAAACGAATACACCGGAAACGTCCTGTGTTGAAATTTCCACCGTGACGGGAACGGTAACGGTGCCTTCGGAAAGCTCACCCAACAGCGACATATCGACGGTTACGGAAACATCTTCTTCCGTAAGCTGATCGAGCACGTCCTGCAGACCGCGAAGTTCCACGTTAATATCCGTAAGTGCTTTTGCATCGAGCTCTTCGGGCATATTTATAAATTCTACGTTCTTCGAAGACAACGACATTTCCTTCTTTCCTATATCGGGAATGGAAAGAAGAACTGTTGCGTACTGTTCTTCGCCTGCGTTAACAATTCCGTTGGGAGGAGTTATCAAAACCTTGATCGGTGAATCAAACGGAGTGTCTGTTTCGTCAATTTCGATAACGTACTCTTTGATATTTGTCATACGCTCAACGGTACCGCGGAAAAGAACGGTATCCGTATCACAGCGGATATCCGCAGTAAGTTCGGAATACAAACCGCCGGTAAGTTTTACACGTACGGGCACTTCTTTTTCCATATAAACGGAAACGGAGGAAGTGACGGAGCTGTTGGCAATATAAATATAAGGATTATCCACTTCTGCGTTGTTTATATCCAAAAGCTTTGCGGTAGACGTAACCTTAATGGAATTCACTAATTCGCCCATTTCAAGATCAACGTATGCGCCGGATATTTTTTCAAGCTCATTTTCCGGTCCCCAAACGGTGACTGTAGCAGGACTGCAGGTCACAGTATCGATATAAAGGTTTTCCGCGAGAACGTAATTCATTTTGCGAACCTTTACGGTATACTGCTTTGAAATAAAGTTATCAACATACAATCTTACTTCATTAACACTTTGAGAAGCAACCGTGGTACCGTTGGGCGAGGTAATTTGTACCTCAAATTTATTTTCACCTGCTGCCGCAACCGCGGAAAGATCTATTGATGCGGTTATATCGGAAGAGCGCACCTGATTAACGTCGGTACGTTTGCCGGCAATAGTAACGTCAACCGTAAGATCCGGCTCTTCCAGCAGGGTGTATCCCATCGTCTGACGGAGTTCGGCAAGTCCCGTAACCTCAACCTTTATATTTGAAAACGTTTTGGTGTAATCGGGGCTGTCGTAATCAATAGCAAAAAACCACAAAACGATAGCGGATATAACCGCAAGAAGCGCGGTCAAAAAGGTAACGATTTTTCCTTTGTTGGCATGCGGGGTCTGACGTGCGGGAGTCTGGTTATTCTTTGTCAATATTTTCATCCCCCTTTTTGATCTTTGTAATACGTGTTATCTGGTTCTTTACCTTGCTCTTAAGGGAGTTTTCCTTAACGATAAGCTGAGTTTCAAGATAGGTTTCCAATTTCTTGCGGGAAAAGCCTCTTTTAAGCACGCCATCGCAGGCAACGGAGATAATACCGGTTTCCTCGGACACTATAAGTACGATAGCATCACTGTTTTCGCTCATACCGATGCCGGCGCGGTGTCTTGTTCCAAGGTCTTTTACGATCTCGTTATTATCGGAAAGCGGTAAAAAGCATCCTGCGGCGTGAATACGTCCTTCGCGGAATATTACCGCGCCGTCGTGCAAAGGCGCTTTGTTGAAAAAGATGTTTCCTATAAGGAAAGAGGTAGGCTTTGCGTCCAAAACCGTACCGGTACGGATAACGTCACCAAGCTTTGTTGAACGCTCGAACACCATCAATGCGCCGGTCTTGGATTGTGAAAGCTGTTCTGCGGCGACAGCAACCTCGGTTATACATTCGGTGAAAAGTGCTACGGTTTCATCATCCATTTTACCGCGAATGCTTCTTAAGGATTCGCCGCCCACTTTTTCCAGAGCACTGCGCAATTCCGGCTGGAAAACGATTACCAGAGCGATTATTCCGACGCTGAACAGGTTGGAAAGAATAAAATTGAGAGCGTGCATATTAAGCACTTCACTGACAAGCAGAAGCGCCAAAAGCAATATAAGACCGATAGCGAGTTTCGCAGCGCGGCGCTCTTGTATAAACTTAAAGGTATAGTACAGCAAAAAAGACACTATAACTATATCTATAACATCTATTACCGTAATATTTAACAGAGTTTCCTTAACATAATAAAGAAAATCGCTCACGCTGTTCCCTCCCGGTGAAGTATAATCAATTCATTATAATATGATAACACATTTACTGTATTATGTCAACATTTGTTGAAGCAAATATGTCTGCAAAAGTTCTTACCGCTTTTCCTCTGTGACTCACCTTATTTTTTGTTTCCATATCCATTTCGGCAAAGGTAAGTCCGTACTCTTCGTTAAGGAAGACGGGATCATAACCGAAGTCGCCGTCGCCCCTGCATTCAAAGATAATTCTGCCTTCGCTGTTTTCTTCGCAATCTATACGTTTTCCGTCGGGAAAAACACAGCAAATATGGCATACAAAGCGGGCCGTGCGGTCTTCAAGTGGTACGTTTTGAAGTTCCTTTAAAAGCTTTTGAATATTTCTTATATCGTCGGAATCTGCGCCGGAATAGCGGGCAGACATAACACCGGGGGCGCCGTCAAGAGCGTCCACCACGAGTCCGGAATCGTCTGCCACGGCGGGTTTGCCGCAAAAACGGCAGACGGTATCGGCTTTTATAAACGCATTTCCCTCAAAGGTATCGGCATCCTCGATAATATCTTCTTCAAAGCCGACGTCTTTAAGAGTAAGTATATTTACCTTATCTCCGAAATATCCTTGAAAAAGTTCACGAAGCTCGCTTACTTTGTGTTTGTTGTTAGTGGCAAAAACAAGTTCCATTTTTTAATCTCCGAACATAGCTTTTACAAAATCATCGGGATTGAAAGGACGGAGATCGTCCACTCCCTCGCCTACTCCGATAAAGCGCACGGGAATATCCAAAGCGTGCTTTATCGCCAATACAAAACCGCCCTTTGCGGTTCCGTCCAGTTTTGTAAGAACAAGGCCCGAAATTCCCGCGGCTTTTCCGAATTCCTGTGTCTGCAGAATAGCGTTCTGACCGGTAGTTGCATCCAGAACTATAAGGGTTTCCTTGTGGGCTTCGGGAAGCTCACGGTCTAAAACACGGTTGATTTTTGCAAGCTCATCAAGAAGATTTTTCTTGTTGTGCAATCTTCCCGCAGTATCGACTATCAGCACGTCCGCTTTTTGTTTGCGGGCGGCGGCTGCGGCGTCAAACACTACGGCGGCAGGATCTGCGCCTTCGGATTGGCGTATCATCTGCACTCCCGCTCTGTCCGCCCAGACGCCGAGCTGGTCGATAGCGGCGGCGCGGAAGGTATCTGCGGCGGCAAGAATGACCTTTTTACCGTCAGCTTTATACATAGATGCAAGCTTGCCGATAGAGGTGGTCTTGCCGGCGCCGTTAACTCCGATAACCAGAATTACGTTGAGCCCTTCCTTAATTTCAAGAGGCATATATTCCCCGATAGTTTCGCACATTACTCTGCGAAGCTCTTCGCGGGCTTTGTCTGCTTCCCAAATATTTTTGGCTTTTAATTCGCTGCGGAGAGTTTCTACGATATAATCGGAGGTATCAACTCCCACATCTGCCATTATAAGCACATCAAGAAGTTCATCAAAAAAATCCTCGTCCACCTTTTCCGCAGATGAAAATAGCTTTTCAAGCGGAGTGATAAAGGCGGCTTTGGTCTTTGCAAGACCTTGTTTTAATTTATCAAAAAAGCCCATTGTTGCTCCTTTTTATGAATGACTGTATTTTTTGATGTTTTCTTCCATCATATCCACGTTAAGGCGGAGATAATTGGAAACACCGCGTTCGTACATAGTTACGCCGTACAGCACGTCGGCACGCTCCATAGTGCCGCGGCGGTGGGTAATAAGAATGTACTGGGTGGATTCGCTGTGCTCACGCACGTAATCGGCAAATTTTGCAAGGTTAACGTCGTCCAGCGCGGATTCGATCTCATCGAATATACAGAAGGGCGAAGGATTGATTTCCTGCAACGCCAGATACAATGCGATGGCTGCAAAGGACTGCTCGCCGCCGGAAAGAAGAGAGATACTCTTTACGCTCTTTCCGGGAGGTCTTAAAATAATATCTATTCCGCATTCCAGAGGGTTGTTGGGATCTTCAAGCTCTACTCTGCCGGAACCGCCGCCGAACAGCGCGGCGAAGGTTCTGCCGAACGCGGAATTTATACGCTCGAAGCAATCTATAAAGGTATCCTTCATAGTGCGGGACAGCTTTTCGATGGTAGAATCAAGCTGGCGGCGGGTCTTATTAAGATCGTCGGTCTGCGCGGTAAGGAAATCAAAACGTTCTTTTTCGGTCTTATATTCCTCAACTGCGTTTACGTTTATATGACCCATAGCGCGTATTTTAGCGCGGAGAGATGCCACACGGGTGGATGCGGATACCATCTGATCCGCAGGCAGTCTGTATGCGCAGGCATTGGTATAAGTAAGCTCGTATTCATCCCAAAGCTTAGCGGAAACGGCATCATAATCCGTATTAAGATTCTGTCCCTTGGATTCAAGCTCGGTAAATCTGCGCAAAGCATCTTCTTTTTTGTTCTGCGCTTCTTTAACAAGACTGCGGATGGTTACGGCGCTCTTTTCGGATTCATCGCGGGAAGCAAGAAGGTCTTTAAGCTTTTCGCGGTATTTTTCGGCTTCCGCTTCAAAGCACTGCTTTTTAACGTCAAATTCCGCAAGCAGAGCTTCGGATTTCAAAGCGTTTTGTTCCGCCTGACGAATAGAAACGGTAATATCGTTAATTCTGCCTTGGATGCTTTCTTTCTTTTCGGAAAGAGAACGTATATGCGCGCTTTGTCTGTCAAAAGAAGACGCTTTCTCGTAAAGAGAAACGCGGATACGGTTGCATTCCTCAAAAGCAGTTTGCTCGTTTGCCTTTGCCAAAGCACTTTCCGCAGTGCACTTTTCGCAAGCGGCGCGGAGAAGATTAAGGTTTTCTTCTGCCTCGGAAAGCTGCTTTTCGGATTCGGAAAGAGATATCTCCGCATCCAATACCTGACGGGAAGCCTGAAGTCTGATAGCCTCGTTATGGTTATTTTCCTCTTCAAGTCTTACCTGCGCACCGTCGCATTCACGCTGACGGTCGCTGCGTAATGCCACAGCGGAATTATATGCATCTTCCGCCGCTTTTTTCTCTGCGCAAAGAGTATCGTATACCGAATCCGCATCCGAAATATCCGCTTCCAGCTTTTCGGTTTCGGTACGCTTCGTTTTGATATCGGCGCTAAGACGGTCGATATCCATAGCTCTTGTAAACAGACCGGCTTTTTTGTGGGCGCTGCCGCCGGTAATACTTCCGCCGGGGTTAACCACCTGACCGTCAAGAGTAACGACCTTTACTTTATATCCGCAGGCAGATGCCGCAGATGTCGCGGAATCCATATTTTCCGTAAGAACGGTTCTGCCAAGAAGATCATCGATAACCGTGCGGAACCTTTTATCGCTCTTGACCATATCGGACGCGATACCGATATATCCTTTTACGTTTTTAAAAGGCTCTTCGTTAACGCGGTTTCCCGTAACCGTTTCGATAGGAAGGAAGGTCGCTCTGCCGCCGGATGTCTTTTTAAGATACTTTACGGCGTTTTTTGCGTCCTCTTCTTTTTCGGTAATTATAAATTGAGCGGATGCGCCCAGCGCGGTTTCCAGAGCAAGAACGTATTTTTCTTCCGTAGAAACGACAGAAGAAACGGTGCCTACGATACCGGTAAGCTCGGAAGCGTTCATCACGTTTTTAACACCGTCGGAATATCCCTCGAACAACGCTTCCATACGGCGCAGATTTTCACGTCTGTGCTCCAAAGCGGAAATTTCGAGATTTACGGCAGACAGTTTTTCGTTGAGCTGATTACGCAAAGCTCTGTTTTCATCGCACTTTTCGGTTATAGCGGATTTGTTTTCGGCATTCTCTTTTACCTCGTTTTCCGCTTTGAAAAGCTCCAGAGATGCTTTATCCAAAGCAAATTGAAGGTCTTTCATTCGTGCGGCGGAGGCAGAAAGCTGTGCTTCGGCTTCGTCGCGGGCGCGGACGGATTCTTCCGATTTTGCCTTGATCGCGGCATAGATTTCTCTTAAACCGGAAACCGTTTCGTAAGCCTTTGTCTGCGCGGAAACCGCATCCTGCTCCTGCTGTGCGCAGGCAACTGCGGCATCGCGGTATTTTGCATAGGCTTCTTCCGCAAGCGCAAACTCTTCTTTTACCTTTGCGTGTTCGCTTTCAAGCTCCTTGCCCACCTCTGCGGCAGCGGAAAGCATATCTGCAGCCAGCGCAAGCTCTCTGTTGTTTACGGAGATATCCTCTCCGTACTGACGCGCCATACGTCTGTAATGCTCGGCATCGTTAAGGCGGAGAGCTTTTTCGGATTCGATGGAAGCGATGTTTTTCTCGCTTTCCGAAATAAGACGCTCGGTTTCGGAAAGCTCACGTCCTATATCGTATCCCTCGCGGAGAGCGTTATCCAATTTTTCGTCAAGGGACTTAACGTCGTTTTCGCTGTTATCGAGAGCAAGACGCGCGCCTGCGGTTTCTGTTGCGTTACGCTCCAGATCCACGCGAAGCTTATCTATCTTATCCAGCCAGAGAGTGATCTCCAATCCCTTTTTCTCTTCGGAAAGCACAAGATATTTCTTTGCGTTTTCCGCTTCCTTTTCCAAAGGACCGATACGGGAGGATACTTCGCTCAATATATCGTTGATTCTTATTAAGTTGTTTTCTGTTTCGGCAAGCTTTCTTTCCGCCTCCGCTTTTTTGTAGCGGAATTTGGAAATTCCCGCAGCTTCTTCAAAAATATCTCTGCGTTCGTGTCCCTTCTGGGAAAGAACTTCGGATATTTTACCCTGGGAAATAACAGAATAGCCTTCTCTGCCGATACCGGTATCATAAAACAGCTCGTATATATCCTTCAAGCGTACCTGCTTTTTGTTGATATAATATTCGCTTTCGCCGCTTCGGTAGTATTTTCTGGTTATGGTTACTTCCGTTCCGTCGTGAAGCTTGTATTCGTCCTTTTTATCATCGGCATTTTTTTCTTCTTCGGAAAGCGACATAAAGGTCTGGGCGTGGCGGTCATATTCCGCGGTAGTATCAAGGGTAAGCGAAACCGAAGAAAAGTTTGCGGCGGGACGGTTGGGCGTACCGTTGAAGATAACGTCCTCCATCTTGCTTCCGCGAAGGCTCTTCATAGACATTTCACCAAGTACCCAACGCACCGCGTCGGAAATATTGGATTTACCGCTTCCGTTGGGACCGATAATAGCGGTTACGCCGTCGTCAAAGGTTATTCGTGTTTTATCGGGGAACGATTTGAACCCCTGCATTTCAATACTTTTAAGTTTCAAAAAATCAATCCTCTATATGTATTCTTACCGTATGCTCCGGCATATCGGCTCCGTATACGGATACTACGGAAAATCCGTAAGTGTTTTTAAAATATACGGTGTTCTTTTTGTGTTGCCCCGCCGCTTTTGAACAAGCGGAATAAGGCACGTACACCAAAAGCTTTTTTCCCCGCCTGCCTTGTATGAGATCCTCTATCCGTCTGCGGTACAATTCACTCTCTACCAATTCACCCATAGCGGGATGAGTTGCGCCGTAGGGCGCGGAAACCAGCTGCTCCGAAGCGTGAAGTCCCACGCGGAGAACCTTTACCCCGCGGGACAAAAACATATCCATACAATCTGCGCAGCGGGACACCGCGTCATCTAAAGAAAGGGGTTTGTATGCGCCGTTTATGGTCATACCGTACAACGCCGTATCCTCAAAGACAACGGTAGGATAAATACGGGTTTCGTCTGCGCCCCAATCGCAAATGGCTTGAGCGGTGGCAAGTTCATCCTTTGCCGTTGACAAAGGCAGACCCACCATCATTTGTCCGCCCAGACGGAAGCCGTATTTTTTTATCAATTTACAAGCGTTTTCGCTGTGTTTTGCGGTGTGTCCTCTGCCGGAAGCCTCCAGCACCTGTTCCGAAACGCTTTGAATGCCAAGTTCAATGGCGGTTACTCCCCTGCTTTTCAAAATATCAAGCACAGTTTCATCAATATAATCGGGACGGGTGGAAACGCGTATTCCGTTGACCTTTCCTGCGAGCACGTATTCGTATGCCGTATCCAAAAGGGAGATCATACGTCCTTTATCTATAGCGGTAAAGCTTCCGCCGAAAAAGGCGATCTCACTTTCCTGCCATTCGTTTTCCAAAGCCTTTTCAACGGTTTCTTTTAACGTGTTAAGCTCTGCGCGGCGGTCTATTCCCGTTATTTTCTTTTGGGAACAAAACACGCAGGCGTTGGGACAGCCTTCCTGTGGGATAAAAACAGGTATGTTACGATGGGTCTTCATCAAGTTCACCGAGAACGGAAAGCGCTTCTTTTGCGGCATTCTGCTCTGCCTCGCGCTTTGTTCTGCCCACACCTTCGCCAAGACAGTTAGAATTGAGCATTACACGGAAGGTAAATACTCTGTCGTGGGGAGGGCCTTCTTCGCTGACAAGAACGTATTCAAGTATCTCCTCAGGTGTTTGCTGGACTATCTTTTGCAAACGGGACTTGTAATCCTCGTTTCCGCCCTTGGAAAGCTTTGAAAGCGCGCTTTTTACGCGGGGCATAAGAAAGCGTCTTGCCTGATCCATACCGCCATCAAGATAAATTGCGGCAAGCAAGGCTTCAAAAGCATCGGCAACCGTGCTTTTACGGTCCCGTCCGTTGGTTACGGCTTCGCCGTGTCCCATACGGAGGTAGCTTCCCAATTCTATTTCACGGGCAAATTCGCTTAATGAATTTTCACATACTATATTGGCTCTGATTCTTGTAAGATATCCTTCGTCCAATTCCGGAGAAGAACGGTATATATGCTCGGAAACTATTACGGAAAGAATGGAATCTCCCAAAAACTCTAACCGTTCGTTGGAGCGAAGGGAGGTTTTTTGTTTTGTTTCGTTAACAAAAGAAGAATGTGTGAGGGCGGTCAAAAGGAATTCTTTGTTGCGGAACACGTAGCCTATCTTTTTTTCAAGCTCGATATAGGGCAACGGCTCAATTTGATGATTCATTCTGTATCGCCTCCTTCAGTTTTGATACAAGTCCGCTTTCGTGGAAGGTCTTTGCCTGACGAATAGCGGTGAAAATGCTTTTTTCATCCGAACTGCCGTGAGCTTTTACAACCGGCTTTGCAAGCCCCAAAAAAGGTGCGCCGCCGTGCTCACGGTGGTCTATTTGCTTTTTAAGATCGGTAATCTGTTTTCTTGTAAGAGCGCCCGCAACCTTGGTAATACGGTTTGCATAGAAAATACTCTTCAGCTTGCTCTTCATAAACAGACCCATACCTTCTATGGTCTTGAGAAGGATATTGCCCGTAAATCCATCGCACACAACGACGTCGCAGGTATTGCAGGGGATGTCTCTTCCCTCTACGTTGCCCACAAAGTTTATGTTTTTTTCTTTTGAAAGCAGTGCATTGGATTCCGCATATAAGGGGGTTCCCTTTGTGGATTCGCTTCCGTTGTTCACAAGACCTATACGGGGGTTTTCTATACCCATAACAAGCTGCGCGTACAGGCTTCCCATGTGGGCAAAGGTACGCATAAGATCGGGTGTAGCATCTGTATTTGCGCCGGAATCCACGATAAGAACGGGATTTTCAAGAGGTACGACCGCACCCAGTGCCGCACGGCGTATACCGGGAAGACGGCGTATCTTGAGAGAAGACACGGTAAAAAGCGCGCCGGTGTTTCCCGCGGAGACCAAAGCATCCGCCTTGCCGTCTTTTACAAGCTCTGCCGCCACCGCCATAGAGCAATCGGATTTTTCCTTTAATACCGCTCCGGGCGCATCTTCCATCGTTATAACGCTCTTTGCGTGAACGACGGATACGTTTGAAGGCATAGCGCCTCTGTTATTTATCTCTGTATAGATAGCATCGCTGTCGCCTACGAGAATTATATCTACAGGCAACTGGGATGCCGCAAGCAACGCGCCTCCTACAACGGATTGAGGAGCTTTATCGCCGCCCATTGCGTCAACAGCTATGGTAGTTCTCATTTTTTGTTTTCCTCTGTCCAACCGCAGTTACTGCGGCAATAATACTGATCTCTGTTCTTTTTCTTTAATACTATATCCCCGCACTTGGGACATTTTCTTGTCTGGGGAATATCCCAGGAAATAAATCCGCAGGAAGCATCCTCGCAAACGTAATACGTGGTCTTCTTTTTGCTTTGGCGTACAACTATACGCTTTCCGCAATTGGGGCATACCACGCCGCTGTCCTTGATAACGGGAAGCGTGGTCTTGCACTCAGGATAAGAACGGCAAGCAAAGAAGCTTCCGTATCTGCCCTTGCGAAGTACCATTTCTCCTCCGCACGCAGGGCATTTTTCATCGCTTATGATCTCTTTTGCCTCCAAAGGCTTCTTTTCCGGCTCAAGAGGCTTGGTGTTTTTACATTTGGGGTAATTGGGACAAGCGGCGAATTTTCCGAACCGTCCGTTACGAACTACCATTACCGAACCGCATTTTTCGCAAATAATATCGGTCTTTTCCGGTTCAACGGTAATTTTGTCTTTGCCGATCACAGCTTCGGCAGACTTCAATTCGGATTCAAGATCCTTATAAAAGCTTTCAAGCACCTTGATATAATCCTTGTTACCGGATTCTATTTCATCCAGATCTTCTTCCATCTGGGCGGTAAAGTTATAATCAACTATACCGGAAAAAGCATTGAGCATAAGATCGGTCGTTACAAATCCAAGCTCGGTGGGAACCAAGGATTTACCCTCTCTTACAACGTATCCTCTGGATATAATGGTGGTGATCGTAGTTACGATGGTGGAAGGTCTGCCTATTCCCTTTTCCTCCAGCATTTTTACCAGCGAACCTTCGGTATATCTGAAAGGAGGAGCTGTAAAATGCTGTTCGGGAAGAATACCGGAGCAATTACATACCTCGTTTTCGCTCAGCAAAGGAAGCTTATCCTTGGCGATCTCATCGTCACCGGTATCTGAATCGTCGCAGATAACCAGATAACCGGGAAATCTTACGGTAGCGCCGGTAGCGCGGAAAATATTGCCCGCCGCATCAAGATCAACGGAAACGGTGTCTATTTCCGCAGGCTTCATCTGGCTTGCGATAAAGCGGTCGTATATAAGCTTGTAGACCTTGTACTGATCTGCGGTAAGACGGTTTTTGATCATATCGGGAGCAAGGGTGGGATCGGAAGGACGTATAGCTTCGTGTGCATCCTGAGAGCCCTTCTTGACCTTATAGGTGTTGGGAACTGCGGGATAATACTTTTCACCGTACTTACCTACGATATATTCCTTTGCCGCAGCCTTTGCTTCGTCGGAAACACGCAAGGAATCGGTACGCATATACGTGATAAGACCGTGGGTGCCTCTGTCGCCGATATTGATACCTTCGTAAAGCTCCTGCGCGATCATCATCGTGCGCTGAGTGGGAAGGGATAATCTTCTGTTCGCTTCCTGCTGAAGGGTACTGGTGGTAAAGGGAGGCTGAGGACGGCGGTGCTTGACGGAACGCTTTACGGAAGCAACGTTAAAAGCCGCATTCTTTACGGAATTAACTACAGAAAAAGCATCCGCTTCGTTATTAAGCTCCTTCTTTCCCTCTTTATCGCCGAAATATTTTGCTGTAAAGGTATCGCCGGCGGTGTTGGAAAGCTTTACGGTTACAGTCCAGTATTCTTCGGGAACGAAGGCCTGAATCTCACGTTCTCTTTCAACGATAAGTCTTGTTGCAACGGACTGAACTCTTCCTGCGGAAAGACCGTTTTTGATCTTTCTCCAGAGAAAAGGACTTATTTTATAACCCACAAGACGATCGAGAATACGGCGGGTCTGTTGTGAATTCACAAGCGCCATATCGATACTTCTGGGATTTTTTATAGCCTCTTTTACCGCCGCTTTTGTTACGGAGTTAAAGGTTATACGCTTTATTTTTTCTTCGGGAATTCCCAGAACTGCGGCGAGATGCCAGCTTATAGCTTCTCCCTCACGGTCAGGGTCGGCTGCAAGCAAAACCTTATCTGCATTTTTTGCTTCTTTTTTAAGATCGCTTATAAGCTCGCCCTTGCCTCTGATATTTATATACTGAGGTGTGAAGTTGTTTTCTACGTCAATTCCCAGTTTGCTTTTGGGAAGATCTCTTACGTGGCCGTTGGATGCAACGACCTTATATCCTTTTCCCAAAAAGCCTTTGACTGTATGCGCCTTGGTAGGCGACTCAAGTATTACAAGTGTGCTCATATATTCTCCTTATTGCTTACCTGCTTTAACGTATCTGCCGCCTGCGGCGGAAATTATTGCGCCGTCAAGCTCCAGCGTGGTAAGCAGTTCGTAAATTCTGTCTATGGAAACTCCGGTCTTATCCGAAAGTTCGGATGCGGTAACGGGTCTTTCGCTTATTATCTTAAGCAATCCCAGTTCATCCGTTTGATTATTTTTAACTTCACGGGGCTGTGTGATCCTGCGCCCGTAGTTTTTGGTCTTTGTTACGGTATAAGCGGTGGTGGGGATCCTTAAAGTAGGATCGTTCAACTGCAGACGCTCCAGCACATCTGCGGGAGAAGAAACGGAAACCGCTCCCTCCAGCATTACGGTTACCCTGCCTGCGGCAAAATATACCGGCTTGCCCTGCTGTATAGCTCTTCTTGCGGTAATAAGCGCGCCGCTTCCTTCGGCGGCTTCCACCACGAGAGTGCAATCCGAAAGGGCGCTTATAATACGGTTGCGGGCAGGAAAAGAAAACCTGCCTACGTCAGCCCCCGGCGAATATTCGCTTATGACCAAGCCGCCTCTGTACATAGCGTGGAACAGCCGCACGTTTTCCGGCGGATATACTTTATCTATGGGAGTACCCAGAACACCCACCGAAACACCGCCGTTTAATAAAGCGGCGTTGTTTGCGACACTGTCTATTCCCTTTGCAAGACCGCTGATAACGGATACGCCTGCTTTTGAAAAGCTCTCCGCATAGGTTTTGGCGCATTCCATTCCCGCTTCCGTGCAGGAACGCGTGCCCACCATTGCGACAGACTGTTTGTTCTTAAGACGTGATATATCGCCGTAATAAAACAGCATAACGGGAGGATCGGGTATATTGCGCAAAGCTTCGGGGAAATCCTCGTCGTGATAAGTAACGAACCGTATACCTCTGTTTATGCAGGTCTTGTATATTTCAAAGGATTCGGAAAGATCCTTGTTGCAAAGCCTGCTCTCATAACGGGCATAGCCTTTGGGCAAAAAGGAAAAATCCCTGCATTCGTATATTTCCGCTGCGGAAGAAAATTTATCAAACAACAGATCTGTAAGTCTGTTGGCGGCTCCGCACACACGCTGGAGCCAGATATAGTACAATCTAACGTCCATTATAACTCCGTGTCATTTCCCAGATAATAATTGCGGCGGCAGCGGCAGCGTTAAGACTTTCTGTTTTTCCCGTCATCGGAATGATAACGGTGTTATCAGCCAGACTTCTTATCTCTTCTGATATTCCCTGCCCTTCGTTGCCGATAATAAAGCTGTCGTTTCCGGAAATTTCAAACCCGCCGAGCTCAAGAGAATTATCGTAAAGCGCAGTCGCGTACACCTTTCCGTATTTTTTTGCCTTAACCACGGCGGCGGGAAAATCTGCGGGTGTAAATATATCTGCGGCAAACACCGCGCCCATTGAGGCGCGGAGCGTCTTGGGGTTATATATATCCGCGCAATCGGGAGAGAGAACTATCCCTTCCGCTCCCAGAGAAACCGCAGTACGGATTATGGTGCCCAGATTTCCCGTATCCCTTACAGATTCCAAAAACAAAAACGAACCTTTTTCGGGAAGGGTTTTTCCGAACGGGCAGGCTTTGCAGACGCACAGCACACCCTGTGGAGAAGATTCCGTAGAAATTTTTTCAAAAACACTGTCACTTACGGAACACAAAACATCTTCGGGCAAAGACGCAAAAAAATCTCTGTAGGAGTTATACGCCTTTTCTGTAAAATAAACTTCAAGGGGAAAACCGCAATGACGTATATACTCTTCCGCGAGATGAATGCCCTCTATGAAAAACAGACCGCTTTCCGTACGGGACCTTCGATCCCGCAGGCGGACTATATCTTTTATCCGTTCATTGTTTCTGGAGGTTATGACCTTCATTTGATCTCCTGTACACTTCCGCCCCGCGATCACCATACGCAGACACGGGGAGCCGATTACAAAAAAATATACTATTATTAATATAAATAATAGTACATTCTTTTTTTATTGTCAACACTTTTATTAAGACTTTTTTCCTAAAACTACACGGTCTATGCCGTGGAGATCTCTCAGAACCGCCACTGAGAAGCCGGCGGCCTTAAGAATTTCGGAAACGTCCTGCGCCTGACCGATACCGACCTCATAGCAGATAACGCCTTCGGGAGAAAGAATAATGGGCAGATATGAGGTTATCTCCCTGTAAAAACGCAATCCGTCCTCGCCGCCGTCCAATGCCGTTTCGGGTTCGGAAAGCACATTTGCATCCAGCGTGGCAATATCATCGGTAGGTATGTAGGGAGGGTTGCTCAAAACGAGATCGAATTGTTTGCCGTTTGCCTGCACGAGCGCTTCGTAATCCTCGGGGTCCAAAGCGTCGAATCTCTTAACCGTTACGTTGGGCAGGTCTTTAAGGTTTTCTTCGGTATAAGGAATCGCTTTTCTTGAAAGCTCAAGGGCAAAACCGCGTACGTCGGGTCTTTCGGATGCCACAGCGGCGGAAATACATCCGCTTCCGGAGCATATATCCGCAAAGCAGCCGTCTTTTGGTATAGCTTTTATTGCCGCCTGAGCAAGTATTTCGGTATCTGCTCGGGGGATAAACACACCGGGACCCACTTTGATCTCCCTGCCGTAAAACCAACAGCTTCCCATAACGTACTGAACGGGCACGCCCATAGCGATCTGTCCCAGACTGTCGGACATATTTGCGGGAAGCGCTGCAGGTATGTTATCCTCTAATTTAAGATACAGACGGTTTCTGGGTATATCAAGATGATGGCAGAGTAAAATATCAATTATCTCGGTTATTTCTCTTGCGCTGTCTTCTGAACAGCCTTCGGTGAGAGTCTTTTTAAGCTCGTATCTGTATTCGCCTATATTCATACGTTTTCCTCCGTGGTTTCGGGCTGTTCTTCAACTTCCTCCTGCGCTTTCAAGGCGTCCTCGGTAGGAATTTCAAACTCGGGAAATTCTTCGGGAAGCGCGGATTTGATAGAGCAGATGGCAACCTCCATCATATCGTCCTCGGGTTCGCGTGTGGTTATTCTCTGCATCCACAGACCGGGGGCGGAAAAGATCTTTGTAAAGAAATTATCGTGCTTTCCTGCGTACATCACGTATTCGTAGTCGATACCGACCACGAGAGGAAGCGCAATAAGCTTTGCAAGAACTATAAACCATCTTTCCCCTACCGGCGCCATAGGGAACAATGCGCTTATTCCCCACAAAAGCAAAGAGTTCACCAGAATGGAAACGATGATTACCAAAAACATAAAGGAAGTACCGCAGCGGGGATGGAAGCGGGTGTGCTTACGCACGTTTTCCACGGTAAGCTCATCTCCGGATTCATAGCAGGCAATACTCTTGTGCTCTGCGCCGTGATACATATATACCCGCTTGATATCGGGAATAAAGGACGTAAGTCCGATATACGCAATAAATATAAGTATCTTCAGACCGCCGTCAACACAACGGGCGGCAAAATTGAATTCGTCCGCATCCACCTTAAAAACAAGATCGGTAATAAAGGACGGCAGCCACATAAAAAGCACCAATGCAAGAACGATTCCCAATACTACGGAGATCGCAGACACTATCTGCATCATCTTATCGCCCAATTTTTCGGTAAGCCATTTATCGAACTTTCCTTCGGGTTCGGCATCGTCAAGCCCAAGAAGCTCTGTGGCTTCGGTCATGGTACCCATAGAGAGTATCATTGTTTCCGCGAAATTGACTACGCCTCTTATTATGGGCAGACGTAAAAGCACGCTTTTTTCTTTTACGGATTTATATTTTTTCTTACGAACGGTAATCTTTCCGTTATCGGTACGGCGGACAGCCATAGCCACGTCCGGACCGCTTTTCATCATTACGCCCTCCATAAGAGCGCTTCCGCCTACTCTGCCCAGACGGCAGGATATATTATTATGGGATTTATTTGACATTATTTTGCCTCCCGACTTGAAATATTAACATTTTGATATTATAATAGATAGCGAAGCAAAAGTAAACAGTATTTTGTAAACAAATTCGGAGGTTTGAATGGAAAACACATTGTTTGCAAAAAATGACAGCGGTTTTATATGTCTTAACTGCGGAAAAGAGGTTCCGCCTCTGGGTTACTCATCCCGCAACCATTGTCCTTTTTGCCTGTGCTCAAGACACGTGGACGTTAATCCCGGCGACAGAGCCAGTGAATGCGGCGCGGTTATGGACCCTATAGAAGTTCGCACAGAAGCAAAACGGGGATTCGTTATAAAGCACAAGTGCCGCAAATGCGGGTTTGAACGCGTTAACGGAAGACAAAATGACGACGATACCCGATTACTTATCGAATACACAAATCCATATAATATCCCCCGCGGAGGAAAAAGATGAAAGAAAAACTTAAAAAGCTTTACGAAACCTTGGGAGGACCCGTGTTTTCCGCTTTGCTGGGATTTATCGGAGCGGCGTGTATAGTACCCTCCGCAGGTGTGCTTTCCGCCCTTCCCATATTACCTCTGTGCGGAGTATGCGCAGGGCTATTACCCGCCAAAAGAAGTATTAAAACCGCGTTTTTCGCCGGATGCGGAATGCTTATCTCCGCAGGATACGGAGCAGAGGTGCCGTATATTATCGTATACGGAGTTATATGCGGCGCAACGGCGTTTTTGTGTGATCTCTGCATAGCTCTTGCCAAGAAAGAAAAACTGCGTTTTATAGCGGTCGTTCCTCTCGGCGCGGCTGTTGCCGTTCAACTTGTGTTCGGCGGTGATCCCGTTTCATATTTCAACGCTGTCAATGTTTCCGAAAGCTACATAGAAAACCATTATGAGAATTCGGAAAACGAAAATATCGGAAAGCTTGAATACGATTTTATAACCCGTACCTGGCAAAGAGAAGTTGTTTCAAAAACTTACGCAGAAGCTAACGGCAGGCTTACGGTTTGCGATAAGGTCGTTTTTGACGGATATGCGAAAAAGGCAGAGCTTCTGCTTATGAGCGAGCAAAGAGCGAAGGTTGCGGGAATTTTACGCAAAGCGTTTCCCGACGGGTCTTTTACCGTTGTTCCCGAAAGAATTAACGGTTATCCCGAAGGAAGCGTCACTTATCCCGATAACACCGACAGAAGCGAGGATATGGTCTTTTCCGTATATCTCGGCGCCCTTACCGATCCGGAAGGATTTTTAAAGACCTGCAGTGAATACAGAAAAGCTCTGAAGGACGCGGGAATAGACACAAATAAAATTATTTTCAAAGGCGGCGGCTGGGGACTGTATCCCATGCAGGAAGTTTATAATGACTCCCCTTTTACCGAAGCAAAAGTAAAATATAACTGCGGAAGCGTTTTTAAACGTATGCAGGATAACCTTGATAAACATTTCATAAATAACAGTTTCTTATATAATTAAAGGAGATTAGTATGAAGAGCAGAAAAGAAATGAATCCCGAATTCACCTGGGATTTTACCCACATTTATGCCGATAATAAGGCTTGGGAAAACGCGCTGGCGGAAGCGGATAAGATAGCGGACACGATCCCCGCGCTTAAAGGCACCTTGGGCGAAAGCGCAGAAAGTCTTAAAAAGGCTATGGATCTTATTGCAAAAGCAAATCAAGCGGCAGAGCTTCCTTATATTTACGCAATGCTTTACAAGAGCGCCGATAACGGCGACACCGAAGCGCAGGAAATGGAAGCAAAGGCAATGACTCTGCTTGTAAAGCTTAGCACCGTATGTTCCTTTATCGAGCCCGAAATACTCGCTATTCCCGAAGAGACCCTTAAGCAGTATATGGAATACGAAGGACTTGCCACCTATCGCCACATGCTTGAGGATATTTCCCGCGGAAAAGCCCACGTGCTTGACGAAAAAAGCGAAATGCTGCTTGCGCAGATGGGCGAAATAAATAATATTCCCGATGATTGCTTTACAATGTTCTCCAACGTGGATATCGAGCTTCCCGAAATAACCGATGAAAACGGAAACAAAGTACAGCTTACCAACGGTAATATGGGTATATACCGCGAAAGCAAGGACAGACGCGTGCGTGAAGAAACCTTTGAAGGCTATTTCGGCACCTACAAAAAGTACGTAAATACCGTTGCGGCTATGTATGCCGGCAGCGTAAAGATAGACAACTATTATGCATCTGTACGCGGATACGAAAGCGCCTGCCACAAGGCTCTGTTCGGCGGAAACATTCCCGTTTCGGTCTACGATTCTCTTATCGAAGCGGTTCACGGCGCGCTTCCCACCATGAAGAGATATATCGCTCTCCGCAAGGAAACTCTCGGTCTTGAAAATATAGATATGTTCGATCTTTACACTCCCATGATCGAAGACGTGGATTATACCGTCACCTATGAACAGGCAAAGGATATGGTAAAAAAAGCGCTTCTTCCTCTGGGTGAAAAATATCAGACCTTACTTGACAAAGCTTACAGCGAGCATTGGATGGACGTGTACGAAAACAAGGGAAAACGCTCCGGCGCATTCTCCTGCGGCGTATACGGCGTTCACCCCTACGTGCTTCTCAATTATACCGACAGTCTTGACGATGCTTTCACTATGGCGCACGAACTGGGCCACGCGATGCACTCTTACCTCTCCTCTGAAAAGCAAGATTATGTTAACCACGATTACCGAATAATGGTAGCCGAAGTCGCTTCCACAGTTAACGAAGTTTTGCTTACGATGTATCTGCTTAAAAACGAAACCGATAAGAAGCGTAAAGCGTATATTCTTAATCATTTCCTTGAAGGATTCCGTACAACAGTATTCAGACAGACGTTATTTGCGGAATTTGAGCGTAAAGCCCACGATATGGCGCAGGCTGGCGTGCCTCTTACACCCAAAGCTCTGTGTGATATTTATCACGGACTCATCTCTCTTTATTACGAAGGCGCGGGTATAAACGATATTATGCGGTACGAATGGGCATATATTCCCCACTTTTATACCGCATATTATGTATACCAGTACGCTACCGGTTTTTCAAGCGCGGTCGCTATTGCAAGAAACATTCTCGAAACCGGCGATGCTTCAGGTTATCTGAAATTCCTGACCACCGGCGGAAGCGATTATCCTCTTAACGAGCTTAAGATCGCAGGTATAGATCTTACCAAGCCCGAAGCGGTAAGCAGCGCAATGAAGGTGTTTGACGATACGGTTACCGAGCTTAAAGAGCTTCTTTCCGAAATATAAGAATATCATAAGGGCTTACGTTAAAAGTAAGCCCTTTATTTTTTACCGTGCATAATCATCTTCCCCACGGGCAAAAATATATCTGCCGGAATAAACTGAAAACGGGGCGATGATCAAAAGTGAACGAACAATCTGTAATACGGCGGGGAGATATATATTATGCCGATCTTTCACCTGTAGTGGGATCGGAACAAGGCGGTGTGCGGCCGGTGCTTATAGTGCAAAATGACGTGGGCAACAGACACAGCCCCACGGTTATTGCCGCCGCAATAACTTCACAGACGGGAAAAGCCCGCTTACCTACACATATTGAAGTAACGGGAGACAACATCGGTACGGGAAAAGCCCTTGGATGCGGTCTTGCAAAAAATTCCATAATACTGCTTGAGCAAATACGTACTCTCGATAAAAAACGGCTGAAGGACAAAATGGGACATCTTGACGATACCACAATGCAGCAGGTAAACGAGGCTCTGAACGTCAGTTTCGGGCTTTAATTCTAATTCAAAGCGCGCTTTTTTTGAAGTGCGTTTCTTCTTTAATTCGATATAATCGGGCAAAAAAACAAACAAAAATATTATATAAAATAAAATCAAAAAAAGTATTGACAAATTTGATTTTGTGTGTATAATAGTAAACGTTCACGCGGCTGTGGCGGAACAGGCAGACGCGCACGTTTGAGGGGCGTGTGGGCAACCGTATGGGTTCAAGTCCCATCAGCCGCACCAAAAAATCCAAGTCGAAAGACTTGGATTTTTTCATTTGTGTCAAAAGGACACAATATCATTTGCGTGCCTGAACGCAACATCATTCAGCCGCTGGCTGTATTATCTTTTACAACGACTATACGCAGTTCGGTAATCCTATTCCTTTTCTATATTATCCCTTTCCCTGCCCCAGACGGTGCCGCGGCGCACAGCGTGTAAAGAAGCGAACAGCACGGGAACTGCCTCTACCCTGCGTATTGCAGTGATACGCGCAAAAATGTCGTAGCCGTTGTTATATGCGTACACAGCCAGCAAAGCACTGTCACCCAACAGGTAGCCGAGCACGCTTTCGTTCAGAGTGAACGACATACCCTCCGTGCAGGGTGTCCCCATTAAAACGTCTCCCGCCGTCAGATCCCGACACAAAACAGAGTAATTTTCTATAGCTATACCGCCTTCCAGCTCAAATTCATCCAGAATTTTCATAAAACGCCGCCTCCTTTAAAGGAATTATAGCATATTTTTTTAATTGTTGCAATTCTTTACTTGACAAAGCTGAGCAAATATAATAAACTATACTAAACACGGAGGTACAACGATATGTTTAAAAAAGCTTTAATTTTACTTCTCTCTGCCGTGCTTGTATGCACCGCTTTCACAGTAGTTTCTTCCGCAGCAGACGCTTGCAAGATCGGTCTTGAATATGCGGCTGAAGGCGAAACACTTTCTTTAACCATTACATATTCCGATTTTACCGACCCCGACGGTATTATCGCAGTATCTTCCAACGTATATTTCGATAAATCCGTTTTGGAATTCCAAGACGTTGAAGCAGATTACCCCGAGGAATGGGGCGATCAGGGCGATAACTGGAGCAAGCTTTATGCCGAAGGTAACGTACTTGTTTGCGTTCTTTTTGACAGCCCCGAAAAAGATCACGGGACTTCCGATCCTATCACCTGCACCGTAAACTTCAAGATACTTTCCAAGGGTGTTGATACGGTCGTTGACGTAAAGAACACCGAGCTTACCGAATCCGGTGATCTGAACTCCCTTACCACCCCCAACACTTCTCTTAATATCAGCATTTCCGAAAGCGGCGAGATCAGCGGCGACGTAAGCGAAGAAGAAATTTCCGCGCCCGAAGTTTCTGAAGAAGCTTCCGTAGCCGATGAATCCGAAAATGCCGATAACAGCAACTCCGCAAATCCCGAAAGCAGTGTTCCCTCTTCCGACGTAAGCTCCGGCGAAAGCGACAGCGGTAACAACACCGTTATTTGGATAGCGGTCGGCGCAGCTATCGTAGTTATTGCGGCTGTGGTAACGGTTGTGGTAATGAAAAAGAAAGACTGATATAAACGAATAATTCAAGGTGGCTGCAATACGCAGCCACCTTTTTTCGCCTATAAAAAACTGCAGACAAAGTCTGCAGTTTTTGTATTTATTTAACTTCTATGGTAACGGTACAGGGTACGGAATCGCAAAGACCTTCGGAGTACGTATAAGTAAAGGAGACCGTGCCGGTAAAATCGGATTCGGGATAGTAGATAAAGCTTCCGTCGTTTCCGAGTGAAACAGTACCGGATTCGGGCATTGAAGTAAGGGTGAACAGCATATACCCGGGTGCGTTTTCTATAATACTGCCGCTTATCGGAGTACCTTTTTCGGTACTGCACTTAACCTCATCGATGGCATCGGGATATACGTCAAGGGTTCCTTTGATGAATTGGTAAGTATAATCGTATATGAGTCTTATACTCTCATCTTTGGAAACAGCCGCTTCGTAGTATACGAGCACGTCCTGATAATACATATGCACGCAATCCTTCAAATAGCCGTACAGCGCGCCGCCGGAAAGGTATTGCATATATTTTCTGTAAATAATATCGCTGGTAAACGCTTTACCGGATATTTCGATTTCAATACCCATTCCGTAAAGCTGGGTGAGATATGCCGCTTGGGGAATCTTTGAATAAGGCTCCTGTTCCTTGAATACGTAGTTGGGCTGCATACAAGCAACGTCAAATCCGTAGGAATCCCACGCAGAGAAACCGGAAGCGGTGTAATAAGGTATCCAGAAGAAATCGTATCCTCTGTTATGAACTATTTTTGCGGTTTCGGTTACGATGTAAGGCGCGTTATCCTGAGGATAAATAGACTCATCATACCAATAATAGCCGACGAATTCGATGTTTTCGAAATCATACTCGCCCAGCTTTGCCTCAAACAGTTCCATATACCACTCGAGAGCGCGCAGACGGTTTTCATCGGTAGTGAGTCCGTCCACAACGCCGTCGCCGTTAATATCTCCGAAATCGGTCCTTTCGGAATTGGGATAATACAGAGTAACGGTAAAGCCGTATTTATAATCATCATCCAAGCCGAGAGCTTTTTTTACTATTCCCGCAGCTTCCTCAAGAGCAAGGATGTTCTCGTTTTCCGTAAACAGATCGGTTATCGTCCATTGCCAGTCACTGCCCTTGGAATCGCTCCAACCGGAAAGACCGGAGGGGAATCCGCCGCTGAGCAGGAAAAGGAAGCTATCGAACATAGTGTCCTTGATATTGCCGTCCTTATCAACGTAAGCGAGGTAAGGAATAAGGTTTTCTACGGTGTAACCGTCAAAATTGGGGCTGTGATACAAAAGCACAAGATCAGCAACGCCGCCGAGAACGTCCTCATTGGGCGCCTGATTGCCTTTTCCGAACAGATTGCGCTCGGGCACGATACCTGAAGAAAGTGCCGCAGCGCCTGCCGTAGAGGTCGTGCCGTAGGCTTCAAGCTCGCCTACTCCGCACCAAGTGTTAATATTAAAGGAAAAGCAAATATATCTGGTCTGCACGGGGGTATTGAGTTTAAGCTCGGCAGAAACCAATTCACTGTCTGTTGCTGCATTTACGGGCATAGTTCCGGCAACGTACCACTTTTCACCGTCCATTGAAAGATATACGTCAACAGCGGTGGGAGCCAGTACAGCCCAATCCACAAGATGGGTGAACTGTGCGGTAAATCTGCTTACTGCGCTGGTGGCGCCAAGATCGTAAATAACGTCGCGGGAAGAACCGCCGTTGAATTTAAAGAACTGACCGTTATGAATACTGTTTGCGGTTGCAAGCTTGCCGTCTGTCATAAGCTTTGAGGTTATGGGGGTGTTGTTAGCCGCTTGCTCTTCGTTTACATCGGAAGGACAGTTGATCTGCTGAGTAAGACCTTTTATAAGGTTAACGACCTGAGTAGAAGGATTGGGCCAGTTTTTAACCGTGGTATCAAAGGTAAGAGGCGGATACAGAGAGTTACTTTCCTCCGCGCCGGTATTGGCGTAGACCGCGGTTTCTTCTATAAGATACATTTTTGTATCGGTTGCTTCAAGGGTAAAGCGGACGTAACGTCCCGATGCCGCCTTGGATAATATCAAGGGGAAGCTGTAAACGCTTTGTCCCGATGCAACACCGAACACTCTGCCTATGTCGGTGAAGGTCTTGTTATCGTCGCTTACGGAATAAGTAACGGCAACGGGCAGATAGGTACCGACTTTACTGTTTGAATAACATTCGGTGCGGAATACGCTGAGATCATCGCGTTTTTTACCAAGGTCGACAGTAATGCTCACGGCTTCTCCGCCCTCGTATCCGACCCAGATGCCGCTTTCAAAGAAGCCGGTGAATTCACCGTCGGTAAGACGGGAATTTTCATCGGGGAATTCGGTAAGAGGCTTTTTGGATGCGGTATATTTTGCGCCTTTGCTTACCATTTCAAGTGCAAGAGAAGAATCGACCGTTTTGCCGCCTTCATAGCTTACGGTACCCAAGGTATCATAAGCATCTTTTATAAGATTAAGAAAATCCTCATCAAGCTGGGAGCCTTCTTCTTCGTTGGCAATTACCACAAGCTCATCAATAAACACCCAAGCGGCATTCTTTTCTATGCCAAATCTTATATAACGGGCGGTAACGTAGTATTCTGCCGTAAGTACGGCTTCGGCGCGGCAATCCGCCTGATATTCGGGCATAGCGCATTCACCGATACGGGTGAATTTATCGCCGTCAACGGACGCGTGTATTTTTACACCCTTGGGGGGATAAATTCCAGCGGTGTCTGTAGAAAGAAAACCGCAGCGGAATTCATAAATACTATCGTACACCTTGCCGAGATCTATCGTAACGTATACGGTGGAATCGGTGTAGCCCGAATACTTGGCATCGGTATAATCACCCGTATTTTCCGGACCGAACTGACCGTCTGTAAGCTCTGTATTATACGAATCGGGATAAGATTCACCGGGAGCGGCAGTATTTTTATATGCTTTACCCGTGCTGATAACGGATGCATACTCCGGATCTTCAACAGGAATTTTGATTTCCTCTTCTTTGGATTGCTCGTCCGGTACAGATTCAGACGGTTTCTCGGAAACGGAAACATCTGAAACTTCGCCATCGGAAATGCAGCCTGCAAAAAGCGACAAAAGCATAACAAACGAAAGCAAAAGCGCTATCTTTTTCATCAAATATACCTCCGTAAAGTTCACGGTAAACACCGTGATTGTTTAACGGTATTTTAACATCAATAAATTAAAGTGTCAAGTAAATTATTTCATACATAAATTCATTGACACAGAGTCAAAACTGCTGTATAATATTGATACAGGCAATGTTGTTAAAGGAGATGATGTTATGTCTGTATATATCTGGATCGCTTTATTTGCGGTTTTGGTTGTGGTTGAAGCAATTACCGTCCAGCTTACCACTATTTGGTTTGCGGCAGGCGCCCTTGTTGCAGGTATAGCTTCCATTTGTAATGCGCCGAATTGGCTTCAATGGGTTCTGTTTTTGGCCGTTTCGGTCATTCTTGTTATATTCACCAGAAAATTTGCCAAAAATGTATTAAAAGCTGAACCCAAACCCACAAACGCTGACGCCGCTATCGGACAGCAAGGAATTGTGTGTGAAGAGATCAATAATCTCGATGCAAAAGGAGCCGTAAAGCTTAACGGTATGGTCTGGACAGCCAGAAGTGAAGACGGCACAATAATCCCTGCAGAAACTACCGTTACCGCAGTACGCATCGAAGGCGTTAAACTAATTGTAAAGAAAACAAACGAGGAGGATTAATTTTATGGGACCTTACGCATTACTGGGAATAGGAATCGTTATATTCTTTTTGGGAGTTATAATTGCAAACATCAAGATAGTTCCACAATCACAGGCTTACGTTATTCAGCGTCTGGGCGTTTATCATACCACTTGGCAGACGGGAATACATTTTAAAATTCCTTTTTTTGAAAAGATTGCAAAGGTGGTTTCCCTTAAAGAACAGGTAGTCGATTTTGCGCCTCAGGCTGTTATTACCAAGGATAACGTAACCATGCAGATCGACACGGTAGTATTCTACGCTATCACTGACCCGAAAATGTTCACATACGGTGTTGAGCGTCCCGTAAGTGCTATTGAAAATCTCACGGCTACCACACTTCGTAACATTATTGGCGAAATGGAGCTTGACCACACACTTACTTCAAGAGATACCATTAACTCCAAAATAAGAGTTATTCTGGATGAAGCCACCGATCCTTGGGGCATAAAGGTTAACCGCGTTGAGCTTAAAAACATTATTCCCCCTCATGAAATTCAGGATGCGATGGAAAAGCAAATGAAAGCAGAACGTCAAAGACGTGAATCCATTCTCCGTGCCGAAGGTGAAAAAGCAAGTAAAATACTTGTGGCAGAAGGTCAGAAAGAAAGCCAGATCCTTGCAGCACAAGGTGAAAAAGAAGCCGCTATCCTGCGAGCTGAAGCAATTAAAGAGGCAAAGATAAGAGAAGCCGAAGGCGAAGCGGAGGCTATACGTCAGGTGCAAAAAGCAAAAGCAGAAGCTATTGAGCTTATTAATCAATCCAATCCCGGCGACGGATATCTTACCATTCAAAAGCTGGAAGCCTTTGTTAAAGCAGCAGACGGAAACGCTACGAAAATTATTATACCTTCCGAAATACAGGGAGTTGCGGGACTTGCTAAATCCGTTGTTGAAACCGTAAGCGAACAAAAGCAGTAAAAACTTGACAAAATATGTCCGTTGTGTTATAGTTAAACAAATCGGACTAAACAGAAAGCCCGACACTATGTCGGGCTTTTTTACTAATATCGGAGGTAACTCACTTATGAACATTTATGAAGAACTGCAGGCAAGAGGACTTATTGCGCAGGTAACGGATGAAAAAGAAATACGCGATCTGGTAAACAGCGGCGGCGCGAGATTTTATATCGGCTTCGACCCTACCGCGGATTCTCTCCACGTAGGACACTTTATGGCACTCTGCCTTATGAAGCGCCTTCAGATGGCAGGCAACAAGCCCGTTGTTCTTTTGGGCGGCGGTACGGGATTTGTGGGTGACCCTTCCGGCAGAACCGATATGCGCCAGATGATGTCTCCCGAAACTATTCAGAGCAACTGCGAAAAGTTTTTAAAGCAGATCGGCAAATTTATCGAATTCGGCGAAGACAAGGCGATCGTTGTTAACAACGCCGATTGGCTGCTCAGTCTTAATTATATCGAACTGCTTCGTGAAGTAGGTGCTTGCTTCTCTGTTAACAATATGCTCCGCGCAGAATGCTACAAGCAGAGAATGGAAAAGGGACTCAGCTTCTTTGAATTCAACTATATGATAATGCAGGCATACGATTTCTACTATCTGAACGAGCATTACGGCTGCAATATGCAGTTCGGCGGCGACGATCAGTGGAGCAATATGCTGGCAGGTACAGAGCTTATCCGTAAAAAGACCGGCAAGGACGCTTTTGCAATGACCATTACCCTGCTCCTTAACAGCGAGGGCAAGAAGATGGGCAAGACCGCAAAGGGCGCCGTTTGGCTTGACCCCGAAAAGACCACTCCCTTTGATTTCTACCAGTACTGGCGCAACGTTGACGATGCCGACGTTATGAAGTGCATTCGTATGCTCACCTTTATCCCCGTAGAAGAAATTGCGGAAATGGATAAATGGGAAGACAGCCGTATTAACGAAAAGAAGGAAGTTCTGGCATACAGCCTTACCGAGCTTGTTCACGGCAAGGAAGAAGCAGACAAGGCAAAGGCAACCGCAGCTGCGCTCTTCTCCGGCGAGGGCGACGATTCCAATATGCCTACCACCGTTCTTACCGCGGATATGGTTGGTGAAGACGGTATCGGTATTATCGACCTCCTCGTAGCCTGCAAGCTGGCTTCCAGCAGAGGCGAAGCAAGACGTCTTGTTGAGCAGGGCGGTATTTCCGTTAACGGTGAAAAGGTTGCAAACGTAAACCACAAGGTTCCCGCTTCCCTTATTGCCGACAGCGCAAAGATCAAAAAAGGCAGGAAGGTATTCCACAAGGTAACCTTTTAAGACTTTGAATTTACGCATATAATCGACAGATTACGTTAGAGGCACTGCAACCGTATATGCAGTGCCTTATGTATATTTTATGAGGAAACAGAAATGGAACACGAAATCATACATCTCCCCAAGGAGAGCTGGAAAGGCACTCCCATACTAATTAAATACACAACGGAAGAATACTACGATCTTGAAACCGCCATTGAACAAGACGGTTTTAACGTAAAAATGGTTAAAAAGAAATTCGAAACGCCGGTAACACATTCTCCCGAAGAATACGATTTTCCGGACAGTCTGTATCAGGACCACTGGGAAAAAGCGGAAGCATACGGTATAGTAAACGAGCAGGACGGTAAAAAGGAATTGGTTGCCTGCATTGAGCTTTGTCCCGAGGAATGGAGCAACCGTCTTATGGTAACAGAGCTTTGGGTTGCGGATAAGCTGCACAGACAAGGCATAGGCACGAAATTAATGAATTTCGCCAAAGAGTTGGCAAAAAAGCAAGGCAGACGTGCTATTATTCTGGAAACCCAATCCTGCAACGTAAGAGCGATAGCGTTTTACCTGAGCCAAGGCTTTGAGCTTATAGGCTACGACACCTGCTGCTACACCAACCTTGACGTGGAAAGGCACGAGATCCGCTTTGATTTCGGGTATTTTCTCCACAAACGCAAGGGAAGATGGCAATAGAAAACAAAAATCAAGTGCGTACTCAAATTGGTGTACGCACTTTTTAAAATTTGTGTAACAAAACATATTATTTGTTGAGTCTATTAATGAAGGCACATACAAAGGAGGGGCAAATGGAAGACAGCAAAATAATTGAACTTTTATTTCTGCGTTGTGAAACCGCACTGGGCGCAATAGAAAAGAAATATCGCTCCACTTGTATGAAGATTGCCATGAACGTGCTCAATGATTATCAAGAAGCGGAAGAATGCGTAAATGACACATTTTTGGGTGTTTGGAATTCCATACCGCCAAACAAACCTGACCCTTTATCCTCTTACGTTTTTCGTATCACACGCAATATTGCTCTAAATGTACGCAAACGTGATACGGCGAAAAAAAGAAAAGGAAATTACGAGCTTTGCCTTGATGAAATCGAAGAGTTTTTGTGTTCACAAGAAACGGTGGAGGACGCTGTTTCCGAAGCCGAATTAACAAGTTATATAGATGAGTTTTTAAGTACGTTAAACAAAACAAACAGATGCATTTTTGTACGGCGTTTTTGGTACTTGGATTCCTATGAAGATATAGCAAAGTTCCTTGGGATTAAAAACGGCGCCGTGAGGATACGGTTAACCAGAGTTAAAGCTCAATTAAAAAAACATTTGGAAAGCAAAGGAGTGGTTATATGATCAAAGAACAGATTATGTCAGCAATCGGTAATATAAACGATGAATTTATCACCGAATGTTGCACAAAGAATCTCTATAAACGAAGAAAACTGCGCATATACCTATGGGCTTCTGCGTGCTTTATTTTGGCAATCATATCTATCGGATTCACTGCAAATATTTTATCAAAGCAGAATAACGTGATTTGGAATGAGAATCCGAATATTCACGAAATTGAAGAATGCTACAAACACGCTTCAATGGGAAAAGTTGTTTTTACCGATTCGCTACAAAACGCCGTAATCATACTGACACCGTCTGAGCAAAATAAACCGTCGGTAGCTGATGATGAATGTGTTTTTGCTGTTTTTGTTACCGAAACCACAGGAGTATCAAAAGAAATAATTTACAGAGATTTTGTTTTACCGCTCGGAGTAAAAGAAGAGTATCTTGATAGTGGGATTGTTTTCTTAACACGAGAACAACTAAAAGAAATCAAATGCCCGAACAATTTGGCAATAATTTTATCATTAGCTGCCAAAGAATAGAAAAATACTATTTAAGAAAGGACTTTTTTATGAAGACAAAGAGCTTAAGATTTTGGATATGTATTATTTTGTCTACACTTTTTGCAACAGCGATGTTCACGCAAACACTGGCAGAAAAAACAACTGTGCGTCCCGAGAAGATTGAAAACTCCCTTTGGGAATATATGCAAACTGTCAACGATGATAAATTGATTCCTGTCAATATTTCTCTATGCGGCGTAGACGAAAGCTTGGTTTTAAAGAAACTTGAAGAAAAAATAGGATTAAATGCGGAAATTTTCCAAGACGACGAAATCTTTGAAAAGTATTTTTCCGAAAAAAGCAACAAAGAAATTTTACAGATACGACAGACTGCTCAATTAGAAAAAAACAAAATATTAAAAGCAGAACAAACCAAGAAAAACAACGATTTTATTTCCGCTTACGTTAAGAATAAAGACAGCGTTTCATTTGTAAACAGTTACATTCCTTCTATCTATCTTTTTGCAACAAAAGAAGATATAATGTATTATGTTCAACTGGATGAAGTTCAAAATATATGTTACAATAATCCGGAAAATTTGATAATATCGTAACTTTCTAATAATTTATCACAAAAGCAAAACTACGCCCCGTATGAAACGGGGCGTGTTTTTGTTATAGATTACTTTTTATATTTGATTATGGTGTATATGACCAGACCGATGGAAATAGCGACCGCGGCGATAATGGGTACGAGGTGAGCGTAGCTGAGGAAGCCTCCGTTTCCGGAGTTAGAAGAAGCAGAAGTATCGCTCACATCCTCGGAAGGTTCTTCGGAGGATTCTTCAACAGGAATACGGTCGGAAAGACGGCATGCAAGAAGCTTTTCCAAAAGTCCTTCGGTTGCGAACGCATCGTTCCATATACCGTGTCCTGCGCCGGCGTATTCAACGTATTCGACCTTGGTTCCGCCTGCGTCCTTTATAGCCTGAACGGTATCGCGGGAGCCGGAAACGGGAACTGCGGGGTCCGCATCGCCGTGGAAGACGAACAAGGGAACGTCTACAAGATTTTCTGCCTGAGAAATATCACCGCCGCCGCAAACGGGAATACCCGCCGCGAAAACGTCGTTATGGCGCATCATAATATCCCACGTGCCAAATCCGCCCATAGAGATACCTGCGGCGTAGATACGGTCTGTATCAACGGAATATTTTTCCTTAAGCTCATCTAAAAGCTCCATAACCGCGATCATTTCGTCTGATTCGGGAACAGCTTCAATGGAATATGCGCCGTTTGACCAAGGCGTATCCACCCACTGCTGTCCCGCAGGGCACTGGGGGGCAACTATAATGGTTTCGGGCATATTGTCAGCAAGATACTGAACGCAGTGGAAAAACTGCAGTTCGTTATCGTTACCTCTCTCCCCTGCTCCGTGGAAGAAGAAAAGAAGGGAATATTCTTTGCTTTCATCATAGTTTTCGGGCAGGATGAGTCGGTAAGGAAGAGTAGTAGTATCGTTAGTGTAAGTAAATTTCCCTGCGGTTTCCTTTATATTTCCCGCAGCGCTTACGGTAAGAGGCATTGTAAAAAACAACATAATTAATAATACAGCCGCTAATTTACGCATGGCGTGCTCCTTTATCTGTTATTTATTCTGAGTCCCGCACGGCGGATATGGTCAATTTCGCCCAGACGCTTTAAGCAAGGACGGGTAAAGCCGGTATCCGAATTACGGAAAACGAAGGTGGTAACGCTGGTGGTGTTAAGAGAAATTCCGGGGTACATTACGCCGGGAGCGGTGTTGAGCAGATGGGATATCCACGCAACGCCGAAGCCGCCGTGGCAGAATACTGCGATACAATCATCGTTATGATTGGTTATGCGGTAAAACGCGCCCTCTCTGGAATAACCGCAGGAAGCTAAGAATTCATCGGAATTTTTTATCATATTCTCAACGGTTGCCATACGGTTGTCTTCAAAGTTATCCTTGAAATCGTAAATGCCCTTCTGGAGAGAAAAGCTGTACGAGCAGTTGCTTTCGGGAGTAAAACGGTGAGAATCCATATAATCCATACTCTCTGCCGTCCAAGGAAGAATTATGGGCTCAAGTCCTTTTTCCTTGCAGGTGGGAGCCGCCGTATCCAAGGCTCTTCCAAGAGGAGAAGAGTAAATACGGTCTATTTTAACATCCTTCATCCATTCGCCGAGAGCGTTTGCTTCTTCCCAGCCGAATTCGGTAATGGTGTTGTTTGCGTAATCGGGGTCTGCGTGTCTTATAATATAAAGTGTCATTCTAACGTATCCTTCTTCATTTCCGCAAGACCTTTTCTGAAGGCTTCCAGAGTCTTGGGAAGATTTTCATCAAGTTTAAGATAATTTGTTATAACGCTGGTATCGTTTACGGATGCGTAATCGTTTGCAGAGAACCAAACGGCAACCTTTATACGCTTGCAGAACTCTTCGTCCTTTTCAAAGCACTTGAACATATCGGTTATCCATTTTGCCTGCAGATTTTCGTTTCTGCCAAGCTCGGTCTGAACGTAACCGCCTACGCCCCAATCGTAATAATACTCGCCGCCGGCGCCGCAGGCGAATTCGCCGATGCACCAGGGATAATCATCGAAATAAGGCATACCGTTGTTATATACCTTCGTGTACATTTCCTTGAAGGAGCTGACAGAATTTCCGTTGTTCATTTCGTAGTTGGTAACGCCGTACATCTGCACGCATTCGATATCGGGCAGATAGCAAAGCTCGTTGCCCCAGTTGGAATAAGGACAACTTGTTGCAATGGGGTTGAATATCCAGATACAGTTATCAACACCCTCTTCAACGAAAATGTTGTACATACGCTCCCAGCACATCCGGAAGATATCGGGATCTGCCAGAGAAAGCATACCGCAGTAATCGGTCCAGTCGGTATTCATTTCGTTACAAACACGGAACAGAACGGGCTTTCCGTATTCTATAAGAGATTGCGCAAGCTCTCTGAACTTTTTGTCCATCTTACCGCGGAGGATATCAAACATAGGAGTATATCCGTTTGCGGCGTTGTTGGTATAGGTCCACTGATAAGTAAACATAAGCACGGGCTTTCCGTTAAAGCCGTTGCCGCCCGCGTGCTGTTCTGCGCGGGGCTTGATATTTTCCTCAAAGGTGCTTTCGGAATCGTACCAGCCCATGTGGAGATATGTCATATAAACGTCCATATCGTAATCAAGAGCTTCTTCGCTTGCAAGCCATTCAACGTAGCTTGAATCGTTGCCCTGATAAAATGCGCCCCAATCCACGTGGTCCTGATTACAAAGCTTTTCGTAATAAGCCTTGGTTTCTTCCGACCAGAATTCAGGTACGTTACATTCAAACTTGCCCTGACCGTTAACGGGAGTGCCGACTCTTTCGATCTCAACGAAGGATTTGAGCATAGCGTCAAATTCATCGTTCATATCGTCAGCGGATTTGAATACAAAAAGATAGAAATATTCGTAAGTTTCCACGGGACGTACAATAGCGATGTTATAATAAGGCATCTCTACGTCGAGAGGAAGATTAAAGGTGATACTGTGAATGGTTACCGAAAAGCCTTCAAGCAATTCGGTATCTTCCGTTAAGGGAGTTCTGGTACGGCGGAGGTTGTTTTCCTTTAAAAAATACGTATCCGCATACTGCTCGGTAAGCCATTCATCCAGATAAAGGGCAAGACCGCTTTCGTGGTCGCCGTAGGGGTTCTGATCCTCATAAGTAAGTGTGAGGCAATATTCATCGGTAAAATACTGTGAACGGAGAGCGCCGAGACTGAAATCAGCCTGCACCTTGCCGCCGGGAAGGGTGAGACAATATCCTTCGGGAAGGTTTACTGCACGGGTATATCCGTCCCCACCGAAAAGATAGCGAAGATCCTTGCCCTCTGCACTTGCAACCGAGCCCAAAGACTTACCGTCTGCAAATACGCCGAGAGAATAAACCTTTTCTGCAGTATCGATTCCCTTTTCGGAATCTGCGTAAGCTTCATTCCAGAACGAAGCGGCATTTTTATCTGTTACCAAAACTTCACTCTCCTCAAGGTTTGATACTTCATCACTTGTCTGTGAACCGCCTTCCGTGCAAGCAGATATTGCAGGAAGAAGCATTAAGACAAGCAAGATCAAAGCAAAAATTTTCTTCATAAATATCCTCCGAATATTACTACGGGTTTATACCCCGTTACTTTTATTGCGGTATATATAATAACATATATTGTAACAAATGTCAATTTTAACTTGTATTAAGAAAAAATCCGTGTTATAATTTGACATATTAAAGCGAGGTGTATAAAATGGACAATATTATTCTGCATAAGTTCAACATACCTTTCAAAGGTGTAAAAAAGAAGGTTATATATCATTTCAGCGATACCCATCTTACCGAATACGATTCTCTTTCCGATGAGGCTGAAAAAGAAAGAGCGATAAAACAGACAGCTGCCTGGGAAAACGTAAGAAGCGGTTTTGCATCCGCATATAACGAGCCTTACGAAGAGGCTCAGAAGATAAGCGGAAAAGAGCATTTTGAAAATCTGATTGCGCTTTCTTCAAAAGGTGACGCCTTAGTTATGGCGGGAGATATTCTCGATTACGTAAGCGGTGCTAATCTTCGTATTGCGGAAAAGGGATTTGCAAGTCTTGAATGTCCTTTTGTTGCTGTTTGCGGCAACCACGAAAAGCCGGAGACAATTCCCGCAGAAGGTTTCGTTTCCGCTTTGGGCAAAGACATACAGACAGTAGAATTTGATGATCTCGTTATCATCGGATTCGACAATTCAAAGCGCATCATAACCGAAAAACAGTTAAATGCTCTTTCGGATACGTTTAAAAAGCAAAAAGCAGTGGTTATCGCTTTCCACATTCCCATTATGACGGAAGGAAACAGAGATGCGCTGATAAAGGCAGGCGCATATTTCCAGCTCAATTACGACGGTTGCCCCGAAGAGAATATAAAGTTTATTGAACTGATAAAAGAAAACGCCTCGCTTGTTGCGGCAGTGCTGGCAGGACATCTGCATTTTAACAATATTTCCGAAATCACCGAAGGAGTGACCCAATACGTATCCTCGCAAGGCGTTACGGGCAATATAAATGAATACACGATAGGAGAATAAAAGATGGATTACAAACAGCTTTGCCAAAAATATAATTTTGAAATGCCCTCCTATGCAGAGGATTATTTTGAAAGCTTTATGGCTGAATACAGCAGAAGCGTTCCCGTTTTGTCTGCGGAAACCGCGGCATACGTGGCTGACTCCACTTCCCTGCCCGAAGACGGCAAGCAGACGCTTATACACTGCGCCGAAGTGATCAACGCAAACGACGACGCTCATTTGTGCGCATCCTTCCTTGCTTATATCACCGTGTACAAGCGCGTTCCCTGGGTGAATTACATATATCAGGACGATCTGTTTACCGTAGAAGGTCTTAAGCCCGAGCAGGTTGGCTGGGTATTGGTAGCCACACAGCTTGCAAACACACTTATAAACAAAAAGCCCCCGAAGGAGCTTAACGAAGAAAATATCGGTTCGTTCCGCGGATATTCAAAGTCCTGCTTAAACAACAAGGGCTACTGGGGAATTCTGGAATGGCATTGGAATATGCTTTGCGCGGGCGGATGTATGTTTATGTTCGGCGTGCTCAAGTTCGTGCCCGGTGAATTTACCGGCGATTATCCCGTTATTACCGACGGAAGCAGATACGTTTCTCTTATCGGCGGTGAATATTTTATCGGCAAAGAGGGCGAGCTTGTGGATTGCGAGGAAAAATCCGTTGGCAAAACAAGCTTTTACGAGGATGATGAAAAGTATATAGGCAACGTAGTTTCCCCCAAGGGAAAGGTCGATCTGATCCCCACCGAATTTCCCAAGAGCGTCTGGAAGGATTATCTGCGCGGCGGCACGCACACCATCGAAATACACATTCCCTCCAAAATACAGTACGTTCCCGAAACCATAAAGGACGCCTACAAGCAGGCGGTTGAATTCTTCAAGGATTTTTATCCCCAACACAAACCGAAAGCCATTGCGGGATTTTCCTGGATCTTTTCTCCCCAGCTTGAAAAGGTGCTGCCGGAAACCAGCAATATTCTTGCGGTAAACCGCAGTATGCATTTGCTTCCCTCCACAGGCCATTTCGGCGCGGATTGCAGATTTATCCGCGAGGGCTCGAGCCTGCAAAAGCGTATGGCAGAGGAATGTGAAAAGGGCACGGAATTCCACTACGCGGTAATGTACACCGCTATCGACGAGATCGATACCTTCGGCAAACCTGTTGAATAAAATTATAAAAGGACAGAGTTAACGCAGACGCGCTCTGTCCTTTTTCTTGTGCAAATCTTATTGAATTTTTGCTTTAATACTTGCAATTTTTTGGGTAAAAGCTTCTCTTACCGAATTCCAATTATCACCGCATTCGAGAAGATCCAAAAGCTTTAAGGTCTTTTCACATTGGTTCAATGCGTTTCGAAATTCGCCCTTTTCCTCGTAACAATCTACCATAATTGAATGCATATCCATCATATTCTGCAGACATACGCCCTCTTCCGCGCAAGCCGCAAGCCACTTTTCCTCGCCTTCCATTACCTCTGCTTTTACCGAAAGATGGGAAATATATATTTCGGGTATTATGTCAATCACTTTGCGTGCGCTTGCAAGGTCGTTTTTGGCTTTGTAAGCGTATGCCATAAAACGACAGGCATCGTATTTAAGCGCTTCATCCTTGGTAACGTCCAGAATTTTCGAGCCTATCTTCAGCGCTTCGTCGGGATTTGAATCCATATCCACCACGTACAAAAGGTTACACAGCAAAATATCGTTATCCGGATATTCCTTCAAGCCGTTTTCAAGAATTTCCCGCGCTTTTTCTTTGTCACTAAAGCGGTACTTCCAGCTTTCTTTTGCTATTTCCAAGGATTTTTCTTCTATTTCGCTTTGGTTAAAATCAAAAATCGTATCCAACGATACTCCGAAATAGCGTGCTAACACCGGTAAAAGGGTTATATCGGGAAATGCAATATTATTTTCCCACTTGCTCACTGCCTGAAAAGAAATTCCCAATGTTTCCGCAAGCTGCTCCTGTGTCAAACCGCGCTGTTTACGAAGTTCTTTGATTTTATTTCCTATATTCATTTTCGTACCTCCGTATATTTCTGAAGGCGGCGCCTGCCTTGTGCTTTTTATTATAGCACGGTCAAAATATTTTGCAATAACCGTATATACGAGGTTTTTCAACCTATAGTTGAAGTGCACCGCTAAACACGGTGCACTTCACTATTTTACTTCTTCTTTTTGAATACAAAATACAGTGCGGCGGCGGTAACGGCTGCGGCGGCAACGCCCAAGCCTATCCAAAGTGCCTTACTGTTTTTATTTGCGGGCTGATCGTCTGCGGGTAAAGAAGTGTCGGATACGTTTTCCTTGGATGCCTCGTACGCAGACATTTCTTTTTGCAGTTCTTCCGTAAGCGCCGCAAGATGGGTATCGTATATATTATCCTCCTGCAGATAATTATCCAGCTTTTGCATAGCATTTTTCAACGATGCGGGCGCGCCCTCAACAACCATATCCAGCGCGCTGTTTACAAGCTCGTTGTATTCCTTGGGGTTAAAGCCGTAAACTTCGAATTCGATAATACCGCCGCTGTAATAAGCGTTCCAATCCTGAATATAGAAACGCTTTTTCTGCTCGTACTTGATATAACGGGCTTTTACGGGAGAAAACTCCTCCGTATCGGTCTGTTTTGCTCTGTCCTCGCCCTTTTGCACGTGGGCGACTTCGGTATAATTTTCCCCGTCCTCGGAAACAGATATAACGTAATCCGAAATATGCTCGTTGAATTGGATAACCACCTTATTTACCGTACGCACCGAGCCGAGATCCACGATCATCCACTGGTAATCCGCCTTTGCGGAAAAGGACAGGCGGGTGGCGGGGTTTCCGTCGAGAGCGAGATCGGGAGTAAAGCGACCGTCATCCACCTCCAGAGCGGAAACGGTGGCTGTTTTGCCCAACGCGTAGTTTCCGTTAACAACACGGGAGGAAAGATCCACAGCGCCGCTTTCGACAGAGAGATTTTCTATCTTTCCGTCAAGACCTTCGCCTATTTTTTCAAGAGGAAGCGTAAAGGTGGAGCTTCTTGTAAGAGAAGAATTTTTGGTGTTGATGGGAGTGTAGAAATAAGTATCGTTAATTATAAGCACGGTCTGCTTGTTATCTGCAATAAGCTTTACGTTGGTTGTTTCGCCTTCGGCAAGCTTGTGCTTGAATTTAAAATCGTATACCCCTCTTTTGTAGCCCATAGAACCGTCTTTTCCAACGTAAAATTCGCCGTCCTCGCCGCCGAAAAGGGTGAATCCCTCTCCGAGAGAATTTACGGTAACGTCAACGCTTGCGGTATAGGGCCAGCCGAAGGATTTTACTCCTTCGGGAACGGCGCCGGAAATGTTTTCAACATCATGTCTGCCGGGATCGCCTTCGGGAGAATAAAGTGAAAGAGCATCATAGCGGGAAACGAAATCAGAAGCCTTTATCTGCTTGGTCTGCTCGCCGCACCAGGTCTTTTCAGCCATAAAGCATACGCCGCCGCGGATACGGTCGAAAATATCAAAAATGGAAAATCCGCTGTATTCGGTATACAGATCGTTCCACAGAGCGAAATTGCCGCCCAAAAGCTGCTCGTGATCGGGATCAACGGAGGTTGAAGCATCCCATCCCATATAGTTTACGTACCAGGATGAATAAAGGAATTCCAGATTATAATAATCCGCAAAGCCGTAGTTACCTCCGGGAACTATGTACAAAACGGGACCGCAGGTGTTGATTATATCATACCCCATATCAAAAAGGGTCTTGTAATCGGAAAGTTCAACAGCCCAGAAATTTGCTTCCGCATCCGAAGAAACGGGAGTTTCACCGTTAAATCCCTGATTACCGAAGGAGCCCCAGAAGCGGGGTGTATAACCGCGGGAGTTGATATACTTTATCAGCTCGTCGGTATACTCACGCATAAGCTCGTTGTAGCCTGCGGGATATTCGTCGGTACCGATATGAACCCGCTTTGAAACGAACACGGGATCGTCGCCCGTCATATATTCATCAAAAAGGTCCTTTACAAACTGAATGACCTCGGGCTTGGAGATATCCAGATGTCCCGAATCAAGCATATAATCGGAGTTTACGTTATTGAAGCAGGCGGAATGGGCGGGAGTATCTATTTCTGTAATTACCTCTACCCCGTATTCCAGCATACGCTTTTGGTATGCGCGGTAGTCGTCCTTGGTATAATAACCGTCGGTTGCGGTCAAGCCTTCAACATTGCTTTCCAGACGAAAAGCGGAATAATTGTTTGCGCCTTTATCGTTTATATGCAGATGAATTTCGTTAAGCTTGAAGAACGCGAAATATTTTGTTATCTCCTCTACGTATTCAAGAGGGATCCAGGCGCGGGCAACGTCCAGCATACCGCCGCGGATCCGGTAATAGCTGTAATCTCTTGCTTTTCCGCAGGGAACGTATCCGTCTGCCTTCACGGATTGAAGAACGGTATATACACCGTATAAAAATCCGATATCGGCAGGGGCTTTTATTGTAATGCTGTTCTCGGTTATATCCATAGTATATCCGTCTTCGCCGAGAGCTTCGTCGCTATTATCGTCAATAAAAATAATATCGCCGCCGTTATCGGTAAACTGAACCTCCACGCCGAGATATGACAAAAAGGATTCGGAAATAATATCTTTTTTTGCTTGGGAGATCGTTGCGCCGCTTGTATTTATCTTTACGGTGCTTGCGAGTCTGAATTCACCGGTATCCCCTTTCCATTCGCGGATCGCGGGAATAACAGTAGGAGCTTTGTTTGCGCTTGCCGCGCCTGCGCCGACACCGCAAAGGGGCATTACCGTAGCCATTGAGATCAAAATTGCCAGAAGTCTTTTTTTCATTGTTTCGTTTCCTCCCATATATTTAAAAACTTACCTGTTTCACACGCGTTATCTTTTATGAATTCAAAAGAAAGTATCTTTTGAATATCCGTAAAGCCGTTTATTGTCATATCGCCGAAAAGCTTTGGATCTTCACCGCTTTTTACGGTTCTGTATATCTCACCGAACAAGGGCCAGCGCAGGTAGGAGATCATTGTTTCCTCAAGCCAATATTCCCACTTTATGCGGGGAGTAAGCTTTGCGAGACGGCGGAATTCAAGATACATGGGAAGTCCGTCACCCGCATCGTGCCAGATATCCGCCAGCACGTAATCGCAATCGGTTTTCGGAAGTATGCTTTTTGCGTGGTAAAAAGCGTCTTCGCACACCACACTTATCTTATCCTTGTTGGGAAACAGCGGCAGTATATTTTGGGTAAACAGCTCTATTACCTTTTTATCTTTTTCTACGACAGTTACGCTTTTTACGTTTTCCTTTGCGGAAGCCATAAAGGGAAAGTAGCCAAGCCCCAAGCCGTAGGTTACCACGTTGCCAAAGCAATTTTTAACCGCATTTTCCAAGGTGGCGGTTTCGTTTGGCATAAGTGTCATCCATTCCCTGCCGTTTTGAAGCACTGCGGGGAAAGAAAAGCTTTCTCTGAAAAACCCTATACGGGGAAGCTCTGTATAATCGGGTAAAAGGATCGGATCGTTATACACGAAGGCTTCGTAAGGGGCGACGGAAAGCTGTTTTAATTCCCATTCGTCTTTCTTAACATCTTCAAAAGAAACGGTACGGTAATACGGGTTGGAACGGTAGTAAAAGGAATCAAGACATTTTATTGAACCGGGAAGGTATTTTCGGATAATAAGTCTGTCTTCCTCGTTTTGTGTATCCAGCCCCAGAATGACCGTTAGCGCGGCGCAAAAGGCTTCCTCCGCGCTTGCGCCCGTATCCTCCACCAGCTCCTGCAGGTATTCGTATTTCACAGCATCCGAAAACAGATTAAGATATCTGCTTAAAAGTGAAGTAAAACGGAAATTGGTTTTACGAGTTTTTTCAAGCCGTTCTATTTTTGCAACGTCTGCCGATGAGAGTAAAAGCTTCATTAAGAAAGTTCACCGCCTTTTACTCGATTTTACATTAGCAGAGTTAAAAAGTCAATATTGAAATAAGCGCAGACGTGTGTTAAAATGCTTTTGTGAGGTGGTAGAATTGATTCACAATATGATGCTTGCAAGCGTGCCTTTTGCAAGTATTTACAACGGCACGAAAACCGTTGAATACAGATTATACGACGAAAAGCGCAAAAAAATTTCCGTTGGCGATACTATAGTTTTCACCAACAGGGATAACGGCGATACCGTTAAGGTAAGCGTAACATATATAAAGGTATTTTCAAGCTTTTTCGAACTGTTTTCCGAGTTGGGATGTGAAGGAGAATACCGCCGCTTCTCACCCCTGCAGCTTGCGGAAAGTATGCGGGAATACTATACCGAAGAAGATGAAACAAAATACGGTACGGTGGCTTTGGGAATACGTCTTACCGGCCCCGAATTACGCATTATTGCCAGAGTTAAAAACGATTTTCCCACAAAGTTCGGCTTGCCGCGGCAAGGAGGACTTGTGGATGAGATAAAGGGTACCGTTAAATTTTTACCCGAATACCGTGTAAAAGAAGCGCTTAAGGGACTTGACGGATATTCACACATATGGGTGATTTGGGGATTTTCCCTTGCGCAGAGAGAGGAATGGTCCCCTACCGTGCGTCCGCCCCGTCTTGGCGGAAACACACGAATGGGAGTTTTTGCCACCCGTTCGCCATACAGACCGAATTCTTTGGGTATGTCCTGCTTAAAGCTTTTGAGTATAGATGAAGAAAAAGGCGAATTGCACGTGGCGGGAATGGATATGTGCGACGGAACGCCGGTGTACGATATCAAGCCCTATCTGTCTTTTACCGACAGTAAGCCGGAGGCGGTATGCGGCTTTGCGGATGAAAAAAAGGATTATTCCGTGAATGCGGTCATACCCGATGAATTAAAAGAAATGCTTCCCGCAGACAAGCTGGAGGGACTATTGGGCGCTTTGCGTGACGATCCCCGCCCCGCCTACAAAAGAGAAGAGGAAAAGGAATACGGCTTTTCCTACGCGGGAAAGGAAATTAAATTCGTATATAAGGACGGTACGTTGACCGTAACGCAGATAATATGACCGTATAACAGTTAAACCCCCGATAATATCGGGGGTTTTGTTTATTAATCTTTCATTACAGAAACTATGTATTCTGCGCATTTTTCGATACCGATCACACCGCTGTCAAGGCACATATGGTAATTCAGGGAATTGCCCCATTCTTCGCCGGTATAATGCTTATAATGGGCACGGCGCTTTGCGTCCTTATCCGCAAGACGCTTTTCGGGCTTGTGTTCGCTTTCCCCGTAAAGACGGACGATACGCTCTGCGCGGAATTTATCGGATGCGTGGATAAACACGCGGAGTACGTCATCACGCTCTTTCAATATCCTGTCCGCGCATCTGCCGACAATAACGCAGGGACCTTTTTCCGCAAGGTCCAGAATGACCTTTCTCTGTATAACCCACAGAAAATCGGAAGCGGACATACCGCCCATAACACCGGGAACGCCGGGGTTTGAAAATGCATACGACCACACGCTCTTTCCGCGGGCGTGCTCGCCGATCTGCTCTATGTATTCTTCGGAAAAACCGGTTTCAAGGGCGACTTTTTCTACTATCTCTTTATCATAATACGGAATTCCCAGCTGCTCCGCAACGCTTTTGGCAATAGTTCTTCCGCCGCTGCCGAACTGTCTTCCCACGGTAAGTATGCTTGGTTTCATAAAATAACCTCCGTTTAAGAAAGTTTATGATAATGCGCTGTTAATATATTCCAATGCGCCGGATCTCTGTGTGCCCAACACCCAGGCAAGCTCTTCCTCCACGATACGCTCCGCGGCTCTGAAAAAATGCTCGTCTGCATCCGAAAGACGTTTTCCAGCAGTGTTCAGCGCGAGTCTTTTTCTGTATATGCAGTCTGCAAGAAGCATAAGCGTTTTCGTATCTCCCTGCAAAAGCATCTCTTTAAAAGAGGCAATACGCTTTTTGCGGTCGTCAATCCACTCCATACGCTCATTCTTAACCTGAGCTATGATATTATCAAACTCATTCTTGGAAAACACGTTACGCATCTTGCCGCACAGTAAAGGATTATCTACGGGAACGTACAAAACCGAAGCGGGATTATTGTGCGGACGAAGAATATAATATGTTTTATCATCTTCTTCCGAGTTACGCATTGGTCCTATTTCTTCTATAAGACATACACCGTTAACGGCATATACCACATATTCACCCTTTGAAAACAAAGTTCGCCACGTCCTTTCCGTTTTTTGTAAAATACCCTAAATTTATTATATCAAAATTATGAACATTTTCAAGAGTAATATTGTACAAACTATTAACGGCAAGAATTGTTCAACTTTACTTCATTAAAGTTTGGACATAAAACGTCCGATATCCACGATAAATCTTTCGTGTGTGCATTCCCCTGTTTTTCCTTTACTGTCAAAAGCCTGAACGGTAAAAACCAAACGGCGTCTGTCTATTTCTATAAGCTCACAGCTGTATGTAACCGTATCACCCAGAGGAGTTGCGGCAAGGTGGGAAACATTGACCTTGGTTCCAACAGTGGTAGAGCCCTCCTCAAGAAAAGGCTGTACGCAGTTCATACACACGTTTTCCATTCCCGCAATAAGGGCGGGAGTTGCGAGCACATCCAGACTGCCGCTTCCCATATTCTTTGCGGAAAGCTCTTCGGTTACGGTGATGGCAACGCTGTTTTTCAAACCGGATTTTAACATAAAATTTCTCCTTTACAGTGCGTATAAAGCTATACCCAAATACTGAAGTACGCTTCCTCCTATAACAAACACGTGAAAAGCGTTGTGCATATATCTGCGTTTTTTACCCAACCCGTAAAGCACGGCGCCGATGGTATACAAAATTCCGCCGCCAAGTACGTATAAAAATCCGGGCAAGGTAAGCACTTCGATAGTGGGAACGACGGCAAAGATTATTGCCCAACCCATCATAACGTAGCATATCATTGAAAACACACGGTATTGCTTTAGATCTATTGCGGTAAGAGTGATCGCCAACGCGGCGCATCCCCATTCGATACCGAACACCACCCAGGCGATAACGGGATACGCAGGGCGTAACGCGCACAGCAGGATGGGAGTATAAGTTCCCGCAATAAGCAGATATATGGTGCAATGATCCAGCACCTGCAAAACCTTTTTGGCTATTCCCGGCTTTAACCCGTGGTAAATGCTGGACATACAGTAAAGCAAGATCATAGCGGCGCCGTAAACGGATGATGTTACCACGCCGTAAACGCTTCCTTTAAAGGCGGAAATAAGTATTCCCGAAACCAGCACGAATACGGCAAATGCGCCTCCTACGATATGGGACACCATATTGAATATTTCCTCACCCTTGGTATAGGTGGGAAGGACACGGTCAGAAAGCTTTGTTCTCAAGAGATTACCTCCAAGATGTTATGGTATATATAATAACACTATGTACAAAACAAATCAACACTATTTTGTTAATATTCTCATTGACTATACGGAAAGTTAATGGTACAATATACCGCAAGAGGTGATTATATTTATGAACGTTAAAAATGCGTTTGAATATCTTACCGGCGTTAAAAAATACGAATACGCCCAGTCCGCCACCGAAGCGCTTCAGTGCGCCGCGGAAGCCATTGTAATGCTGGAAAATAACAAAAATTGTCTTCCTTTAAAGGAAAATGAAAAAGTTTGTCTGTTTGGCAGAATGCAAAAGGATTATTTTGTTTCCGGTACGGGAAGCGGCGGAAGAGTAGCTCCCCCTTACGTTACCAATATAGCCGATTCGCTTAAAGAAGAAGACGTTTTGCTCGATAAAGAAACCGAAACGCTTTACGATGAGTTTGTTAAAGAAAACCCTTATGATCCCGATAACGGCTGGACACATCCCTGGTCCCAGAAAGAGCCGGCGCTTACAGAGGAATTCGTTACAGCCGCATCCGAAAGATGCGATACGGCGGTAATAATCATCGCCCGTACCGCCGGAGAGGACAAGGACTGCGCCCCTGTAGCGGGAAGCTACTTCCTTTCCGAAACGGAAGAAAGCAATCTTTCCGTTATACGCCGTAACTTCTCCAAAGTATGCGTTTTACTTAACGTTTGCGGTGTTATGGATATGTCCTGGGTAAAGAAATACGATATTGACAGCGTGCTGTATCTCTGGCAGGCGGGTATGATGGGCGGAAAAGCCGCCGCGCAGGTTATTTGCGGTAAAGTATCCCCCAGCGGAAAATTGCCCGATACCATTGCGGCTTCTCCCGAAGCGGTACCCTCTGCAAGAAATTACGGCGGCACCGAATACAATCTGTATCAGGAAGATATTTATGTCGGCTACCGTTATTTCAACACCTTTGCAAAGCAGGATATTGCATATCCCTTCGGATTTGGTTTATCCTATACCGAATTCGAAATAAGCACTAACGGCGTAAAGGCTCAAAACGGCACGGTCGATATAAGCTTTACCGTGAAAAACATCGGTAATTACAGCGGCAAGCAGGTAGTTCAGTGCTACTGCAGACAGCCTCAGGGCGTTTTGGGCAAACCCGAAAGCGTTCTGTGCGGTTTTTATAAGACTCCCCTGCTGGCTCCCGGCGAAAGCTGTGAAGGAGTAATTTCCGTACCCGAGCGTGTGATCGCTTCTTATGATGACAGCGGCAAAACGGGCAACCGTTTCTGCTACCTGCTTGAAAAGGGCGAATACGTTTACAGTATAGGTGATTCTTCCCTCAACACCGCGGAGGTATACAAAACCGTTCTTGAAGAAACCAAGGTTCTGAAGCAGTGCGTTTCCGCTTTGGCTCCCGTACGTGAATTCACACGTTTTTACAACGCGGAGGGCGCAGTAGCTTTTGAAGACGTACCTGTAAGACAGAATAAATTCGTACTTCCCGAACTTCCCGAGCTTCCCTTCACCGGCGATAAGGGGATTACCCTTTTTGACGTTGCAGATAAAAAAGCAACTATGCGTGATTTTATCGCACAGCTTACCGACAAGGAGCTTTGCTGTATAGTACGCGGCGAAGGTATGAACAGCCCCAAGGTCACTCCCGGCACGGGCGCGGCTTTCGGCGGCGTTACAAAGCCTCTTGCTCAAAAGAAGATACCCGTTATGTGCTGTACAGACGGCCCTTCCGGCATCCGTATGGTAAGTGATGCAAAGTGCTTCTCCTACCCCGATGCTACCGCTATCGCCGCAACCTGGAACACCGAATTGGCGGAGGCTATGTACGTTCACTGCGGTAACGAGCTTGCTTCCTACGCTGTTGATATTCTGCTCGGTCCCGGTACCAACATTCACCGTAACCCTATGTGTGGAAGAAACTTTGAATATTTCTCCGAAGATCCCCTGCTGGCAGGTAAAATGTGTGCCGCAGTTTGCAGAGGTCTTGATAACGCAGGTGTTTCCGCAACTATCAAGCATTTCCTTGCAAACAACCAGGAAAAATCCCGCCACGACGTTGACGCGGTATTGTCCGAGCGTGCGGTAAGAGAAATATATGCGTTCCCCTTCTTTATTGCGGTAACGGAAAGCAACGTACGCGCCGTAATGACCTCCTACAACCCCGTAAACGGCGAATGGGCGGCAGGAAACGCAGATCTGTGTATCGGCATCCTTCGTGATGATTTCGGCTTTGACGGCTTTGTAATGAGCGACTGGTGGGCAAAGATCACCGGTGACGACGGCAAGGGAGGCACTACCAATCTTAAGGCTATGGTAAAGGCTCAGAATGACGTTTATATGGTTTGCTCAGATGCGGAAACCAGAGACGATAACCTTGCTGTAAGCCTTGAAAACGGCGAGCTGACAAGAGCACAGCTTGGTATATGCGCAGAGCATCTTTGCACCTACGCACTTGACAGCCTTTCCTTTAAAGCAATGCGTGAGGGCTACGGTACAGAAGATCCCAAGAGCCTTGTTGAAGGTAAAGAATCCGTATTTACTACCGAGGTTGTGGATTACAAGGCAGTTTACAATTCCCCCAACGCACGCCGTGCCGTAATTGCCGTTGAACTTTCCTCCACGACTCCCGCGCTTACCCAGACGGATATACAGCTTATTATCACCTGGCATAACGCCGCTACTTACACAGTAGGCGGTACAGACGGAAAGATAATTACCGAATACCGTCTTATAAGCCTTTTGGAAGGCAACAACGAAATGACCTTTATGTCGGATACCGATAAGGTAAAGGTGCATAAGGTTACCATATATTAAAAGGCTGCAATAATATAAATTGACTGATTTAGCTTTCAAACAGTCAAATGCAATTTACCGCAGAGAGATATCACTGTTCTCTCTGCGGTTTTTACTTTTTCTTATTAAATGTCTCGTGTTACCGCGTTCAACGGCTTGTGTCAACGGCTTGTGGTCGCAATACATGAATATTTAATCGGGTATGACAACTTATGAATAACAGCTATATTTGAGTTATTATGTCTTGCAAGTAATTGACAATATATTGACGAATTTCATTGCCGGGCTTATGATCGACGCCATGCTGAGTTATACAAACAATATTGTTAAGATTAAGGTCTTTAATCAACTCCTGATACATGTTCCATCGGTCAGGCATCCCTATCTTACCAAACAATCTGTAGATTTGTTGACGTTCCTCCTCAGTGAAAGAATCATGATACGGAACGGAATCGTTATAATCTATATCACCCATATAAAACAACTGTTGAATTGATTTGTATTCCTCAAAACATGGGTTGATATTTGAGTACTGATCCATATTTCCTATGCCATTAGGCCATAGCAATGTTTCACCATTAAAAGTTTTCAGTGGCAGAGTGAAAGAATGCATACATCCGCCGCCGACAGCCGCTAAAACATAGTTAGGATGAAGTATGGTAAATCTATGAGCAAAGTCTCCGCCTGAAGAAAAGCCTTTCACGATAAATCTGTTATACAATTCTATATTTGCATTTAAAAATCGATTCTTTATATCCTGAAACATGGCAATGAGCTGTAAATCAACTCGTGCAATCGGAGATTCGGTAATTGACATACTTTTGCTTGTCAGTGCATGAGTAAAGATATTAGTGTTGTTTTCCTTGTCTTCGGGTCGAGGAAAAAGAGGCATAATAATAGGACACTTAAGTTTTTTTGCTAAAAAATGCGGAAAACCGCCGTTAGATAATTCGAAAACCGCTTTATTATATACGATTTCAGAGGCCTTTTCAATTGATCCAATTTCAGCGACGGACGGTCCTTCAACTATTAATATGGGCTTAGTCATTAAAAATATAGGGATATATATCAAATATCCAAAATTAAAACCCTTTTCCGGTTTCGCTGCAAATTTCAAAACATATCCATCTACAGCACCATCATTGTCGTAACTTTCTTGGAATGAATCATCAAATGCGATCTTCTTTATAATTTCTTTGGTTATCAAGCATTTTATATTATCCATGTTAGCTTCTCCTAATTAGCATGCTGATTGTATTATAGTTAGGTTGTCCGAAGAAATCAATATATTTAAGGAATTTGTTAATCAACTTGTGGTTGATATGGTCAGATTAGTAATATCAGTAAAAATGCTATGAAAAAGAAAAGACGAATGATCTTTATATGGACTAAAGTTTTAAAGCTTATAGCTTCACACAACTAATAACATTAATGTAACATAGTTCACCGCCGAGAGTAACCGTTTGGCTTCTCTCGGCGGTGATAAATTTTAGTTTAAAACAACATAGGTAGTAGGCATTTCAAACGGATGCCATGCAGTAGTCAACACTTGTCTTTCCATAAGAATGGCTGCGGGAATGCAAACGGCGTTCAAGAATTTATCCATTGATGCAACACCCTCAACCTGATCCTGCAAATGTTTGGGAGTGTGTTCACTTAAAATCCCGGTAGCAGTTTTATCCAATTCGATAATGATCGATTTCAGCTCAGTCGATACAAATTCTGATACCATATCGACAATAGCTTTGTACTGCTCTGAGGTATACACCGGAACCGTTGCGCGATACGTTTCGTTTTCCTTAATAACATATCCATTTTTTATCATTTGTGCAATAGCTTCAAGATCATATTCGTTGTACGCGGCTTTTTCACCACGGCAAATATTGCAAAAAACACTTTTATAATGTTCGCTCCCATAAAAATCGTGATGGTCGCCTTTGCCCTTGCCGTCTTTCCAATAATCAAAAAAGTATAATCTATCACCGAATCTGCTTTCCATGCTGCTGTAATTGAACATGAACTTTTCGTTCAATTTTTCTATACACCAAAGGTAAGCAGGTTCTCCCCATGCCGTTTTTGGTACTTTAAATTCGTTATAATCAACTTCGCAGATCGCCATAAAGAGAATTGCGGCAAGCTGCCAACGCAATGTATTTTCGGAAAAATTGCTGCCTATAAAACCGATATTTTTATATTCCAAAGACTTTTCCCTGATAAAAGCTTCGATCTTATCGGCGATTTTCTCGTGGTATTTTGTGTCGGCACGTTCAATTTCGTCTGCACACTCGGATGTAATAACAATAACATTTGCTTTATAACGTTTGCCGTCTCTTAGTATGATCTGTTTGTCCTCAAGTTCTTTTATTTCATCATCAAGATACGGAAGCGGGATACCGGTTTCGAGACTGATCTGCTGAACGGTAAGCGCATCATTATAACAAGCGCTGACAATATTCTGCCTGATCTTACTCTGCATAAAATCCCAAAATTGATTGGGACCATGACCGCTATACATCGGAATTAATGTTTTGGGATTATAACTGAGTTCTCCAAGATTTCTTTCCATATTCATTCCTTCTTTCAATATTTTTCTTGATTTAAAAAGCAGGTATTTCACTATTCCTTCGGAAACAGCGAGAACAGATGCAATCTCCGAACAAGAACGCCCATCGATATAATACATGATCGTTGCTTTACGGTATTTTTCGGAAAGCAATGCGAGTTCACGGCGAAGAAGATACATATCACCGCTGTCATCCTCAGCAAAATTATCTTCGATGGGAATATCGGATGTCAATTCGCAGGTACTGCTTTTCAGTTTTTTCCTGTACCACTGTTTATAAACATTTCCTGCTACACCCCACATGAATCCGTAAAATGCTTTATCATCGCGAATATTTCCTGCTGATCTAAGCAACTCGCACAAAATATCCTGCGAAAGATCTTCTGCCTCTTCCCGTGTAGGTGTTTTCGACATACAATACGAAAATATCGTTTTAGACACTTCCGTGATCTTTTCTCGCACTTCTTTTTCGTCCATCCGCTCACCTCCCTGTATGTTTTCAGAAGCTTCTGCCCTTATAGTGAAAGAAAAATGATTTGGTTAATGTTTTTTGTAAATATTTATAAAATTACGCCCGAGTTTTCTCGGGCGCTGTTTTATTTAACTTCGGGAATTGCGTAAATCTTGTTTATATCTGCGTTGATGGTATGATTTTTCTGCATTTCTGCCAACACTTCGCTTGCGGCTTCGTCCGTAGCGGTGTTAAAGTAATTTATCTGCCAGTTGGAAATATTATCCTCGCAGAAGAACATTATATGGTATCCGAAGGAGGTGGAGATGATACCTGTGTCACCGTGCTTTCGGGATTCATCAAAGCACCAGTTATCGTATTCCGTAACCATTTCGCCTTTGCGGATCCTTTCGTACAGACCGCCTACGGCAAAAGAGCCTTCATCTTCGGAATAGCGGGAAGCAAGTACTGCAAAATCCTGCTCTGTGCCCTTTCCGTCCTTGAAAAGCTGATATATACGCTCTGCCTCTGCTTTTGCCTGCTCTTTGCTTTCGAAGCTATCAAAAGAAACAAGAATATGGCGTACATCAACGGTTTTCTGAGTATCGATAAAAGGCGCTGTAGTAAGCATAAACACGTAATAGCAGTTTTTGGTGGTGTCCTCTATCACTCTGGTTTCGCCCACCTGAGCTTTCTTAAAGAGCCAGTTGCCCGCATCATCGTTTGCGTAAGAAGCGTTGATATATTCCACGCCGTTTACAACCTTTTGGGTTGCGGCATCAGCTTTATCGATAGAAGTAACCTTGCCGTCGGTAAGATACTTCAAAACTGCATTTTTAAACTCATCCTTGTTTTTGGAAAGAGCGATTTCGTTTGCGCCTTTTTCTGCCTTTTCTTTTGCAGCCTTATCGTCCTTTGCATAAGACACGGTGTACATAAGATAATCTACGTTCTGGCAGAATATAGGGCTCTTATCCTTGTATTCTTCCATCTCCTCTGCACTCGGAGCCAACTTGTTATAGAGATTTGAGGAATATTCGGCGGCAAGCACGCTTAAATAGATGGCGTTGTAAATATCCTCGGAGGAAAGACCTCTGCCGTATTCATCGGGATCAAGAGAGTAAGCGCGTTCTTTAAGGGCATCTTTCGTTTCATCGGAAAGATCAAAACCTTCTGCCAAAGCGGATTCGCAGAAATGCAGATAGTTGATCACGTTATTATAAGCCGTATCCGCAAAAAACTGGAAAAAGCTTTTTCCATCCGAATAATCCTGTTTTTTCAAGGATTTATAGGGGTTATAGATGTTCGATAAGGAAGTGCCGTAATATTTGGCAAAGGAATGGTTCTGCTCGTAAATATAATAGCTCATCATACCTGCGGTAACGGTATAGTTTTTACTCTCCATAACGGTTTTCTTCAAAAACACGCCTGAATTAAGCACTAACTGAACGCACAAAACGGCGCAAAGCACTACTGCGGCAATACACGCAAGCGCTATACCGCCCTTTTTGAAAAATGCGTTACGTCTTTTGATTCTTTGCTGTTCGAGTATTTTGTTTTTTCTCTGCTCCGCCATGTAGGAGCTTTTAGAGGTCTTTTTGGACATTATTTTTTCCCTTTCGATATATGACAAAAATTATTACTGCTATTATTGCGGCAACGGAAACCGCAGAGATTACGGCGACAGCAACAGTATTACCGTCGTCTTTGCCGTGGGATTCGCTTTCTTCGGAAGGTTCGGTTATGATCTTTGCCTTTCGTTCCACCGTAACGGTATAAGTGACGGAGGTGCCGTCCTGCGCTACGCAATGAATGAGCACGTCCGTACTGCCGACTTTAAAGGTTTTCGGCGCTTCTATCGTAACGGAAGTATTTTCGTTTCTTGCAACGAAAGAAAACTCAGGTTCGGGCATTTCATAAGACAACGTAAGCTTATATTTAAGGCGCTCCGAAACGAATTCCGGCGAAAGATCACCGCAGGAAACGGTTATGGATTCAAGGAACGGATCGCCGTTGAGCAATTCCTGCTCCCTGCGTATGACCTGTATTTTGTAATTCGTAGATACTCCCGCAGGAGTAGTATATTTGATATTTACGGTGAGCTCGTCGCTTTCGGGTATAACGGTATCGGAATACACGATCATACCTCCGTCGGGATAATCAAACTCAATGTCAAGATTTACCGCATCAAAGGGTACGGTAACGGAATAATTGCGTATGGTAGGATTGAAAACAAAATATTCCGCGTTATTGATTTTTATGGAAAAATCCGCAGACGTACGCTTTTTAACGGTTGAAGTCGTTGTAACTGCTTCCGAAGCGACGGTCCTTCCCACCGCTGTAACACCGCAACCTTGCAAGGAAAGCGCAATATCTTCAAGAGTGGTATCCGCTTTTACACGGAAACGCACCGCTGCAAAGGATTTGATAATACGATTGGACGGAATACCGTCTTTTTCGTAAGCTGCAAAGGTAATGTTCCCTTCCGTTGCAACGTGCTCCACTTGGTAATCCAAGCCTGCCACGTACAACAGTTCAAGTCTGCTGTTGTCAAAAACAAGGTTTCCGAAAACGGAATCGATACCGATTCCCCCATCCACATACAGTACCACGGAAAATTCACTGTCGGGGTAAAGATTTGCGGGGGCGGATGCAGTAACCTTTAAAGAATTATCGGGTTCGGGAAGCTTTGAAGAAAACTCATTTATAAGCGTTAACAGAAGCTCGGTATCATCATCGTCCAAGACGCCGTCATCGTCACAATCACCTGCGTAAAAAGCGCGGAGACTGATTTTTTCTCCCTTTATTCCTTGTACAAGCAAGCGGATATCGGAGGCGGTGAGCATACCGTCGCAATCGGTATCGCCTACGGCTATAAGGGTCAGATTGCCGATACTTTCACCCGTATCAGAAACAAAGTTTACCATATCTCCCGTACGGATATTCTCCCCGTTCTCCAAAACAACGCCGTTTTCGTTTAAAACACGGAAACGGATATCTTTATTCGTAACGCAATCTGCAAATTCCTCCGCGCTTAAACCGGCAGGAATTCGGATAGTTCGTGTGGTTTCGGAGTATATAAAACTTTCATCAGTAAATTCAAGATAAAGCTTTACAACGTTAACGGTAATAATTGCGTAAAATCCTCCCGCTTTAACGGTAATTACGGTCGTTCCCTCGGAAACAGCCGTCATAAGACCGTTTTTATCCACGGTAACGCTGTTACCCTCCACAAAATATTCGGCAGGCACCGCAGACGCGCCCGCAGGAAGATATTCCACGAGTATATGTCTGCTTTCGCCCAGATTAAGCTCTCTGTCACCGCCGGAAACGGAAATTCCGGTAAGGGCGGGTATAAGATAAAATTCAAAGCCGTAAATTATACCGAAGGGCATAACGCATTCCAGACGGTGCTTCCCGCCCAAAACGTATTCCCCTCCGTAATAAGGCTTGCCGTCTACGTACATCAAGCCGAGATCGGATGTTATTTTAACGGTTTCACGGTAAGTTCCTTCCCCGCCTTGTATCCGTGGAACGGTTCCCGCAAAAGAAGCGCCGTGGACGGTTATACGGGAGCCCGATGACGAAACACAATATCCGTCGGCAAAAATGCCCTCGTAAACGTTATCGGAAACCTTCATTCCGTCGGGAGTATAAATACCCGATGCGGTAAAGACAAGCCCGTTCATCAATGCATATATCTCCGCAGGAATTCTGGAGTATTCCTGCCCGTCTGCAGTACGATAAACTGTATCTCTTGAAATTATATATGCTCCGTCTGTATATACTTTTTCGGTATCGCCGCAATCAATACTTCCGATATATTTTCCGTCAAACCCGAAAATGCCGATACCTTGGGAGGTAGCAACGTATACCTTATCCGAAGCAGCCGCCATATCAGTAACCGGAATATCTGAAATTTCATAAACGCCGTTTTCGGAAAGGAGAATAAGCGTATCGTTATAAAAAGCCGCGAGTCCGTAATTGCTCATAACTGCTTTTTCGGGACGGGAAATATCGTAATAAGATACGATCTCCAAAGTATTTGAATCTATAATGCAGCAGTTATCTTCAAAAAATACCGCAAGAGATCCTCCCCCTGCCGTAATATACAAGGGGATATCTGTAAACGCAAGTCTGCCGTAGGTTATAAACGCCGCGTCTGTATAGCAGACCGCGCCTTCGGACAGCATAAAAATCTTACCGGTAACGGAATCGAATGCGGTTTGCAACGGATCAATGCTTAAATATGCAAACGTAGTATAATCGTTAAACAAAGCGCTGTAACCGATAACGGGGATATCTTGACCGTAAGCTATATCGGAAATATCCGAAAACTCCACCAATCCGATATTTTCAAACAAAACAAATCCGTCCGTAACGGATAAAGCGGTATCGCAGAAAGAATATAAAAGTCTGCCGCTTAAAATATCCACACAGCCCATAGAGGTAAACAAAATGTTATCGTTTACGCTCAAAGCCTTGCCGTATGGGGTGGAAAAAACCTTTTTGCCGCCAAACACAAGGGTGTTATCCCGAAATTCAAATCCGCCGAAAGGAATATAATTTTCTCTTTTTTCAAGTACGGGTGCGGTGCCGTCTTTCAAAGATCCGCGAGGTACGGAATACACGCCGTTTTCGAGAATAACGTATAAATACCGTTCATCGGTCTCAAATCCCGAAACCTTTGAAGCCGTTCTGAAGGTGCGCAAGGGCGCGGAAAGATTGTTGATATCGTATACACGGAAGCTGTGGGAACTGCCGTCTGCGGCAAGAAGAATGCCCTGCTCACGGTCTGCAAAAACCACAGTATCGTACCCGAAGCCCGAATAAACCTTCTTATCCGTCTTTACCGCGAAGGTACAGGAATATACCAGCGCGCCCGTTTTATCTGTAACCAGCGCGGTGTATTCGCCGTCCGTAAGCACCATTGTGCCTGAAAACTCGATTCCGTTTACGGTAAAAGTGCCTTCGCCGTACGCGGTAACCGCCACTGCGGAAGAATAAACCTCACCTTGCTCAACTCCGCGTAAAAATCCTGCGGCGCCGATATTGACGGTAACCGAAACAGAAGAATATTCGTTTTTGAGAACAAAACGGTGGTAACCCGAAACAATAGGTGTTCCCGATTCATAAGGCACACCGTCAAGATATCCGAAGCCTTCTTTGAAGATTATGCTGTTTTCGGTAACGGAATAATCAAGCTTTTCATAGCTTACGGTAAAAACGATATTAACCGTCTTGCCCTCGTAGGTTATAGAAAAAACGTGCTGTCCCTGCTCCTTGACGGTATCGCCGGAATAAAAATTCTTTCCGTCAAGCTTTGCATTGCCTTTATTAAATAAAATACGGGTAGGCTCGGTAAGCACCGCGCCTTTATAAATACCTGTAATAACGGGGCCGAAAGCAGATTCGGTGATTTTGCGGGCATTTACTACGCCGTATCCCGTGTAGGGAGAATGTTTGGTTCCCAGCGCAGACATAAGAAGATACCTGAACTGTTCTCCGTCAAGCCCGCCTGCCGCCGAATGGGCAAGCGCCGCAATACCGCTTACAATGGCGGAGGATAAACTGGTGCCGGAGCTTACGGTATATCCGCCGTCGGGATGGCAAACCGTTATATCCGATCCGGGAGCGGCTACGGTAACTTTATCGTTGTACTGGGAAAAGTGGGTGGGAACTCCCTCGTTATCCGCAGAAGCAACGGAAATAACCCCTTCATAAGAAGCGGGGTAAAAATATTTTCCCGCCAAAGAAGCGTCGGCGCCGTCGTTTCCTGCGGCAGCAATGACTATACATCCTTTGGAAACGGCGTAATCTACTGCGTTTTGCTCGCTTACCGAATAAGAATATCCGCCCAAAGAAATGTTGATGATATCCGCGCCGTTATCCACGGCATTGTAAATTCCTTCCACCAAGGCGGAGGAATATACCATTCCGCCGTCGGATACCTTTACGGGATATATCATTGCGCCGTCTGCAACGGCGGATATCAATCCTATAACAGCCGTGCCGTGCCCCTCTGCATCGAAATACACGCCCTTCTTGCCCGTAGTAGCGTCATAGCCTTCGAGAATATTCAGCTTTTGAAAATCCGGATGGCTTCGTTCAATGCCAGTATCGAGAACGGCTATAACGATATCGCTCAGATCGGAAACAAGCTTACCTGCTTCGTTAAGTTCGCAGATATCCGTACGGGTATCTGCCTGAGAAATATTGAGAAGATCACGGGGGAGCTCTTTTTCGGCAGAGACCGCATAACCGGAAAGCGAGGAAATATCATCTGCCGTTACAAGATATACTTTCTCGCTTCGGGACAGAGTTTTGTATTCGTAATCCTTTAAAAGAAGCTCGGCGTCCGCATCCTTTTCAAAAGTAACTATATAACGAGAAAAAGCGCTATGATCCTTTTGAATGCCGTTAAAGCAGGCAAAACCCGCAAAGCCCGCCTCCGAAGCGGCGGCGAGCAGCAGATATAACGACAATATAAAAGAAAATAGACGCTTAAGCATTTAATTATTCACCAAAAGTTTAAATGAGATCAGGAAAAATCGCTGTAGATCTTTTTCATTTCATCCGAATATTCGGTATGAAGATTATCTTTATATATATAAAATACGTTTTCGAAAACCATTCCTTCTGCCGCATCCTTTTTTGCATCTACCAAAACGAGCGAAGGCTTTTTCTCTGCGGAAGGACATATTACCCGCAAACGCTTTGGCTGAAGGTGATGTTTTTTCAAAGAATACAGCAAAGAATCCAGACGGTCAGCCCGATAAACCATATACACGTTTCCACCGCTTTTAACGCTTTTGGAAGCGGCGGCGCAAACCGAATCCACGGTACACAAGACCTCCCGCCGTGCGATATTCATAGCTTCGGAAAGGTTATCAAAACCGCTTCCCGCTTTAAGATACGGAGGATTGGAAACACAGTAATCGTAAGCCCCTGCGGGAAAACGGTGGATGTGGGTTATGTCCCGCTCGACCGCAGTGTAATTTCCCGAAAAGCCGTTGGAAAGCGCGTTTTGCGCGGCAAGGGATACGTATTGCTTTTGTATCTCTATCCCGTCTACACTTACGGCTTTTCCGGATGCAAGCAGTAAAAGACCTATAATTCCGCTGCCCGCGCCCAGATCAATACACCTGCCCCTGCTGTTTACAAAATCCGCAAGCAGAAGCGCATCCGTCCCGAAGCGGATACCGTCCGCGTATTCGGAAAGAAGTATAGATTTATTGACCCTTGTGGTTATTATTTCCATATTTTTGCTCCGATTCCCATACGAAGAATAATGCGCCCCCGAATGAGGGCGCACTCTCGTCTGTTACAGATTATTCGGCAATAGCCTGTACAGGACATGTACCGGCACAAGCGCCGCAATCAACGCAGGTATCTGCATTTATGTCAGCCTTGCCCTCGTCGTCAATTACGATTGCTGCCATGGGGCACTGCTCTGCGCAAGCGCCGCAACCGATGCATTCGTCTTTGTTTACCTTATATGCCATATCGGACACCTCCAATTATAATTTACACATCTATAATAACACAGAAAAATGTGTTTTTCAAGTATTTCTGATATTTATTAAAGTATTTTTAATATTCTCCCATAGCTTCTCTGATCTTTACGATCATTTTGGAAAAAGTCTGGTTATACAAAACTCTTTTGCTTCCGTTACCCTTGAACAGATAACCGTTTGCAAACATCAGATCACCGTATTCTTCAAAAGCTTCCGTTCCCATAGTGGTGGAAATTGCGCTGTTCATTATTTCCAGATATTTTTCAGAGTTCGTTGCAAGAGAAGTTTTCTTGGTTATTGCCAGAAATACCGATTCGTAAAGGCAGTTTTTAATGGTATAATCCGTTTCGTCTCCTTCGGGATTATATTCCCATATCATATTCAGAACTTCACAGCTTATATTTGCATCGCCCGGTCCGTATGTTTCACAATACGCATCGGGAACGGGTTCGTCTTTTGCAAGATAATCCTGAATTTCATCCATAAAATCGGGATTATATACCTTTATGGCAGTGGGCAGAGATACGGTTACAGTTCCCAACGCCTTAACGACCTCGTACAATCCGCTGTAATCAAACGCAGCGTAATAATCTATATCGTATCCGACAAGATACGGAACGGTGTTCAGGATATCCTCGGGTGTTCTCATATACAAATAAGAATAAAGAGGCACCGCTTTTCCGCCGTTTGCAATAGGAGCATCATAGGGAATGGAGGATGTGAGATATATTCCCTTTTCCTCGTCTATACGTACAAAGAAAATGCTTGCCACGTGTTCTTTGTTTGCCATACCGACAAACGCAACGGAAAGCTTTCTGTTTTTTCCGGTTTCGATAATATCGCCTGAATTTTCCGATTCCTCTGCAAGCTGTGAATTTTCATTATCTGCGCCTTTGTCAACTTCACCCAAAAGAGATTCATTTATGTAGGGCACAGCGACCTTCCACGCCACCAACCCGAATATAACCAAAAACAGCAAAAATACAATTAAGAAATTTCTGATAGCGGTAGACAAAATCTCCACTCCTTTCCGAATATATTATAATACAATAGTTTTATTTTGTCAAATATAATTATACTTTCAAGGTAATATTGACATTTATAATTAAATATCTTATAATAAATATAATATTATGTATACTTGGGGATTTGACAATGAGTGTTTTTGAAGGTATCCTTTACGGTCTGTTACAAGGTATTGCGGAATTCCTTCCCATTTCTTCCAGCGGACATCTTGCTTTAGCACAAAATCTCTTCGGTGCCGCCAATACAGAGGGGAACGAATATCTTGCCTTCAACGTGTTGCTTCACCTGGCAACGCTTGCGGCGGTCTGCACCGTTTACCGTAAGGACGTATGGCTGGTTATTAAAGGCTTTTTCTCTTTACTCTTTAAATTGTTCAAAAGAAAATTGAATTTAAAAAAGCTGGATTACGGCGAAAAGCTTTGTGTAATGCTGGTTTTTGCCACACTCCCTCTCATTCCCGCAATACTTATTAAGGATTGGCTGGAGGCAGTATCTTCCGTAAGCTGGGCAATAGGATTGTTGCTTATTATAAACGGTTTGGTATTGTTTATTTCCGATAAGCTTGCAAGCAACAAATTTTCTGTTGCAAAAGCAAATCCCGTAAAAGCCTTTTACCCCGGAGTTGCGCAGGTGTTCGGTCTGCTCCCCGGCATATCGAGAAGCGGAATTACAATAACCGGTTCACTGCTGGGCGGATTTAACAGAAAAGATGCGGTTAAGCTTTCTTTCCTTATGTCCATACCCGCCATACTCGGCGCAAGTGTTCTGGAGCTGCCCGATTTCTTTAAAAACGGTATTCCCGCAGAAAACGCGCTTCCGTTTATTATCGGCGCGGTCGTTGCGGCTGTAAGCGGATTTGCCGCCATAAAGCTTTTGCAATACATCGCAAAGAACAAAGGCTTTGCATATTTTTCCTTTTATTGCATCGCCGTGGGAATTATTGCAATAGCGGCAGACATTATTATATAAAATATTTTTTAAGGAACTATAAACAAAATGGCAACAAAAAATAAAAAAAGCGCTCCCGTAAAAAAGGCGACGAAGCCTCAGCAGAATAAATCATATAAACAAACGAAAAGCGTTGAAAAACAAAAAAAGGCGGTATATATTGCTCCTTATATAATATTCATCGCCGCGCTGTTTATTACCCTCACCTTCTTTTTTGATACGAAGGCCGTAGGCGCGTGGGTCAACTCCGCGCTTGATTGGCTGGTGGGAAAAGGAAAATACTTTTTGCCCATATATATGTTTGCCCTTTCTTTTATGTGGAAAAGCGACAGAGAGAAAAACGTCCTGCCGCTTAAATCCATATTATATTCGGTAAACATACTAACGCTTCTTATGGTTATAAGACTTGCCAAATACGAATCCGGCGTTATATTCAACTGGTTTACCGACCTGCTTACCGAAAAAGCTATCGGCACCGTTGCAACGTGGGTGCTTGCGGTAATATTCTTTGTTGTTTCGCTTATACTTCTTTGCGGCAGTACTCCCGATGCTGTTGTAAGAAACATAATTAAATTCTTTAAAGAAGCTGATTATTCCGCCGCTTTGCCCGAGCGAAAGGAAAAAGCCCCCAAGGTTAAAGAGATCAAGGCAAAGCCGGTAAAAGAGCCTGCGCCCGTTGTTGAAGATAACGGTCAGCGGAAATTCGATCTTCCGGTTATGGACGATCTTGAAACAAAAGCCGAGCCCGAGGAAAAACACGAGATCAACCGCGAAGATCCTTGGGATGATAGGGCAAAAGAACAAGATATTCCCCTTCCCGCACCCGAAGCGGCTGCTGAAGAAACAACCGAAGTGTTAACCGAAGAGCTGTCCGAACCCGAATCCGCTCCCGAAGCGCAAGCAGAGCCCGAAGCAGAAGATATTGAAACCCTTGAAGACGAAGAACCCATTCTTGAAACCGAAGACGTGGAAGTTCCCGAAGCGCCTTACGTATTCCCGCCCCTTTCCTTGCTTATTGAGGGCAACGAAACCGACGGCGGATTCACCCAAGCGGATATACGGGCTACGGGACAAAAGCTTATAGAAACCCTTGAAAGCTTCGGCGCCCGTGCAAAGATAGTTAACACAAGCTGCGGTCCTACGGTAACCCGTTTTGAATTACAGCCCGAGATTGGCGTAAAGGTCAAACAGATTATCAACCTTTCCGAAGATATTGCATTGCACCTTTCCGCTTCCAGCGTAAGAGTAGAGCCTATTCCCGGAAAGGGCGCGGTCGGCGTTGAAGTACCCAACAGAAGATCGTCTATTGTAAGACTCCACGATCTTATTGCCACACCCACTTTCCGTGATTCCACGGACAAGCTGCTTACCTGTCTGGGTAAGGATATTGCAGGAAACCCCGTGTTCCTTGATATTAAAAAGATGCCTCACCTGCTTATTGCGGGCGCAACGGGACAAGGTAAATCCGTATGTCTTAATTCACTTATAATTTCTCTGCTTTATAAAGCGCGTCCCGAAGAAGTAAAGCTTATACTTATCGACCCCAAAAAGCTTGAGCTTTCCGATTACAACGGTCTGCCTCACCTGCTGGTTCCCGTTGTTACCGAGCCCAAAAAGGCGGCAGGTACGCTTAACTGGGCGGTTATGGAAATGGAAAGACGCTTTGAGCGTATTCAGGACGTAAGCGCAAGAGATTCCCGAGAATATAACGAAGCTATTGCGGGAGATCCCGAAAAAGAATATATGCCCGACGTGGTCATCGTTATCGACGAGCTTGCCGACCTTATGATGACCGCACCCGATGACGTTGAGACCTCTATCTGCCGTCTGGCGCAAAAAGCCCGCGCCGCAGGTATGCATCTGGTTATCGGTACACAGCGTCCCTCTACCGACGTTATTACAGGTCTTATAAAGGCGAATATCCCCTCCCGTATTGCATTTACCGTTGTTTCCCGCGTGGATTCCGATATTATATTGGGACAAAGCGGCGCAGAGCGTCTGCTTGGTAAGGGCGATATGCTTTACGCGCCCGTAAGCGCCATAAAGCCCTTGCGAGTTCAGGGCGCGTTCGTTGACGGTAAAAAGGAAGTTACCGCAGTTACGCAGTTTATTAAATCCGCCGCCAACGTTTCCTACGATGAATCCGTTATGGAAAAGATCGAGCAGGAAGCGAAGATGTGCGGTGTTAAGAAAAAGAAGGTTGCCGTTGAAGAAGAGGGCGGCGCCGAGGATGACGATAAGGACGATCCTATCAAGCTCAAGGCTATTGAGGTGGCTTTGGAATACGGCACCATCTCCACTTCCCTGCTTCAGCGCAGACTTTCTCTCGGCTACGCAAAGGCGGCAAGAATAGTTGATAAGCTGGAAAGAAGCGGTGTGATCGGTGAATTTGATCCCACCACCAAAAAACGCGCTATTCTTATTACTCCCGAAGAATTTGCGGAAATGAAGCTTAATGCAAAGGCGGGCGATGAAGAATGAAAAAAACGGCTTTAATAACCCTTATAGTTATTCTGGCGTTTACCGCGGTCTCCTGCGCTTCTACCTTGAGCGGCGGGTACGGCGAGCCTGTAAACACCCTTGCGGATGCCGTTAAAAGCGGTGACGCAGAAAAATACTTAAGCGCTTTTGAGGACAAATATATTGCGGAGCTTGAGGAGTATTACACCATAATCTCCGATACGGACCTGCTTACCTCTGTTTCCGACGTTCTGGCATCCACCAAGGATTATAACAAGGATGCCTGCGGCGCCTTTACTTCCGTTTCGGTTACGGAGGTGAAAAAGGAAGCCCTTGAGGACTTCCCTGCAGACGCCACCTACACCGGCGCGTTCGAGCCGGACGGAGAGGTTGATGAAATACTGTCCCTTACGGTTTCTTACGTTATAGAGGGCTTCAGCGGCTCTACAGACCCCAAGGAAGCGACCTTTATCGTTTATTCCGTAAACGGTGAATATTACCTCCACCCCATGCATTTGATGTTCGTATTCCAATAATATTGATACACGAAAAAACAGCAGTCTTGCACAGACTGCTGTTTTTATTATTTAGTTCAATATACTGCGATAATATCAAATATCGGATTCTATTGCACAAAAGAATGGACCGCATCCACTCCACTTATCACGCTCATGTGTACGAACGTACGTCCACGAAAAATCCGTAGCAACAATATATACATCACGGGTTAAGTCTTCATCAAGTGCCTTGGCAGAAAGCTTGCCAACAATACTGATATTATCAATACTGCAAGACACTCCGTTGCAAAATCTGATCGCTTCGGTATATTGCAGTTCATCAAAAGCCTCTCTTGCCTCGTCGCCTTCAAGGCAAGGAACCTCACCCCAAGTAAACAAATGCCAAAGATGATTGCACGGTGCTGTCACGTGTTCTTTGATAACATCTTCATCGGCTTCTTCGCCGAAAGTGGAAAGCCATTTGTTGATAAGTTCGCTGCTGTTCATACGAAACCTCCGATTTTCGGTATTGCGTTTTTATCAGTCAATAAGATTAACCAGATAATTATACCAAGGCTTGGTATTACCTGAGGAGGTATTTACCATAAACACTATATCGGTAAGACCGTAATCCTTGAATTCCTCGTAGATATTCATATCCACGTGGCGGGGGTCGATGACGATAATGTTTCCGTAATGCTCGGTAAGATAGGGTACGAAGGCGTTGCCGTAGGAATCCTTGATAACCAGAATGGACTTATCCTGAGGATTTTCCGGCACGTTGATAACCATATAGGGATGGTCGCCGGAGATAAATGCCGTGTATCCCTTAATTCCCGTGTTGATACAGAAATTATGGGTTGAAGACTTACCGTCGTTACGGAAGATCGTCATTGTAAGTTCTTTGTTGGGCATATAAGCTTCGATAGTATCGTAAAAGCTCTTTACACGCTCATCGCCTGTATAGCCGTACATAGAACCGATATATTTATCGGTAATTATCTCCACATCAAAATCCTCGATAGGAGTAGGTGTCATACCAACGGATTTTATAAACTCCGAATATGCGTAGTACGCGCCTCTGTGGGTCCAATGATGGTCGCTCTTGAAGAAGAGATATTCCTCTGCGTGCTCCAGATATACGTTTTTAAGGTTTACAAAGTTAACGTCGCCGACAATTTCCGCTTCCATTTTATCAAGTATAGCCGCCTGATCGGAGATCTTTGAGCTTACCTCGGGATCCGTGATCGTGATGGTAGCCAAAGGCGCAATAACCACGTTCATACGTGTATCGGGGAACATCTGGGCATACCGTTCGTAGATCGCCGCGTATCTGGGCGCATAGGTTGCGGAGAAGAAGGACTGTGAATACGCCGCACCCTTATAGATGATAAGTCCGCTGGGCAGGAATTCCGCCGGCTGTTCCGTAGGCGCTATGACTACCGCGTTTACGGTGATCACACACTCGGCGCTGAAGGCTTCTCCGTCCTTGTTAACGGTGGCAGTAACGATTGCGTTTCCTGCGGAATCGCCCTTAACGGTTACGGAGCCATCGTTATTAACAACGATAGAAATTCCGGAATCCCCTGTAACAGACCATACGAGATTTTCATATCCCTCGCCTACAGTTGCGGAAAGCAGATAGGTTGCGCCCGCAGTAAAGGTGGCGCTTTCTGCGGAAAGCTTTACGGGGATTATTACGGGTTCATCACCCGAAATATCACTTTCATCGGAAACGTCGGATTCTTCGGGAGGAATGGGAGGCAGAGAAAATTCGGGCAAACTGAAATCGTCGCTTTCCTCTTTTTCTCCCTGACCTGCGTTCGGGTCGATAATTACCGTCATTCCCTCTCTTTCGTAAATTATGGAAAGAGATTTAAGGGTATCCATTTTTTTGGAAAGAGAAACCAGCGTTTCTCTGCCGATAAAGGTGTCCGAAACGAAATCGGCTATATCTGCAAAATATTTGCCGCTTAAGAATGTATCCCAAGTGAAATCGGGCATTGTTGCAAGATTGCGGTTTTCTATTTCCGAAACGGTGGGGCGCTCTGTCTGGCACAGATTGAGTATTGCCACAGAGCCCAGCAGGATTACGAAAATAAATAAAACCAATTCGTCTATAAATTTATTATTTCTCATTTTCCCACCGCCCTTCTAAAATTTAAAGTAGATGAAGGGGTTATAAGAATCCCCTGCAAGACGCACGGTGCAGAGAGCAAACAATGCGATAATAACTACGGTTTTAAATACACGGTCAACAGTATACGCTTTTTCTTCGCCCAGTGACACGTTAAGCTTTGCGCGGATCTTGCCCATAATGAATGCGGCAATAGGCGTACAAGCTATGAGCGAAACTATAAGAAGCAGACCGTTTTCGTATATCATAGATTCGGAGTACACGTTGGTAAAGCCCGTTGTGCCTATTCCGAAATAATGACCGAGCTTTGTAAACAAATTCTTTTCGTTATAAAAGATAGCGTAGCCAAACAAGGTGATAAACACAAAGGACACACGCTGAATGATTGTGGACAGCATATCCGGCAGACGTTTATAGGCTTTATCCAGAATAAACTTTTCAAGAATAAGCCAAGCACCGTAATAAACGCCCCACAGCACGTAGTTCCAGCTTGCGCCGTGCCAAAGACCGGTGGAAAACCAGACTACGGTAAGTGCGATAATGGTGGGCAGATTCTTTGCCGCGGTCTTGTGTCCCGATTTCTTAAGGGATCTTGTAAGCTTGGTAACAAGCTTTGAACGCATAACGGGATAGAAAAGGTAATCTCTGAACCAGCCGCCCAAAGTCATATGCCAACGACGCCAGTATTCGGTGACGTTTTTGGATATGTAGGGGTGGTCAAAGTTTTCGGGGAAGGTAAAGCCAAACATATGGCCCAGTCCTATCGCCATATCCGAATATCCGGAGAAATCGAAATAAACCTGCAAAGCGTAAAACAAAACTCCCGCCCAGCTGCTTAAAACGGTGGGACCTGCGGTGGATGCAAAAAGGTTTTCCGCCGCCAATGCGCAGGTGTTTGCAAACACGACCTTTTTACCCATACCGATGGCGAATCTGTACAGACCGTCGTTTATCTCCTTTGCGGAAACGCGGCGGTATTCAAGCTGGTCCTCTATATCCGTATAACGTACGATAGGACCTGCCACCAGCTGAGGGAAGAAGGTTATGAACAGGAGCAGTCTGGGAAAAGATTTCTGGGGCGCGCAATTTTCGCGGTAAACGTCTATAACGTAGGTCATAGCCTGAAAGGTATAAAAGCTTATACCCAGAGGCAAAACGATGGCGGGAACGGGAATTGATAAGCCCAGAACAGCGTTGATCGATTCCACAGCAAAGCCTGCGTATTTGAACACGCCCAGCATTGCAAGGTTTAATATTACTCCCCCCGCAACGGCGGCTTTGCGGGCGGCGGGAGTTTTTCCCGCGCCGACCAGAAGACCGAATATATAGTTTATAAGCGCCGAAAACAGCATTAAGAACAGATATACCGGCTCGCCCCAAGCGTAGAAGAAAAGGGAAAATACCAAAAGTATTCCTCTGCGCCAGGTACTGCTTTTACCTACGTAGTATAAAAGCAATAAGAGGGGCAGAAAAATGTATACAAAAAACGGACTTGAAAATACCATTTTTAAAAATTACCTCTTTCTGCGTGCGGCAACGATTTCTGCAAGCTCACCCACGTTGTTCATTCCCACAACTTCCTTCATACTGAACTTCATACCGAATTCTTCTTCGATAGCGGAAATAAGAGTAATATGGGTAAGAGAATCCCAATCTTCTATATCGTCTGCCGTGGTGGAAGCGTTAACGGTAACGTCTTCATCAAATACATCGGCAAAAACTTGGTTTAATCTTTCGTATATCTCGTTCATTTTATATATCACCTTTCTGAATGTGTGTTTTATTGAATTTGAAACTATCCGTATCTGCGGTAAAGGTATTATCACCGTTGGGAGTAAAGCCCAGCTTTTCGTAAATATCGGCTACCATTGCGTTTTTAGGGGTCTTGATATATTCACCCACAACCTTTTTGTAGCCTGCATCCCTTGCAGTTTCCACCATAGTGTTGATGATGAACTCTTCCATTCCCCTCTTAAGCACACGGCAGGACATAAGGTAGGTGTTTACAAAAAGACATTCCTCCCGCTTTTCCATAATAACGGCGGAGATAAGTCCGTGGTCGCCGAATTTATCCTTGAGGGTAAAATAAACAGTTATATATTTATCATCCTTAGCGATATCCTCAATTTCCTGCTCGGTATATCTTACCGTGCGGAGATTGAACTGGTTGGAACGCTGGGTAAGCTGTGCTATTCTCGGGAAATGGTAGGCATCAAAGGCTTTTGCCTCTGCCACCATTTCAAGGCTCTTAAGATAATCATCGTAATCCGCACACTTGCTCTGCAGAGAAACTCTTTCTGCCTCTGCACGGTATTGGTCGGTTCTCATACGGTCTTCCTTGGAATAGGAAGCGGTTCCGAACAAGCCTTCTGCACGGAGAAAATCCACGTATTCTTCGGGATTTTCGGGAAGCTCGGGTACGGTTATTTCGGGAATAAGACTGCGCACCGCTTCACGCTCAAAGGGGTTATCGTCAAGGAACACCATACTGTCCATACCGATATTCAGCACGTCGCGAATATAGCGGATATTGCTGGCTTTATCCTGCCAGTTGGCAACGAAAACAGAAATATCCTCAAGACGAAGCACCATTTCGGGATGGTTTATAAAGGGATCCTTTGCGTTTTCTTCGTTATTTTTGGAGCACACGCAAAGAATTATTCCGCGGTTTTTAAGCTCTTTAAGCCAAAGCTGGAAGTGAGTGAATGCGTGTCCCGTTCCCAGCTCGCCGATCTGAATACCGTCTGTGCCGTCATCGCCCACAACACCGCCCCAAAGGGTGTTATCAAGATCAAGAACCACGCATTTTTTGATTTTGCCTTCTGCGGAAAGAACGATATCGGTTATGCTCTTTGCAATAAGGGGAAGGATATCGGTGCGGAAGGGCATTTTGGCAATGCAGAACATCTTGTTATCCCGCAATGCACTTTCCCCTACTCTGCTCTGAATTCCCTCGATATCGCAAATAAATACGTTTTTGTATTCACCGCTTTTTTCGGCAAGGAGGAAATTAAGCTTTCTTGTCTGGTACGCAAAGGAATCTACTGTTTTTGCGCCGAAATCACCGAATATCCGGTCATCCCACACGGGAAAGTTAAACTGAATTATACGGGATTTGCTGTTTGCGGAAATTCTGCTCCAAGCGGCGGTAATGGATTCACACACGGTCTGCGCAAAATCCTTGCGGCTGTCCAGCGGAGTTTCGCAAAAGCGCATAAACAATTTATCCGTGCAGTTAATAACGGCAACGTAGGCACAGCCGTGGGAATACAGCTCGGAGGCGGGGTCCATGGTCTGCGCATCTATCTGGTTGTAATCGGAATCGAAAATATCAAAATTTATACCTTTTTCATATCCCCAGCCGCGAAGTGCGACAGCGATATGCTGGGTGGCGCAATCGCCGATAATGCCCAGCTTTATGACAGGGAGCGAAGAAAAATCCTTTTTCAAGTTTCTTTTAAGTTCGGTAAAGGCGGGTAAAAGCAAAAAGATCCCTCCTATTTATTAATATTAGTCATAACAGTATACAACTCAAAACTCCAAAAGTCAACAAGATAGGTGGTTTTTCGTAATAATTTAACACATAATTTATTTTATATTTACTGTGTCTTTGCAGAGCAATTGACTTTTTGAAACAAAGTGTATATAATACGGTTAAACCGAATTTTGAAAGGAGGATTAGGAATGACCGTATATAACGCACCGTTTGCAAAATTAAACTGTAAGACCGCCGTGGCTTTGGGCTTTTTTGACGGAGTGCACGTTGGTCACAAAACGGTTATAGAAAACGCGGTAAAGTACAGCCGTGAAAATAATATTCCCGCTGTTGTATGGACATTCATTAATTCTCCCAAAAAGTCAGCTCTTTCCATAACCGACAATGACGAAAGAAAAGCCCTTTTTGAAACGCTGGGGGTTGATATACTTATAGCATTCCCCTTTTCGGAGGATGTAAAAGGACTTACAAAAGATAATTTTGTAAACACCGTGCTTAAAGAAAATCTTAACGCAGAAAAGGTGTTTTGCGGGTTTAACTATAGCTTTGGCGCCGGTGGCAAAGGTACACCGGAAGAGCTGAAACAGCTTTGTGAAAAGCATGATATTTCCGTGGAAATATCCAAAGAAATAAGCGTTGACGGCGAAACGGTAAGCTCCACCAGAATTCGGGAATATATAGAAAACGGCTTCCCCGAAAAGGCGAGCAGACTTTTGGGAAGACCGTACAGTATAAGCGGCACCGTAACAAACGGAAAAAAGCTTGGCAGAACCTTGGGATTCCCCACTGCAAACGTAAATCTTCCAAAAAACAAAGTAATTCCAAAGGACGGAGTTTATCTTACCAAAACGGAGTTTGACGGAAAGTTCTACTACGGTATTACCAATATAGGCACCAATCCCACAGTAGAAGACAAACAGCGCCGCGCCGAAAACTTTATTTTCGATTTCGGTGAAGACATTTACGGAAACGAAATAAAGATAGAGTTTTTGCGCTTTATTCGAGGAGAAAAGAAATTCGATTCGGTGGAATCGCTTGCCGAGCAGGTGAAGAAGGATATAGAAACGGCAAAAGGAATTGTAGGACAATGAAATCCGTTATAACAATGTTTGATGTTCCAGACATCATAACAGCAGATTATTATAATTGTATTGATCCGTTTTCCCGGGAAGGAATATGGCAGCTTTGCTACAGAAATCTGACAAATAATAAAATTGCATTGAATAGTCTTTCCGAATTATCAGAAATGTGTTTTAATACCGAAACAACATTTCCGAGCGAATGGGGAGCACAAGCTTCTGCGGTATTGGAGGATGGAAAATCAAACTTAATAAATTCCGGAAAGCTCACCGGAAAGGGAGTCAAGGTTGCGGTAATTGATAGACCGATCAATAAAAACCATATAGAATTTCAAAACAGAATAGAGTACATAGAAGTTCTTCCCGACATTCCCGAAACATTAAGAACAGATTTCCACGGTATCGCTTGCGCAAGTTTTCTGAGCGGAGCAACTTGTGGAGTTGCCACAGAATCAAAGCTTGTTTATTTTGCAATACCGAACAAAACCTCTCCGATCTATGATTACTATAATTATCAATTAATCGCTTTACAAAAAGTCATTGATTATAACAAAACAAACCAAGAACCCATCCGAATTGTCAGTTTATCTGCCCCTTTCACAAATGAACAGAAACTGACAAGAGACTTTTTGGAGTGTGAACTCAAAAAAACAGGTTGTACATTAATTGACGCAACAAGTTTTGGGCACAACTTCTATGGTGTGGACTATATTAGATATCAAGAAAAAGGGGAATTTCTGTTAAATCAATGGCAAATTGATAATTACGAAAGTAATAAAAACAGAAAAGGATTTACAGATTATTTCAACTCATTGTGTTTTGTACCTTCTTCAAGACGCACATCAGCGAACAATAACACTAACAACGATTATATACACTGGAGTAAATATGTATCGGAAAGTTGGACCATTCCGCACGTGGCAGGATCATACGCATTGTGCTTGGAGGTGTATCCCCATATGCAATTTGAGGATTTTGTTAAGCTTTCCAAACTATGTACAAAGCATAACAACCTTACGATATTAGATGTTAATGAAATAATCTGCAATTATGGTTGTTCCTTAAATCAGGAAAGATAAATTGAGAAAGACAGGCAAAAAAGGATATAGAAACAGCAAAAAGCAATAGTCCCCCGCAAGTGCGAACTTGCTCACCATCGAGAGTGGTGCTCTTTAGGAAGAATAAAAATATGACAAGCCTCCGACAAGGATTTTACTCGTCGGAGGCTTTTGAAACAAAAATTTCACGTTTCGATATCTGATATAATATCATCGAAAATTGACTTTGATTTTAACGAAGCAATAATTGTTTCCTTAAGTTTCCCATATGGATGAGCCAGCTTTCCTGATTGCAAAACATTATACCCATACTTTTCACAACCGGACAAAACAGATCGACATTGTGTACCATAAGGAATAGTATCGTGTATTGCTGCACCGGACAACGCCTTATCAATGTAAACACGTGCTTCTTCCTTATTGCCCAAACGGATAAATGTTTCCGCTATTCTAATGCATGAGTCTGCCTTTGCTTTCAGCGCAGATACGTTATCATCGCATTCAAATACCACATCATAAAGTGCGATACTTTTCTTCAAGAGAACTACTTGTTCTTGCGGTGTATAATGATCGAGCAGTTTTAATATTGATGTTTTAAATCGGTAACAAACCTTTGCGATGTCTGTTTCTAAAATATGTGTTACTTGTTCTTTGGCTGTTAAAAGATCGGACAGGACTGCTTGACGGGTTTGCGAAACTGCAGGCAATTTGCGAGCAGCTTCAATTCCATCAGTCTGCCGTCCCGCTTTATAATAGGCATAGCAGAGTTCTGCTCTTGCCCAATTCAAAATATGGGGATTTCGGCAATTGGCCATAAGATATTCACCAAGTTCGATACTTCTCTGGGGATTGATATTTTGAGCACCATATACAATCCATGCCATCAACAAGTTGTTGTTCGGGTACTTGCGGAGTCCTTCCTCGGCTTTACGTACCAATTCCGCTTCATCACGCATAAGATCGCATTTGCGCAATTCTTCTTGAAGCGTATTCACATATTCCTTTTCTTGGCATTGATCTGCTCCCATCAAAGCGTCTATCGTAATGCCAAAAAAATTCGCAATTTGGGGAAGCATTTCAATGTCAGGATAGCACTCTCCTCTTTCCCACTTGCTTATAGTTTGAAAACTTACACCAAGTCGCTCGGCGAATGCTTCTTGCGAAAGATTACTTTCACGTCTGTTTTTCCTAATATTTTCCGAAAGATTAAGTCCCATAATAAACTCCTAAATAGATATTCAGCGAGCTCTGCTGTGTATATATTTTATAATAGCACAAACATAATTTCAATAACGCAATATTAGAACACATTTCGCTTATTTCGGGAATTGTTCTACTATCTTGGTGATTTATTGATATATAGAACAGCGAAAAGCTATATAGAGTAAAATAAAATCCGAGTCTGGCGACTCGGATTTTTTGCGTTTTGAAGTAAAATTCAATAATTATCTCAATTTTCGAAGATATCAAAGTTTTCGCAATAAAAGGAAATTTTGCCGTCTTCATAATCATTGACAAAAAAGCGCCTCATAAGAGGCACTTTTCTTTTTGGGTTCGTAGGATGAAATTGCAACTCTCTTTTAGTTAAGTTTTGGCTTCGCCAAAGTGATGTTGCGCCTTACGGCACAGTGATGTTTTGCGCCCTTACGCAAAGTGAAGTGATGTGTTCCGCGTCCTCACGCGCCACGCGCACATCACTTCCGAAGGTACATCACGTTCCGCTTGCGGAACACATCGTTGAAAAAAGCACTTCGAACGAAGTGCTTTTTTCTGGCACCCCCGACGGGAATCGAACCCATAACTAGCCCTTAGGAGGGGCTTGTTATATCCATTTAACTACGGAGGCGTGCTTTGTGTATTTTACACCAAAGGATGGAATTTGTCAACCTGATATTGATTTTTACGGAAAGCGGAGTTATAATGTTTTTCGACAAGGAGAATAAAAATGAAGTTATATAGATTTTTCAAAGAAAAGCCCTATACTCTGCTTTCGTTATATTGGTTCGTTCAGATCGCTTGGTATCAGGTGGCGTTAAGGTTTTCGTTGTTCGGAAACGAAATTATTATGATACCCTTCAACAGCATAGATAATCTTATCCCTTTTTGCGAATTGTTCATTATCCCCTACGTTTTGTGGTATCCCTACATACTGTTCGTTAACGTTTACCTTGCGCGCAACGGCAGCAAAAAGGAATATATGTATCTTGCTTTGATGACGATCATCGGAATGGTAATTTGTCTTGGCGGCAACACCATTTTCCCCACCCAGATAATAAGAGATGAAAGCCTTATAGAAAATCTGGGAAGAAGCAATCTGCTTACAAAGTTCACCGCTTTTATTTATTCCTGCGATACACCGCCGAGACTGGTATTCCCCAGCATGCACGTTTACGGTTCGGTAGTGCTGGCGGCGGCTATGCTTCGGTGCAAGGCGACAAAGCTTTGGATAAATATTGCCAGCGTAACTCTGTGCGTTCTTATATGCCTTTCCACCATGTTTATAAAGCAGCATTCGGTTATTGATTTTGCATCTGCGCTGTTGCTGTTTACCGTACTTCACATCGGTTATATTATAGTTTTAAAAATTAAAAATAAAACATCGCCGCAATAACAAACCGCCCGTATAACGGGCGGTTTTTGACGTTCGTCATTCCCTTGAACGATATTATTCGATGTTTTCAAGTTGTGAAACCAAACCAATGAACCAATCTTTGCTCCGGTATTCGTCAAAGCATTCCCACATCAACTCTGATCTCAAATTTCGAACAAGCTGCATGTTATCGGATGGACCATCTGCGACCTTCCAACCGTACACCAACGGATGCGTAAGCACATGCGCTTTCACTGTCCTTGACTTAACGGCACATTCCACCGCACGCGAAAGATGCTTTCTTATAATCGCTTCATCTTTTCCGAGAACCGTTTCGTCTTCCGCAACGCACTGGTGCAGAATACAGAGATGCTGCAGGGTTTCAAACCCCATGTCATCCTCCGGAAATACGGTTTCGTAGATATCCGCGACTGCTTTTTCGACTTTCTGAACGTAATCTTCTCCAAAGTTTTTTACTCCTACCTGATTCAGCCGCATCGCCATATAGAACAGTTTATCAAAATACCAGTGGTTTGCAAAACGGAAATCACCGACCAGCCATTCTTCGTTTTCTTCGATCTGCATAAACATCATTTCCTGAGAGTGCATAATCGAATGTGCTTTTCTGACCCATTCCTTTGCTTTTTCCACATTTCCGTTTTCGTAATAAGTACGTGATATCTGTCCGATTGCCTGCCCTTTGAAGTAGCTGTCCAGCATATCATCATTTTGTGTGTTGTACAGTTCTGTGCCGAGTTCTATGATTTCCTTCTGATATTTCACCTTATCAGTATCGAAATAAACCGACATCAGCATTTCCTTCACTTCGGCATTGTTCGGCATCTTTTTGTACGCTTCCAGCCAGATCGGAATAATTTCTTCTCTTTTACCGTCCCGGAACAGTTCTTCAGAGCGTCGGCTACATTCTTCGAAATAATCTCTCTCGTCGAGCTTTTCTACCTGCAAAAGCTCATCAACAGTAATTCCATAATATCGAGCGATATCCGGAAGCAACAAAACATCGGGAGAAGTAACGCCGTTTTCCCATTTGCTCACCGCTTGATAAGATACGCCGAGATATTCGGCGAGCTTTTCTTGGGATATCTTTTTTGCTTTACGAAGTTCTTTTAATTTATCTGCAAGACTAACGTCCATAATTGTTTTTCCTTTCTCAAATTATTGTAGCTACGATTTTATTATATCAAAACATTATGGTAAAACAATAACCGAAATTTATAATTTTCATTGAGAAGCTCAACCGAATTGAGAAAAGGAACCGTACAAGTCTCCGCACGGTTCCTTAATTACATATTTACTTTAATAGTGCTTTAAAATCTTCACGGTCTTTGAGTGCATCAAAACCCGAGCGTTTCACACGTTCGATAAGATCTTCCTTATGTGTAGAGGTCCCGGAACGGCATATATCTGCAGTATTGCGTTCCTCTGCATTAAGGAACGGACTCGTAAAACGATATGTCTGATGATCGCTCAAGAATGAATCGTAATCAATGGCAAATTTGTGAGCTGTTTTCAAAGCATCCATCGCTTTTTCCGTTTCGTTATCTCTCATATAGAATACAGCGCGAGAAACATAGTTGTCAACAAGGAAAGTATTATAATACAGATAATTTCCATCAGGAATTATTGCATTGATAACCTGCTCTTGAGCAATACAAGCCTCCATAGATTTACATTCAATAAGATTCAACATATCCGATAGATGTCTATCAAGCATTTTCTGAGTAAGGATCTTTTTTTCTTCGCCATGCAGACAAGTCAGCATAACATCTTCTCTGCTCATAGAATAGTTTTCGGGATACTGTTTTGCATATTCGAACGCTTCAGCATCCCGCCCTCTGAATGAAAGATACTGTACGATTCCTTGGATAGCACTTGCTTTGATACGTTCATCCATAGCATTTTCGATTACACGTTCAAATAGTTTGATAGCTTTTTCTTGTTCTGCCCTATACGTTTCATCATCCGCATACGAGAACGAGAGCATTGCCGTTGTCCAGCCAAGCCAACCCACATACTTCATATCACCGGGAAATTCAGCAACTCCAATCTTTGCAACACGGTGACGTTCTTCCAAATCCCCCGTTTCCCAAGTTTTCTTATACATAGCTTCGATCTCATCACGACGTGCATCTTCATCCGCAACATTTACGCCAAGCAAATCATCGGTAGAAACACGGAATAACTTTGCAAGTGAGATGATAAGCGAGATATCGGGAACGGAAACACCGCACTCCCACTTTGAAACCGCCTTATAACTTACGCCGAGAAAATCTGCCAATTTCTCTTGCGTGAAATCATTTTTCTTTCGCAGCTCTTTTATTCTTTTTCCTATATCGTTCATATCAATTCCTCATTTATATTAGTAAGCCGAGCTCTTGCTTCCGCATGTAGTATAGCACAAATTCATTACAGCACACAACACCCTCGTTGTCGAGAAAAGCTCGCTCTATAAGAGAGTTTTGGTAATTAAGAAAAAGGTGTCCGTTAACATAATTCGGACACCTTCTAATTTATTCGAGTAAGCACAAAGCTTCGGGAAACGGTTCAAGGCTTCGCTTTAAGATACCGTTCATACAAGCGATGGCGACACCGTAGTTGACCATTGGTATTCCCTGCTGTTTTGCAAGGGACATTCTGTACCCCATCTCGGTTTCGTTAAGCATACATCCGCCGCAATGGATAACCAGAGAAAACTGCGACAGATCCTTGGGAAAATCATTTCCCGAAGAAAAAACGAGTTCAGGCTCCGCGTTTGTGTATTTACGTATCCATGCGGGTATCTTCACACTGCCTATATCACCGCACTGGCGGTGGTGGGTACAGCCTTCGGAGATAAGCACTTTGTCGCCGTCCTTCAAGCCTTTTAACGCTTTTGCTCCCGAAACAAGGGAAAGCAGATCTCCTTTATAACGGGCAAAAAGTATGGAAAAAGAGGTTAACATAACATCCTCGGGCACATCCTTTGAAACTCTGCCGAAGGCTTGGGAATCGGTTATAACAAGCTTGGGCGGATTTTTCAAAGCGGCAAGCGTTGCTTTAACTTCCGTATCCTGACAGCAAACGGGAATACAATGGTTATCCAAAAGTTCTCTTAAGGTTTGTTGCTGAGGGAGGATAAGTCTTCCCTTGGGGGCGGATTCGTCGATAGGCATAACCAGCACTACCGTATCCCCTTCCGAAACCAGATCCCGCAGAATATATTTTTCCTGCTTTTTTACTTTGGATTTTCCCAATAGAGTTTTAAGCGTTTCTATATTTTCGCCGGTTTGAGAAGAAACCGAAACACCATCGTGAGTAATATTTGCTTTGCCCAGATCGGCTTTTGTATACACCACCAGATAGGGCACGCCCCGTTCTTTTATCAAGGCAAGCACTTGCTCGTCTTCTGGAGTAAAGCCTGCGGTTCCGTCAACAACAAGCACCGCAAGATCGGTGGAAGCAAGGGTACGCAAGGTTTTTTCCACACGCTTTTCGCCTAGATCGCCGATATCGTCAAATCCGGGAGTATCGGTAATAAGCACCGGTCCTATGGGAAAAAGCTCCATTGCCTTTTTAACGGGGTCTGTGGTGGTGCCCGCCACATCAGAAACCACGGAAAGCTCCTGCCCCGTAACAGCATTTACAAGGCTGGATTTACCTGCGTTTCTTTTCCCGAAAAAGCCTATATGCAATCTTTCTCCCGAAACAGTTTGGTTTAAAGACATATATTTTCTCCTATCAGAAGCGGAAATCACGTCTGTTGGAAGCACGGATATCCGTAATATTCTGAATTGCTATATCTTTTACTTTAAAATTGGTTATCTTTTCAAGCTCGGTTTCTACCATCTTGTAGCCCACAGCCTTGGTTTCGGGGGAAGCGTAGTCTTCAAGATATTCGGAAAGTGTCATAAGTGCGTTGGGATGACAGCAGTTGATTATCTGTCCCGATTTGCAAAGGCTCATAAAACGGTCGCCCGTTCTGCCCTCTCTGTAGCAAGCGGTACAGAAGGAAGGAATGTGTCCGTTGTCCATAAGCCACTTAACCACTTCATCCAAAGATCGTTGGTCGGATACGTCAAACTGCTCAGTATCGTGAGGACGCTCTTCTGTGGTATAACCGCCGACAGAGGTACGGGATCCGCCGCTTACCTGAGAAACACCCAAGCGTAGGAGTTTACTGCGGGTTTCCTCTGTTTCACGGGTGGAAATAATGATACCGGTATAAGGCACGGCAAGGCGAATGCAGGCAGTGATCTTTGCAAACATTTCATCGGAAATACCGTTATCGAATTCATCGGGATCGATATCATCAGCCCGCTTTAATCTGGGTACGCTTATAGTGTGAGGTCCTACACCGTGAGCCGCCTCAAGATGTTCCGCATGCATAAGCAGACCTGCGAACTCGTATTTATACAGTTCAAGCCCGAAGAGAACACCAAGTCCCACGTCGTCAATACCGCCCTCCATAGCTCTGTCCATTGCGGTGGTGTGGTAATCGTAATCGTGCTTGGGTCCCGTGGGGTGAAGCTTTAAATAGCTTTCCTTGTGGTATGTTTCCTGGAACAGAATGTAGGTGCCGATACCGGCGTCCTTAAGCTTGCGGTAGTTTTCCACGGTAGTAGCGGCAATATTTACGTTTACTCTGCGGATAGCTCCGTTTTTGTGCTTAACGCTGTAAATGGTGTTTATACATTCAAGTATGTATTCGATAGGATTGTTCTTGGGATCCTCCCCTGCTTCTATGGCAAGACGCTTATGTCCCATATCCTGCAAAGCGATAACCTCTGCTTCTACCTCTTGCTGTGTAAGCTTTTTACGGGCGATATGCTTGTTTTTAAGGTGATAAGGGCAGTAAACACAGCCGTTTACGCAGTAGTTGGACAAATAGAGAGGAGCGAAAATAACTATACGGTTTCCGTAAAATGCTTGCTTGATCTCCTCTGCTATCTTGTATATCTCCTCTATCTTTTCGGGAATATCGCAAGCAAGAAGCACGGATGCCTCTCTGTGGGTAAGTCCTTGGCAAGTACAACCGTTTCCGTTTTTAACGGGGCGTGCCTTTTGCAGGATGGAATCTATAAGAGGAATGTTGTTTTTGTTTTGCTCCGCATATTCGATCGTAGCCAGAATCTCCTCGTTATTGATAAACTCAGCGGGATCCAACGATGCGGGATTATAATTTGCCATAATATTTATCCTTTCTTAACGTCGCCTCGGTCAACCGTTATTTCACAGCCGGTTAAAGCGACACGTTCTTTGAGTTGTTGCAAGCATTGGGCGGATTCGGCTCCGTCAGAAAGCTTGTTATTGTATAGCTGGTATTTTTTGCGTACAGACGCAGGTGATAAATTGGGCATTACTACGTTTGCGCCGGAAAGAATACCTCTTTCCCTTCCGTCTTCAGAAACAGTACCCAATGCAGTAGTGGCGGGAAGAAGCACGCAGGGATGTATAATGCGTATTACCGAAAGCAAAAAGCAGGTAAGGTCGGCACTTCCACCGGAAAAATCACCGAATGGTGTATCCTTATGCGGGATAAAAGGACCGATACCGCACATATCCGGCTTAAAATCCTGAATAAAGCAAAGGTCTTTTGCTATGTGATCCACAGTCTGGTATGGGCTTCCCACCATAAATCCCGCACCTACCTGATAACCGATATCACGCAGATCATTAAGACAGCGCATACGGTTTTCAAAGGTGAGTTCCTTTGGATGAAGGCGGCTGTAATGCTCTGTATCCGCTGTTTCGTGGCGGAGAAGATATCTGTCTGCCCCTGCGTTAAAAAGGGCAAGATAGCTTTCGTAGGTCCTTTCACCCAACGATAAGGTGACAGCGCAATCGGGATAGCGTTTTTTAATATCGCTTACTATACCGCACAAAATATCATCGGTATAGTATCCGTCCTCACCGCCCTGAAGCACGAAGGTGCGGAAGCCCAATTTATAGCCCTCTTCACAGCATTCTAGTATCTCTTCGTGGGTAAGACGGTAACGGACACAGTGGGCATTGCTTTTTCTTATACCGCAATAATAACAATCGTTTTTGCAAATGTTGCTTATTTCTATAAGTCCGCGGATAAAAACCTTTTTCCCGTACACTTCGTCCCGTATACGGCAGGCTTCCTTTGCCAGCACATCTGCGTCCTCCGCAGTATAAGTAGAAATAAGGTTTTTATATTCCTTTTGGGAAAGCTTTTTTTCTTTTAAAAGCTTAAATGCAAGTTCAGTCATTGAAAACGGCTCCCGAATATGCGGTCTTTACGCTTACGCCGTCTATTTTTCCGATCTTACCGGAAAGGGCGGCAACGGTATTCTGAGGCGCTTCCATAGCGATACTGATAACACTCACACCTCTGCGGCGGTAAGGAATACCCATTCTGCCGATAATGTATTCACCGTATTCGTGGAGTATAGAGTTTATCTTTTCCGCAGACTCGCTGTTTTCCACAATTATACTTATTACTGCAATTCTCGTTTCCATAAAAAATACCGCGCTCTTTCAAAAAGAAAGGCGCGGCAAAAGAATATGGATATATTTCTTACCTTTGCCTTTCAGTCAGAGCAAATCTTTCTGTCAGGATAGGATATTATACTATATTTTAATACGTATTGTCAATTATTTTTCAAAAACGCGTTCAAGAGAAATGCGTTTTTTGGCAACGTCCACTTCGATAACGCGGACCTTGATTATCTCCCCTACCTTAGTGGCATCCTGCGCTCTGCGCACGAAGCCTTTTGCCAGCTTGGAAATATGAACCAGACCGTCCTGATGCACGCCGATATCCACGAATGCGCCGAAATCCGCAACGTTACGTACCGTACCCACAAATTCCATACCGGGCTTAAGGGAGGAAATATCCATAGCGTCGGTACGAAGGATAGGCTTGGGAAGTTCATCACGGGGATCGCGTCCCGGCTTAGTAAGCTCGTTCATCATATCAGTAAGCGTAGGTACGCCTACACCGATAGACTCTGCCAAAGAATCCAGACCTACAAGGTTAGCCTTTGCTTTAATATCCTCAAGCTTGCGCTCTCTTACATCCTGCTCGCTGTAGCCCAGCTTTTTAAGAAGCGCACGGGCAGATTCATAGCTTTCGGGGTGGACGGCGGTATTATCCAGCACCTCTGCGCTTTCGGAAACACGCAAAAAGCCTGCGCACTGGGTAAAGGCCTTATCACCTATTCCCTTTACTTTTTTTAATTCTTCACGGGAATTAAAAAGGCGGTTTTCATTTCTGTAATCGTATATAGCCTTTGCCGTTTTGGAGGAAATACCCGCAACACGGGAAAGGAGAGAAACTGAAGCGGAGTTAAGGTCTACACCAACAGAGGAAACAGCATCCTCCACCACGCCGTCAAGAGAAGCGGAAAGCTCCTTGGGGTTCATATCATGCTGATACTGTCCCACGCCGATAGCTTTGGGGTCGATCTTTACAAGCTCCGCAAGAGGGTCCTGCACACGGCGGGCGATAGATACGGCGCTGCGCAAGGAAACGTCAAACTGCGGGAATTCTTCTGCGCCCAGTTTGGATGCGGAATAAACGGAAGCACCTGCTTCGTTAGTCATAATATAGCTTACGGGACGGTTGAGCTTGGGAAGAAGCGAAGAAACGAAAATTTCGCTTTCCTTGCTTGCAGTACCGTTACCGATAGAAATTATATCAATACCGTATTTCTTTACCAAAGCGGAAAGAACACGCTCTGCGTCCTCGGTACGGTTCTGGGGAGGAGTGGGATATACCACGGTGGTATCCAGAACCTCGCCGTTTTCACCAACAACAGCGATTTTACAGCCGGTTCTGTACGCAGGGTCAAAGCCCATTACTACCTTGCCCTTTACGGGAGCCTGCATCAAAAGATTGCGCAGGTTTTCTCCAAACACCTTTATCGCCTGCTCCTGGGCGGATGCGGTGATATCGCTTCTCACTTCGTTCTGAATAGAGGGGGCGATAAGTCTTTCATAACCGTCTATAACTGCGTCTTTCACATACTGGGTAGAGGAGCATACCTGCTTGGAAACGGTCTGTCCTATAAGATATCCTTCGATATAATCCTTATCTACATCCACCTTGACAGAAAGAAAACCTTCTTTTTCTCCGCGGTCAATAGCCAGAATACGGTGGGAAACCAGCTTTTTAAGAGGCTCGCTTCTGTCGTAATACATACGGTAAACGCTGTCCTCCTCCGTCTTTGCCTTTGTGGCGAGGAAGCCGTTTTTCATAGTATATTCACGTATCCATTTACGGAAGGATGCGTTATCAGAAACGCCTTCGGCAATAATATCCATAGCACCGTGAAGCGCGTCTTCTGCGGTGTTTATTTTCTTTTCCGGATTAAGATATTTTTCCGCTTCCGCAACGATATCCACATCCTTTTCCTGCGCCAGCATAAGCTCGGAAAGAGGTGTGAGCCCTGCATCTGCCGCAACGGAAGCGCGGGTCTTGCGCTTGGGACGGTAAGGACAGTAAATATCGTCTATTTCCGCAACGGTCACTGCTTTATCCAAAGCTGCGTTTATTTCATCCGTCATTTTTTCCTGCTCGGTTATAAGACGGCGGACTTCTTCTCGTCTCTGCTCTACTGCGCGGTATGCACGGAGCTTTTCATCAAGATCACGAAGCACGGTATCGTCAAGAGAGCCGGTGGCTTCTTTACGGTAACGAGCTATAAAAGGAATGGTGTTTCCTTCGTCAATAAGCTTTACAGCCGCCTCCGCCTGAGTTGCTTTTATGCGGAGCTCTTCGGCTATTCTTGCAATAATATCCATTTGTTTTTCCCCTTTGGAAATTGATAGGTATATTATACCAAAAATAATGCCAAAAGTAAACAAAAAAATATCCCGTTTGGGATTTTTTCACCAAACGGGATATGAAAAAACGGTTTTACATCGTTACAAGGAAGAATCTTGCAAGGAAGAGGATGCCGATGATGGTAACTACTATATCCTTCTTGGTGAACTTACCGGTGAAGAGACGGATAAGAACGTAAGAGATAGCGCCTACTGCGATACCGTTGGAGATAGAGTAAGTAAGAGGCATCATAATGAGTGCCATAAATGCGGGCACTGCAGATGCGATATCGTCCATATCAACCTTGGAGAAGTTCTTGAGCATAAGAACGCCAACGTAGATAAGAGCGGGTGCGGTTGCACATGTGGGAACGATAGCTGCAAGAGGAGTGAGGAACAAGCATACGAAGAAGCAGATGGAGGTTACGAGAGAAGTAAGACCGGATCTGCCGCCTGCTGCAACGCCTGCTGCGGATTCAACGAAGGTGGTACAAGTAGAGGTTCCGAATACTGCACCTGCGCAGGTTGCGATAGAGTCGCAAGCCATAGCCTTGTTAACGTCGATAGGGTCGCCGTTTTCGTCAAGCATATTTGCCTGGGAAGCGGTACCGTAAAGAGTGCCGATAGTATCGAACATATCTACGAGAGTAAAGGTAACAACGAGAACGATAGCGTTTATAATTGCGCTTGCGCCGCCGGAGAAGATGGTATAACCCTTGAATGCGCCGATAATACCGATTTCGCCGAAATCCTTGAAGGACTGACCGATCTTGCCAAGGTCAAAGGAGGGAGCGGTCCAGGTGGTGAGATAGTAAAGAACGGTAACGGCAACTATGGTAATAATAACGGAACCCTTAACCTTCTTTTTATCAAGAACAGCTATAAGGAACAAGCCGAGAAGAGCGAGTACAACGGGTGCCATAACCTTCCACGCTTCGAAAGCGCCGAGAAATTCGCCTGCTTCGTTGTACATAGCGCCGTGGAAATCGAAAAGCTGAACGAAAGTATACTGGTTTTCCTGAATAATGCCAACATTCTTGAAGCCGATGAAGGCGATAAACAGACCGATACCTGCGGGGATAGCCTTTTTAAGACAATCGGGCAGTGCTTTTGCAATGTATTCTCTTGCACCGGTAACTGAGAGTATAAGGAACACAAAACCGGAAAGGAGAATAATAAACAGACCTTCCTGATATCCCTTTATAGGGTCGCCTTCGGAAAGAAGTGCGGGAAGAATAAAGGAAACGAAGAAGAACGAGTTAAGACCCATTCCGCACGCCTGTGCGTAAGGAAGTTTTGCATAGAGTGCGTAAAGCAAAGTACCGACAACCGCTACGAGTATGGATGCAATATAAACAGCGTTCCAAATAGTATCGTAAGGGCCGCCAAAGGTAAAGCCAACTACCTGATTAGGATTGGTAACTACAATGTATGCCATTGCGAAGAAGGTAGTAAGGCCTGCAATTATCTCTGTTCTCACGTTTGAACCGCGTTCAGAGATTTTGAAGAACTTGTCCATAAAAGACCTCCTGAATTAAATTAAGGCGGAATAAAAAATACCGCCCGAGTGTATAATCACTCATAACGGTATTTTAACGGTTTATTAATTGTTTGTCAACATTTTTCGACTGCGGCAAACGCATTTTAGCACTCTGCACAAAGCTTGAAATGAAGTGTAGTGTAATATGCCGAATGTTATGTCAACACTACCCGAAAATACTTTCCGCAAGAGAATAAAAATCATTTTTCGTAACCGCGGTGTTAATATTCCTGCGCAAAGCGGCACTGCCTTTTAATCCCTTAGTATACCAGGCAAGATGTATGCGCATCTGGCAAAGCGCCCGTTCCCCCTCAAAAAACAACAGCCTGTCTATATGCTCTTTTATTATGGAGAGCTTTTCCGTGTCGGTGATAACGCGGCGGGGCACGCCGTCAATATCGTCCTTAAGATACGCAAATATCCAGGGAGCGCCCATAGCGGCTCTGCCTACGGCAAGTCCGTCTGCGCCGGTAAGAGAATACGCTTCATCGCCTTTGAGGGTAAGCCCTACGTCACCGGAAGCTATAACAGGAACTGAAACGGCGTTCTTTACTCTGCGTATTTCATCGCAATCGGAAGTGCCGGAATACATTTTATTTCGCGTTCTGCCGTGAACGGTTATCATCAAAGCTCCCGCTTCTTCGCACACTTTTGCAAGCTCCGGAGCGTTAAGGCTGTTTTCGTCCATGCCTATGCGCATTTTTACGGTAACCGGTACGGATACGCTCTTGACTACGCTTTCTACTATCCTGCCCGCTTTTTCAACGTCCTGCATCAAGGCGCATCCTTCACCGTTGCGGACGATCTTGGGGACAGGACAGCCCATATTTATATCGATCATATCGGGAGAAAGCTTCATAAGCTTATACGCCGCCTCTCCCATTACCGAAGGGTCGGAGCCGAATATCTGTATTGCCGCAGGATGCTCGTCTTCGGTAAGGGACGCCAGCCTGAAAGTACGCTCATCCCCCATAGTCACAGCCTTTGCGGAAACCAATTCGGTGGTCACCAGTTCTGCTCCGTAACGCACGCAAAGGGCGCGGTATGCGCGATCCGTAACCCCTGCCATCGGCGCAAGAAACAGCCCGTATCTGAAATCGTGGTTATTTATTTTCATTAACTGATCTTGTTACCTCTTTCGTTTCCCGAAGCGAAATCCTTTGCCTTTGCAAACAGTTCGGGGTATTTTGCCTGCCCTCCCGAAAACAGCTCTTCGGAAAGCTTTTTCGCTTCCTCCAGCATTTTCATATCCGCCGCGGACGCAACGCGGAAGACAAGTTCGCCGGATTGCTTTTCGCCGAAGAAATCGCCGGGGCCTCTCTGCTCGAGGTCTGCGGAGGCTATCTTAAATCCATCATTGGTTTCGCACATAATTTTAAGGCGGTTTTCCGTTTTGCCTTGTGCGTGGTCGGATAAAAGCACGCACATACTCTTATCCTTGCCCCTGCCTACCCGCCCTCTCAACTGGTGAAGCTGGGAAAGACCGAAGCATTCTGCGTTTTCTATAAGTATTACAGTTGCGTTGGGCACGTCAACACCCACCTCCACAACGGTGGTGGATACGAGTATTTTTATATCGCCCTTGGAAAATCCGCGCATTACTTCGTCTTTTTCCGCAGGTGACATTCTTCCGTGAAGCATACCGATATGTATATCCGAAAAATTGCCTCTCCGCAAGGCTTCCGCATAGCCCTCTGCGCTTTGTTTATCGCTTTCTTCGTTTTCTTCCACCAAAGGACATATTATATACGCCTGATTCCCTTCGTCTATGCGGGAACGTATCATTCTGAACACCCGCTCGCGTTTGTCGCTTCCCACCAGATAGGTATCCACCTTCTGTCTTCCGGGAGGCAGTTCATCAAGCACGCTTATATCAAGATCGCCGTATACGATAAGCGAAAGGGTTCTGGGTATTGGAGTGGCGGACATTACCAGCATATGAGGTTTTATATCCCCTATTCCGCCCTTTTCCGTAAGACGCGCTCTCTGCATAACTCCGAAGCGGTGCTGTTCATCGGTTATAACAAGTCCCAGCGCCTGATACTCCACCGCGTCCTGAATGAGCGCGTTGGTGCCGACTATAACGTCAACTGCGCCGTTTTTGATATTTTCCCGCAAAGCTGTTTTTTGTTTTTTTGTAATTCCGCCCGTAAGCAGACCTACCCGTATTCCGAAGGGCGCCAGCATTTTATCCAGCGTTTTCGCGTGCTGGGCAGCAAGTATCTCGGTAGGAGCCATAAATGCCGATTGATATCCGTTTTTCGCGGCAAAATATACAGCCGCCGCGGCTACTGCGGTTTTTCCGCTGCCAACGTCGCCTTGCAAAAGGCGGGTCATGGGGGTATCCTTGCACATATCGCCCAGTATTTCCTTAACGCTTCTTTCCTGAGCAGAAGTAAGGGAATACGGCAGAGATTCAAAAAAGGATTTTACACCGCTGTTTTTGAAGGACATTTTTATCCCTTTTGAAGCAGAAACACCTCTGCGGGAAATACGAAGCGCTGTCTGAAAAACTATAAGTTCTTCAAAGGCAAGAGTGCGGCGCGCCTTGGCAACGTCATCCCTGCTGCCGGGAGCGTGCATAAGCTTTACCGCTTCTTTCACGGAAAGAAGCGCGTATCTTTTACGTATATCTTCGGGAAGAACGTCTTTTATATCTTCGGACAAATAAAGTACGTTATTTACCGCGGAAGACACCGTTTTTTGCGTAAGCCCTTTTGTGAGCGGGTACACGGGAATTACGTCTTTTAATTTTTTTCCGTGGAGAACGGGTTCCACCTCGGGAGAGACCATTTCTTTTCCGTAAAAGCCAAAGGTTACTTTACCGTAAAAACGAAAAGCACGCCCTTGGGAAAACACCTTTAAAAGCCATTTTTGGTTAAAAAAGGTTATATTTACGGTACCGGTATCGTCCCCTGCGGAAAATTTGATATACTGTACCTTTCCGCCGCCGCTTTTTATAGGGGAATCCACGGTAAGCACCATTGAACACACTTCACCGTCAATAACGTCGGAAACCTTTTTGGTTTCCCCTCTGTACTGGTATGTACGGGGATAAAAGGACACAAGGTCGCCTGCCGTGTATAAACCAAGTTTGGCGAAGCACTTGCTTCGTGCTTCGCCTATACCTTTTACGTATTGTAACGGTGTTTTAAAATCCATCAGATCACTATCCTGTTATATTCGGTACCCGTAGACTCCAATATCTGTTCTTCGCGGTCGTGGCAGGAGAAGATAAACACCTGTCCTTTTGATGAAACCGTTTTAACAAGCTCAAGCATATTCAAAAGCCTGTCGCCGTCAAGACGGACAAACGCATCGTCAAGCACCAAAGGCGGACGGGTTTCGGAGAATACAAGGTCTATAAGAGCAAGACGAAGACACATATACGCGCTGTCTCTCGTACCTGCGGACATATAATCGGAATGCTTTGTTCCGGAATCGGTTTCGTAAGACATTATAAGAGAGGTATCAAAAGAAACTCTGTCGTACTTTCCCTTGGTAACCGCAGACATATATTTGCCTGCAAGACGGGAAAGGGCGGGAGAAACTATGCTTCGCATATATTTATCTGCTTCGTTAAGAACCTCTGACGCAATATTCACAGCATTGTACGATTGCTCAAGATAACGGATACGGGCGGCAACGGAATCTCTTTGCGCCTGAATGAGAGCGGGATCGCCCCCTGCGCCGATAATTCTGCCTCGTTCCCCTTCTCTTTCACGCAAGAGGCTTAAAAGCTTTTCATCCTCATCCTTTAAAAAGCCAAGGGCTTTTTCCAACTCCTCGCGGGTATGCAAGGGTTGGGTTGCGTTTTCCGCCAGCTCGCTTATCTTCTTAAGATCGCTGCCTGCGAACGCCGCTTCCTGCACCGCCTTTGCGGTATCAAGTCTGGAGCGGGCATTAAGAACATTTTCCGTTGCGGCGGCTATATCTGCCACTCGCTTTTCCACGTCCTCGGTATCGCCGGGCATACCTTCGGTTATAGTGAAAATCTCTTTATCCAGCGCTTTTAACTCCTCATCGGCACGTTCAAAAAGTGTCTTTGCGCCGAAAGCCTTTAGCTCAAGCTCGGCAATTTCCTGCTGCGCCGCAGGATACTGACCCAGCATATATTTCATTTCGATAATAGAAGAAAAACCGTTTTTGGTTGCAAAATGATTGGACGCGGCGTTTAAGATCAAAAGTATGATCCCGATAACGAGCGCCGCCCCGCCGAATACACCTATGTACTGCCAAGGCAGAAATTCCACGTTGCCGAACAGATCCGTAAAATTAAACAACGCTGTCGCTCCCGCCGCAAGAAGCATAAGGGTTATAAGAAACACCATAAGCGCCTTTGCGGAGGTAATGGCTTTAATCTTTTTACGGATAGTAATGACATTTCTTCCGTCAAACAAGCTTTCCTTACGGGCGTTGTCCACGTCTTTTTCCGCGTTTTCGTATGCAGTCTTACGCTCGTCCCTTTTTACGATATATGCGTTTCTTTTTGAAACGAGCTTAAGCGCCGCGGAAACCGCGTCTTTATCGGGCTCCTTACCGCCGAAACATTCAACAAAACTGTTGTATTCCTCTTCCGCTTCGGTAACCTTGCGGGCGTGTTCTTTAAGCTCTTCGTATTTTAAGGATGCTTCGTATTTTTCGATACCGTTCAGTTCTTCTGTCACCTGAACGCGAAGCAGTTTGTTTGCGCTTAACGCTTTTTCGGTTTCTTTTATATCCGCTTCTACCTTTCCCAATTCGCCGGAAAGCGAAACGGCGGCGCCCAGAGTTTTATCCAGCTCGCTCCGTTTTTCTTCCAGAGCAGGTATCAATCCCCCGCCCTTTACTCGGCTGCGAAGACGGTTCTTTGCGTCGGAAAGACGCTTCAAGGCATCTGCGGCGCTAACCGTTTCGTCTGCGGATGCCACAAGATTTCTGAGCTGCTCCGCAAGCTCATCATCCTTTTTACCGGGAGAAGAAAGCTGGCGGAAAAACGCGGTCTTTGTGAATATTTCTTCCTTTACGCCGAAAAAGCATTCACCGGGCACAAGCCCCTTTAAAATCTCTTTTCCCGTAAGTTTTTCCGTAACGGTGCAGATGTCTTTCCCTGCCAAAAACTCGCGTTCAACGCGGTATCCGGTGTTTCCGAGAGAAAATTCCACAGCGCCTGCCGTGCGGGGATTATTCCAGGGAACGTAATGCTTTTTTTCGTTATCCGAAACGGTGGAAACACGCTGTCCCGAAAAGCCGTAAAACACGAACTTTATAAAATGAGCAAGTGTTGTTTTTCCGCTTTCATTGGGGGCGGTGATCAGATTTATTCCCGATGTCGGGGTTATGACGGTATTGGAAATACAGCCGAATGAAACTATTTCACATTTTTCTATAACGACTGCGTTCATCTTTCATCCTCCCCGAAATCCGAAATATTTTTTTCATCAAGCACGGTAAGACCGTATTTAAGCGCCTTTACCAGCGTATTGTACTCTTCGCTTCCGCTTCTGACAGAAGAGATGCGTTTTTCCATTATCCGATAAAATGCGCCGCGTAAGGTGTTTTCGCTTTCTATATCCGTAAAGCTGATTATCGGTCTGGTGTTATCGATTATATAAACCTCGCATTCGGTCTGTCCGTCAAGCTCGTTGGGAGAGATCAGATACTCCTCCGCCGTGCTTCCCTCTGCGGTAACGCGTACAGCCGTACCGGCAGGAAATACCGAAACTGCGTTTCGTATACTTTCCAGCGCGTTTCTTCTGCTTACAGTTTCGGAAACGTCGCACACAATGCTTTCGTACTGCATAAACGCAACGGAAACCGTATCAAGCTTTATATTATTCTTTTCAATTTCGCCTATAAGGGCGGTTTTAACACCCGTTTCGTCAAAGCTTCTGCCGCAAAGACAGCCCGGATATGCGTAATGAACGCCGTTTTCGGCGCATACTCCCGTGCCTTTGTGTATATGACCGAGAGCAATATAATCAAAGCCGCTGTCACCTATATCTCTTTTGGTGACGGGACCGTTGTTTGAAAGGGCGCCCGACATATCTCCGTGGCAGACGAGGATATTTATCATATCGTCATCGGGTACTTCGTAACCCAGAACGGTGCTTTCGTTGCAAATAGACGACGTGAAGCCGTATCCGAACACTCGGACACCGAGTTCGGGTAATTCAACGCACTCTCTTTCACGGAAAACGCGAACGTTTTGGGGAAATTCAACCGTTGCGTATACAGAACCGCCGGTAAACGGATCGTGGTTGCCCGGAGATATAAAGAATTTGCATTCCGGCAAGGAAAGAAAGGCGTTTTTAAGCATAAGCGCCGTATCTCTGGTAGCGAATTCGGTATCGAACAGATCGCCGGAAATGAAGAAAAGCTGTGTTTTTTCCTCACGGGCTTTTTCTATAAGTGCAAGAAAGCTCTTGCGTATGTTTTCTCTGCGTTTTTCAGCTCCCGAGGGAGTGAAAGCGGTAAATGGAGAATCCAAATGGACATCCGCAGTATGTATAATTCTAACGCTCATCAGATTTTCTCCTTTTCATTATGAACGATGCCATGGTGCCGCGCTCTTTTCCCTGCATACGATGGGAAAAGAACATATCCGTATTACAGCAGGTGCATATATTGCAAGCGGAAATGTTTTCCCGCAAAATACCGTGCTTTAAAAGCACCGCTGTATTCAAACCGGTAAGATCGAGAAAATATTTCCCGTTTTCTTTGGGTACAAAATATTTTGAATTATTAAGATCGGACTGTGTAAAGATATCGTAAAGCTCGCTCCCTACCTCGTAACAGCATACTCCCGCGCAAGGTCCGATAGCGGCAACGATATCATATCTATTACTTCCCAGTTCGCACATTTTGTTAATGGCGACACCGGATATCTCCCCTGCCGTACCGCGCCAACCGGAATGAACTGCGGCGCAAATATCTTTTTTAATATCGTAAAAAAGAATAGGAACGCAATCTGCGCTTCTAACGGAAAGAACGGTATCTTCACAGGAGGTAACAAGACCGTCCACGTCAAAATCATAAGGAGGCTTTACTGTGCCTCTGCCGCGGTCTTCCTCCGAAGCGAAAACAACGGTGGTGCTGTGTGTCTGATAAGTGCGGCAGACGTAATTTTCGTCGAGTCCGAATATGGAAGCGGCAATACGGTGGTTTTGCAAAACGTTTTCTTCGGTATCTTTAATATCACCCGTTCCCACCGCAAAATTAAGTGTATCGAAAGGAGGGGCGCTTACCCCGCCGTGACGTGTAAAAAATGCGTGGGGAATATTATATGAATCCAAAAGCGGAGAGGTATAATACAACGCTTTGTCATTGTGTAAAACGAACCCTTTGTTCAACCGTTATCACCTCATAAAAATTATATCATATACTTATTAACATTTCAAGAAACATTATTTTTAATTTAATGAAAAAAACTATTGACAAATGGATAAAAGCCTGCTATAATAAGCAAGCTGTCAGCGAGATGGCAAGAAAAGCGGAATAAAATGGCGGAATAGCTCAGTTGGCCAGAGCATCCGGTTCATACCCGGCAGGTCGTAGGTTCAAGTCCCACTTCCGCTACCATTCCATGGCCCGTTGGTCAAGCGGTTAAGACACCGCCCTTTCACGGCGGTAACAGGAGTTCGATTCTCCTACGGGTCACCAAAAAATCCAAGTCGAAAGACTTGGATTTTTTTATGCCGCACTATGCGGGGCTTTTTACTGTGTTCGGATGTTTTCTTTTTTATCTGCTATTGCAAGAAAAATTACAATATGATATAATATCCGCGGTAGTTAACTTTACGGTCTTGAAAGGAAAACGATGTTATGATACGCTTTGAATGCGATTACACAGACGGATGCGCTCCCGAGGTATTGGAAGCGCTTATACGTACCAACGGACTTAACACCATAGGCTACGGAAACGATGAGTTTTGCGCCGCGGCAAAGGAGAAGATAAAAACGGTCTGCAAGTGTCCGCAGGCGGAAATCCATTTCGCAGTGGGAGGCACGCAGGCGAATACTATTATAATATCTTCGATACTTCGTCCCTACGAAGGGGTTGTATGCTGTGAAAGCGGCCATATTAACGTGCACGAAACGGGAGCTATTGAAGCAACGGGACACAAGGTACTTGCTTTGCCCGCAGTAAACGGAAAGCTTACCGCAACGGCGCTTGAAAAATACCTTTCCATTCCCACCAATGAGCACGAGGTAAAGCCGGGTATGGTGTATATTTCCCAACCTACCGAAACGGGAACCCTTTACAGCGCAAAGGAGCTTGAGGATATATACGCGGTGTGCAAAAAGAATTCAGTGCCCTTGTTTGTGGACGGAGCCCGCCTTGCTTATGCTCTGGGGGCAAAGGCAAACGATATATCTCTTCCCTTCCTTGCCAAAAACTGTGATATTTTCTATATCGGCGGCACCAAATGCGGAGCGTTGTTCGGCGAAGCGATGGTGTTTACAAACCCCGCCCTTGCTCATAATATACGCCATATGATAAAGCGGCACGGAGCTCTTCTTGCAAAGGGCAGACTTCTGGGCGTGCAATTTGAAACCTTGTTTACAGATGATCTGTATACAAGGCTGGGCAAGAGAGCAATGGCGCTTGCAGAAAGGATAAAGCAAGGCCTGAAGGAAGCAAACGTGGAATTGTATTACGATTCCCCCACCAACCAGATATTCCCCGTATTTGAAAACGAAGCGCTTGAAAAACTGCAAAAGACCTATTCCTTTGAATTCATTGCGGATCTTGGGAACAAAAAGGCAATGCGTATCTGCACCGGCTGGTCCACCAAGGAAGAACAGATCGATATGCTTATAAAAGATATAAAAGAAGCCGTTATATAACATCAAAAACCGCCGAAAATATCGGCGGTTTTGTTGTTGGTCGAAATTGTTATTCCGTTGCGAAAAGGCTGAGCCAAGTCTTGTTGCTTTCTTCGGGGACGGAAAGAAGATCACGTTTTTCCGCTTCAAACAAACTGCAGGTAACGAGAAAATTGAGTCCGTTGGTGAGGAAGTTTCCCATCTGCCAATGAAGGTGGGCGGGAACGGCCTTTTCGTATTCTGCGCAGATGATACTATATGCTTTATGAACGAGAGGAAGCAGTTCTCTGCATATTTCCTCGCTCATAGAAAGCATTTCACGGTATTCGGCGCGGTTTATATAATAATAGTTGTGGGTGTAACCGTCCTCGGTTTTAACAAACAGCTTTTTCTCAAGAGCTATACTGAACAGATATTTTTGCTCATCGTTCAGATCGGAAATATTTACGTTTCCTTTTATAATCTCTCTGCAAAGCTCAAACACCTCTACGGGTGTTTCGAAAAACACCGAGCTGTCCGCGTTATTCCACCAATGGTAAAAGCCCTGAACGTTAGCCATTGAGTTTTTATGCACGGGCCCGTCAAACGCATGGTATTTTTCTCTCTGCATTTTTTCGGGCATACACATACCGTTGTCATATCCCAAGGCGATCCATTTTCCGCCGTTGGGACGCAGCGGGATATCATCATATCTTACGGTTATTTTATTGGCGTAGGTATAAAATCCTATCTGTATTTCGGGAAAGATGTGGAGATATACCCAAAGCAGGCGGCTCCAGTCAAAACCTGCGGTGTTAAAGCGTTTTTCGGTAAGGACTTCCTTTTTGGATTCAAGAAAAGCCATAAGCTTTTCGAAAAATTCGGGGAAACATTCTTCGTATATTTTGTTCGCAAGAGCCAAATTGTTTCCGGGAAGGATAACGAAATCCGTTTGATATTTTCCCTTTGAAACCTCTTTCATAAGCTGATTTTCCACAAGGTACTCCACCTCGTCCTCGATATACGGGGCGGATATACCAAGCTCTTCGCAAAGTTCGGTTATTGTAAGAGGCTGTTTGTATGCGGCAAGCAGAATGTTTTGCGCTGATGCTCTTTTTGCGCAGGACATAGGCTCGCGGTCAGCGCCGAACTGTCCCGTGCAGGACATAAACAGTTTACCGGGACGGTAGCTTTTTTCGCCGTAATCTCTCATTGTATTTATTCCTTTCTCCATAGCTGTTCTCGCATCGTGAAGCCACCATTTGACAGTACCCACGCTTTTACCCAGCTTGTTTGCGATCTCTTCGCAGGACATTTCATCAAAATAATGCATTACCACAGCTTTTCTGTAGTTTCCGGACATAAGAGAAAGCTCCCGCCGCAAAAGCCGCTTTTGCTCTTCCAGAATATACTCCGCCTCCGGATCGTCCGGCGCAACCGAGTTTTCGGGAAGATAAAGAGTATCTCCGTGCTTCTTTTTGCGAAGCATATTAAAAAACATATGGTTGGAGATGCTCCATACGAACGCATTGAGATTTTCGATCCGCTTGCCCGAATTTATGGATTTCAGTACCTCAAGACATATATCCTGTGAAAGATCCTCGGCTTCGGACACGTCATTCGTTTTCAGCCTGCAAAATCCGTATATTTTGGGCAGCATTTCTTTTTCAAAGGCGTGCAAAAGGTATTCTTTTTCTGTCATTTTGGCTTCACCTCGCTTTCTTTTCGTGTTTACAACATGTTGTTTCGTATATTGAGTAACCGAAACGGGAAAAAGGTTGGAAATATTATAAAAAACTTTTATAAAAGCTAACCGCCGAAAATATCGGCGGTTTTGTGTTTGCTATTTTACGTTCATTATCTCGCAGACACCGTCGGGTGGCGCGACACGGAGGGTGACCTGCTCGCCTACCCTGATACCGCTTCCCACAAGGGTGCCTCGGGCGGCGGCAAGGGCAAGGGGCGGACGGTTATTCTCTTCGCTGAGATGGGCAAGTACTATATGCTTCGTTCCGCAGCAGGCAAGCCTGCACAAAACCTCACCGCAATCGCAGTTGGAAAGATGACCGTAATCCGAAAGGATGCGGTTTTTAAGTATGCGGGGGTACGGGCCGTTTTCAAGCAATTCAAGATCGTGATTGGATTCGATAACCACGCTGTCCGCGCCGCAGAGGGCTTCCCACACCGTTTCGCTTATATGGCCGATATCCGTTGCATAGCCTATAACACCGTCGGGCGTGGTGATACGGTAGCAAACCGAGCCCTGACTATCGTGAGGGGTGGCGTATGCCGTAACCGAGGTATCGGAAAGAACCACGGTATTGCCGGGGTTATTTTCCACAATAAACGGAGAGACCTCGGGATAATTTGCGTTTATGTAATTTTTACACAGATAGGGCGCGTAAACGGGAATTCCGTACTTTTTGGTTATTACGGAAAGTCCTTTTATATGGTCGCTGTGCTCGTGGGTGATAAAGATTGCGGAAATATTTTTAATATCCGTACCTATTCCCAGCAAAGCGTCGCTTATACGCTTGGCGGAAACGCCTGCGTCTATCAAAAACTCATCGCTGCCGGAGCGGATATAAGTACAATTTCCCTTGGAGGATGAAAAAAGGGTGCAAGCAAAAACCATAATTCAGTTTGCCTCGATAATATTACCGCAGTCTATCAAAGCGGCGCCGTAGGGACGGATATTAAGGAACATACAGCTTCCCTCTCCGAACACGCGCTCCATCTTGGCGCGGTATTCTTCCTTGCGGGAAACGGGAAGGTAGGTCTGTATAGTACCCGCAAAGCCGCCGCCGTGAACACGGCAGGTCAGCCCCATACGCTCCGTAAGGGCAAGTGCCAGAGAAAGTCCCTGCTCGGATACGTTTTTGTTTGTATATACGTTCTGCAGGAAGCGGAAAGACGAGTTGCCGGATTCGGTAACACAAAGGAAATATCCCGCAGTATCGCCGTTTTCAAGGCATTTTACCGCTTTATCAACACGGCGGTTTTCCGCAAAATAGTGCATAGCGCGCATTATTGCTCTGTCGCCCACGTTTGCGCGGAGAACGGAAATGCGGGAGATAAATTCGTCTTCATCCACCTCACGCAGTGTCTTTTTGCCCATAAGTGCGGCGCAGGAATGCATTTCCGAAGGGACGGAAGCGTAATCATCCGTAAGATCTGCGTGGTTGCCGCCGGTGTTCACGATACATAAGATCATATCCCCAAGATCGGGCGTGATCTTTCGGAGTGTTGCTATCTCACTGCCGAAATCTATAAAAGAGCATCCGCCGGAGGCGCAGGCTGTCTGGTCCATAAGTCCGCAGGGCTTGCCGAAGTACACGTTTTCCGCATACTTGCCCGCCATTGCAAGAAACAGAGGGGCAAATTTATTATCGTTATACATATTATTGAGCATATTTCCGCACATAACTTCAAATGCGGCGGAGGAAGAAATACCGCTTCCCGTAAGCACGTCGCTGGTAGTGCAGGCGCGGATACCGCCTACCTTACCGCCGTTTGCCAGAAAATAATCGCAAACGCCGGCAATTACAGAAGAAGAACTGCCTTTTTTTGCTTTTTCGGGAGAGATATCGTTTACCGAAACCACGTCCTCGCGGTAGCCTTCGGATTTGATACGGATATATCCGTCATCCGCTTTGGAAGCTATTGCGATAATATCGATATCCACAGCGGCGGCTAAAACTTTGCCGTTGTTATGGTCGGTATGGTTGCCCAAAAGCTCTGTTCTTCCCGGCACGGAAAGCATACAAACGTCGCTGTCGCCGTAAAGACTAAGAAAAGAACTCGCCAGTTTTATCCAGCGCTCACGCTGAACGGACACTCTTTCCTTGCCGTAAAGAGATGCGAAAGCATTGTCGCACCCGCCCGAAGTGATAAGATTGATTGTCTGTGTAACTGTCATATTAAAAAACCTCCGATCAAGGCATACAAAATACAGAAATATCCCACATGGGAACGTATTCTTTTTTGCGGATATATAATTTATATTTACCGTCTGTACGGTGTAAAAGCAGTGGAAGCTCCCAAAGGTCGCCTGCGCGGTGATAAAGGGATACGTTGAGCGCGGGGCGGTTTTTCCAAATAGTTTCCTTTGCGCCCGCAAGCACTTCCCTTTCATCCCCCTCCGCATCGATCTTTATACAGCCTACCTGCATATTTTCCACGGCGGAATCAATACTTTTTACGGGTATTACGGTGTTTCCCCTGCCGGTAGACGAGTTTCTGCCTCCCCCGCCGGAAAACAGAGTTTCTCCATCCCGACTGCCTGCCGCGGCGTTGAATGCGGTAAGGCAGGGTATATTTCTTTCAAGCATTTTTTTGTGGGAGCGTTTATCCGGTTCAAAACAGATGATATTCTTTATATCAGGTACGGCGCGGTAATATTCCTCCGCAGTATCGCCGTTATATGCGCCCACGTCTATATACGCGCCCTTTGAATTAAAATATCCCTCCGGCGGAGTATCGTCCCCTTCAACGTGAGTAAGATAGGATATATCACCGGTAATACAATAAGATATGGCGTTTTTATAAAGGCGCTTTGAGCGTTCGTCCCCGAGCAAGGAATATACCTTTTCTATATCCTCGCGGTGAGCGGTAATAAGGTCTTTATCGGTAACACCTTCCCCGCACACTGCCATATAGGGAACGTACAGATGATGGCGGGAGGATACGTTTTGCAGTATATCCGCCTTTCTGCCCTCCAAGCCGAAGCTTAAAACGGCAATAAAATCGCCGTATATCTCCTCCGCCGCAGACATTGACAAAACGGGATATCCCATAAAGGAATGTCCGCGCACAAACCCGTCCGAAGCGAAGACACCGGATACCTCTATTCCTTGGGAATTAAGCAAAGCGTGAGCTTTTTCCGCGCCGTTGCCCATTCCGTAAAGAAGCACCTTTTTACCGGAGGTATGCAGATATTCAATTCCGTCGGGCAGATCAAATACGTCTTTCACCTTTGCCACCTCCGTTTACGGTATTTTAACACATTTTTATAAAAAAGGGTAGTATTTTATTAAAAATAATGTTAGAATATATTCGCAATCTACCAAAAGGAGATAACACTATGAACATTTCCGTTGAAACCTACAGAGATAAGCTCCGCGCGGCTGTGCTGGGCAGATTTGCCGGCTGCGTTCTGGGTTGCCCCGTAGAAGGCTGGAACATTGAAAGTATAAAAAAATACGCTCTGGAAAGCGGTATCGGCTTCCCGCCCGAGGATTTCTGGCCCAAGGTACCCGAGCCCGATCTGCCGAGATACATAAAATTCACCTTCAAGGATTACACCAAGCCCTGCTTTGACGGTTTTCCCGGTGACGACGATATTGCATACACCCTCCTTTCCCTTTTTATTGCGGAAGAAGGAAACGGAAAGAATTTCACCCTGCAGGACGTAGCGGATGCGTGGTTAAAATATATCACTCTCGCCTGGACGGCGGAGGATATTGCGCTAAAAAATCTGCAAAAGGGTATCCCGCCCGAAAAAGCGGCTGTTGTGGATAACCCCTATCAGGAATGGATAGGAGCAGACATCCGCTGCGACGGATACGGTTATATGGCTCCCGGCGATCCCAAAAAAGCTGCCGAGATGGCAAAGACGGACGCGCTTATTTCCCACCGCGGAAACGGCGTATACGGTTCTATGTATTTTGCCGCTGTTATAGCCCTTGCATTTGAATGCGAAACCGTATGGGAAGCGCTTGAAAAAGGGCTTGAATACATCCCCGCAGACTGCTCTCTTGCAGAAGGCATACGCTGGGCTATGAATATTGCTCCCACCGTAAAGGATGCCGAACACGCAAACGAGCTGGTTGCAAAGCGTTACCCCGGAATGCACAACGTACACACCATAAACAACGCTTGTCTTACGGTATTTGCTTTGTATCTGGGCGGAAAGGATATCGGAAAGGTGTTTGCAAACGCTGTTTCTATGGCGTACGATTGCGATTGCACAGCCGCTACTGCAGGCTCTATTGCAGGAGCTTGCTACGGAATGAAGGCTTTGGACAAAAAGTGGTACGAATGCTTTGGAGATAAGATCGGCTCTTACTTCAACGGTCCCGAAAGCTACAGCCTTGAGGATATTCTTCAAAGATACGAAAAATTGGCATTAAGTGAATAAAAACATTAAAAGGCTGTCCGTGGACAGCCTTTGATTATGCAAATATTTTGTCTTTTTCCATATCAACGAGGAGCATCATGTGGCCGATATTGCCTTCGCCGGCGAAGCGGTTCAGATCGAAGAAGTTTTCTGTGAGCGGTATCCAGAAAAGCTCGTTTTCTTCACCGTAAACGGATATATCCTTATCAAGCCTTCCTACGAAAAATTCAAGCTTTATATTATAATGATAATAAGAAAAATCGATAAAATGCTTGATAGTTATATCCGCGGGGGTTAATCCCGTTTCTTCCCGCAGTTCGCGGTATGCGGCGGAAAGGCTTTCCTCCCCTTCTTTAATCTTGCCGCCAACGAAATTATATTTGCCCTTATACGGTTCTTTTCTTCTGTAACACATAAGAACGTGGGTGTGATCTTTATTAAAAACAGCGATAATATTCAAACTTTTCATAATATGCCTTTATAACTTAAGCACCTTCGTTTTTTGAAGGTGCTTAAAGCTTTAATTTTTGTATTTTTTAAATAGATAGACAAACAAAGCGGTAACGCCGTATACCAGCGCGAACATAACGGTGGTTATAACGACGTATATAAGCTTTTGAGCGGCGTTTGCGGCGGAAGAAACCAGCAGTAAAACGATGCCCACCGTAGCCGCATAGGTAACCGCTATGTGAATAAGTCTTGCTCCGATAGGAGAAAGCTTAAAGCGGAAGACCGTAAAAGATGCGCCCAGAACGATACTATAGATGAGCAAAAACAAAAGCTGTTTACCAAAAAGGAGGGCTATTGTTTTTACACCTTCATCACTGATGCCCGAAAGCACCAACAGCATATATCCTACCGATAAGACCGCGTAAGCGCCCAAACCGATAAGCGCGATGTCTTTAATACTTTTTTTCATTAGCCTATGTATTTCTTTGCGCTTTCGGGAAGGTTTTCTTCCTCTACGGAAGCGGTGATCATACAGTTAACGTCACCAAGAATTGCATCGAATTTATCAAGAAATTCTGCAAAAGCGGGAACATCCTCACCGCAGATCTTAAGAGCGCTGTCTATAAAAAGATCGGTAACGTCGTGATTGCTTGCGAGAAGACCGCAAACGAAACCGTAAAGGGTGGTTGCATCTTTAACCGCATATTCCTTTGCGTCTACAAGACGTACGTCATAACCTATATTATAAGAAAGGTTTCTGCCGTATTCAACGCATACTACCGAACCGGTAGAAGCCTCAGAAGCTTTTTTTACTTCGTCAATGAGAGTTTTGGTTTTGCCGGAGCCTTTGAGTCCGACCAACATTTTTATCATATTGATATGCCTCCTGTCTGTGACTTTTTGTGTCCATACTTATTTTACTTGATATTAACGGAAAAAGCAAGAGTTTTTTTATAATTTCATCTTGTTTTCCAGTTCTTCTTTTCTGCTTTCATAGCCGGGCTTACCCAAAAGCGCAAACATATTGCGCTTGTAATCCTCTACGCCGGGCTGGTCGAAGGGGTTTACACCGAGAATATATCCGCTTGCGGCGCAGGCGAGTTCGAAGAAATAAACCATTTCACCGAGGGTATACTCACATCTGCTGTCATAAGTGAGCATAAGATTGGGAACGCCGCCATCAAGATGGGCAAGAAGTGTGCCTGTCATAGCGTTATCGTTTATTTCGTTCATTGTCATACCCGCAAGATAATTGAGGGTATCGGTATTAAGCTCATCAAAAGGAACGGTAAGGGTGTTTAAAGGCTTTTCCTGTCTTACCACGGTTTCGAACATAGTACGGGAACCGTCCTGAATAAACTGACCCAAGGAATGAAGGTCGGTAGAGAAAGCAACGGATGCGGGGAAAATACCCTTGCCGTCTTTTCCTTCGCTTTCACCGTAAAGCTGCTTCCACCATTCTGCCATAGAACGGAAAGCACCTTCGTAAGAAGCGAGAATTTCTATACGCTTGCCCTGATTATAAAATGCGTTACGGAGAACAGCGTATCTGTATGCAACGTTATTAAGTCCGTCTGTAAAGCACTGCTCACGCATAGCAGCAGCACCCTGCATAAGGCTGTCTATATCACAGCCCGCAACGGCGATGGGAAGAAGTCCCACAGCTGTGAGTACGGAAAATCTTCCGCCGATATCATCGGGAATAACGAAGGTTTCGTAACCTTCCGCATCCGCAAAATTCTTAAGAGCGCCTCTTGCCTTATCGGTGGTGCAGTAAATTCTTTCCTTAAGCTCTTCGCGGGTATAACGCTTTTCAAGCTCGTTTCTTATAAATCTGAACGCCAGCGCGCTTTCGGTAGTGGTGCCGGATTTGCTTATAACGTTAACGGAAACTCGCTTGCCTTCGCAGGCATCCAGAACCTCTTTAAGGTCGTCACCGGAGAAAGAATTACCGGTAAAGTAAATATCGGGAGTATCCTTTTTGATGCTGTTGTAATTGGGAGAGCGAAGGAAATCTATTGCAGCCTTTGCACCCAGATAACTGCCGCCGATACCGATAACGATAAGAGCGTCGCTGGTTTCGCAAATGCGCTTTGCAGCCGCTTTAATGCGTGCAAATTCTTCTTTATCGTAATTTACGGGAAGATCTATCCAACCGGTAAAATCGTTTCCTGCGCCGTTGCGGTTGCGGATATAGCCGTCTGCCTTTTCAAGCGCGGGAGCGAGAGAAGAAATATCTTCTTCCTTTAAAAACGACAATGCGTATTTATCTTCTAAACGTATCATAATTAAAAAAACTTCCTTTTTAGATTTTCAAAATATTATATACTATATTACGCCTTTTGTCAATCAAATAAATCCAACTGCTGTTTTTAATATTCGCAAAAACAGTTCTCCGAAGCCGATACGATCGATACTCTCCGTTGCCAACAGGTCTGCAGTGGCTATAAGCTCTCCGTCACGGTACACGTCTACCCTGCCAACCTTATCGCCTTTGGCAACGGGAGCGCAAATATCCTCGAAAACAGATATGCGCTGTGTGATCTCGCCGCCCAGTCCTTTTTCCGTAAGCATTGAAGGCGGTGTGTAATCTGCAGAAAGATAATTATCTCTGCCGCCGGGCACGAAGATATCCTCAACCTTAAGATGTTCGGGTGTAAGCACCGCATAGTTTGCAAACCCGTAATCCAGCATCTTTTTTACTGTTCCGAAGCGTTCGTTACTGGTTTCTCCCCCAAGCACTACTGCAATAAGATGCAGACCGTCACGCATAGCGGTACCGGAAAGGCAAAAGCCCGCGGCGTTTGTAAAGCCGGTCTTCATTCCGGTGGCGCCGCTGTAATAGCGTATAAGCTTGTTTGTATTGGATAACCCGAAGGCTCCGTCACGGATGGTGTCCATCCAAACAGTTGTGAATTCGGTAACGTCTTCGTGGGAAAGCAGTTCCCGCGTCATTACCGCAACGTCTTTTGCGCAGCTGTAATGCCCCTCCTCGTCCAGACCGTGAGGGTTTTTAAATGCGGTATTGTTCATTCCCAAAGCGGCGGCGCGGTTATTCATCATTCCCACAAAGGTTTCCACCGAGCCTGCTATATGCTCCGCGAGAGCTACGGTGGCGTCGTTTGCCGAGGATATCATCATCGCCTTCATAAGATCCCGTACCGACATTTGTTCCCCCGGCTCAAGATAGACCTGACTTCCTCCCATTGAAGCCGCGTGGTCGCTTACGGTTACCATTTCTTCATAAGATATTTTCCCTGCTTCCAAGGCTTCAAAGACCAAAAGAGAAGTCATTATCTTCGTAACAGAAGCAATAGGAAGTTTTTCCAGCTCGTTTTTTGCGTACAGCACCGTCCCCGTAAGATAATCCGTGAGATACGCGCTTTTGACCTTGAAATCACCCGTAAAAGCGGCAGCTTCTTTAAACCAGAAATCCTCTGCCTCGATATCGTCAAACACCGTATTTTCTTCGGTGGCGTATACTTTTACGGGCAGTAAAAACAATGCTATTAAAGCAAACACTAAAATTCTTTTCATTTTTACTATTTCTCCTTTCGCGTAAAATATATGCAAAAGAATAGAATAATATATTCAAATTGCTTATTTAATTACCAAATTATGTTGACAATCAAACCCTACAGTGCTATACTGTGAAAAACTTTTTTGAGGAGAACGAACATGTTTGTATATATGGCAAACAAACAGCAAATGCAGCTTGCGGTCGAAAAAGACAACGGGCTTGTTTTGTTGCGTTCATAATTCTCTGTAAAAAGAATCTGTATTTGAACAAAAAACGGTTAAAGGCTCGCTGTAAGTCTTTAACCGTTTATTTTTTTATTTAAGGAGTGATTACCGTGCCGGAACAGCAAGACCGCCCCCAAATCTACGTTATAATAAAAACAAACAAAGATTTTAAAGGAGAAAAAAATGAAAACTATCGACAAAGACGTTCTGGCAGGATACAACGCCGGAATTGAAAAAGGACGTTTACACAAAGGCTTGGGACTTATCGAATTTGAACGAACCAAAGAAATATTACTTGAAACCCTACCTCCCACCCCTGCAGTAATATACGATATAGGCGGAGGTTACGGGGAATATTCTTGTTGGCTTGCATCGTTGGGATACGAAGTATATCTATATGATATTGCAGAAAAGCATATTGAAATGGCTCGCGAGCTTGAAAAAGAAACCGGATGTGTGCTTAAGACAGCCTCGGTGGCAGACGCACGCAGTATTCCCCGCCCCGACGGTATGGCGGATGCCGTGATTTTATTCGGACCGCTGTATCATATTACCGAATACGTAGAAAGAGCCGAGTGTCTAAAAGAGTGCAAACGTCTGCTTAAAAAAGACGGTATTCTTTATACTGCCAATATTACCGCTTTCGCCACTACTTTAAAGTACGTAGCGCGATATGATTTGGAGCCGAAGCTTGACGATGATGATTTTTACAATTCACTTGTATCGACGGTAGAAACCGGTATTCACACAAAAAAGCCGATGGGACTTGCATATTTTCACAAGCCCGATGAAATACGGTCCGAACTGACCTTGGCAGGCTTTACTGATATTGATCTGCGCGGCGTTATCGGTCCCTGCTGGATGTTACGTAATCTCGAAGAGGCTTGGAAGAACGAAATAAAAAGAGAGAGCATAATGCGCGTAGTTCGCCTGCTCGAAAAAGAAGAAAGTCTTATGGGACTCTCCACCCACTTTATTACTATATCAAAAAAGAGGAACGCAAGATGATAAAACTAAGAATAGCTCGTTTAAATGATTGCGACGCTTTGTCTTCCATCTACAGACATTATGTAAACAACACTTCAGTTTCGTTTGAAAACATGGTACCCAATGAATCCGAATTCAAAAAAAGAATTGGAAAAACCATGATAAAATATCCGTTTTTAGTGGCAGAATATAACAATGACGTAGCCGGATACGCCTATGCATCCGAATATCGCACCAGAGCCGCATATCAATGGACTGCGGAATTATCTGTATATGTAGCACACGAACATATAGGCAAAGGTATTGGTACTTGTTTGTATTCAGCGTTACTGGAATTGTTAAAACAACAAAATATTTGCACAGTATGCGCGGGTATAACATACCCAAATGATCGCAGTGTATATTTGCACGAAAAACTGGGGTTTATCTATTCAGGAAAACTATCTTCTGTTGGATATAAAAACGGAAAGTGGCACGATTTAATGTGGTACGTAAAACAGTTAAGTACGGAGGAACAACCTTCTGTTATCATTCCTTTTCCAGATTTGGATTATCGTATTGTTAATAAAATATTAAATCAGCATTTTAATTTATAAACCACCCGGTAATCACCCCAAGAAGCCTTACGGCTTCTCGGGGACCCCACAACAAAGCTCCCGTTCTTGAAACAAGAACGGGAGCGTTTTTGATTATTGAAAATTATTTTACAAGCTGATCGAGATTATTTTCGTCGATGATAACGATAACGTAATCAACAACAGACTTACCGGTGGAAGCGTGTCTGCCCGCATCGGTAAAGTTTACAACGTAGTCGCCGGAAACGCCCAGCATACAGTTGTTAAAGCGTTCTACAAGGTAATCTGCGAACATAGCGGAGCTATCGTCACGATAGATCATAGCGGAAGGAAGCTCTTCACGCTCGGTACAGAAGTACAGACGGTTAAGAATGTTTGTCTTGCCTTCTTCAACGGTGCCGGAAACTATCTGGCAGCTGCCGTCGCCCGCATACTTCTGAAGGTCGCCGATATTGGTAGTGGTGAGCTTAAGACGGTGCGCGGAATCGCCCATATCCAAAGAGAAATTGGGAGTAACGGATACGTAATTCTCAAGCAGAGAAGAAGGATCCAACTGACCGTAGGTAGCAAGATTGCCGCCCTTAACGGTGGTTTCTTCGGAAACGGTGAACTGATCAAGTCCGTAAGGAGCTGCTGCGGGGAACTTCTGAGCGATGTGGTTCATAAGCTCAGTATAAACAAGGAAGCCTGCATAATCGGTAATATGGCTGTCGGTCTTGTTGTAAAGGAGATAGCCATCGTCCTTATGCTGCTCAAAAACGACTCTCATATCTATGAAAGTAGCATTGGACTTGTTAAGTGCGCCTGCTGCCTGATCGTAAAGGGTATTATAGGTATCCTTTTTAGCGTCTTCGGGCAGATATTCGCCGTATACCATAGATGCATTGGGGATAAGAACGTAGATAAGCTCTACTTCGTGTCCGCCTGCACGGTTTTCAAGGGCTGTTATCTGTGCATTAAGGGTGTTGCTGAGGAAGTTGTTTACCGCAGAAACGGTAACAAGGTTCTTGCCGCAGTAATTATCGATAGTTTCGCGGAAGAAGAGATAACCGTCCTTACCGAGAACAACTTCGAATTCATCCGTACGGGTTTCAGCCATCGCGTCACGTTTAACAACGATCTCACGCGCGGTGCTGGTTTCCTTACCGTCTACCTTCGCGGTAACGGAAAGAGTACGGGAATCTCTGCCGTCAAGATCATACTCAAGTATGTAATAACCGTTAAGAGAATTAACGGAAACGGAGTCCACGGGGCTGGTAGCGGTGATAACAGCGCCTTCTTCGCAGGAACCGCTGATAACTACTATCTCGGGAGAAGTGTTAACGATAGCGGTAACGGTGGGACGTGCTGTGTATCCTTCCTCCGTAGGGGGTTCGGATTCGATCTCGTCTTGCTGTTCATCCTTTGAAAAATCAAGAGGAGGAAGATTGTTAATAGAAGAATTATCGAAGTTTACGCAGGAGGTCAGCACAACTGCGGTAAGCAAAAGCGCCGCGAGCAATGCCGCCAATGAACATCTCTTAAAGCTTGACATTTGAAAATAACCTCATTTCTTGGTAATTGCTGGTGGAATTATTCGTCGGAAGCATTCTTCTTTGCTTCTTCAACTACTTTCTGTACGATGTTGGCAGGAGCTTCCTCGTATCTGAGGAATTCAAAGGTATAAGTACCTCTGCCCTGAGTCATAGCACGGAGCTGGATAGCGTAGGTGCTCATTTCAGCGGAGGGAACTTCTGCTTCTACAACGGTGTATCCCTTGCGATCGGGAGATTGATCGGTACCGGCTATTCTGCCGCGGCGCTTGTTAAGGTCGCCGATGATATCACCCATCATATTATCGGGGATGAGAACCTTGAGCATACCTACGGGCTCAAGCAGAACGGAGTTATCCTTAAGACCTTCCTTGAACGCAAGGTTTGCGGCAAGTTTGAAGGACATTTCGGAAGAGTCAACGTCGTGGTAAGAACCGTCAAAGAGGTTTGCCTTAAGACCGATAACGGGATATCCTGCAAGAACACCCTTCTGCATGGATTCCTGAAGTCCTTTTTCGATTGCGGGGAAGAAGTTCTTGGGAACTGCGCCGCCGACAACGGTTTCGGTAAAGAGGAGTCCGTCTTCATCGTGACGGGAGAATTCGATCTTAACGTCACCGTACTGACCGTGTCCGCCGGACTGCTTCTTATGTTTACCCTGAACGGACTTGGAACGCTTGATGGTTTCTCTGTATGCTACCTTGGGTGTAGCAAGATCAACACTGGTGCCGAAGCGGTTCTTAAGCTTGCTGACAACAACGTCAAGATGCATATCGCCAAGACCGAAGAGGCACATCTGCTTGGTTTCGGCGTTGTTTACGTATTTAATGGTGAGATCTTCTTCAAGAAGCTTGGAAATACCGGAAGAAATCTTATCTTCATCGCCCTTTGCCTTGGGAACGAGAGCCATGCTGAGGTAAGGAACGGGGAACTCTACGGGAGCGTAGGTCGCGCCAAGCTGTGCGTTAGAGGAAAGGGTATTGTTGGTGCAGGTGTTGGTAAGCTTAACGGTAACACCGATATCGCCGAAGGAGAGTTCGTCAACGTCGGTTTCCTTTTTACCTGCCATAGTTACGATACGAGCGATCTTTTCGGACTGACCGGTAGAAAGGTTGGTAAGTACCATATCCTTTTTAAGAGTACCGTTGAGTACCTTGAAATAGCTCTTTTTACCGAACTGGTCTGCAACGGTCTTGAATACGAAGATAGAAGTATCGCCTTCTTCGGAAGAAGAAACTTTCTTTTCGTTTCCTTCGCTGTCTATCATAGTTTCGTTATGACGATCCTTGGGAGAAGAGAAGGAAGCGGCGATAATGTTCATAAGAGTTCTTACGCCTGCAAGTGTGAAAGCGGAACCGGAGAATACGGGTGCGATGGTACCGGTAATAAGACCTGCGTTCATAGCAACGATCTTTTCATCTATTGTAAGGGATTCTTCGTTGAAGAGAACCTTTTCAATAAGTTCATCGGAAGTTTCTGCCAAGGACTCGTCCAGCATCTTCTTGTAACGGTCCATAGTATCCTGCATATCTGCGGGAAGTGCTGCGGGGTTGGGCTTGCCGCTCTTATCGAAGGCGAAAGCTTCTTCGGTAAGAAGGTTATAGAAGCCCATATCTGCCTTACCTTCGTGATAAGGAACGAAAACGGGACATACAGTGTTGCCGAACAGATCGCGAAGCTGACCGAATACTCTTTCAAAGCTTGCGTTTTCATCGTCCATCTTGTTTACGAAGAATGCCTTGGGAAGCTTGCCTGCCATATCCCAGCAAAGCTCAGTACCAACCTTGGGACCGGACTTACCGTCTACAACGAGAACTGCGGTGCCGACAACGCGGAGCGCCTGCTTGACTTCGCCTGCGAAATCGAAGGTACCCGGGGTATCTACGAGGTTTATCTTTACGCCCTGCCACTCAAAGTTAGCGAGAGAAGCGGAAACGGACATAGTACGTTTGATTTCTTCGGGATCATAGTCCATTACGGTGTTTCCGTCAACGGTCTTACCGAGACGGTCGGTTACCTTTGCAAGGTAAAGCATAGATTCGGCAAGAGAAGTCTTACCGTCGCCGCCGTGACCCATCAAACATATATTACGAATTTTGTCAGAAGTATATTTTGCCATTAAAATTTTCCTCCATAATGTTGCGTTAAAATTCTAACAATTTATTATATAATAATCTTTCAAATTATTCAAGAGTCTTTTTTGAGCATTCAGCTGTCGAGAATGTAAATTTATATCGATACTTTTTGTGCACTTTTCACAAAATCATAGATAAAAGCCATACAGGAAGCACCCAAGCCAGCTGGAAGAGCGCCGTATACAGCGAAGGAATGGCGCTTGTATCGCCGGAGAAGATGATAAAGCACGCCGCCGCAAGAGAGAGTAACGTGCCGATAACGCATATCATTCCGTTGCTCTTTATAATATGGCGCGTCTTATCGCAAAGGGCGAAAACTCTTAAGAAATTGTGGAGTCCCGAATTGGTAACGATACCGGAATCTATCTCCTTCGATACCTTGGTCATATCCTCTGGATTGCCGGCTTTGAGAATGGCGATAGGGCATTTTTTGTATTTGATGCCGTTTGCCAGAAGCTCGTTGTTTATATTTGGGTCAAGGGTTTTGATACCCACGCAAAGACCGGATTTGTTCATATCGCGAAGCAATTCGTCAAAGAGCGGATTGATAGAATACTTGACGTACAGTTTGACAGCCAGACGGTCGCCTACGGAAACGAACATTACGGATCCGACGCTGTTTTCGTACATATCGTCTATCTCGTCCTTAGGAGCTTCAAAGCGGTAGCGGCGCATATAAGCGCGTTTTCCTATAAAATACTCTTTTCCGTCCAGAACCACACGCAGTCCGTCGGAAGCGGATTCAAGCACACGGATATACTGGGCAGGTTCTACCGGCTCGGTTATGGTGGAAGAAAGCACCTTTTCCAAGGGACCTCCCACGTAACCGAAAATCTTTGAAAGCTCGATAAGAACGCGGTCTATACGGAAATCGCCGTAGGTTCTGAAGCTGGTGATCTTTACGAGATGGGGAGGATATACCTCTGTATCTGCGAAAGAAACCACAGATGCATCGGCATATTCTTCTGCAACCGCAGGACCTATAAAGCAGGAAGACGAACGGTTTGCTCTGCGGTTTGCGGTGCACAGGGGCATTGCAATGATAAAGAACGCAGACAACGGCAGGCTCACAGAAAGAGTGAACATTGCGCTTACCAGCGCTTCCGTTCCCGTTGCTCCCATTACAGCCTTGGCGGCAAACACCGCGATAGCGGCTACCATTACCAAGGGGAGCAGGAAGTTAAACAGATCCTCGCTCTTGGGACGTTTGTTGAGTCTTGCAAAAAATCCGCTTACGAATTTTGTCTTTTTAACGGTATATATGTCGCTGTCTTCCAGAAGATAGGAATAAAATTCATCAGATTCCTTGGAAGCGCCGCTTATGCGGGATGCGGCGTATTTACTGCGGGCGGATGCTATGACCTTAAAGCAGGCGTAATCCTTTTTGGCGGTGAGATAATTTATAAGCGCCGAACAGACACCGCAAACTGCGGGAGTAAGGTTGAACAGCCTGAGATCGGGATCCGAAGGGGACATAAACAATCTGGCAAGGCTGTATGCGGATGCCGCCGCAAAAGAAAAGAAGAATATGCTGTCTGCGGTAAGATTAAAGGTAAATAATCCCTTTGCACCCTTGGCAAGAGAAGGCATAAGAGTTATACCGAGGAAGAACAGAAGCTGAAGATCGGCAAGTATATACAAAACGCCGTATCTGCCCTGACTTAAATAAATGGAATACCCTGCCCCGTTTTTGGTGGCAAGTTCAAGATATATGATTCCCAGCGTAAAAAGAATTGCAACCGCCAGACGTCTGAAAGCGTGGCGTATTCCCCGCTTCATAAGACGGTTTACTTCGTTGTTCTGGGCTCTGTCGGTATATTCATATTCCCCGTCCTCTTTATCGGCATCTTTTTCCGCTTTTTTGTATTTTTCGCGGATATAATCGGGAATATCGTCACTTTCAAGATCAAGCTGTCCCAAAGCGAGCTTAAGCTCGATATCGTCTTCATCGGCGAAAGGATTGTCGGATATTTCGTCAGTATCATCGGAAACAAGGCTCAGCTGTGCGCTGTCAGTTTCCTCCTCAAGTCCTATTTTTCCGCTTACGACCTTTTCGGAAAGCTCTGCGTACTCATCATCAAACACGGCGGTTTCGTGTTCGTCCTCCTGAGGAGGCATGGTATCGCCCATAGGGAAAAGTTCTTCCTGCTTGTATTCCACAGGCTTTTCCACGGTTTCGGGGTCCATAAAGCGGGAGGTATCTATTTCCGCAGGTTTTCTCTCCGCCTGTCCCAGAGTATCTACGGTAGCCCGCTCAAGAAGAGCAAACAGTTCATCTGCTCTGCGGCTCTTCATAGGCTTGTCCTTGTTACCGTAATAATAATTTTTAAGCTCTGCATCATCTTCCATACGGGCTTCCAATGCGTCACGCAAGCCCTGAGTCGATGATTTGGAATCCTGAATCTTAACTCGGGATGAATATTTATCTATAATATCTTCGGTTTCGGTTCTGGTGGGAATATTTCCGTCCACGGATTTGGTCTTTTCCATCAAAGTGGTTTCGCTCGGGATATTTCTGTAATTGCCGCTGGGCATAGGTATATGGCGGGCGGAATCGTTTTCCGCCGCAGCGTTTTGTAAACGTTTAAGTATATCCTCAACGCTGGATTCGTTTCTTTCGTTCATATGCCTTTACTCCCCCTTTCCGTGACGTTGGCGCGCCGCTTCAAACAGCATTACAGCTGCCGCGGCAGACACGTTTAATGAATTAAGCTCGCCGTACATAGGTATGGAAAGCACGAAATCGCTTTTTTCTTTTACTATTCTGGATACCCCTTCCCCTTCGCTTCCGAGGACGAAGGCGATACCGCTGTCATCAAATCTTTCACCGAAATAAGGAGTTCCGCTTGCTTCAAGAGCGTATACCCATACGCCTCTTGACTGAAGCTCCGAAATTACGGAAGCGATGTTACCGACTCTCGCAACGGGCAGACGGAATACCGCGCCGGCAGAGGATTTTGCAACTGTAGAGGTCAACGATACGGAACGGTGCTTGGGAATTATAACGCCGTGGGCGCCTGCGCACTCTGCAGTACGGATTATTGCGCCGAGATTATGGGGATCGTTAATGCAATCGCAAATAACGAAAAACGGTTTTTCTCCCTTTTTGTCTGCGGCAGAAAAAAGATCTTCTATATCCGCATACACGGTCTCGGGCACGGAAGCGGCTACACCCTGATGCACCGCGCCGCCGGACATTGAATCCAGCTTTGCCCGATCGGTCTCCACAATGGGAATCTTTCTTGCCGCCGCTTTGCCGATAATAACCTTTATGCTTCCCTCGGCTGCGCCCTTCTGAACGTATATCTTATCTATATCTCTTCCGGAAGCGAGTAATTCCAGAACGGAATTTCTGCCCCAGAAAATATTATCGTTACCGCTGTTGCGCACGGAATCATCACGCATATCAAATACCTCTTTTCGGTAAGCATACCTATTCCAAATAATTATAACACATTTATTTTATTTTGCCAACACTAATTTTTATTTTTTCATAAAATAATATTATATTTTTATTTAAAAACAAAAAAATCCGCCCTGCTTAACGCAAGGCGGAAAGAATTTTAAAAGCCGTTATTTATTTTTTCTTTTTGAAAAAAACAAACGCACACACAGCGGCGACGGCGCATACGGCAACAGCGACGCACGCTACTATAACGCCGGTATTGCCTTTATCTCCGGATGTTGCGGAGGAATCGTCGCTTACGGCAGGTTCACTTGTTTCGGAAGAAGAATCGGTATCTTCATCTGCAGGCTCGGAAGCTTCGGGTGCAACGGATACATCGGAATTTTCTTCGGAAACTTCGGGAGTTTCGGAGCTTTCCTGCTCTTCGGAAACCTCGGGAGCTTCAGACACTTCGTCTTCGGAAACCTCGTCTTCGGAAACGTCGGGTTCGGAAACGTCAGGCTCGTTTTGGGTCTCGGAGGTACCGTAAACGCTTATTTCACTTCCCCACAGGAAGTTACCGTCGATAACGTAAACAACTCTTACGTATCTTGCTTCGGTCATATCCGCAAAGGTTATAACAAAATCGCGTCTTTCCCAGTTACCCTCGGTTTGAGTGGTACTATCTGTAACAGCAACAGCTTCGGTGAAGTTTTTACCGTCTGCGGAAAAAGCAACCTTGAGTGATGCTTTTTTGGTGGAAGGAATGCCCCATCCGGTATTGCCGTAAAGGTCTGCGCAAATTTGCTTTACTTTGCTCAGCTTACCGAGATCTATGGTGATACTTACTTCCTTACCCTTGAAGCAAGCACATTCACCGGAATCGCCGGCAACACCGAGAGCATCATAACCATTGGTGAACTTGCCCAAGGGCTTGGAACCGGTACCGTCTGTCCATCTTTCGTCGGTGTATTCACCACCGGTGGAGGTATAAGGTTTATTGAGCGAAAGGTTTTCGTATGTAACACCGTCTATTACGTTTTTGGTAATGTCGGAACCGGGGAAAGGATATCCGTTCTTTGCGATTTCGTATGCTATATTCTGCAAAGCTGTTGCGGTTGCTGCAGGAAGATTTGCGGTATAAGAATTTCCGCGGGGATCTTTTCCGAGATAAGAATACAGCCAGGTACAAGCAGCAAGATAACTTCCTTCCCAGGAGTGGTGTCCGCCGTCATCCGCGAAAAGATTTATTTCGGGATTAGTCTCTATACACTTAAGAAATGCGCCGGATACGGGAGCGTAATCGATATCGTATTTAGCGGAAAGGCGGCTGTAGTTGAGATAATGCTTGTAGAAGGAATCCACTCTGGTTTCGGGATCGAGATCATTGGAATAGCGCATATACAAAAGCGGAGTTGCGCCGTTCTTCTCTATAAGAGGAAGCATTGTGCCGACAGCTTTTTCCATAGCGTTATATCCTGCGCCCGCCGCATCCTGCAGTACCACGTAATCGTACTCTTTTGCATTGAGCATATTGCGGAATTTCTTTCCGCGCTCGTGGTTTGCATCTGCAAACTCGGATAAAAACGCGCTTCCGTTGGTGCAGTAATCAACAACAACTTCTATACCGGCAGCTTCGCACAGACCCTTGAATTTAATGGGAATACCATTGAAATAGGTAGTACTGTTACCCACAAACAGGAACTTAATGGCATCCTTGGAGGGTGCAACGGGATCATCGTATGCAATACGCAGTTTATTGGTGGTCTTGTTGTACTCGCCGTAGGCGGGATAGATCACCGACATAGTGGCGTTATACAGCATAGCGCCTTCCATAACCGTATTGTAGCATTGGGTAAGTCCTGCGGGAGCGCCGGAATTAAAGGCTACCAGAAATCCGCCTGCAGGCACGTTTACCGTAAGCTGAGGAGAACCGTTTACACCGTTTTCATTGGCAAGCAGATCGCCGCCCGCTTCGATAAGAACGCCGTCCTTATTGAAAATAAGTATCTTCGAATAACGGAAATTATATTCACTGGAACCGATAACACGAGTTTTGTTGGTATCGTTAGGATATACGAACACTCCGCCGGAAGATGTCTTTTGGTCATAACCTGTAATTTCGTAGGTTTTATCAACGTCATAGGTCTTATTCTCCGCAAAGGCTCCCATAGTGCAAAGGGATGTTCCCAGCAGAACTGATGTGAGTAAAATGGCTATTTTCTTTTTCACAGCGCTACCTCCGTGTATTTTTATTAAAGAAAAGATACCATACTATGAATATTTTGTCAATAAAAAAGGCAGAAGTTTTCGCTTCTGCCTTAATGGTGTTTATTTTTTATTTGCCGAGATCGGGAAGGCTTGCTGCTGCAACAGACTGGCCTACACGGCGGGAAGATTCATCGGGAATGTGGAGAGTGATCTTCTTTGCGAGTTCGGGGAATTCAACATCGAGAACTTCCTGAGCCTTTGCAAGGAGGATGGTTCCGCCTTCGCCGCTGGTAACACGACCCATAATGAGAACGTGCTTGATATCATAGAATTCGGTGTAGTATGCGATAGCATAGCCGAAGTAAACACCGATGGTTTCGTAAATCTTTGCAGCTCTTTCGTCGCCTTCCTTCATAAGGTTCTGAACAACCTTAAGCTTTTCTGCGGGAGAGAGGTTTTCGTCAAGTTCAATACCTGCAAAAGGAGCGAGCTTGATAACGCCGTCCTGAGAGAAGTACTTAACGCCGCATCCGTAATCGCCGGACCATTCGTCTACCATTGCATTCTTGCAATTATCAACGGGAACGAAAGCGAGCTCGTTGAGCCAGCCGGTGATATTACCCTGACCGTCAACATAACCGCCTGCTTCGGAAGTACCCATAGCAACGCCGAGAACGTTGGTATCATCAAGATCCATAGCGCCTGCAAGTGCAGTAACGTCACCGTCGTTTGCAACTTCGATGGGAATGTTTTCGCCAAGTTCCTTTGCAACGTCGATATACATATTCTTTACGCACTTATCGAACTGATCATCGGGAACCTTGAGGAAGAGAGAAGCAACCATGATCTTGTTGTCGATATATACACCTGCGGAGGAAACGCCGATAGCGTCAACTCTGGGCATATGAGAAGCGGCAGTCTTCATAGCGTTGAGAATGCCTTCGTAGTGATAGCTGGGATCGGAGTTGATCTTGGGGAACCAAACAACTTCTTCGGAGTAAACTGCTTCGCCGTCGATAACAGCGGAAACCTTACGGTCACTTCCGCCTGCGTCAAAACCGATACGGCAGCCTTCGAGATGTCTGCCAACGGGAGCGGGAGAGTTGTAATCTACGGGAGCGTCTGCGATATCGCGGAGCTCTACTTCGAATTCGGTCTCATATACGCGAGCCATAAATCCGTTATCGAAATCACGGGAGCCGCCCTTTGCGTAAGCAGCCTTGATGTTTGCGCCAACAACCTTGGATCCTGCGATAATGATCTTATAACCGCCGGCTACCCAGAGAAGGCTCTTTACAAGACGGTCAACAAAATTGATGTTTTCTTCGTCTTTGCCGATTCCATCAGGATAAATTCTGGTTTTATAAGTGGTGATATAACCCTTGTTTCTCTGAATACCGATTACGATATCCTGACCGTTTTCCTTGGTAGCTTCGCGCATTTCGCGGCAAAGGAGAGAAAGGGGCTGGAACTGGGGATCAAGAACAGCATTTACTTTAAGCTTCATATCTTACTGTGCCTCCGATAATAGTTTTTTCTACGTTAAATTCGTTGTCGGTAATAATAATATCCGCATCCTTGCCGATATCGAGAGAGCCCTTGGTTGCGCCCATGCCGATAGCGTTTGCGGGGTTGAGAGATGCGCAGTTTACGCAATACCAAAGAGGAAGATCGGTGGTGGTATATACGTTCCAAACGCCCTTGTTCAACTTAAGGATACTGCCTGCGATAGTGCCGTCAAGCAGTCTGCATTCGATACCCTTGGAAACGAAAGCAGTGCCGCCGAGAGTGTACTGACCTTCGGGAAGTCCGCCTGCGGGGAGACAGTCGGTGATAAAGCACAGCTTGTCGCCCTTGAGCTTTGCAACGATGGGATACAAAGCGGGGTTAACGTGGAAGGTGTCCACGATAAGCTCGGTAGTAACGTCGGAATTAAGAGCCGCACCTACAACACCGGGGTTGCGGTGTGCGAGAGCTGTCATAGCGTTGAAAAGGTGGGTTGCGTGGGAAACGCCGTTTACTGTGGACTTATAAGCAGTATCGTAATCCGCGTCGGTATGGCCCATAGAAACAACAACGTCGGTATCCGCAACTATCTCACGGATAGCGGCGAAATCCTCGTCCATTTCGGGAGCGAGAGAGATTATCTTGATGATATCTGCATATTCCTTAACAAAAGCTGCGTCGGGCTTGAGTATGTATTTCTCATCCTGCGCGCCCTTTTTCTTTGCATTTATAAAAGGACCTTCTGCATGGCAGCCGAGAATGGCAGTACCGTTCCAGGTCTTGCTTTCTTCCTTGAGAGAACGGAGACATTCAAGAGCCTTGCGGATAACCTTCATATCTACTGTCATAGTGGTGGGAAGGAAGCCGGTAACACCGTTTGCCACGATACCTTCCGCAATGGTACGGATGCTTTCGGGTTCACCGTCACAAACGTCCTTGCCGAGATATCCGTGAATGTGCAGGTCGATAAGACCGGGAGCTACGTAGCCGCCCTTTGCATCGATTATCTCCGCACCTTCGGGAGCATTGTCGCATACGCCGCGGATAACGCTGTCGTAAACGAGAACCTTGCCCTCTACGATACGGTCTTTAAGAATTATTTTGCCGTTGATAATAGCCTTCATAAAGCACATATCCTCCATTTTTTGTCATTTGAAATTATAATAACATATTAATTTATAAATTGCAACGATATTTGCAAAAATTATCTTCCGAAAATTATATCCTCGAGCTGTTTTGCGTTTTCGGCAACAATCACTTGTCCGCCCCTTAAAAGCTCTTCTTTTGTGCGAAATCCCCAGGTGACCGCAACGGGTATCATACCGGCGTTGAAAGCGGTGGTTATATCCGAAGGAGAATCACCTATATAAAGCGTTTTTCCGCACGAAACGCCTGCCTCTGCCGCCGCTTCCAAGCACAGCGTGGGCGAGGGCTTGCGGGTATTCCCTCCCCTTTCTCCCAGAGCGATCTTTATATGTTCGCCAAAGAAACGTTCGACAAGATATTTCACGGCAGCATCCCGCTTATTTGAAACCACTGCCATTTTTATTCCGCTTTCGTAAAGCCGCTTCACCAAACCGCATATACCCTCGTAGGGCACGGTGGTATCCGCAATATGCGCCGAGTAATATTCGGAAAAATCATCAAATGCGGTTTCAAGATCCTTTTCCTCTGCGTAAGGAGGGCAGGCGCGGCGGATAAGCATAGCGAATCCATCGCCTATAAATGACCTTATCTCTTCCTTTGTTCGGGTGGGAAAGCCTCTTTTTTCAAGCACGTGGTTTACTGCGGAGGACAGATCTCCGAGAGTATCCAGAAGAGTTCCGTCCAAATCGAAAAACACGGCGTCGTATCTCATTATTTTCACTCCTTCGAAACAACCTGCAGACACAAATACAGCAGACCGTTCCAAAAGAAAAGTCTGCCGTTTTTGATAGTACGATTAAATGCGTGCGCTTATGTAATCCGCAAGATCCTTGATTGTGCGAAGTTCAGAAAAATCTTCTTCGGGTACAGTTGTATCAAACTCGCTTTCAAACGCCATTACGATATCAACCAGATCCAACGAATCTGCGCCGAGATCCTCTATGAGAGATGCATCATCCGCTATACTTTCCGGCTCCAGACGAAGCTGTGCGGCAACAATGCTCTTTACCTTTTCAATCATATCCATTTTAATGACCTCCTGAAATTCGTACGGTGTAAACACCGCAGAGATATAATAAATCAAAACGGCTAAAAAAGCAAGCATTTTTATTAATAAAGAAAAAAATAATTTATTTTGCCCCGATTCGTTGACTAAAACATCTTTTAATGATATAATATACTGATTATATTTTTTCGTCAGGAGGATGGTTATGGTAGTATTGGGCATCGACCCGGGTTTTGCCACTGTAGGGTACGGTGTAGTACGGTGCGAAAACGGTATTTTTATACCGATTTCATACGGCGCGATAACCACGCCCCCTCACACTCTTATAGAAAAAAGACTTAAAGAAATATACGATTGTATGTGCCAGCTTATTGACACCTATAAGCCCGATTGTATGGCGATAGAAGAATTGTTTTTCAACACTAACCAGCGCACGGCGGTGGACGTTTGCCAGGCAAGAGGAGTTATGCTGCTTGCGGCGGAAAATAAAGGGATAAACACCTTTGAATACACTCCCTTACAGATAAAGCAATCGGTGGTGGGATACGGCAGGGCGGAAAAACAGCAGGTTCAGTACATGGTAAAAATGCTGCTTAAGCTGGACAGAACCCCCAAGCCCGATGATGCGGCGGACGCATTGGCGGCGGCAATATGTCACGGCACCTGTAATATGCACAAAATTGGAGTTTAGAATATGTTTTATTATCTTAAAGGCAATCTGCAGTTTTTGTTTCCCGATTTCGCCGTTATAGACGCAGGCGGTGTGGGATATAAATTGACCGTTTCCAAAAACACCTTTGCATATCTTTCCCCTCTCTACGGAAAGACTGCAATGCTGTTTACCCACATGGCTGTCCGCGAGGACGCTGTGGAGCTTTACGGTTTTGGAACGGAGGACGAGCTTTCCGCATTCAAACACCTGATAACCGTTTCGGGAGTAGGACCAAAGGCGGCTATAAACGTGCTTTCCACCTTTACCGCAGACGGACTTGCTTCCGTAATTGCAAGCGGAGATGCAAAGACACTTTCAAAAACTCCCGGTGTGGGACTTAAAACAGCGCAAAAGATAATACTTGAGCTTAAAGACAAGATAAGCGGAGAAATAGTTTCCTCTTCTCCCGCAGAAAGTTCTTTCGTTTCTGCGGCTTCCGGCGGAGGAAGCGATGCGGTGGATACGCTTGCCGTGCTCGGTTATACCAGAGCAGAGGCGGTTGCCGCCCTTAAGGGTATTGACCCCACCCTCCCCCTTGAAACCATAATCGGCGAAGCGCTTAAAAAGTTAGCTTCCATGTAAGAGGTGCGATATGCCTATAAATCAATCCGACAATTTCCATACCGGCGCGGCTCTGGATATCGAAAACCGTCTTACCGCCACCAACGAAGTGCCCGAGGACAGAGATAACGAAAATTCTCTCCGTCCCAAGACGCTGGAGGAATACGTTGGTCAGGAAACGGTTAAAGAAAACTTGTCCGTTTTTATGAAAGCCGCAAAGGCGAGAGATGATAATCTTGACCACGTGCTTCTTCACGGCCCTCCCGGCTTGGGAAAAACCACGCTGGCCACCATAATTGCCGCAGAATTGGGTGTGAACATTAAGGTCACCTCCGGTCCCGCCATAGAAAAACCGGGTGATCTTGCTGCCATACTTACCACTCTGGGACGAAAAGATATTTTGTTTATCGACGAAATACACCGTCTTTCCCGTTCGATAGAAGAGGTGCTTTACCCCGCTATGGAGGATTACGTGCTTGATCTTATGATGGGCAAGGGCCCCTCCGCAAGATCCATACGTATCCCCCTGCAGCCCTTCACCCTTATCGGCGCCACCACGAGAGCAGGTCAGCTTACCGGACCTTTGCGTGACAGATTCGGTATGCTGTTCAGACTTGAGCTGTATACACCCGATGAGCTTGCAAGCATAGTTATGCGCTCTGCGGGAATTCTGGGCACCCCCATAACCGAAGAGGGCGCTTACGAGATCGCAAGAAGATCAAGAGGCACACCCAGACTTGCAAACAGATTTTTAAAGCGTGTCCGCGACTTTGCCGAGGTAAAGGGCGACGGAACCATAGATAAAGAGATTGCGGATATTGCCCTTTCCGCCCTTGATGTTGATTCTTTAGGATTGGATTCGGTAGACAGACGCATGCTTAATGCCATAATTAAGAATTTCGGCGGCGGCCCTGTGGGACTGGAAACCCTTTCCGCAGTTATTGGAGAAGAATCCATTACCCTGGAAGACGTATACGAGCCCTATCTTATGCAGCTGGGCTTTATTAACAGAACACCCCGAGGAAGATGCGCCACACCTGCCGCTTACGAGCATCTGGGACTGCCACTTCCCGGAGTAAAAGACACACAACAATTATTGATGGAGTAATAATATGTTTACTGCAGACGGTTGGAAGGAATACCGACTTATAGATGCATCCGACGGAGAAAGACTTGAAAGCTGGAGCGGTCATTTGCTGATACGTCCCGACCCTCAGGTTATCTGGAACGGTGCGAAAAAAAGTCCTCTCTGGAAAAAGGCGGACGGCGTTTACCGCCGCGAGGGAGGCGGAGGAAGCTGGATAAAAAAGGATATTCCCGAAGAATGGAATATTTCTTACGGAGATATGACCTTTGTGCTTTCCCCTATGGGCTTCAAGCACACGGGACTTTTTCCCGAGCAGGCGGCAAACTGGGATTGGTTTGCACCGCTTATTAAAAATTCAGGCAGAAAAATAAAGCTGCTTAATCTGTTTGCATACACGGGAGGAGCAAGCGTTGCCGCCGCAAAAGCGGGTGCATTTGTTTGCCACGTGGACGCTTCCAAGGGAATGGTGCTTAAAGCAAAGCAAAACGCTTCCCTTTCCGGCGTACCTGCGGACGGAATAAGATATATAGTTGACGATTGCGTAAAGTTTGTCGAAAGAGAGATAAAGCGCGGCAACAGATACGATGCGGTTATCTTGGACCCTCCTTCCTTCGGAAGAGGTCCCAAGGGAGAAAGATGGATGCTTGAGCAATCTCTGGATAATCTTATCGGCCTTATTACCGGTGTTATTTCCGATGATCCTCTGTTCGTTTTGCTTAATTCCTATACCACGGGTCTGTCCGCTTCCACCTGCGGATATATTCTGGGCAGACACCTGTGTGAAAAATTCGGCGGAAAAGTGGAAAGCGACGAGATCGGTCTGCCCGTAGAAGCAAGCGGAATGTATCTTCCCTGCGGTGCCGCAAGCAGATGGACGGCGAGGTAGATATGGGATTTATACAAGCAGATAAACTGACCTACACCTATGAAGGAAATTTGGTGCCTGCGGTTAAGGAGGTTTCCCTTTCCTTTAAAAAAGGCAGTTATACCGCAATTATAGGTCACAACGGAAGCGGAAAATCCACCCTGGCAAAGCTTTTGTGCGGTATTTTTATCCCTACCGGCGGCAAAGTGCTGATCGACGGAATGGACACAGCCGACGAGGATAATCAGGCACCCATACGTGAAAAGTGCGGAATGGTTTTTCAAAACCCCGATAACCAGATAGTTTCTTCGGTGGTAGAGGAAGACGTTGCCTTTGCGCCGGAAAATCTGGGCGTGGAGCCTGCACAGATACGAAAAGCGGTTGATGAAGCCCTTGCCGCCGTGGGAATGACGGAATATGCCCACCATTCTACCTACAAGCTTTCCGGCGGGCAAAAGCAAAGAATAGCTATTGCAGGTATTCTTGCCATGAATCCGGAGTGTATTGTTTTTGACGAAGCCACCGCAATGCTTGACCCTGCGGGAAGACGGGAGATATCCGATACTATGCGTAAGCTCAACGACCGCGGTATTACGGTTATTACCGTTACACACCACATGAACGAGGCGGCTATGGCAGACCGTATCGTGGTTATGAACAAGGGCGAGGTGGCTATGGACGGCACCCCCCGCGAGATATTCGCAAGAGTTGACGATTTAAGAAAGCTTTCTCTTGCGGTGCCTCAGGTAACCGAGCTTTTATATGATCTGGGACTTCCCGCCGCGTTGCACGCAAAGGAAGCCGCAGACGTTATCGAAGAGGAAATTAAAAAGAAATGTCTTTAAAACTTGAAAACGTATCGGTGGTCTACGGCGAGGGAACCCCTTTCCGAAAGATCGCTCTGGATAATATCAACATTGAATTCCCCAAAGGAAAGATAACGGGAATCATAGGTCATACGGGAAGCGGAAAATCCACCCTTGCACAGCTTCTTAACGGACTTAACAAGCCAACTTCGGGAAACATATATCTTGACGGAACGGATATATGGGAAAAGCCCAAGGAAATATCCAAGATCCGCTTTAAGGTGGGACTTGCGTTCCAGTATCCCGAATACCAGCTTTTTGAGGAGACCGTGGGCAAGGATATTGCATTCGGGCCCAAAAACATGGGACTTAACGAAAACGAAATTGCTTTGCGGGTTGCGGAAGCGGCAAAGCTGTGCGGTATTCCCGAAGATTCTCTGAACCGTTCCCCTTTTGAGCTTTCCGGCGGACAAAAGCGGAGAGTTGCCATTGCGGGAGTCATGGCTATGCGTCCCGAATATCTGGTGCTTGACGAGCCTGCGGCAGGACTTGACCCCGTGGGAAAAACCGATATTCTGAGCGGAATAATTAACTACAAAAACGAAACCGACGGCACGGTGATACTTATTTCCCACAGCATGGAGGACGTTGCCAAGTATTCCGATATGATTCTGGTTCTTAAAGAAGGTAAGGTATTTGCCCACGGAAGCGTTGAAGAGATATTTTCCGATATCGATTCTCTGGCAAATTCATCCTTGGACCTGCCTCAGATAACAAGACTGTTTCACGAACTTAAAAAACGCGGTCTTTCCGAAAGAGACGACGTTTACACTGTAAAGTTCGGAGAAAAATTACTAAGAGAAAAAGGTATATTTAATGCTTAAAGATATAACCCTGGGACAGTATTTCCCGGGAGATTCCATTTTGCACCGTACGGACGCCCGTATAAAGATACTGATGCTTATTGTGTATCTGGTGTTCGTGCTGTGCGCAAAAACCGCTTTCGCCTTCGGCTTTGTGGTAATAGCCACGGGATTGCTTGTGATAATATCCGAAATCCCCTTGAAAACGGTACTGAAATCCTTAAAGCCGCTGTTGTTCATTTTGCTGTTCACTGCGGTAATAAATCTGTTTTTTGCCAACGGCGAAGATATACTCTGGCAATGGAAATTTATAAAGATATACCGTGAAGGTATTGAAAATGCGGTAAAAATGGTGATCCGTCTTACCAGCCTTGTATCCGGCACCAGCGTATTGCTTACCTACACCACTTCCCCGCTGGATCTTACCGACGGAATTGAACGTCTGCTGGGTCCTTTGAAGAAGATCGGCGTTCCCGTTCACGATTTCGCTATGATGATGTCTATTGCGCTGAGATTTATTCCCACCCTTATTGAGGAAACGGACAAAATTATCTCCGCACAAAAGGCAAGAGGTGCAGATTTTGAATCGGGCAACATATTTGCAAGAGCAAAAGCGCTGATTCCTATTCTGGTTCCCCTGTTCGTTTCCGCATACAGACGTGCTTTCGAACTGGCAGAAGCAATGGAATGCCGCTGTTACAGAAGCGGTGTGGGAAAAACCAGAATGAAGGTTATAAAAACACGCCCTGCAGACTATATTTTTCTTGGAATGTCCATTATTGCCTGCGCAGGTATATTTTTCCTTAATCAGGTGGTGATACCTCTGTGAATTACGCCGTAACTTTAGCCTTTGACGGCACCGCATACTGCGGATGGCAGGTTCAGAACAATGCAATAAGCATACAGCAGACAGTGCAGGACGCCGCCGAAAAGGTTTTCGGTATCCGTCCCAACGTGACCGGATGCTCCCGCACGGATTCCGGTGTTCACGCCCGTGAATACGTTTGCGTTATTTCCGACGTTGCGGAGATATCCGAAACCGGTCTTCCCCTTGCCCTTAATTCCATACTGCCGTCCGATATCTGCGCCCTTAAAGCGAAAGCCGTACCCGAGGATTTTCACCCCAGATACAGCTGTATAGAAAAGGAATACGAATACGTAATATGGAATTCAAGAATAAAAAACGTATTTGATAACAGAGTGTGGCACTGCCCCCGTCCGCTGGATGCGGATAAAATGGCTTTGCTTGCTCAGAACTTTGTGGGCAAAAAGGATTTCAGATCCTATATGTCCGCAGGAAGTAAGATAACCGATACGGTGCGCACCGTAAAATATATGAACGTTACCCGCGACGGAGATTACATAAGAATAAACGTGGCGGCAGACGGATTTTTGTATAATATGGTGAGAATAATGACGGGTACTCTGGTTGAAGCCGCTTATGGCAGCAAATGCACGGATATTCCCGCCGTTACAGCCGCACTTGACAGAAATAAAGCAGGTATTACCGCTCCTGCGAAAGGATTATTTTTGAACAAGCTTGTTTATACGAGGTAAAGATGAGCGCTTTTTCTATTTTTAAAGATAAAAGAAAACAGAATAAACAGCAGACTCCTACGGCGCAGGCTTATTATACCCGTTTGGCGAACCGTGCAAAAATAGGTATGTTTTCGGTAATAATAGCTTTGATCATATTCTGTTTGTTTGCATATTCCTTTTTCCCCGATGAGCTTACGGCGGAAAATTTCAAATATCTGCTTAAATTCATTTCCTTTGAGCAGAACGAGCAGGTAGTGGTGGGTTCGGAAATAATTTTCGATGCGGATCCCACAAACAGATTTGCCATTGTCCGCGGTGATATTGCGGTGTTAAGCAAAACACAGCTCACCGTTTACGACACTTCGGGACAGCTTTTGCAGAGAACTCCCGTGAAAAACGATAACCCCGTTTTGCTTACTGCGGGAAAGAATATGATAATATACGATCTGGGCGGAAAACAGCTTGACGTTTACAACTCCTTCTCACACGTTTATTCCGAAAACTTCGGGTATCCCGTGCTGGGAGTTTCCGCCGCGGAAAACGGCAGCTACGCCGTGCTTTCCGGCGCAAAGAATTACAGAAGCGCCGTATACGTTTACGACGCTAACTACCGCCTTACCTTTTCCCATTACTTCCCTACCGAATATTCCACCGCAATGCAGATCAGCAAAGACGGACAAAAGGTCTTGGTGCTTTCACATATTAGCGAAAACGGCGATTATCTCGGCTCCGCATCCTTGTTCAGCACTACTGCGGAAGAGCCTTTGGCAAACTTCAGATACGTGGGCGAGCTTCCCCTCAACTGCTGTTTTACAGATAACGGCGGATATATCGTGCTGACAGACAAGGCGCTTCGCTTTTACGGCAGAGATAACGTTTTGATAAAAGAAGTTGCGGTTTCCGGCAATCTGCTCAACTGCGATTTCGGCGGAAACCACGTAATGCTTACCTTTGATAACTCCGGTCTTTCCGAAAGCAAGGAAATGATGGTTTACGATTCCAACGGAAATAACGTTTACCGTACCGAAGCGGTTTCCAGACCGGATGACGTTTTGCTTTACGGAAACAGACTCTATATGCTTTCCGCAGGAGATCTTACCGTATACGATTTCAACGAAGATAAGAAGATTTATGATATTCAAACCGGTAACGACGGTGTGGATATGCTGATCTCCGACGATAAGCTGTTGGTTTTCACCTATTCCGGCGTTACTGTATACGATGCAAATACTCTTGATGAAACAGAGATACAGCCCGAAGATGCTTCTTTTACGGAGGTCAGTGAATGAATATTGCTGTTGATATAATTATTTTGGCTATAATTGCTTTCAACGTTATTTTGGGTTGGAAGCAGGGCTTTGTGAAAATGGCTTTAAAATCCCTCGTTCTCGTGGTGGCGCTTATTGCGGCGTTTTCCTTTGTTAATCCCGTAAGAGATTACGTTTTAAGCACCAACGACGCTTTCACCTGGGAGATCAAGATACACCAATCCGTAGAAACCGTTCTGGACAGAATGGGAAGCGATACGGAAGATGTAAAAGAGGAAAACGATGTGCTTCCGCAGATCGAAGGTCTGCTTTCCTCGCTGGGTGTTGAAACCGAGGAGTTGAAAACAGACATTGAAAAATGGAAGGAATCCAAAAGCGACGAGATTAAAGAATCCATTGCCGCAAAAATATCGCCTATGCTTTTGAAAGCGGCGGTTACCTTCTGTTCGTTCATAGCCATCTTTCTTATCGTTTATATAATATCCGCTGTGGCTGTGTTCCTTTTGGATAAGTTTACCAAGCTTCCCGTCCTGAAACAGGCAAACACCGTTTTGGGAATAGTTGTGGGTATCGTTCTGGCGATTGCGGAAGCATGCGTGTTCGTTTCGCTGGTGCAATTACTCCTTCCCGTAAACGCGCTCAGCGGTATCTTTGCAAGCTTTACACCCGAGAACACTTTCCTTTTTAAGTTCTTCGGAAGTTTTAATATTTTTCGTATGTTATTTTAACCCTTTAAGGAGTAAACAATGGTTTTGAAATTATGTTCCCGCTGTAAAAAGCGTGTGGCTGTAATATATATGCAGCGTATAGAAAACGGTAATACCACAAACGAAGGATTGTGTCTTAAATGCGCGCGTGAAATGGGATTAAAGCCCGTTGACGATATTCTTGAGCGTATGGGCATAACCCCCGAGGAATTTGACGCGATGTCCGATGAGATTTCAGGTCTTGTACCCACCGAAGGCGGTGACAGCACAGAAAACGAAGGCAGAGCGCCCTCTCTGAATCTCGGTCCCTTATTTGCTTCTCAGGAAGGGCTCAATCTTCCCGATAATATCAGAAAAGACAAGCAGCAAAGCAAGGAAAACAAGCAGGAAAACAAAAAGCAAAAAAACAGAAAATATCTCGAGCAGTACTGTATAGACCTTACCGGCAGAGCAAAAGAAGGCAAGCTGGATAAGGTTATCGGCAGAAACGAAGAATTAGAGCGCGTTATGCAGATACTCTGCCGCCGCCAGAAGAACAACCCTTGCCTTATAGGTGAGCCGGGTGTAGGTAAGACCGCAGTTGCGGAAGCCCTTGCCGCCAGAATAGTAAAGGGCGACGTACCTTACAAGCTTAAGAGCAAGGAAGTTATGCTGGTTGATATGACCGCCATGGTTGCGGGCACCCAGTTCAGAGGTCAGTTCGAAAGCCGTATGAAAGGGCTTATAGACGAGGTAAAGCAAAACGGAAATATTATACTGGTTATAGATGAAGTCCACTCCATTGTGGGAGCAGGCGATGCGGAAGGCGGTATGAACGCCGCAAACATTCTTAAGCCTGCACTTTCCAGAGGAGAAATTCAGCTTATAGGCGCAACCACCCTTACCGAATACAGAAAGTATATTGAAAAAGACGCGGCGTTGGAACGCAGATTCCAGCCTGTCATGATAAACGAGCCTTCCATTGAAGACAGCGTAAAGATACTTCAGGGTATTAAGGATAACTACGAAAAGTACCACGGTATCCATATTTCCGATGAAATGTGCCGCAGAATGGTTGTGCTTTCCGAAAGATATATTACAGACAGATACCTGCCCGACAAGGCGATAGACCTTATGGACGAAGCCTGCGCAAATCTTTCTATGAATTCGGATATAGTAAACCAAATCAACGCTTTGGCAGACGAGATAAAAGAGCTTAACGAAAAGCAAGCTGCATTGGAAGCAAAGGCGGAAAAAACAGACGAGGATTTTGCGGCTATTGCTCAAAACCGTACCGTTCTTTTGCAAAAGAACGAATCCTTTGATTCCCTCTCCGCACAGAGAGATACTCTTACCGTAACCGAAAAAGACCTTGCAAAGGTTATCGAAATATGGACGGGTATCCCCGCTTCCAGCATAAGCGAAAACGAATTCGAAAAAATCCAAAAGCTGGTTCCTTCCATAAAGGACCGTATTGTGGGTCAGGACGAAGCGGTGGAAAAGGTTGCAAAGGCTGTTCGCCGCTCCCGTGCGGGAATTTCCTATAAAAAGAAGCCCGTTTCCTTTATATTTGCAGGTCCTACCGGTATAGGAAAGACCGAGCTTGTAAAGGTGCTGGCAAACTATTTGTTCGATTCCCCCGAATCCCTTATACGTCTGGATATGTCGGAATATATGGAAAAATATTCCGTTTCCAGAATTATCGGCTCCCCTCCCGGTTACGTGGGCTACGACGATGCGGGACAGCTTACCGAAAAAATACGCCGCAAGCCTTATTCCGTAATTCTCTTTGACGAGATAGAAAAAGCGCATCCCGACGTATTGAATATTCTTTTGCAGATACTTGATGATGGCAGAATTACCGATTCCCACGGAAAGACAGTAAACTTTGAAAATACGGTTATCGTTATGACCACCAATGCGGGCAGTACGGATATTTCCGCCTCTGCAGGATTCACGACCACCGCAAAAGCTTCAGACGAAGCAAAGGTTAAAAAAGCACTTGAGCAATTCTTACGTCCCGAGTTCATTAACCGCGTGGACGAGATTGTTGTATTCAACAGACTTTCCAAAGATAATTTTGCTTCTATCTGCCGTATAATGCTCGGTGATCTTGAAAAGGTATTGGCAGAAAAGAATATTACCCTCACCTATGATGAGGCGGCTGTTAACGCTTTGGTTGAAAAGGGTTATTCCGAAAAATACGGTGCCCGTAATCTCCGCCGTCTTATACAGACGGATATTGAAGATGCGGTTGCCACTGCAATTATCGAGGACACCTCTTTAAAGATAACCGCAGTTGCGTTATCTGCCGATCAAAACGGCATAACCATAACCACCTTTTAACAGCTTTTAAAGTTTATCCGAAAGGAGAAAACAGTACAAATGCCGGATTATTCCGAGAAAATAAGAACAATAACCTCTAACAGCCGTAAGCAGGCGGAGGATAGGTTCGAACCGGAATCCATGGATATAGAGGAGCTTGCCATAAAGCTTGGCAGTAATCTTGGGGACGGCTTAAGTGATGAAGACGTAAAGAGGATAAGACGTGAAAAGGGTTCAAATGCTCTTTACGATGAGATAAAGACAGGCTTTACCTCCAGCTTCAAAAATCAGCTTCAGGGACTCATGGGAATTTTCCTTGCCGCCGTTGCCTTTTTGATGTACGTGTTTCAGCCCGAAAGGCATGAACTTATCGTGCTGGGAGTTACCGTTATTATAATTATGTTTATAAATGCGGTACTTGAGGCATCCGCTTCCCATTCTTTGGAAAAGATACGAAACTATTCTGCCATACGCGCTACCGTTACGAGAAACGGAAGACGATTCGTTATAGACAGCCGCGGTCTTGTGCCGGGAGATATTATAACGCTGGAAACGGGAAATATTGTCCCTGCCGACGCCCGAATTATCTCCTGCGCCCACCTTTCCGTTTTGGAAGCATCCATTAACGGAAAGAATGAAGCGGTGTACAAATCTTCGGCTATCGAATATAACCGCCCCGATATGCTGTGCCATACCAACATGGTATATGCGGGAACCGTTGTTACGGGAGGAAGCGGTATCGCTATCGTATGCGAAACGGGTAAAAACGTGCTTACCCGTAAAATGAACACAAAGCATTCACAGGATTATACCCCCGGTCTGCTTAAATACGCTTCCCACGTGGGAAAAGCAATGTCCTTCGTTTCGGTAATAATATGCTTTATATTATTGATACTGGGCGTTGCCGCGGGAAGAAGCATTACGGATATGTTTATTCTCTCCCTTACGCTGGGCTACATATCTATGTATGACAGTTGTAAAGCCCTTGCCTTTATTTCCCTTGGCTACGGTGTTGAAAAAATGCTTGAAAACAACGCCGCCGTGGGAAACCTGAACAGTATAGGCAAGCTTGGCAACGTGGACACGGTAATGTGCGCAAAAGGACAAGCCTTCCCGCCTAAAAAAATGTTTGTTACCGAACTGTATATCGACGGCAAAGTCAAAGATATCCGAGAAGCCGAAGAAAACGAAAACAACAAAAAACTGCTGAAATACGCTTTGGTTTGTTCGGATATCAAGAAAAACGCCGACGAAAAGGGCCGTCAGCGGGGACAACACAAATACACCGGCAGAAAGCAGGATATTGCTATTGCCGATGCCTGCGATTTTCTGCTTGCGGATATTTCCAATCTTGAAGGCGAATTTTTCCGTATAGATACCGAGGTATCTTCAGACAATATAGTTACCCGGACTCTTGTACTTTCCGAAGGAAAAACCTTTGTTATAGTGCGCGGAAACCCCGAATCCGTAATGAGCCGTTGCGTTGGATACCGCAAAAACGGTTCCGTTTACCGTATGAACGACGCTGCAGTAACGCGTATGCAGACGGCTTTGGAGGAAATGCGTAAAAAAGCAGAAACGGTCATAGCCGTTGCCACGGGACGTACCGACGCCGATTCGTTGCAGGATTATTCCGTGGAAAGCAGACTTATACTTTCCGGTTTTATCGGTCTGGGTTCCGCTTTCCGTGTAGACCCTGCCGCCGCGGTATATAAATGCCGCAGAGCGGGAATAGAAGCGGTTTTAAGAAGCAACGATGCTTACTACCCTTCCCTTGCTCTTGCAAAGGAAGCCGGGATTATTACCGATGAATCCCAAGCCATATCCGCAGAGGATATAAGTGAAACCGACCCCGGTCTGTATATCGCCAACCAACCCTTGTACAAGCTGTACGTGGGAATTGACGATGAACAGTGGCGGGAAGTTTTGGGATACAGACACAGCGATAAACGCTACGTTGCCGTTACCGCAAACAGTATGGACGATCTGCCGCTTATTCACGAAGCGGACGTAACCTTTGTAAGCGACACCGAAACGCCGGATACATTAAAGCAGGAAAGCGACGTTATTATGCTTGAAGGCGGTTTCCACGTTATTACCTACGCTATAGGCGCCGCAAAGGCGATCGTTGCCCGAATACACGCCGTAACGGAATATCTGTTTGTGGGATTTTCGGCGGTGCTTACCGCTTCCGTTGCCGCGCTGGCTTTCGGTATCGACTTTCCGTTAAGACTTCAGGATATGCTGTTTGGCGGAATTATTTTCAATTTCATTATCGCGGCTTCACTTGCATTTGCCGCGCCGAACAAAAACATTCTTGCGGAAAAAATGAAAAAATACAGAACGAAACCCAAGCTTTTGGATTTTGTTCAACCTATCATCTACGCCGTGGGAGCGGGAGCCGCAGTCACCGCAGTATACGTTTTGTTCGGAAACACCTGCGCGCTTTTATCCCTGACCGCGCTTCTTATTACCTACGGAATAACAAACGTATCCAAAAAGCCCATATTCACAACAACACCCTTGGGAATAGGAAAACTTGTTTTGTCCGCCTTCATAGTAGCGGCGCTTTACGCCTGTATCGTATACCTGCCGCCTTTGGCGCAGTTGTTCGGGTATGTACAGCCCTCTGCTTTTGCATACGGTATTACTGCTGCAATAACGCTGGGTTATTACGCATTTACTCAGGTAGTAAAGCTTATTCAGGCAATAATAATTAAAAATAAAAATAAACCAAAATTCAAATTGGCGAAAGACGAGGAGGTAAATTAAATGATCACCAAGGATTCCATTATCGGCGACGTTCTTGATAAGGCTCCCGAAAAAGCAAAGTTTTTCCTTGAAATCGGTATGCACTGTCTTGGCTGCCCTCATTCCAGAGGCGAAACCATCGAACAGGCATGCGCAGTTCACGGTGCAGACCTTGAAGCACTTCTTAAAAAATTGAATGGAGATGACTAAAAATGGGAAAAGTTAAAAATTTTGCAAACGATTTTAAAAAGTTTATTTCTCAGGGTAATATCCTTGATATGGCAGTCGGCGTAGTTGTCGGTACCGCTTTCAAGGCTATCGTTTCTTCCCTGGTTGCAGACATCATAATGCCCGTTATCGGCTGTCTGCTTGGTGATGTTAACTTCACCGAACTCAAATGGGTGCTGGTAGAGTCTGTTGCCGAGGTGGTTGACGAAACCGGCGCGGTAATTACCCCTGCAGTTGCAGAGGTAGCTGTTAAGTACGGTCAGTTTATTCAGTACATAATTGATTTCGTAATCATTGCTTTCGCTATGTTTATCGTTGTAAAGGTTGCTATGTCCGTACGCAACAAGCTGGAAGCAAAGAAAAAAGCAGAAGAAGCTGCGGCAAAGGCTGCAGAAGAAGCCGCAAAGGCTGCTATTCCTCCCGAACCTACTGTTGAAGAAAAGACACTTAAGGCTCTTGAGGATATCCGTGATTTCGTAAAAGGCATTAAAGGCTAAAAAATTATGAAATACATTATCGGTGTGGACGGCGGAGGAACAAAAACTGCCGCCGCCCTTGCCGATATCAACGGGAACGTCCTTCGCGTTGAATACGGGAAGGGTTCCAACCCCAATGATATCGGTTTTGAAAACGCAATGGAAAACATTTTTTCCGCCGTTCAGGCTTTGAATACGGATAAAGACGACATTGCCGCAATATTTTGCGGTATTGCCGGTATAACCGCCGCCGACTACAGCCAAAAAGCAGGTGTTCGGTTAAAAGAAATGTTTCCGAACGCCAAGTCGGAAGCTCTGCACGACGGTATAAATGTGATATATTCCGCTTTTCCCGAAAGCGACGGCGCCATTGTTATTTGCGGAACGGGTTCTTCCTGCTTTATGAAAATGGGCAGAGAGATAATCCGTATCGGCGGATATGGCAAGTTCGACTGCGCGGGAAACGGATACGAAATAGGAAAATCCGCTATTGCCCACGCTTTGAAGTGTGTGGACGGACGGGATGAAAAGGGCGCGCTTTACGCGCTTGTAACCGAAAAAACAGGCGGAGATCCCCTTTCGAATCTTACAGACCTTATCGCCGCGGATAAAAAGTATATCGCTTCCTTTGCTAAAACAGTATTTGAAGCGTACGAAAAGGGAGATATGCACGCCGCGTGGATACTTGAAAATCAGCTTGAATATATCGGCGGGCTGATAAACCGCGCCTGCGAAATATACGGCGGAAGCGTCCCCGTATGTATGGCAGGCGGTATAGGAACTCAGGAAACCGCCGTTAATATAATTAAAAAGTACCTTGAGTACGATACCCCTCTTTCCGTTATCAAAGCAGAGCCGGTATACGGCGCTGTGGCAAAAGCGAAAGAGATATTGACAGCAGAACAAAAATAGTGTATCATTTACAGTAATAATCTATGGAGGCCAATGCTATGGATCAAACAGAACTTAACGAACTCAGAACGCTGAGACACTCGGCGTCTCATATTCTGGCGCAGGCAGTAAAAAGACTTTATCCCGATGCCCGTCTGGCTATCGGCCCTGCTATCGACACCGGATTTTATTACGATTTCGATACCGAGACAACCTTTACTACCGAGGATCTTGACAGTATCGAAGCTGAAATGAAGAAAATTGTTAAAGAAAATCTTCGTATAGAGCGCTTTACCCTCCCCCGCGAAGAAGCAAAAAAGCTTATGGCGGACGAGCCCTACAAGCTTGAGCTTATTGACGGACTTGACGAAGGCGAAGAGATATCCTTCTACAAGCAGGGTGAATTCACCGACCTTTGCGCAGGCCCTCACGTTGCCTACACAAAGAAGGTAAAGGCGTTTAAGCTGCTTTCCGTTACCGGTGCGTATTGGAGAGGCGATTCCAACAACAAGATGCTTCAGCGTATTTACGGCACTGCTTTTGCAAGCAAGGAAGAGCTTGACGAATACCTGAATATGCTTGAGGAAGCAAAGAAGCGCGACCACAGAAAGCTGGGTAAGGAGCTTGGTCTGTTTATGATGACAGATGACGGTCCCGGCTTCCCCTTCTTCCTTCCCAACGGTATGGTGCTTAAGAACACCCTTATCGATTATTGGAGAGAAGTACATAAGAGATACGGCTATGTGGAAATTTCCTCCCCCGTTATTCTTAACCGCCGTCTGTGGGAAAGAAGCGGACATTGGGGACACTACAAGCAGAATATGTACACCACCAAGATAGATGATGAGGATTTCGCAATCAAGCCTATGAACTGCCCCGGCGGTATGTTGGTTTATATGAACGAGCCTCATTCCTACCGCGATCTTCCCCTGCGCGCAGGCGAACTCGGTCTGGTACACAGACACGAGCTTTCCGGTGCTTTGCACGGATTGTTCCGCGTAAGATGCTTTACTCAGGATGATGCTCACATCTTTATGACAAAAGAGCAGATGCGTGACGAGATAAAGAACGTTGTTTCTCTCTTTGATGAGGTATATTCCCTCTTCGGTCTCACCTACCAGATAGAGCTTTCCACTATGCCCGAGGATCACATGGGTGACGAGGCTGTGTGGGCTCATGCAGAAGAAACTCTTAAAGCTGCTATTACCGATATGGGCAAGGATTATATACTTAACGAGGGTGACGGCGCATTCTACGGTCCCAAGTTGGACTTCCATCTCCGCGACAGTATCGGAAGAACCTGGCAGTGCGGTACTATTCAGCTTGACTTCCAGCTTCCCGAAAGATTTGAGCTTGAGTACACCGGCGCAGACGGCGAAAAGCACCGTCCCGTTATGATACACAGAGTTGTATTCGGCAGTATCGAAAGATTTATCGGCGTTATTACCGAGCATTTCGCAGGCGCGTTCCCTCTGTGGTTAGCTCCTCTGCAGGTAGCGGTGCTTCCCATTACCGACAGAGCCGCTGAATATGCGGATAAGCTGGTGGCTGACCTTACCGCCGCAGGCGTAAGATGTAAAGCAGACCACCGCAACGAAAAGGTTAACTACAAGATCCGCGAGCATCAGCTCCAGAAGGTACCTTATATGCTTGTTGTCGGCGACCGCGAAGTTGAAGAAGGCACGGTTTCTTTGCGTACCCGTACCGGCGAGACCGGTGGCGTTATGACCGCGCAGGAATTCTACGACAGAGTTACCACCGAAATCAAGGATAGAAGCAGAATAGTATAATTTCACACCTAAAAATTAAAAGGACGGAGAAAACTCCGTCCTTTTTGTTGCTTATATTTAATTGATATTTCCTAAATTACCGCTTGTGATCAGGTTTTCTGCGTTCCATACGAAAAGGATACGGTCGGCGGAATACTGTTCTGTATAAGCGGAAATATTTGTCATACGGTTTGCCATATTTACCAGCACCAGATCAAAGTGCTGTGCAAGGAAAGGCACAAGGCTGTTTGCAAAGGAATCCTTGGGTAAAAGCAGTACGGGACGGTCGGTTTTTGTATTATTCGTTACCAGAGTAATATCGTTCGTACCGCTGATGAATGCGGAATACTTATCCATGGTTTCAAGATAGGACATATCGTAAAATCCGCTAAAGGATCTTTCGCCTATGGTAGTGGTAAATTCATCCTCGTTGCCAAGGGACCAGAATTCCATTGTATCGGGAGAAACGAAGGAAAAACCGCATTTGGACCAGGTTGTTCCGTAAAAATCATCTGCCGCAACGTTTACCGTAAATTTATCGCGGGGGATAATATCCTCCTCCATACCGAAGGAGCGCATTATCTCTACGTAAGCGTAGTACGCGCCGAGAGTTGTCCAATGATGGTCGGTACGGTAATAAACGTACTCCCCTTCCGAATATTTTTCCTTTAACACGGAAGAAAGGGGGATGTATATATCTTCCGAAATGGTTTCGGATATAAGCGCATCCAAAGAAACGGAAACGTTGGAGGGGTAATCAAAGCTCTCCGAAGCCACGTCTATTACTCTGGGAGGAATAATTACGTGAACGGGAACGGACGCCTTTTCGGAAGCGAATTTATTAAGTGCTTCAAGCTGTTTTTCAACGCTGTTTTCGTAAAAATGATCCATACCCTCGGTACGGTTGAGCCTGTCCTTGAAGATGGAGAAGGTACGCACCGCAAGAGTTTCGTTTTCGCCCAGCAAAACACCGTTGTTTTCGCCCTTTAACAATGAAAGCTCCGCAAGGGCTTTTATGCTTACAAAAGCATCGCGCAGAGGAAACTGGTCTGCAAAATACTCGTTTATTTCGGAAGAAAACTTGCCGTCCATAAGAGATTCAAGAGAAAATTCCGGGAAGGTCTGCAGGTTGCGTTTTTCGTTTTCGGAATAGCTTTTATCCGGCATAGCAACAAAGGCGACGGAAAGACCGAACAAAATTGCCAAAAACAAAACGATGGTGATAATATTCGTTATTTTTTTCATAGTCTTTCCCTCCCTTTAGAAATTGTAATACAAAAACGGGCTGAAGGTGCTGTCCACCATATAAGCGACGCACAGCAAGAAAGAGCCGCAGGTGAGGACGGGCGAAAGGTATTCAATGGTGCGGAACCGTTTTACAAGATAGTAATACAGCTTCTTGGGATAAGGCGTACTGCCGATAATGCAGATAACAATAAGAGCAAGGTTACGGAGAATATCGTAATTTACGGTAGCGGTGGTAAAATCTGCATTTCCAAATCCAAACATTGTGGTAAATACGCTCCAACCGGCAGACATATCCGTAAAGAAGAATATGAGCCAACCTATTGCTATAAACAACAATGCGTATATATGGCTGAACACCTTGGGAATTTTATTGAGCACCTTAAGTATAAAGGTCTTCTCCAGCATTAGCAGAGCGCCGAAATACACGCCCCAAAGGATAAAATTCCAGTTTGCTCCGTGCCAAAAGCCGGTGAGAAGCCATACTATGGCTATATTGCGGTACTGCTTTAAAAGGCCCTTTCTGTTTCCGCCGAGGGGAATATACACGTATTCCTTGAACCAAGTGGAAAGCGACATATGCCAACGGCGCCAGAAATCTGTAATACTGCCCGCCATATAGGGATAGTTAAAGTTTTCCAAAAATTCAAATCCGATCATCTTACCCAAGCCGATAGCCATATCGGAATAACCGGAGAAATCAAAATATATCTGGAAGGTATAGCATATAACTATCATCCAGCTTCCCGCAACGGTGGGCTGTATACCGTGAAGGGACTGAAAATATTCCGCTACGGCAAATATAGTGTCTGCCAGCAGAACTTTCTTTGCAAGTCCGGCGCAAAAACGGCGGATACCCTCTGAAAACTTTTCTACACTATGTTCACGGGTGATAAGCTGATCGTCTATATCTCTGTATCTTACGATAGGACCTGCGATAAGCTGAGGGAAAAGGGTTACGTAGGTGCCAAACGCCACGAAATTACGCTGAACTGCGGTGTGTCCTCTGTACAGATCTATGGTATATGACATTATCTGGAAGGTATAAAAGGATATACCAACAGGCAGTACCAATCCCTTGATAGGTTCAAGAGAAGATAAAAACGGGATAAGAGAGAGGTTTTCTATAAAAAAGTTACAATATTTGAAAAACAGCAAAAATACCAGATTGGAGCACAGAGAAAGCACCATATACAGCTTTGCTTTCCGTTTATTGCTCTCGCGATTCTTGTCTATCAAAAATCCAAATAGGTAAGCCGCAAGAATAGATACGAGCATTACCAGAATATATGCAGGCTCGCCCCATCCGTAGAAAATGAGAGAAACTGTAAACAGTACGGCATTTCTCCACTTTTTAGGTAACGTAAAATAAAGAAGCAGCGTTACAGTCAAATATGAAAAAAGGAATATAAGGGATGAAAATACCACGTTTTATCTACCTTTCTTACTCTTCAAGCTTCTTAAGCTCTTCGCCCTCGTCATTACGCTTTATCATACCGATGACCTTTATATCATCCTTGGTGTAAAACTTTGCGGGAGCGTTCTGATCGCCGTTAAGCTTTACCTTTATCTTGCCGGTCAAAAAGCTGCTTTCGATAATAACACCCTTGCCCGCAGGGGTTTCAACTATTGAATCCACCTTGGGAAAGGTTGCGTATTCGGTTTCGTATACCTCCTGCTCAAAGCGCAAACAGCACATAAGTCTGCCGCAGGAGCCTGAAATTTTTGTGCTGGAAAGTGAAAGGTTTTGCTCTTTTGCCATTTTAATGGAAACCTGAGCGAAATCGGGCAGGAATTCCTTGCAGCAGAAGGGTCTTCCGCAAACGCCAAGACCGCCGATAAGTTTTGCTTCATCACGCACACCTATCTGACGAAGCTCGATACGGGTACGGAAAACAGAAGCCAGATCCTTTACCAGCTCACGGAAATCCACTCTTCCGTCTGCGGTGAAATAGAATATAAGCTTGGAGTTATCAAAGGTATATTCAACGTCAACAAGCTGCATTTCCAAACCGTTTTTACGGACTTTTTCAAGGAATATCTGTCTGGCCTTTTCTTCCATAGCCTTGTTTTGCTCGTGACATCTTTCGTCCTCCTCGGTAGCCACACGTACAACAGGCTTAAGGGGAGAAACGATTTCCGAAGGCTTTACCTTGCGGTTGCCGAGAGCGCAAACGCCGAATTCAATTCCGCGGGCGGTCTCTACTATAGCGTGGTCATCTTTATTTAAAACTATTTTTCCGGGAGAAAAATAATAAGTCTTTCCGCCCTCTCTAAACTTTATTCCCACAACCTCTACGGTTTCCAAAGCTTCTGTGTTGTTTTCGGTTATATTATTCTTTTGGTTTTCCATATATCAATTATTCCTTTCAGTTCCCAGTTTGATAAGCATTTCGCTCATTACGGCAGTATAGTTTCCGTTTGCGCCGATAGCAACGCAGGCGTTTTCCACGGTTTTAATACAGTTGGCAATGGAACGGCGTGTTTTTTTACGGGCATACACCGCCGCATCCTGCACAGACAACACGTTGCAACGGGCGACTCCGCACTTTACACGCAGTATATCCGCAAAAGCGCCGTGCAGAAGTGCCAGAAACAGCTGGTTGCTTTCTCTCTTTTGCTTTCCCTTTAACACGGAAACGTACAGCGAATATCTGTCCGTATCGCCGAAATAGCTTTTAATGAATTCGGAAGCACGGTTCATTTCCGCAATACTGTCCTTGCCCAAAAGCTCCTCTGCTTCGCCTATGCTTCTTCCGCAAAGGCGGGTGACCTCTGCCAAGGTCTGCTCAGATTTGCGGGGATATTTTTGGCGAAGCACCTCGAGTATCTCGCTTTCCTCCATCCCTGCCAGAGAAACGGTGCGGCAACGGGACCTTACGGTGGCAAGCAGCATATCCTTACGCTCGGTAAGCAAAAAGAACACCACGGGAGCGGGAGGTTCTTCCAGAATTTTGAGCATAGCGTTTTGTGTCTGCCTGTTCATTTTGTCTGCGTTTGCGATAATATATACTTTTTTCTCCCCATCATTAGGCACGAGATGAGCATCCTTTATTATCCTTCTTGCATCTGCCACCACGCAAGCCTTCTCAACACCCAATATCCACATATCGGGGTGGGCTTTTTCCGAAACCTTACGGCACTGCGGGCACACGCCGCAGGGCTTGTCCTCCCTCTCGCACATAAGCACGGAAGCGGCGTACAGAGCAAAATCCAGTTTTCCGACGCCTTTTGCGCCTTCAACGATATATGCGTGGGAAACGGCGCCTTTATTGTATTCGGAGGAAAAAACAAGCTTTTCTTTTTGGTTATATATCATATTCTTTTCCTCCTAACATAAATTCTCATAATAACTATACCACAAAACGCTGTAAATGAAAAGAGTTTTTTATTAAAAAGATTGAAGTTAAGCAATTTTTTACATCTCGGTTTAATAGGGTGTATTGACTTTTTCTTTGGTAAAGGTTAAAATAAAGGGTAAGGATGTGATTATTAATGAGTGTTATTATCGGAATAGACGTTGGCGGCAGTACGACCAAGATATGCGCTATAAAGGACGGGGTGCTTTTACCTCCCGATTCCGTTACGGCTACCGACCCTTTGGCTTCGGTGTACGGCGCTTTCGGCAAATATACCGCAGAAAATAAAATATCCCTTTCCGGAATAGACTGCGTTGCGGTTACCGGTGTGGGAAGCGCTTTTCTTGAAAACGATATTTACGGTCTGCCCACAAAGCATATAAGCGAATTTTCCGCTACCGGAAAAGGCGGATTGTTTTTATCCGAAAAGAATGAAGCGATAATCGTAAGTATGGGCACGGGCACGGCTATAATGCACGCAAAAGGCAAAAGTTCTTCCCACCTGGGAGGAACCGGCGTGGGCGGAGGAACGCTTGTGGGTCTTTCCAAGCAGATGCTGGGTATGACCTGCGCCGAAGAGGTTGCGGAACTGGCAAAGCAGGGCGCGCTTTCAAATATCGACCTTACCGTTGAAGCTATGACAAAAAAAGACATTTCCCCTACCCTTACCGCAAAAACCACCGCATCTAATTTCGGTAACCTTACAGATACCGCAACAAAAGCGGACGTTGCTTTGGGAATTATAAATATGGTTTTTGAAACCACGGGAATGATGGCGGTATTCTGTTCCCGCCAGAAAAACGTTAAGGATATAGTGCTTACCGGCAATTTATCCGTACTTCCCCAGACAAAAGAAAAGTTTGAATCCCTTTCCGCTATGTTTGACGTTAATTTTATTATACCCAGACTTTCTCAGTACGCTACCGTAATCGGTGCGGCTAAATCAATGATAACGGAGGAAAATTTATGAAAAAATTAATTATTATGGTACTTCTCGCAGCTATGCTTTTGGTTTCCTGCGGAGGCGGTTCCGGTAATTCCGAAACGCCCAAGCAAAGCTATACTACAAAACAGCTTGTGGAAAAGATTACTGCGGATTACTCTCTTTCCGGCGGTACATATTTTTCTTCCTTCAGTGAGGTTTACGGCGAATATCTTGATCCCGATATGCTCCTTTCCCTTTACGGCGATATGGGCGAAGTACCCGATATGGAGGCAGTAGAGGAATACTGCGTTTACGTAGATGGAACCGACCCCAATTTGCAAAAAGAGCTTGGCGTTTTTAAAACCAAGGACGGCACGGATACCGAACTGTTTTTATCTTTTATGAGATCCCGTATTGCCGCAATGCTTGAAAACGCAAAGAACTATCCCTCTGTAGACACAGAGCCGCTTAAAAACGCGCAGTTTTTCGTAGAAGGCAATTACGTAGTATACGTTGTTGTTAAGAGCGACGCAAAAGATATTTCTGAATTTATAAAGGATAACCTTGATTAATGGAAATTAGTACACGCTGGAACAAAAAAATATTCTCTCTTCTTTTGGAAAAAGCAAAAGGCGACCGTTCTTTACGACAGTTCGCCTTTGATTGCGATATATCTTACGTTCAGATGCGTAAGCTTGTGTATATGGTGCAGGAAAATCCGCCCCGCCCCAAGCTTATTAAAAAGATTGCAAACGCCGCCTGGAACGAGGTGGATCTGGAAGATCTGCTTTATGCGGCGGGCATATTCCCCGCAGACGCCCGCGTACGGGACGAAGACGAATCTTCCCCTGCAGGTATTGCGGAAAAAGTGCGCAGTTTATCACCAAAAAGCAGAAAAAGCGCAGAAGATTACATAAATTATCTTCTTTGCAAGGAATCAGAAAAATAACAAAATCAATATAAGTATTATAAGCGTATCGTTATCCGTATCCGAATCCAGCAAAAGCAAAACACCTATGGCGATAAGTATAAGATCGTCTATCTCTACGTTTTGCAAAAGTCTTTTAAGCCCGCCCGTGATACCTTCTCCTTTTTTGCATTGTCCGAACGCGGAAACAGATTCGTTTTCCTGCGGCGGTGCTTCCGGTTCTCCCCCTTTTTGTTCAGAAGGAAGCGATGAACGCATATAATCGCGGAGATTACCTTCGGAGCGTATACCTTCGCCAAATTCACGGGAATACATTATATTCCCCCTCCTTTCTTCATGCCGGATATGATCTCCGCTACTGTCATTGCAGTTATAAGAGATTCAAGCTTACTTTGTTTTTCCCCTCTTAAAAAGGGTTTTATTGCATGTAAAAGTGCGGTATTACGGTTTCCTCCGCTGTTAAAAGCAGGCAGAGAAGGAATGGACAAAGCAGGCACGGAAGCAGGCGAATTTGCTTTTTCTTCTGTGGGAGGCGGTGTGCTGTTATCTGTCATTCCCAGAGATGACGCTATGGCTGTAACCTTTTTAAGAGATTCCGGATCGGAAAGCAGAGCCTTTATTTTTTCGGAAAGCTCATCTGCCATTCATTTCACCTTCCCATAATAATTCTGTATATCTCTTCGCTTTTATCCTTTCCTGCGGCTTTTATAAATCCCTCCGCCTGGGCTGGAGACATTGTGGCTATGGTACGCCTTAAGACTTCCGTATTGGATAAAAGCGCCGCGGCTTTTCCTCCGTCCGCCCCTGCCGCCTGAGCTATGACTGTTATAAGCTCACGAAGCTGTGTATCGGACATATTTTTGAGATTTTCCATACTTTTTTCATCGAGCATTGTATATACCCCCATTCTGTCGCATTAATTTTATGCAAAAGGACAATAGTTTTATGATTAAATGTAAGCCTATACGTAACGGAAAACAAACAGCATTGCTTATGCTGACCTTCGCCCTTCTAGCTTTGTCTACGGGAATTCTGTCCGTGTACAGCGTTGAGCTCGGCATTCCCGCCATTTTCGGAAGGCTGGGATTCGGAGTAGTGCTTTCCGTAGCCCTTTATTATATGATCAAATACACTCTGGCAGACTACGAATATGAGCTTACCGCAGACACGCTTTCCATTGTAAAAACGGTGGGAAGAAAGCGCACCGTTATGGGCGCTTTGGATCTTTCTATGTCCGTTGCCTTGATAAGCAAGGAAGAGTTTAAGAAAGACAAGAAAAAGTACGGTACTATCGGCCGTAATTTCAACTACCGCCAAAACCCATTCGGAAACGGTATGATATATATTTTCGAGTTTTCCGATCAACTTTATTCGGTGGATTTTGAGCCTAACGAGCCTTTTGTAAACGCCTTGTGCGCCGCTATCGAAAACTGCAAACACAACAAGCAATAAACTTCCTTTCCCACGCATTATGCGTGGGATATTTTTTATACGGATGACTATTTACCCGACTGTATCGTCATAAGCGTATTCGTTGTACTCCTGCACCAGCTTATTCCAGGTCTGCTCTCCTACGATACCATCGGGAGTAAGACCGTAATAGGTCTGGAACAGACGGACAGCGCTTTCCGTACCGTTGCCGAATGCGCCGTCAACACGGATAGTGGTAAAGCCGGGTATTCTTCCGCCTATGGCGTTAAGGGCGTTCTGGATATATATTACGTTTCTTCCGCGGGAACCGTTTTTTAAAAGATAACCCGGATATTTTCTGCTTGTGGAAAGAGTATTTTCAAGATCGTAATAATATTTAACTATTGCGTTCCAGGTCTGTTCGTCTATATTGCCCGTAACGGGAAGCCCGTAATACTTCTGAAATCCCCTTACCGTGTTTTGTGTGGAAGTATCGTAAATGCCGGTGATTACCGGTCTGGGAACGGAAAGATCGCTTAAAGCATCGGCGATAACAAGCAGATAATACTGAATTCTTACCACGTCCGTGCCTCTGTCACCAAAGGAAAGATCCCGCGGGAAGGAATCATTTTCTATCCGTTCTCCTTCGCTGTTCAGTTCCGCCAGCTTTTTCACCGCGTTGTATACGTACAATATTCTGTACCAGGTTTCTCTGTCCACTATTCCCGTCTGATCAAGTCCGAATACCCGTTGAAAGGTGCGGACGGAGGCTTCCGTGCGGTCGCCGTAAAGTCCGTTTGCCTTTAAGATAAACGGTATCTGCGGGTAATTTATGGCTATTCTGTCAAGCCGGCGCTGAAGTGTGGCGACGGATGCATTTCTGTCGCCGGGACGGAGATCACCCGCAAAGGATTCGGGTACGCTTTCCGCCACAGACGCTTCGGCGATAAAGGTATCGTCACCGTAATAATACCGAAGTATTCCCAGAGGATCGTATCCCCGTCTTGCCAGTGTCACCGTACCCCATTGGCTCATTCCTGCGCAGGTTACGGAAGACCCGTCGCAGTATTCGGTAAACAGCGGCTCCACCGTTCCCTCGCGGGCAAGATAATTTGTGAATATTTCATCCACTATATCCGAAATGTTTTCAAAAATATTCCTGTCCTTCACGAATGCCTGATCGTATGCGGTAGAGGAGGTTATATCGAAATTATATCCTTGCGAACGGTACCATTCCGTGTATATGCGGTTTAAAGCAAGAGATATCTGGGCAATAATATTTGCGCGGAGCGAGGATTCGGGCCAGGTAGGATATATTTCGCTGGACGCCACGTTTTTGATATAATCTATAAAGGGCACGGTTACATTTTCCGCGTTTGAATTCGGTGTTCCCAAATGAACGGTAATGGTTTCGGGCACCACGGGATACCGTATTTCCGGTTGATAGGTTGCGGCGGTAACCGAAGTGTTGGCGGTCATACCCCCCACGTATCTTTCGTGCTCGGGAATGACTATACGCCTTTCGCTCATTTCGGGGAATTCCTCGGGAGTGGGCAGTTCGATATCGTGTACGGTTACGGAATCGGGAAATATCTGCTCGCCCAGCACGGTAATGGGCACGTATCCTTCCGCAGTGATACGTACACTGAACACCGAATAGGGTCTTAAAGGCGATGACGGATCGTACCCCGCCTCCTTCGGCGGTGTGGGCAGAGTAAAACGGGCTTCCCCCATAGAATCCGTACGGCCCGTATAGGCGCGGTTATCACCTATAACGGCGATAGACGCGTTTTGAATAGGATTGCCTTCGCTGTTGTGTATTTTTAGCAGTAATTCTCCTGTTGTTGCCATATAAATGCCTCCTTTTATAAGCATTTTATTTATGTTTTTTTGAATTTGTGAAGCAATAGTATTGACAAAAAGCGCTACGTTTTGATATAATTATATGGTTTTGTTTGAAAATTACAGAAAAGAAGGTCATATTTTGGTAAGAAACGATCTGAGAAACATTGCAATAATCGCCCACGTTGACCACGGTAAGACAACTATGGTTGACGAAATGCTCAAATTCGGCGGTCTGTTCCGTGAAAATCAGGAGCTTCAGGAGCGTATGATGGATAACAACGCGCTGGAACGTGAGCGCGGTATTACCATTCTTGCAAAGAATACGTCTACCTATTACAAGGACGTAAAGATAAATATTATAGACACCCCCGGCCACGCTGACTTTGGCGGAGAGGTTGAGCGTATACTTAAAATGGTTGACGGCGTGCTTTTGCTTGTTGACGCGGCAGAAGGCCCTATGCCCCAGACGAGATTCGTTCTGCAGAAAGCAATAGAATTGAACCACAAGATAATCGTGGTCATTAACAAGATCGACCGTCCCGACGCCCGCGTTTACGAAGTACCCGACGAGGTGCTTGAGTTGCTTTTGGATCTTAACGCATCCTCCGAGCAGTTGGATTCCCCCGTGGTATTCTGCTCCGGCAGAACCGGTATTGCTTCTATGTCTCCCGATCATTTGGGAACCGACCTTGCTCCCCTTTTTGATTGCATTCTGGAGCACATCCCCGCTCCCGAGGGTGATGAAACCGGCGAAGCGCAAATGCTGGTTTCCGCAGTCGACTACAACGATTACGTTGGTAAGATAGGTATCGGCAGAATTGAAAGAGGCTCGCTTAACCTTAAGCAGGAGGTCATTCTCTGCGATTACCACAACGAAAGCCTTAAAAAGAAAAACCGTATTACCGCTATGTACCAGATAGACGGTCTTGCAAGAGTTCCCGCAGAAACCGCAACCGTCGGTGATATAGTTTGTATTTCGGGTATTGAAGATATAAATATCGGTAATACCATTTGCTCCAACGTGGGCGCGGATCCCCTTCCCTTTGTTAAGATCGGCGAGCCTACTATGGAAATGACCTTCTCCGTAAACAATTCCCCCTTCGCGGGCAGAGAAGGCAAATACGTTACCACCAGACATATACGCGATTATCTCTTTAAAGAGGCTATGAAGGATATGTCCTTGAAGGTTTGCGAAACCGATTCCGCCGACTGCTACAACGTCCGCGGCAGAGGCGAAATGCACATATCCATTCTTATGGAGAATATGCGCAGAGCAGGCTTTGAATTTATGGTATCCACTCCCCGTATTATCTACAAGGAGATCGACGGCGTGCTGTGCGAGCCTATTGACAGATGCGTTATCGACGTGCCTCAAGGCTGTGTAAGCGTTATTATGGAAAAGATGGGCTACCGCAAGGGTGAGCTTGCGGAAATGCGTCCCGTAGGCGACAGAATGCATCTTGAGTTTATGATCCCTACCAGAGGACTTTTCGGCTACAAGACCGAATTTCTTACGGACACCCGCGGCGAAGGTATTATAAGCGCGGTATTTGCGGAATATCAGCCCGAAAAAGGCGAAGTTACCAAGAGATTTACCGGTTCTCTTATCGCATACGAGCAGGGCGTTGCCACCAGCTACGGTATTTTCAACGCTCAGGACAGAGGTCCTATGTTCTGCGATCCCGGTGACGAGGTTTACGCAGGTCAGCTTGTGGGTATCTCCTCCAAGGGGGACGATATCGTGGTTAACGTATGTAAGAAAAAGCATCTTACCGCTATCCGTTCCGCAGGCGCGGACGAAGCGCTCCGCCTTATTCCTCCCAAGAAGTTCTCGCTTGAAGAGGCGATCGAATTCATCGGCGACGACGAACTGATCGAGATCACTCCCAAATCCATACGTCTGAGAAAGAGAATTCTTGATAACTCTCTCCGTATGAAGGAAAAAATGAAGAATAAGTAAGTTTTAAAAAAGCCGCGCAAGCAATTTTTGCGCGGCTTGTCTTTTTTATATTGACAAAAGAATATTAATGTGCTATATTAATGAAAAATTTTAAAGGAGAGCGACAATGAGCATTTACGCCCTTAACGTAAACGTGAATATGGAACTTATGTCCGTGGCAGGTCTTGATGATATGCTGTATACGGGCTTACATTGTCGTACTCAAAATTCAATATAATTTTTGTTATTGAATATTTTGTACTATACGCAGTGTGAGTCGTTGATACGATTTACACTGTTTTTTATTTTCGAGGAGGATTATCAAATGATAATAAAAAACGAAATACCTATTCTGGAATTCGATACCGAAAAAACTGCGGTAATAATGCCGCGGCACCAGAATCTGGATTTGAATTTACCCGAAAAAGCAGTGTTTGCTTTTATGTGCGAATACGTGGACGAATACGCAAAGGCGGCAGGAGGAAAGCAGGTTGCTTTGTTTGAATCCGCCACGAAGGATTACCCCATATACGTAATCAACCACAAAGGTGTGGATATATGCTTGGCGCAAGCGCCCGTAGGCGCGGCGGCGGCAACGCAGATTATGGATTGGCTTATTGGCTACGGGGTTAAAAAGATAATAGCCGGCGGGTGTTGCGGCGCTTTGAAGGATTACGCAGAAGGAGAATTTCTTATTCCCTGCCGCGCGCTCAGAGATGAAGGTACTTCATACCACTATGCGCCGCCGTCAAGATTTATAGAACTTGATAAGAGCGCCGTATCGGCTATAGAAAACACATTGAAAGAACATAAGCTCAAATACGAAAAGGTCACCACCTGGTCGACGGACGGATTTTACCGCGAAACAAAGGAAATGGTAAAATACCGAAAAGAAGAGGGCTGTACAGTGGTGGAGATGGAATGCTCCGCTCTTGCCGCCTGCGCGGCAATGAGAAACGCCGTGTTCGGACAGATCTTATATACTGCCGACACTCTGGCGAACCTTGAAAATTACGATGCGCGGAACTGGGGACAAAACGCAAAGGAATATGCGCTAAAGCTGTGCCTTGATTCCGTATTGAAATTGTGAGGTATGAAAATGTTTAAAAACATAGATAAAAACAACGAAATATTCAAAAGCGATATGTACAGAAAAGACGTTGTTCCTTTTCAGCTTCTTGAGCTTATAAAGGAAAATCCCATAATGCTTGTGTCCGATGAAAAGAGCTTTGTTATCGGCGCATCGCACCCGGATATGCCGGTGTGGGTGTGGACATCCGACGAAATTGAAGATGATACGAAAACCAAGCTGGCGAAGTGGTTTTATGAGTACTTTGAAAAAGACAAAACAAAGTTTTCCTTGGTTGCAAAGCCGGAAACCGCAAAGCTGCTGGCAGAGCCTTTTGTGAAAAATAAAAATCCAAAGGTTTCCGTGGTGAATATGCAGAGTTATAAAAATGAAAAGATCATCCCGCCGAAAAACAAGAACGCGGTTATTGAAGTGCCTGCGGAAAAGGACGTTTTATCTATCGCCGAGCTTTTACGGAATTTCAGTCTGGAATGCTTCGGCAGCGCTTTGCCAAGCAACGATGAATACGTTAACACTGCTAAAAAGCTTTTAAGCGACCGTTATTGCCGTATTATAAAAGAAAACGGCAAGGCGGTGGCGATGGCAAGAAGCTCGAGAGAAAACGAAGAATTTGTGGCTGTTAACGGTGTATATACCGCGCCCGAGTACAGACGCAAAGGTTATGCCTCGGCAATAGTTGCGCATATAAGCGGTCTTATATTGCAAAACGGAAAAACGCCCGCTTTGTATACCGATCTTTCCAACCCGTCATCCAACAGGGCGTACAAAAATATCGGCTTTACGGAGCAAGCACCTATAGACCAGATTTATTTAGATTGGAGTAAATAAAATGAACCCGCAATTCGATATCAGCAACATAAAAATACAAACCCAAAGGCTTTTGCTGCGTCCTTGGGAATATACTGACCTTGATGATTTCTACGAATACGCAAGGGTGGACGGAGTCGGTCAGCGTGCAGGATGGCTTCCCCACGAAAACAAGGAAAAATCAAGGCAAATACTTGAAGGATTTATAGAAAAGAAAAAAGTATTCGCCATTGAATATAATAAAAAAGTTATCGGTTCATTGGGTGTTGAATATTACCGCGAGGATGATTTTCCCGAGCTTGCCTCTCTGAAAGGCAGAGAATTGGGCTACGTTCTTTCAAAGGATTATTGGGGATTAGGACTTATGCCCGAAGCAGTAAAAGCGGTAATAGACTATCTTTTTGAAAAAGAAAAACTGGATTTCATTATCATAAGTTATTTTGAATGGAACAGGCAGTCCGCCCGCGTTACCGAAAAGTGCGGACTTAAGCCCATAAAAACCACCGTTCACGAAACACGCTTCGGCACAAAAGAACCTACGGTATGTACTATAATTTATAATAAAAAATAACCTTTGGAGTAAGAATATGAAAAAAGCATACATTATCGGTATTGCAGGAGGAAGTGCATCCGGTAAATCCACCTTTGCAAAAAAACTGACAGAAGAACTTGACGGATATAACGTAAGGCTTTTTACGATGGACAAATATTTCAAGCCGGTTTGTGATCTGCCACTTATTACGACAGATAACAAAAAAGAATACAGAGATTATAATTGCCCCGATTCATTTAATCTTGATACTTTGAAAAGCGATTTGCAATCTGCAAAAATCAAATATGATATTATTGTTGTCGAGGGCTTACTGACATTATGGGACAATGATATCCGCGCCCTTTGCGACAAAACAATTTTCATGGATTGTCCGGCAGATATAAGAATAGTTCGAAGAATAAAGCGCAATCTTACTTGGGGCTTAACCTTGGATGAGATTACTGACGTGTATGTTGATCTTGTCCGTTACCGTCACGAAGAATACGTTGAACCCACAAAAGCAAAAGCTGATATGGTTTTGGATTCGTCAAAGGATACCGACGGATATGTAAAAGCTGTTATAAACAACTTTTTACAGGAACAATAATGAAAAACGGACTGCTGTGCGCAGTCCGTTTGTTGTTTATTCTATATCTTCCAGTCTGTCTTCCAGATCGTCTATTCGGGATTCAAGCTCTTCTATTTTAGATTCTAATTCTTGAATATACTCTTCAAATTCGGAGAAATTATTGGGGACGAAGAAAGGATTTAAATGTTGTTTTACATCAATCTTCTCATCCGGATACATTCCGTATTTCAAAAGCCTATCTCTTATATCTGCCGGTAGTACCCGAAGCTGTAAAGGATTGACCTCAAAATTAAAGTTATATCCGTCAGCCTTCATTTTATCCAGCTCCTCAAGGATAAGGCGTTTATCTGCCCGTCCCAAATGGGGAGCAATATCCGACCAGGCGCGGAAGGAATGATCAAAATGTCTGCAATAGCCGATGAAGATTTTTGCTATATTTTCATACCCCAAAACTCCCCACCAAGTGCCGAAGCAGCCGATACCGTGCTTTACCGCGTAATCTATGCCGTTTGAAACCACGACCTCGGGCATAAGATCGGAAACGACGGGCTTAAGGGCATTCCAGTTGCCGTCTTTGCTTACGATGGATTTGAAGATCATATCAACCACTTCAAAATCCTTGGAAAAGGGTAGCAGAGGAAGCATTGAACCGATGCCGCCGGAAGAATAACGGTTTAAAATCAGCTTTGTTATCTCTTCCTGCGGGAGGTACGGAACCAGATCCAATCTGCCTTTATCCGTATCGGCGGCAAAAACCAACAGCGCCACTTCGCGCAGAATATCCTCGTCCGCATATTTAAAAAGTATTTTTGCGATACCGCTTCCCTTTGCGATAGCTATTTCGGTAATGGCGGTGGTGAGTGCTTCTTTGCTTAAAAAGGGAGCCAATGCACATACGTCACCTACAAGAGTTTTATCGGGCAGGGCGTAATATTCATGGTCTTTATTTTCCGCTTTCGCTTCGGGCACACTGCTTTCGGTATGCATTGCTGTTAATATATCTTCTGTAGAAACGTTCAAGGCAGAGGAAAGGTCGGAAAGCTTGGAGATCTCTGGCATAGATTCCCCTCTCTCCCACTTGCTTACAGCTTGATGGGATACCCCTACCATATCCGCAAGCTGACCTTGAGTTATATTCTTTTCCCGCCGTTTGCCCACAAGGAACTGAGCAAAATTCTTCATATTAAACATAATTGTTTTTCCCTTTCTTTTGGTTTCGCCTGCAAGCTTTTACACAAAAAGCATAGCAAACATTTACAAAAAGGTCAATAAACCTGTGATAGAATAAGGAAAATTCAGAGAAAAAGCGTTGCAACCTACGGTTGCAAAGGTTATTTATGGTAAGTTTTTCCCGCGATGATGGTAAATGCGCGGTATATCTGTTCTTCTAAAACGATACGCATAAGTCTGTGAGGAAGTGTCATTTTGGAAAAAGAAAGGCGGATATCGCAAGCGCGCTTAACGCTTTCGTCCAGACCGAAAGATGAGCCGATAACGAAGCATATTTCCGAATGACCGAAGCGGGTATCCTCAATAACGGAAGCAAACTCTTCGCTGGAAAGCTGTTTACCCTCTACGCAAAGAGCCACCTTTTTTGCCTTTGGCGGAAGGAGAGAAAGCACCTTTTCCGCTTCTTTTTTTAGGTTTTCTTCTTCCTTTACAAAAACGGTCTTAAAGCTGCAGTACGCGGAAAGACGCTTTGCGTATTCCTTTTCTGCTTGGCGGAAGTAATCCTCTTTGAAATCGCCTACGTGAATTAAAGTTATATTCATCTGCGTTTTTTCTTCTTTCTTACTGAAAATCCAAAGGTTCCCACGCTTTTTCCCAAGGCAAAATAACTGCCGTGGGCGTATGCAAGCAGGTCTGCTTTTTCCAGAGCCAGCCTTCCGCTTTCTTCGATAAGCTTTTCGTCCACCGAAACGGAAAGGATGGTCGCCATAAACATATCGTGGGTGCCGAGCTCTATGATCCGATCCACCTTACATTCAATAGACACGGGACATTCCGCGATGGCGGGACAGCCTGAATTTTCGCTTTTTACGGGAGTAAGCCCGAGATGGGCGAATTTGTTTATATCTTTTCCGCTTTTTACACCGCAAAAATCACACGCTTTTGCAAGAGAAACAGTAGGTAGATTTATAACGAAATATCCGTTTTCCGAAATAATGCCGTGGGAATGGCGTTGCTTGCGGACGGAAATATATGTTTGGGCAGGATCAGTGCAGGTTATTCCCGTCCAGCCGACTGTTAAAATATTTGGGTTTTCCATAGTTCCGCAGGACACCATTGTAGGCGGTACGGGAGCTAAAAGGGCGCCCGGTTTCCATACTTTTTTCATTTTATTCACCTAATGCAATATCTTTTATAACTTCCCCTGCCATTATAAATCCCGCAACGGGAGGCACGAAGGAAACGGAGGCGGGAACACGGCTTTTAATTACCGGTTCTTCCTTTGAATAAACCACCTTCAAGTGTTCTATCCCTCTCTTGCGAAGCTCCACGCGAATTACCTTTGCAAGAGGACAAACGGAGGTCTTTGAAATATCCGAAACCTCAAGTCTTGTGGGGTCAAGCTTGTTGCCGGTTCCCATACAGGAGATCAAGGGCACGCCTGCTTTATGGGCGGATTCTATTAAAAACAGCTTTGAGGAAACGGAATCTATACAATCTAAAATATAATCGTATTCATCCAGAGGAATGGGGTTTTCCTCGGAATAAAAAGCGTTTATTACGTTTATATTGCAGTCCGGCGCTATATTACGCCATTTTTCCAATGCGGCGGCCGTTTTTGTTTTGCCCAAGGACGCACCGTCCGCTATTAACTGGCGGTTGATATTGGTTATATTAACGGTATCGCTGTCAACTGCGGTAATGCTTCCTATACCGCCCCGCACCAGCGCTTCACCTGCCGCCGCGCCTACTCCGCCTATACCCATAAGCAAAACGCGGGAGCTTTGAAGCTTTTTTACGCCGTCTTCACCCAGGAGAGGATAAATGCGGTCAAAGCGAGTTTCCATAAAAAAATCCTTTCAATCTATATATCCGCCGCCGATAACCGTTTCGCCATCGTAAAATACTACCGATTGACCGGGGGTTATGGCGCGCTGGGGCGTATCGAATACTACCTTAACGGTATTTTCGCCCGTTTTGGTTACGGTGCAGAGGGCGCCGCCGTGGCTATAGCGAACCTTTGCTTCACAACGGAAAACTTCGGGCATTTGCTCCGAACAATACACCGTATCTGACGCTGTGAGGCTGTTTGTAAACAGACTTTCGTTCTTACCGAGCAAGATACGGTTCGCCTGAATATCCTTGCCGATAACGTACAAGGGATGCTCCCAGGCGATACCGAGCCCTTTACGCTGTCCTATGGTATATGCTTCTATCCCCTTGTGTTTGCCGATAACTTTTCCGTCCTCGTAAACGAAATCTCCCGTTTTTGAAGGAGAAGGGCAGTACTCGGCGATGATGGGACGGTAGTCACCGTTGGGCACAAAGCAGATATCCTGACTGTCCGCCTTGTGAGCTACGGGGATATTCCCCTCCTCTGCCAGAGCGCGGACGTCGTCCTTGTTCATATCTCCGATAGGAAAAACGAGGCGGGAAAGCATTTTCTGGTTAAGGCGGTACAGCATATAGCTTTGGTCTTTAAACGTGTTTTTGCTTTTGCGCAGATAATACACACCGCCGCGCTCGTATATGCCCGCATAATGTCCCGTTGCGGTGAGGGAAATTCCAAGCTCATCCGCTTTTTCAAACAGAGAAGGGAACTTCATGTTCTCGTTACAAAAAACGCAGGGGTTGGGGGTAAGCCCTTTATAATATTCCCGTGCAAAGCGGGAAACGACGATTTTTTTAAACTGCTCGCGTTTATCGTAAACGTGAAAATCTATAGAAAGATTTTTGGCGGCGTTAAAAGCGTCGCCGCTTTCGTCCTTATCGTGAGCGAGCCGCATATAAACGCCGCTTACGTTATTTCCTTCTTTTTTAAGCAGGTAAGCTGCCACGGAGCTATCTACACCGCCGCTTACCGCAACAAGAATATCCGACACAGAAAACGCCTCCCTTTAAGCTTTTTAAACATAAAAATTGTACTATATTTTTTGCTCTTTTGCAATATTTTTTTGTATTACGGGAAAATTAATACTACATTTATTATTTTTAAAGGGGCGAATTTAATGAAAAAGCTTTTTATTCTTTCTTTGGCATTGCTTATGCTTACGGCATACGGCGTAAGCGCGTCTGCCCGTGGATACGGACTTTCTCCCGCTATAAGCGTATTGAAATCCCAGACGGTTATGCAAAAATGCGGTGTTACCGATAAGACTGTGAATTTTACCAAAGCGGATTTTGAAAACGCTATCGGAAAAGAAGTAACCTATATTGTGATCACATCTCTTCCCGCAGAAAACGCAGGCGTGCTTACCTTAAACAATGAGGCTGTGGTGGAAGGACAGACGATACCCGTTTCCGCGTTATCTTACCTTGTATTTACTCCCGCTTCCAAGGATATTGCAAAAACCTCGTTTTCTTTCCGCGCTGGTACGGAAAGCTGGACGGAAACCGATATTCCCTGCGTAATAACATTAAAAAATTCGGTTAACGTGGCTCCTATCGCCGCAAGCGAAGACATTACCACAATTACAAATATTCCCGTTTTTCATCAGCTTGCAATTACCGACCCTAACGGCGACGATATGCAGATCAACATTCAGACCTACCCTGCCAACGGCAGTATTAAGGTGAACGAAAACGGTGTGATAGAATACACTCCCAAAGACGGTTTCAAAGGAAAAGACAGCTTTTCCTACACAGTTTCCGATGAGTTTGGGCTTGTTTCCGAAACCGCAACGGTAAGCGTAAAGGTTGAAAAGAACACGAAAAACATTACCTTTGCCGATATGGCCGGTAACGATGCGTATTCCTGCGCGGTTATGGTGGCGCAATCCGACGTAATGACCTACGAGCTGAGAGAAGGCGAATACTTTTTCTCTCCCACCGAAAAGGTAAAGAAGATAGATTTTCTTGTTATGCTGATAACCGCAATGGGTATGGATAAGCAGGCGGAGATATGCGAAGACACTCTGTTTGAAGATGACGGAGTGCTTACCAACGTGGCAAAAGGATATCTTGCTCTTGCTTTGAGAGAGGATATAGTAGCCCTTGGCAACGGGAAGTTTGAGCCAACCAAAAATATTACCAGAGGCGAAGCGGAACAAATGACTATTGCCGCGCTTAACGCCGCAGGCTACGGCGGTGTATTTGCATCCGAGCAGGATAAGGATACCGAATTAACAAAAGCAGACGTAGCAAAGCTTCTTGCAAAGGCTATGAAAAACAAATAAATACCACTACCCCGCTAAAAAGCCCGTATCTCTTTCGATACGGGCTTTGCTCTTATTTATTCTGCTTTTTATCGTCATTTACAATGTCGTTTGCAACTTCGTAAACCACATCTGCGCCTTTTTCAACGCTGTTTACAAAGGCTTTTCCGAAATGTTTGCCTAAGGATTTAAGGTTTTTCCCTTCTATTTTGGATTCCTTAAGATCCTCGCCTATTTCTTTGAAATCCTTGCCTAATTTTTTCCAATCGTCTTTTAATGCCATTTGTTATCTCTCCTTTTCAAGTTCGGGCATCACACCGTCCACAATAGCGGTGTAATATTTATCGTATGTTACGTACCCGGGCTTACTGCCGGAAGGCTTTTTAACGTATCTTACGCGTGTGTAATCCACTTCGGTGTTAAATGCGCCGCGAACAGAAGAATGATACGCCGCCAGCATTGCCGCCTGAGTATAATCTCTGTCGGTTGGTTCTTCACCCTCCGTACAAAGAATAACGTGAGAACCCGGAAAATTCTTCACGTGGAACCAGATATCGTTTTTATCTGCGTTTCCCGTTAAAGAATCGTTCTGTCTGTTATTTCTGCCTACAAGCACTCGCATACCGTCGGTAGTCGTAAAGGTGAGATGCTGTCCCGCAGGGGCTTTTTTACTGCCTTTTTTTGTTACGGGGGCAGACATATAGCCTACCTCCCCAAGCTCAAGCCGTATCTCATCCAGCTCTTTGCGGGTACGGGCGCGGGAAAGCGCGTCTTCTACCGTGCGCACGTACGCAAGCTCCTGCTCTCCCGAAGCGATAAGGGTTACCAGATGCTCCTCCGCGCGCTTAAGCTTTGCATATCTTGCATAAAGACGCTGTGCGTTGCGGGCGGCGGTAAGACGGGTATCCAGAGGGATAGTGACCTCTTCTCCCGTGGAATAATCGGTAGCCGTAACGGATGACGCGCCTTGAGGGATACGATAAATATTTGCAGTAATAATATCTCCCCTATTACGATAAATATCCTTTTTTGCACAATCCGAAAGCTCTGTTTTTTGGGAAGCAAGCTTTTTTTCAAGACGGTTTTTAACCGTTCCCAGCACACGGGAAATATCAAATGAAAGCTGTTTTATCTCTGCAAGAGAGGCTTTTTCCGCATAAAATTCGCCCAAAAGCTGTGTAAGGCTTGGAATACGCTTATATTCTCCCCCGTACTGACACAAGGAAGTATACGAAAAAGCCTTGCCGTTTGCGGCTATACAAGGAGTAACGTTTTGCGCCCTTACGGAAACAAGAAGCTTTTCAAACTCTTCCCACAGCTTATTAAGATCTGCGGAAAGCAAAAGCGTGTCCGTTTCACCCGTTGCTTTAAAAGCTACCTCACGGGCGGTTACGGGAGAAAAGCCGAGAAATGATGAAAGCAAAAAATCATCTGCCGTGCGGTGTGAATTTTGTGCGGCATAAAGCAAAAACTGCTCTTTTGTAACGGAAAAGGGGGGGAATTTGTTTTGTTTTTCCGGCGGTTCATAACGGGCGCCGGACATAATACAGCGCTTATCCGTAATATCGGAAACGGAAAACGCGCCGAGTATTTTATCGTCCCCCGAGCAAAGTATACAATTGGAATATTTGCCCATAAGTTCGATATAAAGATGCTTTTCTTCGGGGTGTCCCAATTCGTCTGCGGCTACGAAGGTGAATTTTATTATACGCTCGTCTTCCAAAGCGCATACGTTTATTATTCTGCCGCCGGAAAGATGCTTTCTGAAAAGCATACAAAGCATAGTGGGGTTTTGGGGACGGTCATATTCCTTTATAAAACATATCCGCGGTGCAGAGGGCAACGCGGAAATAAGCAACGTGGTCTTCTCGCCTCCGAACAGTTCGAACACAAGCTCCTTGTTGCTTATATGATGTATCTTTTCTATTTTTGCACCGGACAATTTGTTTAATTCATCACCCAATGCGCGGCAAAAAATACCGTCAAGCATAGTAAACAAACACCTCCGCAGAGGGAAAACCTTTTAAAATAATGTCTTTAATAACCGGAAGCACGATACGTTCCGTTTCCTTGTGGCCTGCAACGATAAGGTTGATGCCGTATTCGGCGGCGTCAAGCTCGTTATTATATTTTACTTCCCCCGTAAGCAGAGTATCTGCCCCTGCGAGATAAGCATCTCTCAGCACGCTTCCGCCGCTTCCGCTGCACACTGCCACGCGGGAAACGGATTTGTTGTTTGCGAAAACCTTAACTCTGTCAGATTCAAGAGCCTTGCCCACAAGTGCGCCGAAATCATCGGGCGTGGCGGGGTTTTCTGTATTTCCAATACGGGCACAAGGTACAAATTCAAAGGTATCTTTTACACCGATAATTTTGCACAGAGTATCGTTCACACCACCGGGAAGGTTATCCAGCCTTGTGTGATACGCCATAAGAGAAATACCGTAGTTTGCCGCTTTTATAAGACGGGCGCCTACCGCATCATCACAACGGATATCGCTTATCTTGCCGAATATGCAGGGATGATGGGTAACGAGCGCTCCTGCGCCCACGGACGCGGCGAATTCTATAGAATCCAAAGTAACGTCAAGCGCTACCGCAACTTTATTAAAGGAATTGTTGTTTGCAAGCAGGCATATTCCCCCGCTGTCTTCCGGAAAGCCAAAAGAAGAAGGTACTGCTTTATCAAAATAATTATTAAGCTCTACTGCTGTGAACAAGGAAAACACCCCTTAAAGATGAAATCTTCTGGTAAGTCTGCGGCTTTTTGCGATAACGCACAACACAGCGGCGAAAAACACGCAGGATGCCGCGGAAATTCCCGACCAGCTTATATCGGTAAATCCGTTAAGTAAAAGCTCGGTAAGCACGGAAATAGCGCCTGCCAACACAGAACCGAGAGCTATTATATGAAAATAACGGATCTTGTGTCTGCGGACCAAAAAAACGATATATCCTGCGCACAGCGCAACTGCCGCGGAAATAGGATACGCAAGTCTTACCGCCCAGCCGAAATCTTTTATTGACCAGCCGATGACCGTTACGGAAAACGCCACCGCCAAAAAATCAAACAGCACGGAAAGTTCCGGCAAAAGCTTGCGTTTTTTTATCGGCAGTCCAACGCATATATAAACGGTTATACACGCCGCGACAGCGATAAGCGACCAGGTGAGCTTACGGTCAATGCACAAATTGATCACACAGCAAGAGGCGGCGCCCAATGCCAGCGTAAGATAAATAATAAAATGAGTAAGATCACGCCAGTCGGCTACGGGAGCCGTATCTGTGGAAAGCGGCTGGGGGGCGGCTTTTTCGCCTGAATATTTTTTGTATTCTTCGTAAGGATTTATAACGGGGCAATCGCAAAGAGGGCAAACACGCGCTTCTTCTTTTAGCTTCACTCCGCAATTTACACAATATGACATTTGTTCACCCATTGTCTTCGACAGTAACCTCGAAGCCCTTTTCCACAAAATTTTTAGCCAGTTCTCTGCGAAAGGATTTATCACGCAAAACATCTGTAACGGTAAGATAAAATCTGCCTTTATACGTAAGCCCCGAAACCTGCGTGGTGTTTATTCTGGGCGCGCCCAGCATAAAGCACATACCTGTAACGTATTTTTCCATTTCGGGAGTAAGCTTTACAACACCCAATCCCGAATAGTTTGTGGTAAACTGGTTTTCGGATGCGGTGAGATACACCGTACTTAACACGATATTTTTTATAAAAAGCGGTACGGCGCGGACAACAACGTTTTTTTCGTCGGCAGCGTTGGTAGCCATTTGGGCGCTCATAAGCTTGGGCTGTAATTTATACCGAAGCATTGCGGAGATCTCTTTGGCGATAGTGGGAAAATCATATTCCCCGCACTTGGGGTCTATGCCTACGTTGGTATAAAGAGAGAAATTGCGCAAGGTCTTGGTGGGATAATATCTGCGCATATTAACGGGGATGGAAACCTTTACCTCCCCTTTTGAAAGAGTATTCTTTTGCAGCCGGTACAGAGTTTCGGTAATGCAGGCGGTAACATATTCGTTTACAGTTACGTTTAATTCCTTGGCGCGGGAATGTAAAAGGGCAGCATCCATAGAAAGCGTAACGTGGGCAAGACCTCTGTCTTTCAGTCTTTCGCCCGTAAGATGCCACGCATTACTTTCTTTACGCTTTAATTTTGCGCCTTTTTCCGCATATTTTATAAACGCATCTTCAAGCTCTTCTTCCGTTATACTGTCGCCGCAATCGAGTATACCCAATTCCGGCTCGGGAAGAATCTCCGTATGTCCCAAAAGGAAAAGGTATCTTGCCCATAAAGTGCGCATAAAGGTAAGCGCGGTAGTACCGTCGCACAGAGAATGGAAAAATTCGCCGGCTATTCGGTTACTACCGTACCTGATACGAAACATATAACCGCCCTGACCCTTGAAATCCATTCTGCGGAGAGGATTTATAACGTCCTGCTCCAAAGGCAGATCGTTATCGTTGGGGTCAAAATAATACCAAAAAGCGCCGACACGAAGTCTGACGCGAAAGTGCGGTAATCTGTCCGCAACGTCAGAAAGTGCTTGTGAAAGCACCTTCTGATCTATTGGTTCCGCAAAATCTGCGGATATTCTGAACAACATATTATGGGAGCCGTTTTGTATGGCCGGAAAGATAAGTGCGGCGTTATCCAGCTTCCAGGATTGTTTCTTTGCCATTTATTTACCTAAAGCTTTAAGTGCTTTTGCGGTTATGCCTTCTGCGTCAAGTCCGAAATGGGAAACCAGAACGCCTGCGGATGCGCTGGTGCCGAATTCATCGTTCACACCAAGACGGATAACCTTGCAGGGAGTAGTTTCGCAAACTGCTTCGCAAACTGCGCTGCCAAGACCGCCGATAACGGAATGTTCTTCTGCGGTAAGGATAACACCGCAACGGGATGCGTAATAATTTGCAAGCTCTGTATCAAAAGGCTTGATGGTGTGGATATCCACAACTGCGGCGGAAACACCTTTTTCTGCCAGCGCTTCTCTTGCCTTGATAGCGGCAGCAACGGTAATACCGGTTGCAAAGATCGCAATATCGGTACCGTCTGCAACCACATTGCCCTTACCTACTTCGTTGTTGGAGCAATCGGTAAACACCTGCTCTACGGCATATCTGCCAAGACGGATATATACGGGACCGTCTATCTCCAACGCTTTTTTAACAGCCCACTGGGTTTCTGCGGAATCTGCGGGACAAAATACTGTCATACCGGGGATACCGCGCATAAGAGAAATGTCCTCTATACACTGATGGGAAGCTCCGTCCTCACCTACGGTGATGCCTGCGTGGGAAGCGGCGATTTTTACATTAAGTCTGGGGTAACCAATAGAATTTCTGATCTGTTCAAACGCTCTTCCGGTAGCAAACATTGCAAAAGAAGAAGCGAAAACGGGAACGCCTGCAGCTGCCATACCTGCAGCAACAGACATCATATTTCCTTCTGCGATACCGCAGTTGAAAAATCTTTCGGGGAACTTATCTCCAAAAGTCTTTGTGTTGGTAGAACCGGAAAGGTCTGCATCCAGCACGAAAAACATTTTTTCTTCGCCCAAAGCGGCAAGAGTTTTACCGTATGCAACACGGGTAGCCTGTTTTTCCATTACGCATTTGCTCCTTTCAGTTCATTAAGAGCAAGTTCCTTTTGCTCATCATTAGTAGCAACACCGTGCCACTTGTAGTTGTTTTCCATAAAGGAAACGCCCTTGCCCTTTACTGTCTTCATAATAACAGCGCAAGGCTTGTCTTTTATCTTAAGCGCTTCTTCTACTGCGGCGTCGATAGCTTCGAAATCGTGTCCGTCAATAACAAGGGTGTGCCAGCCGAAGGAAGCGAACTTTTCGTCAATGGGAGTGGGGTTCATTACGTCGGTAACTGCGCCGTCTATCTGGTAGCCGTTAAAATCAACGAAAGCGATAAGATTATCAAGCTTATAGTGGGATGCAAACATTGCGGCTTCCCAAACCTGACCTTCTTCACATTCGCCGTCACCCAGCAAGGTATAAACACGCCAGTTTTTATTGGTAGCTTTTGCGGTCATAGCCATACCGCAAGCCGCAGAAATACCCTGACCGAGAGAACCGGTAGACATATCCACACCGGGAGTGGTCTTCATATCGGGATGTCCCTGAAGAAAGCTGCCCAGCTTACGCAGTTCAGTAAGACGGGAAGGATCAAAAAATCCTCTGTGCGCAAGCGCCGCGTAAAGTGCGGGCGCGCAATGTCCCTTGGAAAGAACGAAGCGGTCTCTATCCTCCCACTTGGGATTGAGGGGATCCACGTTCATTCTGTGAAAATACAAATATGTTATAAGCTCTGTGCAAGACAGAGAACCGCCGGGATGTCCCGATTTTGCGGCGTGGGTGGATTCAATAATGCCGATACGAACGGCATTGGCTTTTTCCTGCAAAAGTTGTACGTTCATCATATTCTCCTCAAAACGTCCTTAAAGAAATCGGGCAATTCTGCACCAAAGGACATTATTTCACCCGTTATCGGGTGTGTAAATGAAATATATTCAGCAAACAGACACTGTCCTCTAAGACCCAGCGAATGTTTGGGGTTACCGTAGACAGGATCCCCAATGACAGGATGTCCCATATACGCCATATGCACTCTTATCTGGTGAGTGCGTCCTGTTTCAAGAGTAAGCTCAAGATGAGTGTACCCTGCCAGCCGTTCTATTACACGGTAATGTGTAACGGCAGGCTTTGAGTTTACGTTTGTTACGGCAAACTTTTTTCTGTCGTTTGCGCTTCTGCCGATAGGCTTATCGATAGTTCCGCTGTCTTCGCGGATATTACCTACCACAATTGTTCTGTAACGTCTCGTAAACGAGTGTACCGCGATCTGCTCTGCCAATCCCGTATGGGCGGCGTCTGTTTTTGCAACGATAAGCAATCCTGCGGTGTCTTTATCGATCCTATGGACGATACCCGGACGAATTTTTCCGTTTATGGAAGAAAGTCTGCCTGCGCAATGATGCAAAAGAGCGTTGACCAACGTTCCGTCCGGATTTCCGGGGGCGGGATGGACCACCATCCCTTGCGGTTTATTGACAACCAGCAGATATTCGTCCTCATAGACGATATCCACGGGTATATCCTGAGGTAATGCCTCTATGGGCTCGGGAGGAGGAAGTGTTGTTTCCACCATATCCCCTTCCCTGAGCTTATAGTTTTTTGTGCTTTGTTTTCCGTTCACGGTTACGTCGCCATTGGAAATAAGCTCCTGCGCAACGGAACGGCTGACACCTTCTGACACAGATACGAAAATATCAAGTCGTGTGCCGATATTTTCTTTTTCTGCAACCACCAGTGCCATAAATTATTCTTCCTGTTCTTGATTTTCTACGATAACTTCGGGGTTTTCCATAGCCTTCTGCTGTGCAAGCTTTTTTTCGACCTTACTTTCGAAAAACAGCATATACACGCAGAGGATAACGGCGCCGACGGTAATAAACGCATCTGCAAGGTTGAAATAGAACCAGGGCATCAATGATGAATAGAGAAAATCCACCACCGCATATTCACACTCAACACCTGCGCGGAAAAGGCGGTCGATCATATTGCCGATCCCGCCGCCCAAAAGCATTGAAACGGAAACGGTAAGAAGGATATGCCTTTTGTTGTACTTTATCACACAGTAAATTCCTGCGGCAATAGCCAACAGAGAAAATACTATAAACACCCAGCGTGCGTTACTTAACATACCGAAAGCCGCGCCGTCGTTTTCCGTACGGTAAAACACCAGCAGATCTCCCAACACTTTAATTGAGCCTTGCTCAAACTCCATACGGGAAACCACCAGAGTTTTGGAAAGCTGATCCAAAGCAACCGTTAATATTACGATTATTGCAGCTAACATACTACGCCTTTACATCTGGGGCAGAGATTTCCGCCTTCCTCATCGGTATAAGGAGTTTCGGTATACGCCCAGCATCTGTCGCACTTCACGCCGGATGCGGGAACTACGCTTACAGCGATACCGGTTTCGGTTTCCTTGAAGGCTTCTTCGGGCGCATTTTCACAGCTGATCTCGGTAGCGCTTACGATAAACAGCTCGTTAAGCGCTTTGTCGAAGGACTTGAACAGCTTGATAACATCGCTGTTTTCATTGCCGTAGATAACTACCTTTGCTTCAAGAGATTTACCGATAACCTTTGCGGCGCGGGCAAGCTCAAGAGCCTTCATAACGTCATCACGGGCAGTGAATACTGCGTTATAACGCTCCTCGCCGTCATATTCAAGTGCTGTATCGTATACGGGAAGATCGTTAAGGAATACGCTTTCTGTATTATCGCTGTCAACGTGAGCCATAAAGCCCCAGGTTTCTTCTGCGGTATAAGAAAGAACGGGAGCCAGCAGACGTGTGAGTGCGTGAACGATCATATACATAGCGGTCTGCGCGGAGCGTCTTGCGGGATCATCAAGCTTTTCGCAATACAATCTGTCCTTTGCGATATCAACGTAAAGCTTGGACATATCGTTTGCGCAGAAATTATTTACAGCGTGGTAAATATCGTGGAATTCGTAGGTTTCGTACGCCTTGGTGCATTCCGCAACAAGCTTGTTAAGACGGGCGAGCGCCCAACGGTCAAGCTCGCACATTTCGCTTACGGGAACGGAGTGCTTTGCGGGGTCGAAATCCACAGCGGGATCTCCGAGGTTTGCAAGAAGAATACGGATGGTATTTCTTATCTTGCGATAGCTTTCGGAAAGCTGCTTGAAGATATTATCGGAAGCGCGAACGTCTACGGTATAATCGCTGGAAGCAACCCACAGACGAAGAATATCTGCGCCGTAAACCTTTATGATTTCCTCCGGTGCAACGGAATTGCCCAGAGATTTGTGCATTGCTTTGCCTTCGCCGTCAACTACCCAGCCGTGGGTAAGAACAGCTTTATAGGGCGCGCCTTCGCCGAGTGCGCCTACTGCGGTGAGCAGAGAAGACTGGAACCAGCCTCTGTACTGGTCTGCGCCCTCAAGATAAAGGTCTGCAGGCCATTTGCCGCCGGACTTTTTGAGAGAAGCGTAATGGGTTGCGCCGCTGTCGAACCAGCCGTCAAGAGTATCGGTTTCTTTATTAAAGTGCTTTCCTCCGCAGAAGGGACAAACGTATCCTTCGGGAATCAATGCGTCTGCTTCATCGGTAAACCATGCGTTGGAGCCTTTCTGAGCAAAAACAACGCTCAGGTTGCCGATAGTAGCATCGTCGCAAACGGGCTTTCCGCAATCCTTACAATAGAAAACGGGAATGGGAAGACCCCACTGACGCTGACGGGAAATACACCAGTCTGCTCTTTCGCGGATCATACCTGCCATTCTGTCCCCGCCCCAAGCAGGCATCCAGTTAACCTGAGATGCGGCTTTGAGAGCATCCTCACGGAACGCTTCAACAGAGCAGAACCACTGAGGAGTAGCGCGGAAGATTATGGGATGCTTACAACGCCAGCAGTGAGGATACTGGTGAACCATTTCCTGAGAAGCAAACAAAGCGCCGCTTTCCTGCATATCAGCAAGGATAGCCTTGTTGGATTCGGAATAGAACATTCCCGCATATTTTCCTGCTTCTTCTGTCTGGTATCCTCTGTCATCCACGGGAACGCAAATACGGATACCGTAGCGCATACCGGTATAATAGTCGTCTACACCGAAGCCGGGCGCGGTATGAACGCATCCCGTACCGCTGTCCATAGTTACGTACTCTGCGGTAACCAGCATGGAATCTCTTTCAAGGAAAGGATGGTATGCAGTTGCGTATTCAAAATCGCCGCCCTTGAAGGTTGCGATGATCTCGTAATCCTCAATACCGCCTGCAGCCATAACCTTGCCTGCAAGGGCTTCGGCAACTATATAATTCTCGTTACCGGCTTTCACTACTGCGTACTTTTCTCTGGGATGCAGAGCAATCGCCATATTTCCGGGAAGAGTCCAGGTAGTTGTGGTCCATATAACGAAATAGGTGTTATCCTTTTCGCAAACTCCATCAAGAAGTCCCTTATCTTCCTTAACGCGGAACTTTACGAAGATGGAAGTACAGGTATCGTCTTTATATTCGATCTCCGCCTCTGCGAGTGCGGTTTCATCGTGAGGGCACCAATATACGGGCTTCAAGCCTTTGTAGATATAGCCCTTCTTATACATCTCACCAAACACCTTGATTTCCTCTGCTTCGAAAGCAGGGTCCATGGTGCGGTAAGGGTTCTTCCAATCGCCCAAAACACCCAGACGCTTGAAGGACGCCATCTGAAGCTGAACGAAATCCTCTGCAAAATCAAAGCAAGCGGAACGGAACTCAGCGGCGGACATCTTCTTTCTGTCCAGCTTATTCTTTTTGATAATTGCGCTTTCGATAGGCATACCGTGGTTATCCCAGCCGGGAACGTAATTAATGTGGTAGCCGCTCATGGATTTGTATTTGTTTATAAAATCCTTGAGTATTTTGTTAAGCGCGGTACCCATGTGGATATTACCGTTGGAGAAGGGAGGTCCGTCATGAAGAACGTATTCTTCCTTTCCCGCGTTACGGGCGCACATTTTCTCGTATATATCTTCTTCCAGCCACTTGCGCTGTGTATCCGGCTCTCTCTGGGGGAGATTTGCACGCATAGGGAACGCTGTGGTAGGAAGATTAAGTGAATTCTTATAATCCTTCGCCATTTTTTTGAGTACTCCTTAGTCTTCGTCGTCTTCGTTAAATAGTTTATACATTTCCTCGTCCGAGCAAATGTTTTTTTCCTCGGTCTTGGTTTCGATATCGGGAAGAACCACCGTTGCGGCGGGATCCGGTTCGGAAGCCTGTTCCAAAGCAATATTTTCTTCTATGATCTTGCGCAATTCGTCGTCCGGCTCCTCTATGGGCATTTCGTCCGCAGGGAGAATTATGGTATCCGAAGGAGAAGGTTCGGGCGAGGTGAAATGCGGTATGGAGATATCGCTTTCATCAAGCTCCTGCTCTGCCTGCTGTTCTTCCTCTGCACGGCGGATTATCTCCTCTTGCTCTCTGCGCACACGCTCGGATCTGATCTCTTCTTCGATAGTAGCCTTTACTTCGCCGAAGATCTTTCCCACAAGCTCGCTGTCGGAAGGCAAAACAAGCTCTTCCAGCTCGTTGACCGAAATATTGCGCACCTCTTCGATCTGGGTACGGTAAGCTTCAAAAAGCTTCTTCTTAAAATCCAGAACGGTTGCGCGTACTGTCCATAATTCTTCTTTTTCTTTTGCGATCTGTATCTTAAAATCTTCGATAACGGAATCGCAACGCTTTTTAATGGATTCGGTAATAATGTCTGCACGCTCGTTGGCATCGCGTATTATTTTCTCACCCATTTTCTGTGCGGAAACGAGAGTATTGCGTATAGACTCTTCTTCATCGCGTATTTCGTCCAGATTGGTAACTACGATACGGAGCTTTCTGTCCAATTCGATATTCTCGCGATACACTTCGGTGTATTTATCAATGAGAAAATTGATATAATCATCCACCTCGGCTACGTTATAGCCTTTAAGGCTTTTGCCGAAGGTTTTATTTTTAAGTTCGTGCGGTGCCAGCATCCGACACTACCCCCTTTAAATCAAATGAATGTGCTTGCCGTGGGCATTAAGATATTTATTACAAGGATTATGAGTATTGTTACCGTATATGAAAAATCCATAGGGGAAGACTGAAAAAATTCGCTTTTGGATAAAAGCGCTCTTACGGGAGCCACAACCGGCTCGCTGAGCACAATGCACAACCCCAAAAGCACACCTTCCTCAAACCCCAGAACCGGCAAAATGACCCTCAAAACTATGGCAAGAGAAAGCAGGCAGAGGAAAACCTCCACCATGCTTGCCAACGTGTATAAAACTATGTTCAAAACAAACGCTCCGTTACGTGATTAAAAAAGTTCTCTGGGGGCGTTATTTACGTTTTTTTCTTCTGCAGAAGTATCCTTCTGATCATCAGAAAGTTCAACGTTCTTGGGGGTGATAACGTAGGTGGAATTTGCTACGCGGTTAAGATTGCCGCCGATAGCAAAAGCTACGCCGGAAAGGAAGTCTATTATTCTTCTTATAGTTTCCTTGTTGGTGTTCTCAAGGTTGAGAACTACGGTGCGGCGGTGCAAAAGATGCTGTGCGATACCGGTAACGTCCTCGTATCTTTCAGGCTTGATGATCTTCATCTCAAGAGATGCGTTGGAAGATGCGCTGCCTGCGGGTCTTGCGGGTCTGCTCTCTCTTACGGGAGCCTCGTCCTCGTACTCCTCTTCGGTATACTCGTTTTCGTCTACGTATTCGTCGTCCGGTTTAAAAAGATTGGAAATGCTCTTCATGAATCCCATGGTTGTTCCTCCGTTTTTATACTAAATAATTTCTTTTTCCAAAAATTTTGCTGCCCACACGGACCATATTCGACCCGAGTGAAACCGCTTGTTCGTAATCTGAAGACATACCTACAGATATTATATCTATTTTATCACTATTTTTCGATTTTTTCAAGATGTCAGCGTATATTTTATATAAAATATTATAGTATTCTTGGGTTTTTCCCACGGGAGGCACTGCCATTACCCCCCTTATGCGGATATTTGAATACTTTTCAAGAGAAAGATAAAATCCCAAAGCATCTTCGGGATACACGCCGGACTTTCCCTCTTCCTTACCCAGATTAATCTCTATAAGACATTCGGTTATTTTCCCTATCTCTTTACTGCGTTTATCTATTTCCTTTGCAAGAGAAGGTCTGTCAAGAGATTGGATCATATCCACCATACCGATAATGCTTTTTACCTTGCGGGTCTGCAATCCGCCGATAAGGTGAAAACGCACTCCGTCCTTTTTAAGCAGAGGATATTTTTCACAAAGCTCTTCGGGACGGTTTTCGCCGATATCCGTTATGCCCGCTTCTATGGCAAGATTGATCGTTTCCGCAGGGACGGTCTTTGTCGCCGCCACCAAGGTCACACCTTCGGGAAGAGAATTTTTTATTTCGTTTATGCTTTTAAGCATTTCGGAAACGTTTGTCAAGATAACACCTTCCCCACGTAAATATCCGTACCCGAAACGATAACCAGATCGTACAAGGAAAGCCTGTCCGCAGAAACGTAAGCTTTGTTGCTTTCATCGGGCAAAGCGCAGATGTAAGCGCCGTTATCATCGTGTAAAACGGTTATTTTTTTGAAAACCACCGTGTTACCGTCCAAAACGTATACCCCTCTCACACCGTCAAGCACGCGGACGGCAGAAGCGGAAACTCTTATTCCTTCAAAGCTTTCCTTTACCACGTTTACGGTTTGTCTTCTTGTAAAGTTAAGCTCTGCGGGAATGGTTTTGGTAGAGAAGATAAGCACTATCTCATCGGTATCCGTCTGGGCTATCACCTTGGAAAGAAGCATTTCGCACTCGGTATCCGCAGAATACGGGAACGTTACTTTGTAGGTGTTCCCCACCGTGTAAAGACCGAAAGCTTCTCTTGTGGTCTTGCAGGCTATGTACCAATATGCAGAGGTAGCGATCTTTCCCGCGGCGCCGGTGATAATATTCGTATCCGGTTGGGAAGATACGATAGTATCGAAATTATCAAGAGTAAGGGTGGATACCGCATCTGCGGTAAAGAGATTTTCGTATCCGTCCACCGAAGAATAGTAATATCCGTTATCGGAAGCGAGAGTGGTTATTTTATCCCCCGTAAATCCCGCTTCAAGACGGGCAATTTCCGCGTTGCAGGCGCTTATCTGCATAGAATAATCGTTCAACGTCTGGGTAAGAGCGTATCTGCGGTTTTCCTGTATAAGCAGTTCGTCGCCCGTGCGGATGGCGGAATCGTAATTGCCGCTTGAAATTCCCAGCACCAGCTCAAGAACGTGACTGCTTATGCGGGAATCGATTATTTTGTGGTCGGAAACGGAAACACCGTTGCCCACTCCGCTTTTTTCAAGTATTTCTATACGTTTTTTAAGCTGTTTTATTCTTTCCTGAGCGTTTGCATCCGCCGCTTCGCTGTAGGTGGAGCAAACCTCCTCGCCCTTGGTTACCTTCTCTCCATCCTCTGCGAAATAAGAGTTGGTACCAACGGTGCCGGAATTAAGCACGGTTTCATCCCTGAAAAGAAAAGCCGTAAGTTCTACCTTTTGCTCTGCCTTCTGGAACATTGCGTTTTCCGTTTCCACGGTATCGCCTACGGAAAGCACCAGCTGAAGCAAAATATATAAAATTATGGCAACGGATATAAGCGCGGTGCCGATCTGTTTTAAAGCGTTTTTAACCATTGTTCACATATCCTTTTAGCGGTTTCTCCGCTGTTTTCAGAAGCGCAGACAGGAACGAGATCTGCCATATGGCCGAAATAAGTTGTCTGCCGTTTTGCGTAATTGCGGGTGTGCTGTTTTAGTTTTTCCACGCACTCCTCAAGGGAAGCGTTTCCATCTATAAAGGGGAAAAATTCTTTGTAACCGATAGCCTGAGATGCCGTGGGAGTTTCACGCAAGCCCATACCGTCAAGCCGCTTGACCTCGTCAAGCAAGCCCATCTCCATCATAATATCCACCCGCTTGTTGATACGAGAATACATAGTTTCCCGATCGGCGGGAGTGAGATAAAGCATAAGGGATTCGAAGGGCTTTCGAGCCACCGAATTTTCCTCCAGCACAGACTTGGCGCTTCCGCCCATCTCTGCCATTTCTATGGCGCGGATAACGCGTTTTATATTGTTTGGATGTATTTTTTCCGCAGACACAGGGTCCAACTCCGCCAATCTCGCGTGGAGCGCCAACGCTCCGTTTTCTTGGGCAAAGCGCTGATATTCTCTGCGTTTTTCCTCGTCTGCCGTTTCCGTTTCGTACAGTCTGCCGGAAACGAGAGTTTCTATATACATTCCCGTGCCGCCGACGATAACGGGCGTTTTTCCGCGGGAGCATATATCCTCTACCGCTTTGGCTGCAAGATCGCAAAATGATGCTACCGAGAATTTTTCGGAAATATCCAGTATATCTATAAGATGATGGGGTATTCCTTCCCGCTCTGCCGTATCGGGCTTGGCGGTGCCGATATCCATACCCTTGTACACCTGCATACTGTCCCCGCTGATAATTTCGCCGTTAAGAGCTTTGGCAAGCCGGATACCCAGCCCCGTCTTGCCCGATGCGGTGGGACCGAGTATGACGATAACTTTATTTTTCATATCGATCATATAATAAGCATAGCGTCGCCAAAGGAGAAGAAACGGTATTTTTCTTCAACGGCGGTGTTGTATGCGTTCATAGCGTTTTCATATCCGGCGAAAGCGCAGATAAGCATAAGCAAAGTGCTTTCCGGCAGGTGGAAATTGGTTATCTGGCAATCAACGGCTTTGAATTTATAACCGGGATATATAAATATTCCCGTTTCTCCCTCAAAAGGATGAACGATACCGTTTTCATCGGTTACGGATTCAAGGGTGCGGGTGCTTGTGGTGCCTACGGATATTATTCTGCCCCCTGCTTTGCGGCTTTCGTTTATACGAGCCGCTGTTTCGGGAGTGACCTTTATATATTCGGTATGCATCTTATGGTCGGTAATAACGTCCTCTTTTACGGGACGGAACGTGCCGAGCCCCACGTGAAGCAAAACCTTTTCCACGTTTACACCCATATTACGGATCTTCTCCAGCAGTTCGGGTGTGAAATGCAATCCCGCGGTAGGGGCGGCGGCGGATCCATCGTGAGCGGCATACACCGTCTGGTAACGGTTTTTATCCTCAAGCCTTTTCGTTATATACGGAGGCAGAGGCATTGTGCCGATCTTATCAAGTATTTCGGGAAAAACGCCGTTATAGGAAAAGCGTATTTCACGGGTGCCGCCTTCGCAAACGGAGATGATCTCGCCGACAAGCTCGCCATCGCCGTATACGACCGTATCCCCCACACCCGTCTTTTTTCCGGGACGGGTAAGACATTCCCATACCTCGCCCTCTTTGCCGTTTACGCGGTGAAGAAGCACCGTTTCTATCTCGCCCGATCTTTTGGGGTTAACACCGAAAATACGGGCGGGGATAACCTTGGTATCGTTAATGACCAAGGTATCGCCGGGGCGAAGAAATTCGGTTATATCGCAAAAATGCTTATGGGTGATGTTCCCGCTTGTTTTATCAAGCACCAGCATTCGTGACATATCCCGCTTATCCGACGGTGTCTGCGCGATAAGCTCCCCCGGAAGGTGGTAAAAATATGTATTTAATCTGGTAAGATCCATTATCAAATTATCCTTACAAAGCATAAAATGTGTACAGTAACCCACTTTGAGTTTACTCTTTATTATACAATATTTTTATTCCGTTGTAAAGACCGTTAACGCAGGAAAGAGAGATATTTTTATGAAAAAACTTCCCATTTTTGTAGGCACCGGCACGGCTATGATAACTCCCTTCAAAAAAGACCTGACCGTAGATTACGAAAGCTTGAAAAAGCTGATGGAAATTCAGTTGAAAGCGGGAGCGGGCGCTTTGATAATGTGCGGTACAACAGGCGAAGCGTCCACGCTTGAACGCGAAGAAAAGGCGGAGATCATATACAAAGCCAAGGATTTTGTAAAAAACGACTGCGCTGTAATTGCGGGTACGGGGTGTAACGATACGAAGAAGGCGGTAGCTTTTACAAAAGACGCATACGAGGCGGGAGCAGACGGAATTCTGGCGGTCACGCCATATTACAACAAAACCACGCAAGATGGAATAATAAGGTATTATAAAGATATCTGCGACGCGTCCCCTCTTCCTGTTATAGCTTACAACGTGCCTTCCAGAACGTGTGTGAACATATTGCCCGCCACGGCAAAGGAGCTGTGGGAAATACCGAATCTGTTTGGCATAAAAGAAGCGAGCGGAAACATGGCGCAGATAACCGAGCTTAAATCCCTTTGCGGAGAAATGCATATCTATTCCGGAAGCGATGAAATTAATCTGCCCATACTTTCGGTAGGCGGGATCGGTATAATTTCCGTGGTTTCCAATGCCGTTCCCGAAAAAACGCAGGAGATGTGCAACAGATGGTTCGAAGGCGATACAGCGGGAGCGTTACGGATACAGCTTTCCCTGATGCCCTTGATAAAACAGCTTTTTTCATCCGTAAACCCCATTCCCATAAAAAAATATTTATATGAAAAAGGGCTGACAGAGTACGTGCTCCGTCCGCCCTTGTACGCGGAATAATTTATTTTTCCAAAAAGATCTTCATAAGATCGGGTCCCGTGGGAACGTAGATGCCGTCGCGCGCCTCTTCTTCGGTATATTTTCTTATGGGATATACCTGACGGCGGCTGTCATAAATGATAAAGGGAACTTCGCCTCTTGCGTGGGTGCGGGTGGAAACGGGAGTATAATGATCGGGCAAAAACATAATGCGGTAATCTTCGCCGTAAGCGTTAAGAAAATCAAGCATAGGCGCAATTATTTCCGAATCCAGCTTTTCGATAGCGGTCTTTTTGCCCGCAGGGTTTCCCTGATGTCCGTATTCATCCGGCGCTTCCACGTGGAGATATACCAGATCTTTGCCCGAAAGGAACTGCTTTTCCGCCTCTTTTTCTTTTGCGCGGTAATCGGTATCGGTTCCGCCGGTGGCGCCTTTTACCGAAGGAACCTCCATACCCGCGCACAGACCGATGCCTTTTATAAGATCGACTGCGCAGACCACGGCGCCGTCAAGCCCGTAGGTTTCCTTGAAGGAAGGCAGGGCGGGATTCTTTCCCGGACTCCACAGCCAGATGGAATTTGCCTTTTTCTTGCCCTCTGCCGCTCTTTTAAGGTTAACGGGGTGGTTTTCCAACAGTTCATAGGAGCGTCTTTGCAGAGTGAGATAAGGTTCGGGCGGGAGATATTCACCGATATACTGCCCCATAATATCGTGGGGACGGGTAAAATCCCTGAAACCGTTCCAGGTGTCTGTGATAAAACAATGGCGGTACGAAATACCCGTAAAAATACGGTCGGTAGTTTCGCAAAGCAGGTTTTTATCCAGATACTCTATTAATTCACGGGCTTCGGGGGTGGTTATCTCCCCTGCCGTGTTATCGTCCATAATTAAATTTTCGTATCCTCCCGTTCCCGTAAGGCAAACCAGATTGGCTCGTATTGCCGCCTGATCCTTGCCGAGAGTTATTCCAAGGCTTACCGCCTCCAGAGGAGATCTGCCTGCGGAATATATTTCGGGAGGATAACCGAGAATGGAAAGATTGGCGGTATCGGATTCGGGAACCATATTATCGGGCACTGTCTTGCAAAGTCCCATAATTCCGCCCGAGGCAAGTCTATCCACAGTAGGCTTATCCGCCGCCTCCAAAGGTGTTTTATTATTAAGCTCGGCACAGCGGTAATCCGCCATACCGTCACCAAGGCAAACAAAATATTTCATAAAAACAAAACTCTTTTCAAAAAGAAATTAAAGCCGAAGTTGACAACAGCATAAATTAGATATATACTTATTTCACGGAGGTGATACCGTGAAGGTTGCCGTGGTAGGCTCAAGAAGCATAAAAAACGCAGATATTTCCCAATATATTCCCAAAGAAGCCACAGAGATAATAACCGGCGGCGCAGTGGGAGTGGATAAGCTGGCAGAACGTGAAGCAAGGTTGAGAAACATTCCTCTTACCGTATTCAAGCCCGATTACGAAAGCCACGGAAAAAGCGCGCCTCTTATACGCAACAAGCTTATTGCGGAAAGCTGTGATATGCTTATTGCATTCTGGGACGGTTCTTCCAGAGGAACGGTGTTTACCTGGCGGTACGCCGCAAAACTGGGAAAACCCGTTAAAATTTACAAGCTGATTTGAAAAAGTTTCCGCCTGCGCCGAAAAACATCGGCTGCAGGCGGATTTTTTGCGGGTAGATCAGTGTGGTAAGATTATTTGATATATACTATCTCGCCGTGCTTGTCAGCGCTTTCCATTTCTGCCAGAGCGATCTTTACTGTATCGCGGGCAGATTCGGGGGTAGCTCTGTCTATCTTGCCGCCTGCAAGAAGGGTATCTGCAAAATACTTAAGCTCGGTATAGTAGAAGTTTTCGGTATCGTATTCGGGAGTAACGTTGTTGCCTTCGGTGTCGATCACGCGGAGACCGTTTTCATCAAACCAAACGGTAGCCTTTTCAAGGTTAACGCGGAAGATCTGATAAAATCCGTTGCCCTTGAGAGTCCAGTCGTTCTGAGCGTTTACGGGCATCATATCGTCATAGATATAGTTGGTGGTACAGCAATCGTATGCGCTTTCGGGGAATACAGTGTAGCCGTTGGTGGTAACAGCCTTGGGAATACCGAAGATGTGGTTAACTGCGTCAACATCATGAACGTGCTGATCAAACAGCGCTCCGCCGCCCTTTTCGCGCTTAAGAAGCCAGTTTTCATAAGACCACAGAGGAGTTCCGCCGCCGCGGAAGAAAAATGCGGAATATGCCTTGCCGTATTCGCCGGAGGAAACGATCTTCTTTATGGTATCGTACTGACCTGCAAAACGGAGACACTGACCGATCATAAGGTTTTTGCCGGTACGGTGTGCGGTTTCGATCATTTTTTCGCACTCTTCAACAGAGGGAGCCATAGGCTTTTCACAGATAACGTTTATTCCCGCTTCAAGGCACTTGCAGGTGCCCCAGCAATGGAGATATGTAGGCAGAGCGATGGTAACCATATCCAGCTCTTCCTTTTTGAGCATTTCATCAAGATCGGTATAAAGGCTGAAGGAACCGAAATCGTATCCGTCTGCACCTACTTCGCCGATATTGAAATCTGCTTTATAGTTGGTAAACTTTTTCTCGTCTATATCGCAAAGAGCGACTACCTTTATGGGATATCCCTCTTTTTCAAGACGAAGGTAATTATCAAGATGTCCACGGCCCATAGAGCCAATGCCGATCATAGCGGCGCGAAGAATTTTACTCATTTTCAAATACTCCTTAAAGATTCATTATAATATCCATATCAGCAGAGAACATTTCAACTGCATACTTTGTGGTCATTCCCTCTTCGGGCCACATTTCTGCGGATACGGGACCTTCATAGCCTGCGGCGCGAAGGCAATCAAAGGTGGTCTTCCAATCAATAGTGCCTTGTCTGAGATAAACGAACTTTCCGCTTTCTTTATCAAAGCCCTTAATGTGCACACGGCGTATCTTTTCGCCCAGCGCTTCTACCCAGTGGGACTGGAATCCGTCACGCTCGATATTGCCCGCATCAAAATATGCGCCGACGCCTTCTCCGCATTCGTCTACAAAGCGGCGCATTTCAAGAGGAGAAAGCAAAAACTTGTTCCAAACGTTTTCGATAGCCAGAACAACGCCCTTCTCTGCGGCTTCCTTGCCCAGAATCTTAAGGCAGCTCTGAGCATTTTCGTATGCGGTCTTATAGCTTACCTGCTCGTTTACCACACCGGGAACAACCAGAACGGTATCCATACCCAGAACTTCACAAACGTGAATCATTTTGCGTATAACCTCCATACCTGCTTCTCTTACGGCGGGATCGAGATCGGTAAGGCACTTGGACCACAGCTCTGCGGAAACGATACCTACGGGAGTAATGCCGTGTTTTTTTGCCAATTCGCCTACAGCGAGTATCTCTTCGTCATCGGCGCCGTTCCAGATATTGGGATAGGTCTGGCGGGAAGAATACATATTAAGCTCTGCGTAATCAAATCCTGCGGCTTTAACTTCCGCAAACACCTCGTCAAGAGGAACGGATTCGGGATAAGTACAAATATTAATTGATTTAAGCATATTTTTCACCATAAAATTAAAAATAAGTCAAAAAATCTTGTTAAAAAAGGGCGTGTCAAAAGACAGCCCTTTTAAGGTTTGTAAAATTATTCGCAATCGTCTTCGTCGCAGCAGCAATCGCAATCACATTCGCAATCGTTGCAAACAACATCAAGCTCTGCATTGCAGGAAGGGCATATTACCTTTTCCATGTGCTCGATCTCTTCGGAATCGATGTATATCATTTCGCCGCAAGCGGGGCATTCAAGTTCTTCTACGCAGTCTTCGCAATCGCAGTCGCAATCACAATCGTCACAATCGCAGTCGCAATCATCGCATTCGCAATCACAATCACAATCGTCTTCGCATTCGTAGAAATCCTTTTCAACTTCGCCGAGATCTTCGTCGATCTCTTCGATATACTCGTTGAGCATAGCGGTCTCGTCTTCAAGATCCTGAACGGAAAGGGCGAGATCCTCAAGCAGATCGAGAATAGCGGCAAAAAGCTTGCCTTCGTTGGAATTCTGGTCGTAATTCATACCGTCAAGAAGACCCTTGAGGTAGGAAGCCTTTTCGGAAACTGTCATTTTACGTTCCTTTCTGCGTTATACGCGCTCAAGATATTCGCCGGTACGGGTGTCTATCTTAACTACGTCGCCTTCGTTAACAAAGATAGGTACTCTGATAACGGCGCCGGTCTCTACCGTTGCGTTCTTGGTAACGTTGGTAGCGGTGTTGCCCTTTACGCCGGGTTCGGTTTCGGTGATCTCAAGTTCAACGAACATGGGAGGTTCAACAGAGAAAACACTGCCCTTGTAGGAGAGAAGGCGGCACTGATGGCCTTCCTTAACGAACTTAAAGCTATCGGGAAGCTTATCGCTGTTAAGAGGAACCTGGTCAAAGGTCTGCATATCCATAAAGTAATAAAGGTCGCCATCGCTGTAGGAATATTCCATATCCTTCTTTTCAACGGTAGCGGAAGGGAATTTTGCGGTGGGGTTGAAAGATGTTTCAATAACGGCACCGGTGATAACGTTTCTCATCTTGGTACGGACGAAAGCCGCGCCTTTACCGGGTTTAACGTGCTGGAATTCAACAACCTGCATTACTTGTCCATCCATTTCGAATGTAAGGCCGTTTCTGAAATCGCCTGCAGATAACATATATATCCTCCTTCGTCTGCATATACACGCAGAACTCTTTTTTATCTCTACATATTGTATACAAAAATTGCGTTTTTGTCAACAGTTTTTTTACAGTTCAATAAGTTCCTTGGGAGAATTTGTAAGATTTTCGCATCCCGTTTCGGTTATAAGCACCATATCCTCGATTCTGCAGCCGCCAAAGCCTTCGATATATATGCCGGGTTCAACCGTCATAACGTTGCCGGGAACGAAAATATCCGTGCTTCTGGAAGCAAATCTGGGAGATTCGTGGATCTCCAGACCGAGAGAGTGTCCCAAAGAATGACCGAACTTGCCTTCGTAACCGCAGGAGTTGATATAATCTCTTGCGGCGGCGTCTACGGCGGCTCCGTCAACGCCCGCTTTTGCGGCGGCAATACCCCGCTTTTGCGCTTCGAGAACGGTTTCGTAAATATGTTTTGTTTTTTCATCCGCCTTGCCCAAAACTACGGTACGTGTCATATCAGAGCAATAGCCGTTATAACGTGCGCCGAAATCCATAGTAAGGAATGCGTTTTCGGTAAGAACGGTATCCGAGGGAACACCGTGAGGCAGAGAGCTGTTTTTGCCGGAAACGGCGATAGTTTCGAAAGCAAAGCCGTCTGCACCATTTTTGCGCATTGCGTATTCAAGCTCTGCGGCAACCTCTTTTTCGGTTACGCCGGGGCGGATAAAATTAAGTACGTGTAAAAATGCCGCATCTGTTATCTTTTGCGCCGCGCGGATATTCTCTACCTCGCGGGCGGTCTTTATACGGCGGAATTCTCCGCAGATATCGTTTACGCCGCCGAACTTAACGGAGGGAAAAAATTCGCAAAGCGCCTTTTCTCTTGCAACGGTGGTACGGTTGCTGTCGAAGCAAACCTGAGTAATTCCGTTTTTTTCCAGCATTTCGCCCAGAATTCTGAAGGAGCTTTTATCAAGAAGATAAAGGTTAACGTCATCAAACAAAAGTCCGTCTGCCTTTGCGCGGGAAGCCGCTTCGTAATAGCGGGAATCTATAACCAGCGCGGTTTCTTCGCCGTTTACGAGAACGAATCCGTCGGTAGAGAAAAATCCGCTTATATAATGCATATTCACTTCGTCAAAGAACACAGCCGCGCCGTATCCCAAGGCGGATATTTTTTCAAAAACTTTTCTTCCGTTCATTATTTTGCCTCCTTTATAAGAGCCGCTATTTCCTGCTTCGTATAAGAATATTTTCTTCCGCAGAACTGACAGGTCATTTCGGTGTTTTCATCGTTTTCGTAAATATCGGTAAGCTCCTTTTTGCCGAGGGAAACCAAGGCTCTGTCGGTACGCTCGCGGGAGCAGTTACATTCGTAGCCGTTTTGTATTTCATCGAAAACGTCGTATTCGATACCGTCAAGATATACCGCGAGTATTTCCTCCAGTGTCTTTTCCGCCAGCATTTTGGTTATGGGCGGCGCGGAGGATGCGTTTTTCTCTAAAATTTCTGTAACGGCGGGGTCTGCAAAGGGCAAAAGCTGTATAAGCGCGCCGCCGGAATGAGCGCAGGTGCGGTCGCGGTCTATAAGCACGCCCAGAGCGCATACGGTGGGAACCTGCTCGCTGTTTGCGTAGTAGGATGCGATATCCTCCGCAACCTCGCCGCTTACTATATTTGCGATACCGACGTAGGGCTCTTCGCCGCCTACGTCACGGAGTACGTACATATTCCCTTTTCCGATACAGCATCCCACGTTAAGCTTTCCGTCGGGACGCAGAGGCAGGTCGCAGGCGGGATTCTGAATAAAGCCGCGTACGTTGCCCTTCCAATCCGAAGATGCGACCACGCTTCCGCCCTCTCCGTTTCCTTTGAAGCGGAGGGTGAGCGTATCCTCCTCTTCGCCGAGAAGTGAGCCCATCATAGAGCAGGCGGTAAGCACTCTGCCCAGCGCCGCAGAGGCGGTGGGTTCGGTAGAATGTATCTTTATGGCTTCGTTAACCGTGTCGCGTGTGTCTGCTATGAGAGCGCGGGCAGAACCGTCCCGCGTCATAGCCCGTATAATTCTGCTCATTCTTCTTCACCGCAATGCTCATCGTGAAGATGACAGCAGGAGCAATCACCGGTACAGCCGGGGATCTCTTTATCGATGCCCTTGCGCTTATAATAATCCGCAACAGCGGCACGCACGGCTTCTTCTGCCAAAACGGAGCAGTGAATTTTTACGGGAGGCAGACCGTCCAAAGCCTCTACAACAGCCTTGTTGGAAAGGGTGAGCGCTTCTTCAACGCTTTTACCCTTGATAAGCTCGGTAGCCATAGAGCTGGTAGCGATAGCGGATGCACAGCCGTAGGTGTTGAACTTAACGTCGGTGATAATGCCGTTATCGTCAACTTTGAGATATATCTTCATTATATCGCCGCATTTGGCGTTACCTACCTCACCTACTCCGTCGGCATCATCGATCTTGCCCACGTTGCGGGGGTTTTGAAAATGGTCCATTACTTTTTCGCTGTATATCATAATTATTTCTCCTCTTTAACTATCTTTTCCCACACGGGTGACATTTCTCTTAAATATTTAACTATACCGGGTACGGTTTCAAGCACGTAATCCACCTCTTCCTCGGTAGTATGCTCGGAAAGGGACAGACGGAGAGATCCGTGGGCTATCTCGTGTATAAGTCCTATCGCCAACAGCACGTGGCTGGGGTCCAGAGAGCCGGAGGTACAAGCGCTTCCGCTGGAGGCGCATATTCCCTTTGCGTCCAGCCAGAGAAGCAGGGATTCGCCCTCTATTCCTTCAAAGCAAACGGACACGTTGTTGGGAACGCGGTTTTCCCTGCCGCCGTTAAGACGGGTGCGCTCCACGGCGGTAAGTCCGTTTATAAGCTTGTCCCGCAGGGGAATAATTTTTGCGTTGTTGGCTTCCATATTTTCTACGGATTCCTTAAGCGCCGCCGCCATTCCGCAGATACCCGCAAGGTTTTCCGTGCCTGCGCGACGTCCGCTTTCCTGCGCGCCGCCGTTTATAAGGTTAGGCAGGCGCACGCCTTTGCGCAGGTACAAAGCACCTACACCCTTGGGACCGTGGAACTTGTGGCCGGAGAGAGAAAGCATATCCACGTTAAGCGCCTTAACGTCAACGGGAATGTGTCCCACCGCCTGAACAGCGTCCGTATGGAACAGCACTCCGTTTTTACGGCAGACCTCGCCGATTTCGGCTATGGGCTGGATAGTACCGATCTCGTTATTCGCCATCATAACGGTAACCAGCGCCGTATTTTCGGTTATTGCTTCTTCCACCTGCTTGGGGGTTACGTATCCTTCCGTAGAAACGGGAAGAAGGATTATTTTAAAGCCCTCCTTCTCCAGCACGTTTAACGTGTGAAGAACTGCGTGATGCTCGATAGCGGTGGAAATTATTTCCTTTTTGCCCTTTAAAGCCATTGCCTTTGCGGCGCCGATTATCGCCCAGTTATCGCTTTCACTTCCGCCGGAGGTAAAGTAAATTTCGTTTTTATCTGCGCCCAAAGCCTTTGCTACGTCTTCTCTCGCTTTATCAAGCATAAAGAAGGCTTCCCTTCCCGCGCCGTGGAGGGAGGAGGGATTGCCGTAAACCTTCCAGGCTTCGGTTACCGCATTTATAGCCGCCGCGGACATTTCCGTGGTGGCGGCGTTATCCATATATATACGTTTCATCGGGTTTTCTCCTTTCGATTAAACGACTGTTTAATCTTCACGGTATTATTATACCCAATAATAGCCAAAAGTCAAGTGCTTTTGTTGACATTTGGCATTTTTAAGCTATAATATATTTGAAAGGACGTGATTTTTATGGAAAAAGACACATTCGTTGCGGCGGCGGACAGCTTCAAGCTGCTTTCCGACCCTACGCGGCTTAAAATATTTCATTATCTGTGCTATGCGGAGGCCAGCGTGCAAAGCACGGCGGAGGCGGTGGGAATGTCCTCCCCTGCGGTAAGCCACCATCTTAAACTGCTGAAAGAAGCAGGACTTTTAAAGGTACGCAGAAACGGCAGAGAGGTGCTTTACAGTATTTCCGACAACTGCCTTGCAAACGTTATCAAAAACACAATAGACAGCCTTCTGCGCTGCTCCGGCTGTAACAGAGGGTCCTGCGAATGATTCACCCCAAGAAAGGTTTTTCGATGTGTAGTGGCGATTCACTAATCGCCCGCAACAGACGGTGCATTTCACGGAAAAACGCTTTCTCGGCGACCCCGAGTATTCTCCCCAAAAATGCTTGCACATTTTTGGGGATCCCGAAAAGAGACTGCAAAAACTCTTGAATTTTAAACAATGCAAAAGGCAGAGGTCAATTCCTCTGCCTTGATTTTTCTACAAGTTGTGTTAAATACTCTTTAGCGAACTTCAGGATATTCTCATCTCCGATATTTATCGCAAAGTTTAGAAAATCTAAAGAAATAAAGATATGAAATGCTTTTTCAAAATCATCAAATTCATCTTTTCGATAGCCATTATAACTGTCTAAAAAAGCAGTTCTAAACAGCAAATAATCTTTCTCGTTGTAATTCATCTTCATCCAAAAGGTGAATCGTGCAATATCTGCCATCCAATTATAAGACATAGCATCGTCCCAATCTATCAGAACGAGCTCGCTATTGTATTGAACAATAACATTCTTTTTAGACAGATCTCCGTGACAAAGTACTGACGGCAAGTCATCGAAACGTCTTAACGTGTTCAACAAAATGTTCTTCATTTCTTGCAACTCTAATTCGGTATAAATGCCTTTTTCAATTAATGATTCCGTCCTATCGTCAAACTCATCATCGAAAAAGGAATACATACTTTCACTATCGCCTTCTCCATCTCCGATATATCCGAATCCCTTAATAGATATTCCGTGTATATTTGATACAAGAACAGCAAGTTTTTTATAAAATTCAACCTCGTCCGATTGCGTGGATTGAAGTTTATCGGCAGTAATACCATTCAGTTCGTGTTCGATCAAATAACCATTCGGGAATTCAGGATTATCACGAGTAAAAAACAATAGTTCGGCGCAAGGAATACTGTTTTTCAAAAGCAACTGATTTACAAATTGAAGTTTTCCGTCTTCAGGCCAATATTCATTTCTGAAAAACTTGAAAACATATGGTTTATCATTGCACTTGAACGAATACACACTGTTGTTTGCAACGTTTTCAAATTGTCTGATTTCGGTCGCATTGCAATCAAAGATTTCTCCAACGATTTTCTCAATAGCGTTGACCATTACTGCTCACCGACTTTCACAGAACGTCCTTCATAAGGCGAATCACCATAGAATTTATCTGCAAGAGCACATCTCGAGTAATAGCGCCTCAAATAATAGTAATCATCACCATAACGGTTATATGAGTAATCATAAACGGTACGTTTTTCAAATAACTTGAAACCTGCTTTTTCAGCGGAACGGAAAGAGGCAGAGTTATCCACATCCATAACCGCGATTAGATAATCCACACCATGTTTCTCGCAAAACCACTCGGCAAAAGCTTCGGCTGCTTCGGATGCGTAACCGTTCATGGTGTAATCGCCAATCATCATCCAACCAAGTTCATATTCAAACAGCATATCTTCCTTGCAAAAGCATAAACATCCCATAACTTCACGTGTTTGCTTATGTTCGATTGCATAACAACGCCAAGTATCAATATCTCCATCGTTTTCGAGTTGATTGAAACGGTTAATATGATTTATAGTATCTGCGGGATCAAGGTCGACTTCTAAAAAATCCGGTGCAAATTTTAAAACCTGTTCATCGGTTTTTATTCTATATAAGACGTTAACATCGTTCTCTTTAAAGTCACGAATGATGAGCCTTTTTGTTTCAATATACATTTATCCTCCTTCGGAAGGAATTAGAAGAAAATAGTCCTCCCGATTAGTTTACTCATTTTTGCGTTTATCATAAAATGTTCCTCCTTTCTTAAATATTCGCTTTAATTATATCATTAGTGCAAAAAGTTGTCAATCAATCTTCAAGTGAATTAGACATACTACAAACATTAAGGGCACCTGACCGGTTTTTACGGCAGATGCCCTTGTGTTTTTATACAATTTCTGTTTTATCCTGCTTTGTCGAGCTTGAAGGTGAGGGTCTTATACTCGCCGCGGTGGTAAACCTTTATGGTTACCTCCTGCCCTGCGGAATATTTTGCAAGTTCTGTGGCGAGGTCATCTCTGCCTTTAAGGGTAACGCCGTTGAATTCGGTGATTATATCGTATATTTCCAAGCCGGCTTCATAGATAGCAGTGCCGGGAGTGACTTCGATAACGTAAACTCCTTCGGGGGCATCCTTGCTTATAAATCTGCCGTATTCCACGCTGTTGCGGGCATCGGAAACCGACATAACGGTGATATGAAGCTTGGGCGAGGTCTTTACGAAATCGGTATCGCCGTAATCGGGAAGCTCGCCGTATTCCACGAGGATTTCAAAAACCTTGATAGCGTCGGTTATGGGAATACTGAAGCCGATACCTTCGAATTCGTTCATTAGCTTGAGGGTGTTTATACCGATGACCTGACCGTTCATATTGAACAGAGGTCCGCCGGAGTTACCGGGGTTGATGGGAGTATCCGTCTGGATAAGAGTCATAGTCTTTACGACGTTGCCGTAATCATCGGTACACTCAACGTCGCGGGCAAGACCGGAAACTATACCGGAGGTCATAGTGCCCGCAAGGGTGATATCGTAAGGAGTACCGATAGCCACTACCGGCTCGCCTACGGAAACCTTGGTGGAATCGCCCAATTCCGCGGGAATAAGGCCCTTTGCTTCGATACGGAGCACCGCAAGGTCGGTTACGGAATCCGAACCGATAAGAACGGCTTCGTATTCCGCTCCGTCATAAAACCGAACGGTTATTTTTTCCGCATCCTCGATAACGTGGTGGTTGGTGGCTATATATCCGTCCGCAGACAAAACGAATCCGCTTCCCAGAGTATAGCCGGAGGATTTTTCCAGAGTGCAGAGAATGGAAACACAGCTTACGGAGCATTTTTCATACAGCTCGGTATACGCGGTGGTGACCTTATCGTAATCGGTTATATTGAGATTAAGCTCGGGGTTATCCGTGGGAACGAGGCTTACATCCGTATCGCCGCCTTCGGAAGCGGGAGCGGACGTTTCGGTATCTTTGATGGGATCGGAAATCTCGGATAAAAAGCCGGGCACGCCCAAATAATCCAAAAGCAGAGAAGCCGCCAACCCCAAAACGCAAAACAGCGTGACCGCGGTCATTACTATACCGAAAACAAGCGCTTTTTTACCTGCGCCGTTTTTCTTTTTGTTTTTATAATCCCAGTTGTTTGAAAAAGTGGGAGAAGGGTCGTAAGGACGCCAATTCTCATCGTGCGGGGGCATAAAATACTTTGGCGCTTCCTCTGCCGGCGCGGCGGTTTCCTCCGTAGTTTCCGCCTGCATATTTTCGTTTATCTGCTCTTCCTTTACGGGTTCGTTTTCAAGCAGCTCGTCTTTTCTTTCGTTTTCGTTCATTCACAAATACCTCCTTGCGTATTTATTATTATATACGCCAAGCTTAAACGTGGCTAAAACTAACGTCTTAATCCCGCTGTGGCGATAGTCTGGGGCGCTAAAGGCAGAGCAAAGCGGAAGGTCGTGTGTTTGCCCTGCTCCGACGTTACGGTTATTATTTCACCGTGGGATGCCAGATTTGTTTTTACTATATACAGACCCAAGCCCATACCGGTTTTATCCAGACCGCGGCTTCTGTCGCTTTTATAAAATCTTTCAAACAAAAGGGGTAATTCTTCTTTGGGAATACCGTCGCCGGTGTTGGTTATTTCAAAGAAAGCTTTTTTTCCTTCCTTGCCCATATTTATGGTCAGCGTTCCCCGTTCATTACAGAATTTAACGGCGTTTTCGGTAAGATTGTATACCACCTGATGAATAGAATCCGTATCCGCCATAACGAAAACGTCCTCTTCGCAATTAAACTCGATCTCCAGATGCTTGCTTTCTATTTTGCTTTCAAGCCCGATAAGCGCCTGACGCGCCTTTTCCGTGAGATTGAATCTTACGGGGTTTATATTTCCCTTGCCCGCGCGGGACATTTCAAGCAGAGATGACACCAAACGGGAAAGACGGTGGGTTTCCGATGAAATGACCTCAAGACATTGCTGCTGCTTTTCGGGAGGAATGGTTCCGTCCAGAATACCGTCGGCAAAGCCGGCAATGGTTGTCATAGGCGTGCGCAGGTCGTGGGATACGTTGGCGATAAAGGTGTTGCGGTTTTCTTCTGTCTTGCTGAGCGAATCCGCCATATTGTTTATTGCTCTTGAAAGCGTGGTGATCTCGTCCTGTCCCGTTACGGGAATACGTTCGGTAAAATCACCCATAGCATATTGGGCGGCGGCGTGGGATGCTTTTTTTATGGGAGCCGTTATACGCTCGGAAACGATATACACGCCTATGAGGATCGCCAGAAATACCCAAAGCGTTATGGCGACAAATAGTTTTATTACCTTGGAAACAAATGCCGCATCGGTAATATTGGGGGTGGTAACCAGAATAATACCGTCTGCCGTGCCGTGATTGCCTACTATAATATAGAAATAGTTAAGGGATTTACTGGAAAGCATACCGTCAAGATCGGATATGGTATATTTACTTCCTCCGTCCAGAATATCCGCCGCTATTTCAGGCGAAAGCGCGGACGTATAGCGCGTGCCCAAAAGATATTTTCCATCGCACCCGAAAACGAGAATATCCGAAGTTGTCATTTTGGCAACACCGCTTATGTTTTCTTTGAGCTCGGTCCGGTATTCCGAAACCAGATCCTCAAATCCGCCCACTTCCGTTACTGCGGAAAGAGTCTTTATGTTTGTGGCAACGCTGTGAGCGGTACGCTGCATAAGCGCATCGCGGGTTTCCATTGAATTGTTGGTCAGCACCGCGGACAAGATAACGCCCAGCAGAATAAAGCTTACGAAAATTATTGCCGCAACAGCAGAAAGGTATCTTGTAAAGATGCTTTTAAACATATCTGACCCTCCCTTATACTTTTTACGTTTATTATTGTATCATAACTGACAAAAAAATGCAAACAATAATCTTGTAAACTATTTATGACTATTTTTTTAATCGGGAAAGAGATGCCGTTATACCATCGATCTTGCCGCAGAAATGCTCATAAGCGGGGTCGGATGCATTCATTAACGATCTTAGGGATTCAAATTCGGTTATAACAGCCTTAAGATACGCGTTTTTTTCTTTATCGGTTTTTCCGTCGGGATCAAAGCCGCCGTACTCTTCGGAAATATTCTTTACCGCCTGAGCGACCGCCGAATAATCGCCTTCGCACAGATAGCCGTAAACCCTTTCCAAAAGGAATTCAAGTTCTTTGCAGTATCCTTCCACCGTCTTGCCGTACATATCCGAGGTAACGGCGGGATTGCGGTAAAGGGATTTGCCGTAAACTGTATCAAACCCGAAATTTTGCATATATTCAAGGGCGAATACGGAATTTCCCTCCGCGCCGATTTGGGCGGAATACAACACCTGATCCCGTACGATTTCCGGCGTTTCTCCGTCATAAGTGCCGATACCGAGAATGATATCGCATTTATCTCCCACGATTCTCTTCATTTCGTCGCCGTATTTTATCTGGTCTTCAAGCGTAGCGGAATAGATCATCGGATATATTTCATCTATAATCCCCTGCTCTGTCCAAGCAGAAACATCCTGGAATACGTACTTTTTACGGTCTGCATCCCCTGAAAAGCAGGTGCAGGAGAAAGTCAATCCGTAATCCTTCACAAGACGGGATGCCGAGGAAGCAAACGAGGTTATTATATCACACCTGAATTCGCACCATTCATCCCACAGTTCATGGGTGATCGGCATATCCGCAGGACTGATATCCGTATTGTATTTTGCCTTAAAAGCGTTGATTATATCATTATTATATCCGTGGTCCTCGTATCTGTCCGCGCTGTAATATGTGGGCAGAGGAAAACGGATATAATCCAGCTGAATACCGTCAACATCATAATTTTCGCACACCTCGCGGATAACGTCCAGAGTCCACGCCCTTACCTCAGTATCGTAAGGATTGAGGGTGTATGACGGTGTATCGTAAAAATACGCAACGTCCCTGCCCGTTTTGGAAACAAGCAGTTTATCGCCGAAATAGTTTACGTAATGTTCCTTGGGATAGGATTCGGAGGGGTATGCGGTGGTAAAGCAGCAGTACATAAAGTATATCTGCATTCCCCGTTTATGACATTCCTCCACGTAGGCTTCAAGCATATCCTCGCCTTCGTCAAGATCGGGATGGCGGGAAAGATGCTCATTTTCGGTGTTATACAAAGCGTAGGTATCCCTGAAGGGCGCGACGATAAGACGGTTTATACCCAGCGAATGCGCGTATTCCACGATATGCGCCACATCCTGCTTATCGGTTTCGTAATGAACCACCCACGCGCAGCGGTCCTGCACGAAAAGCGAGGGTACGGATATCTTACTTAACTCGTCTGTTTTTTTCTTTGCTTCAAAAAGCTTTGCGGGGTCGTAAAGAGAAGTTTCAAGCAATTCCTTTGCTTCCTGCGCCAGACCGTATGCATATTCGTAATCCACGGCAACAAGCTCTTTTGCGTATTCATCGAGTCTGTTTACGCAATCGTCCAGCATTTCTTTATATTCCGAAGCGTAAAAGTCTCCGTCGCCGAACAACGCAAAGGAGCTTCTGTCCTCCATAAAGATGACTTTCTGACCGATCTTATAAAAACGCGCGATCTCCTGCTTTTTGTCTGCGGATGCGGAAATAACGTATCCTCCCTGCGGGATCTGAGTATTTCCTCCCGCGGAAGACGCAATAATATATCCGTCCTTATCCACGGAAATTTCAAGGGTGTTTTCCGAATTGGGGGTGCGGGATATTCCGCTGTATACCGTAACGTAACGGGAATCTGTCTTTTCGCCGTAGGAAACGCCACGTATCTCACGGTAAAAATATGCGCTGTCTTTTTGTATACGCTCTGCGGTATCTCCGTCTTTTAGCTTGAGCATATAGTTTGAATACAGATCGTTGCCCGAAGAAAGCACAAAGCCGCCCTCCAGAATGGGAGTGTTGCCCGATTCGCCTTCAACGCCGAGGCGCGTAACGGAAACAAAGTTGCCGTCCGCATCAAACGCCGCCTCCGTGCCCCAGATATTGGTACGGGTGCTGTCCCAGAAAAATTCGCTGTCATACACCACAGCCGTAGCGAAAGAGGTGCGGTTTTCGTTGCGGAAGACCGTTTCCACAATGTTTTTTCCGTTTAACAAAACGTAATCGGCAGGGGTGGTCACGGGTGAAAAGAGAATATTTTCAACCCTGTCGCCCACCTGTATATTCTTTGCCGCTTTTACGGCATTCTCACCGTTAAAGCATATAGCATAGCCGGAGGGGTACGGAAGGATCGCGCGGGTATCGGGAGCGCTTATATAAGCCACGACTCCGTCAAATACGAATATATCCAAAAATTCAAAATCCCTTTCGGGAGAAAGCTTAAGTCCGTAGGTTTCGTCGTATATCTCTATTCCTTCGGAGGATTTTTCGGGATTAATTGCGGTTATTTCAAAAGGCGTATCCCCTATTACCGCATACATTCCGCTTCCGTAGGAAGATATTTTTTCTGTATTGTTAATAAGATATCCCCCGTTTCCTTTCATAAATGCTTCGGCAAAGCCCTTTGCATAGGGCTGGGAAATAAAGAGAGTAAAATCCCTCTCGCCGGTTTTCTTAACGTCAAAATCAACAGTTGAAAAAACACCCTTTACGTTGCGGGAGCAAGTAAGCGCCAAAAAGCCTTCCGGCACTTCTGTACGGTTGGAGGCGGAGGGAGAAAAGAAAGCGTTTGTAACCCCTTCAAAGCTTTTGGGGTCTTTATGAGAAAGCAAAAAGCCTGTTATGCCCGTTTCGTCGGTAACAGACGGGTTTTCATAAATATCAATATATTCGGGCAGAGAATATCCATCTACCGTAAAATCCGCGGAAGGAGCCGCTTTTTTTATAAAAACACTGCAGCCGTTGGTGGGGATAACGCAGGTTTCACCCTTTTTAACGGAAAAAGAATCCTTAATTATTTCTTCACCCTTGGCATACCACAAAAGCACGCATCCGTCTGAAGGTGCGTTATATACAGGTGTGTTAACTCCTTCGGGTGCATATTCACGGTCAAAAACAGCATTGTCCGAAACCGTATTGTAGGAACAAAGATAGTTTTCGCCGCCGATCGAAACGGAAATATCCCCTTGAGTTTTGCCGCAAGCGCATAGAAAAACAGCAAAAATAAACATACAAAGTACAAACAAAAAATTCTTTTTCATAAGGCCACCTCCCGTTTTTAAAATAATAACATAAAACTACATTTTTTGCAACTTATACGTAACACCTTTTTTCGACTTTGCATACTATGGTAACAGATATTCAAATTTTTTGGGAGGAATAATAATGGTTGAAAGAAACAATCCCTGCGTACGCCAAAGCGAGCAGGTTTGTATAAGCGTAAACAGAATATTTGATTCTGCCCGTGATAAAGACTGTCTTGAAGATATCAAGGTACAGTTTACGGACACGGTGCAGGACGTGATCGATCACGCTACGGCGGTAAGAACAAAATGCGTTGACGTTATATCCACAAGCATTACCGTAGAAGAAATCCCCTTTAACTGCGGTTTTTACCACGTGACCGTAAGATACTATTTCTGCGTAAAATTGGAGGTCTGCGTAGGTAACGGCAGATCCGTGGAAGTTGAAGGCGTTGCCGCTTACGATAAAAAGATCATACTCTTCGGCAGTGAAAAAGACGTTTCGGTATTCAAATCCGACCCTGCCAACAACGATTTCTGCACCAATCCCGATTGCATGGGATGCCATACCGAATGCGCTCTTCCCACTGTTGTGGTTGAGGTTGCCCACCCCATAAGCCTTGATACCAAGCTTGTGGAAAAATGCCGTCCTTTCGGACATTGCTGTATCCCCTGCGACTGCATACCCCAGATAATAAGACAGCGCTTCAACGGCTGCTTCAAGGAAGGTATCGGCACGCAGAGCGTATACGTTTCTCTGGGCGTATTCTCTGTAATACGAATGGAAAGACAGGTACAGCTTATGCTTCCTGCGGCACAGCTTGTGCTTCCCGAAAGAGATTCCACTCCCGTTGCAAACGGCGACCCCTGCAGTATTTTCGAAAAAATGTGCTTCCCCTGCGATTCTTTTATGCCCGTAAGCGACCCTCATAATATGAATTGCTGTAACAACAACGGCTGTAACAACGGCTGTAGCAAAAAATAACAGTAAAGACCACCGTTCACGGTGGTCTTTTTGCTTTTTACTGTTTATTCTACGGATTCAAGGAATTTCTTTACGTCCGCTTCTCTGGGAAGAGAATTAAGAGCGCCCACCTTGGTGGTGGTCAAAGCCCCTACGGCATTTGCGTATTTAACGGCGGAATAAATATCCCTGCCACGCATATATTCGACGGTAAGAGCCGCGGTGAACGCATCGCCTGCGGCGGTGGTATCTATGGCGTTTACTTCGTATCCTTCGACAATATCGCAATATTTTCCGTCATAAATAAATGCGCCGCGATCGCCTAATTTAAGTACCACGTATTTTATATCCACCTTGTTGCAAAGTGCAATGGAAGCGCGGAGGCAATCATCAGGTGTGTTGGGACGGATACCCGTAAGCACAGCGGTTTCGGTTTCGTTGGGAGAGAACACCTCTACCTTTTCCAATTTGGAAAGAGGAAAATCGGGTATGGCGGGGCCTGCATCCACAAAGAGAGGAAGCGCCTGCTCGTGAGCCAGACGCGCTGTGGTGATCACCTGCTTTACACCGCACTCAAACTGGGTGAGCACCGCATCGGGATAGCTTAAAAACGAGTTTTCTATATCCGTATCGTTAATGTTTTTGTTTGCTCCGGGGAAAACGATAATGCGGTTATCTCCGCTTCTTTCCAGCATAACGACGGCAAGTCCCGTCTGCTCTGCACGGTCAACCTTTATATAACGGGGGTCAACACCGTTTTCCGCGTATATTCTTAAAAGACGGTCTCCGTAAGCATCGTCACCCACGCGGGTACAAAACACAACTTCACTGCCAAGACGGGCGGCGGCAACTGCGGAATTTGCGCCCTTTCCGCCGGGAACGTAGGCGTATTCACCTTCGCTTATCATGGTTTCACCGCGGGAGGGAACGTAGGGTGTCTTGATCAAAAAATCCAGATTCGCAGTACCGACGGTAAGTATACGCTTGCTTGCCATACAAAGCCAACCTCTTTTCCACATTTTATCACGTTTATTTTACATTATCCGTGTGATTTTGTCAACTGTTTTTCGGCGAGATATTTGCGCCGTGTTGCATCTCCGCCCCGTATATGCCGTTCAAGACGGTTTTTCTCCAGCACCTTGCTTACTTCGGCATACAAGGCGGGATCACTTTTTTTGAGCCGAAGGCTTACGTCCTTGTGGACGGTGCTTTTGCTTATACCGTATTTCGCCGCCGTAGCACGGACTGTGCAACCGGTTTCAAGTATGTATTCTCCCAAACGGCATGCCCTGCAAAGGATATCCGATTCCATACGTTTCACTCCAATAAAGTTTTGTTAAACTATATGAAGAAAGTACTGGAAATAATTACAAATATGCGTTATAATATATTTAAATAACCAAACAGCCGTTGTATGGAGGAAAATATGAACGATAATGAACGCAAGCGCGCCGCAAAAGCCTTTGCTGAATACTGGAAGGACCGCGGCGACGAAAAGAGCGACAGCCAGTCCTTTTGGCTTTCCCTTGCCCGTGACGTTTTGGGCGTTAAAGAACCCGAAAAGTTTATATTGTTTGAAGAGCGAGTAAAGCTTGACCATACCAGCTTTATTGACGGTCATATTCCCTCTACCCACGTGCTGATCGAGCAGAAAAAGAAAGGGCTTAATCTGCGCAGTCCCATACGGCAATCGGACGGAACTTTGCTTAGTCCTTTCCAGCAGGCTCAAAGATATTCCATGGGACTGCCGCGCTCGCAGCACCCCCGTTGGATCATCACCTGCAACTTTGAAGAGTTCCTTATTTACGATATGGAAAAGCCCAACGGCGAGCCGGAGAGCATTTTGCTTAAAGACCTTGGCAAGGAGTATTACCGCTTGCAGTTCCTTGTGGAGGAAAAGAGCGAGCTTTTGCACCGCGAAGAGCAGGTTTCCATTAAAGCGGGTGAGCTGGTGGGCAAGCTGTACGACGCTATTCTGAAGCAGTATATCGACCCGGGCAGCAAAGAATCCCTCCGCTCCCTTAATATGCTTTGCGTCCGCCTGGTATTCTGTCTTTATGCAGAGGATGCGGGCATTTTCGGCGGACATTTAAAGTTTCACAACTACATAAAAAGCTTTAACGTAAAAGACGTGCGCCGCGCACTTATTGACCTTTTCCGTGTGCTTGATACCAAAACCGAAGAGCGTGATCCTTATATGGATGACGCTTTGGCGGCGTTCCCTTATGTTAACGGCGGTTTGTTTGCGGATGAAAATATCGAAATTCCCAATTTCACACAGGAAATAGTTGACCTCCTTTTGCACAACGCAAGCGAGGATTTCGATTGGTCCCAGATAAGCCCCACCATTTTCGGTGCGGTGTTTGAATCTACCCTGAACCCCGAAACAAGACGCTCCGGCGGTATGCACTACACTTCTGTTGAGAATATTCATAAGGTTATCAGACCGCTGTTTTTGGACGAGCTGGAGGAAGAGCTGGAGGAAATAAAGGCTGTAAAGGTGCCGAAAATTCAAAAAGACAAAGCGGAAGCCTTCCGTGAAAAGCTGTCTTCTCTCGTTTTTCTTGACCCCGCCTGCGGTTCGGGCAACTTTTTAACACAGACTTATATCGAGCTACGCCGTCTGGAAAACGAGGCGTTGAAGATAATAAACGAAGAGCAGATAATGCTGGATCTTGACGGAATTATAAAGGTTTCGATCGGTCAGTTTTACGGAATAGAAATAAACGATTTTGCCGTAACCGTTGCAAAAACCGCACTTTGGATAGCAGAAAGCCAGATGATGAAGGAAACCGAGGAAATATTAAACGCAAACCTCGATTTTCTCCCCCTTAAATCCTATGCGAATATCGTGGAAGGAAACGCTTTGCGCATAGACTGGGAAACCGTTGTCCCCAAAGACAAGCTGAATTATATTATGGGTAACCCGCCGTTTGTTGGCGCACGTTTAATGAACAAGGCGCAAAAGGACGATTTACTTTCTGTTTTCGGTTCTAAATGGAAAAACGCAGGCAATCTTGACTACGTTTCCTGTTGGTATAAAAAAGCAACCGACATAATGAACGGCGCAAATATCAGGACCGCGCTGGTTTCAACAAACTCTGTTTCCCAAGGAGAAAGCGTTGCAATTCTTTGGAAGCCTTTATTTGAAAACGGCGTACATATTGATTTCGCCCATCGCACATTCCGTTGGGATAACAGAGCAGAAGACAACGAAGGCAATAAAATTAAAACCGATAAGCGAATGGCGGCAGTACATTGCGTTATCATTGGCTTTAGTGTTGCGCCTTCTTATAAAGAAAAGGTGATTTATACTGGCGATCGTCCTTTGGTTGTTGAAAAAATTAATGGATATTTGGTTAATGCTGATAATGTGTTTATAGAGAGTAGAAACAAACCTTTGTGTGATTCTCCTGTTTTTGGTATAGGGAATAAGCCTATCGATGGTGGTTATTATCTTTTTACCGAGGAGGAAATGAATGAATTTGTAAAAAAAGAACCTCTGTCAGCCAAATGGTTTAAACCATGGTTGGGGGCGGATGAGTTTATTAATCGTTACTACCGTTATTGCTTATGGTTGGGAGATTGTCCACCAAATGAACTGAGGAAGATGCCGGAGTGCATGAAGCGTGTTGAGGCTGTTAAAAATGTTCGGCTTTCCAGCAAAAGTGCAGGAACTGTCAAAATTGCGGATAAACCTACGAGATTTCACGTTGAAAATTTCCCTAAAAGCGAATATATTGTGATTCCCGAAATTAGTTCGGAAAAGAGAAAATATATTCCAATGGGATTCATGACACCTGATGTGATGTGCAGTAACAGAGTGAAAATAAGCGAAAATGCAACGTTATACCATTTTGGTGTTTTAACATCTAACGTTCATATGGCGTGGGTAAATGCGGTTTGCGGAAGATTGGAAACGAGATATTGTTATTCTGTCAATATCGTTTATAACAACTTCCCGTGGCCTTCACCTACTGAAGAACAGAAGGCAAAAATTGAGCAGACCGCAAAGGCAATTCTTGATGCTCGTGCTCTCTATCCAGATTGCTCTTTAGCAGATCTTTACGACGAAGTTGCTATGCCGCCCGAACTCCGGAAGGCGCACCAAGCAAACGATAAAGCGGTAATGCAGGCATACGGTTTCTGGGGAAAATTAAACACGGAATCCGAATGTGTGGCAGAACTTATGAAGATGTATCAGGAGTTAACGAAGTAATTACATAAATCAATTTATAAAGGACGACAAGAATGACTTCTAAATTGTCATATATATTTAAATATAAAAAGCAGACAACAAAAAAAGAAAAACAAACCGAAAATGCCGTTTTAATCACATGGACTTTTAAGCAGACTCTATTGCGTCATCTTAATTTATCCTCAGAACAGTGTGCAATCGAAGATGTAGGAGTGATTTTCACTATTACTATAAATGATGCGCATTCGTGTTGGAATGGAGTGAAAATTACAGTACATCAGTCACCACGGGTAATGTTCATGGATATATTGGTATACGGATCTCAAGCTAACAATATTAGTGTCTTAGAAAGTTTTGATTCTGCACTTGTTGAACATAAGATTATTACCACATATTCTGGGCAAAAGATGTGTATTGTTGAAGATTATGACATCATAAAGACTTATGATGATGTGTCATCGTATTATTGCAATCTGCTTTATCCCAAATTAGACGACTTTGACAGAAAAATGAGATTACTTCTGTATAACACTTACTATTTAGTTTATGGTTCGGATTACCCATATAGATTTAATTACTATTCTCACGGTGAGAAATTAAAAAAACGTGGCAAGGATACCGATATAAATGTGCCCTGTTTAGACAACATTTTTTATGCTTATGATTATTCCCAACTAATAGATATTTTATTTGTTCATAAAAGGCCAGCACCGGATGGAACAGAAAAAACCGATTGGGAACTGTATTTTGCCGATAAAATACAGTTTTCTGAACCTAAAGAAGATATTGAAAAAATAAAAGGTTTTAGAAATAAAATCGCACATTGCAAATTGTTTTCAAAAAACGATTATGAAAAAATGGTAGCGCTGTTAGATAAGTATTGCACTGCTTTTGATAAAGCAATACAATTAACATATTCAAAAGATTTTTTAAGTGAGTTTTTCAATTCGTTTAAAGCGGGACTTGAAGTACTGACAGAACGCATCAAACAAATTGAACTGGAAAAAAACGATTTTAATCAAGAATAAAGATTTCATGGGTAACAAAATGATTGAACCAAAAAGGCGATGCTATTCTCAAGACCAGCAACTTGTTTCTTATGTTTACTTATAATCACCACTTGAAAAACTATAAAAATATGTTATACTACCCTTACAGGAGATGATAAATTATGGCAATTTTAGTTACCGGCGGATGCGGATATATCGGGTCCCACACGGTTGTAGAGCTTATTAAAAACGGTTACGACACCGTTATCGTGGATAATTTATATAATTCCGATATAAGCGCCCTTGACAATATTCAGAAAATAACGGGAGTAAAGCCTGTATTTTACGAATGCGATATTCGTGATAAGGACGGGCTTGACAAGATATTTACCGAAAACGAGATAGAGGCGGTTATACACTTTGCGGGTCTTAAAGCCGTAGGTGAATCGGTGGCAAAGCCTCTTATGTACTACGAAAACAACGTGGGCGGCACGGTTACGCTGGTACAGTCCATGCTGGAGCACGGAGTGAAGAAGATAGTATTCTCCTCCTCCGCAACGGTTTACGGCGATCCCGACAGAGTGCCCATAACCGAGGATTGCTCGCTTCACCCCACAAATCCTTATGGCAACACAAAATATATGGTAGAAATGATACTTCGGGACGTATGCGTTTCCGACCCTGAATTTTCAGCAACTCTGCTAAGATATTTTAACCCTATCGGCGCCCACGAAAGCGGATTGATAGGCGAAAAGCCCAACGGTATTCCCAACAACCTTATGCCCCGTATTATCCGCGTGGCAAAGGGAGAGGCAGAAGCTATTACCGTATTCGGCAAGGACTACCCCACCCCCGACGGAACGGGTGTAAGAGATTACATACACGTAGTAGACCTGGCGGAAGGACACATAAAGGCGCTCCGCGCCGCAAAGGCAGGTGCAAAAGAATATAACCTCGGTACCGGCGTGGGATATTCCGTTTTAGATATTATAAACGCTTTTGAAAAAGCAAGCGGCATTAAGATAAAAACTCTTGATTGCCCCCGCCGTCCCGGTGATATCGCAACCTGCTATTCCGACCCCTCGGCGGCTGAAAAAGAGCTGGGCTGGAAAGCGACGAAAACACTTGATGAGATGTGTGTATCGTCTTGGAACTTCGCCAAAGATAAATAACGTTAATTACCCAATAAAAAAGCGTGAGAAAAAACTTCTCACGCTTTGTTTATTTTAAGTAACTTATTATGATTATTCACATAGTCTGCGGGGACGAGGGGTGCTTCGCGGGTGATATTTGCGGTGATGCGGGGTACCTCATACATAAAAACTCCGTTATAGCCGATATCGTCCAAGCCCTTCATCAGCTCCGACCAGTCTATCTTCCCCTCAAGAGGAAGCCAATGGCGCTCGTTTATAAAATCGTAATCGGAAATATGTACCGTGGCGATCTTGCCGCCCAAGACTTTTAAGAATTCGGCGTGAGGCTCAAAGAGAAGATGATTTACGTCAAAGCACACGCGGAGGTCGGGATGGACGGAGATAAGCTCTGCAAGCTCCGCCGAGCAATTGCCAAGACAGGTGCGGGGAAGATCCTCTACCGCCAGAACGATTCCGCTTTCACTTGCGGCGCAGGCGAGAGAATACAGACTTTCCTTGGCGTATTCCACAGAAGCGGCACGGTCGGTATCGGATATAGGCTCACCGGAAGGGTGAACGACAGCGTGCTTAAAGCCGTGAGATGCGGCTCTCTTTATAAGCTCGGACAAACGCTCCACCGTATTTTTGCGCACAGATGCATCTAAAGATGCCGGATTTATAACCTCAAAAGGATAAAAGGGCAGATGGAACGACCATGTATCCACCCCCGATTCTTTTGCCCATTGGGTAACGGCGCCGAGATCGATAAGATCGTGGTGGTTAAGCTGAACGCTTAATTCAAATGCGGTTACTCCCGCTTTATTATATTCACGGAAGGTTTCTCTGTTTAAATAATCAAAGGATGTGGATATGCCGGTTGCGCGCTTCATACAGACACCGCCTTATTTTTATTTATGTTTATATTATACCGACTTTGCTTAAAAACGCAACACACAAAAGAAAAATGCAAAAAATTTATTGACATAAAGAGTTTAGTGTGATAAAATCTGTAAATGTAAATAGTTATATTTCAGGAGGAGCTTTAAAATGAGCAGAATCAAGACTATCGAAACCAAGAATATTACCGAAACCGTTAAGAACGGCGGTTGCGGCGAATGCCAGACTTCTTGCCAGTCCGCTTGCAAAACCTCTTGCGGCGTTGCTAACCAGAAGTGCGAAAACACCAAGAAATAAGTTTTTAAATGTTTTCATAAACGCTGCCTAAAAAGGGCAGCGTTTGTGTTGTTTACATATTTTTTGATTAAACGGAGAAAAAACAAAAATGGTACATCAGTATAAACTTAACGGATACAACATAGTGCTTGACACCTGCAGCGGCTCCGTACATACCGTGGACGACGTGGCATACGATATTATAGAAGCATACAAAAGCAGCTCCGAACAAGAGATTATAAGCGCCGTAACCGCAAAATATCCCGATATTACCGAAAATGACGTTAAAGAATGTCTTGAAGATATAAAATATCTGGAGCAGGCAGGCAAGCTGTTTTCCGAAGATAAATACGAAAAATTGGCTTACGAATATAAAAACAACACAAACGTTATAAAAGCTTTGTGTCTTCACGTTGCACACACCTGCAACCTGAACTGCTCTTATTGCTTTGCAAGCCAAGGCAAGTATCAGGGTGACAGAGCGCTTATGTCCTTTGAGGTGGGCAAGCAGGCGTTTGATTTTCTTATTGCGAATTCCGGCACAAGAAGAAATCTTGAAGTGGATTTCTTCGGTGGCGAGCCTTTAATGAACTGGGACGTGGTAAAACAGCTTGTTGCATACGCAAGAAGCGTGGAAAAGGAAGCGGGAAAGAATTTCCGTTTTACCCTTACAACCAACGGCATGCTTATTGATGATGAGATCATCGAATTTCTTAACAAGGAAATGAGCAACGTGGTACTCAGTCTTGACGGACGCAAGGAAGTACACGATAAGTTCCGAGTTGACTACGCAGGTAAAGGAAGCTACGAAAAAATAGTTCCTCTGTTCAAGCGTCTTGTAGACAGCAGAAACGGCAAAGACTATTATATGCGCGGTACCTTTACCCACCATAACGTTGATTTTACCAAGGATATTTTCCATATGGCTGACCTTGGATTCACCGAACTGAGCATGGAACCCGTTGTTTGCTCTCCCGATGACCCCTGCGCACTTACTCAAGAAGACCTGCCCAAGGTAAAGGAGCAGTATGAAATTCTTGCAAAAGAAATGATAAAGCGCAAAAAGGAAGGCAGACCATTTACCTTCTACCACTATATGCTTGACCTTAAAAACGGTCCCTGCATTTACAAGCGCATTACCGGCTGCGGAAGCGGTACGGAATATATGGCTGTTACTCCTTGGGGAGAATTGTTCCCCTGCCACCAGTTCGTGGGAGACGAAAAATACAGTCTGGGCGATATCTGGAACGGAGTTAAAAATACCGAAGCGCAGGATAAGTTCAGAAAATGTAACGCTTACGCCCGCGAGGAATGTAAGGATTGCTGGGCAAAGCTGTATTGCTCCGGCGGATGCGCCGCCAACGCGTACCACGCAACCGGGGATATTAACGGTATATACGAATACGGCTGTGAGCTGTTCAAAAAGCGTATCGAATGCGCTGTTATGATGCAGGTAGCCGAATCTGAAGAAAACTAAAATGAAAACACCTATTTCGGATTTTATAAAAGAATACGAAAGCAAAAAAGCCATAAGGCTTCATATGCCGGGACACAAAGGTAAAAAATACGGCGGCGATATTACCGAAATTCACGGGGCAGACGTGCTGTATTCCTCCAAGGGAATTATAGCAGAAAGCCAAAAAAACGCCGCAGAGCTTTTTGGCGCTTACCGCACCTTTTATTCTGCGGAAGGTTCTACCCTTGCAATAAAAGCCATGCTGGCTTTGGTAACCGCAGGCAAAGAACAAAAACGTATTCTTGCGGGCAGAAACGCTCACAAGGCGTTTATATACGGTTGCGCTCTGCTTGACATAATTCCTGAGTGGATATATCCAAATACGTTTTATGACATTTGCACCTGCGAAATAACCCCGGATAACGTAGAAAACGCTTTGAAAAAATGTGATGAGCTTCCTTGTGCGGTTTACATAACTTCTCCGGATTATTTGGGAGTTCAGACCGATATCGCGGGAATAAGCAAGGTGTGTGATGCGTACGGAGTGCCGCTTTTAGTGGATAACGCCCACGGCGCCTACACCGCTTTTCTGGACAAAAGCGAGCATCCTTTGCAACTGGGAGCGGATATGTGCTGTGATTCCGCCCACAAAACCCTGCCCGTACTCACAGGAGGAGCATACCTGCATATATCGGAAAAGGGCAAAAAATACGCAGCAAAGGCGCAAAACGCTCTTTCCCTGTTTGCTTCCACAAGTCCTTCTTACCTTATATTATCTTCACTTGATGAGTGTAACGCTTATCTTGATACGGATTACCGCAAAGAACTGAATGAAACGGTAAAGCTTACCGAAAAAGCAAAAAAGCGGCTTTGCAAAGGGGGATACCGTATTATCGGTACGGAAAAAACAAAAATTACCATTTGTACTGCTGATTACGGTTATACGGGATTTGAAATCGAAGAGATACTTCGGGAAAAGGAAATCTACTGCGAATACGCAGATCAAAAGCACATTGTGTTCATGGTAACTCCTCAAAACGAAAAAGAGGATATAGAACATCTTGTTTCCGCTTTGGTTTTAATCGAAAGAGTTAAAATGATAAAAATGGAGCCTGTTCCTACCCCGCCATTTATTCCCAAGGTAGTAACCACACCCCGAAAAGCGATGCTTGGGGAAAAAGAAACGGTTAAAACGAAGGACGCATTACACCGTATATGCGCCTCCCCCACCGTTTCCTGCCCGCCCGCAATACCTATTGTGATAAGCGGAGAGGAAATAGACGAAAAGGCGGTAGAGCTGTTTGAATATTACGGAGTGACCGAGATCGAAGTAATTAAATAAATACAAAAACCACAGATCACATCTGTGGTTTTTTATCATATTATTACGGTTTGTTTAAAAATTCAAAGTGGTTTTTACGGCATTCCAGAATTCCCTCTCGACACAGCTTGCTTATTTCCGCAGAAAGTCCGCTTCGGTCCACCTCCAGATAATCTGCAAGGGCTTGTCTGTCAAAGGGGATATCAAAGCTATCCGCCCCTTGTTCTTTTGCACGGAAAAGAAGATATGCCAAAAGTTTTTCTCTTGTTGTGCGTTTTGATGTAATTTCTATCTTTTGATGGAACATAATATTCTTGGTGGCAAGATCCTTCATAAGATTGAAAATAAGCTGTTGATGAAAGCCGCAATTGTTTGAGCAGGTATGAAGAATATGTCCGCAGTCTATAAGCATTACCTCGCAAGGCTCGGAGGCTATGACAGACACGGGCACGTTTTCCGCCTCTGCGCAGGCAAAGGCTTCGCCGAAAATATGGGTAGGTTTTATAACAGACAGCACGCTTCGGTTTCCGAAATAATCCATTTGCACGGTATGAGCCGTGCCGGAAAGCATTATACCTATATATTTGGCGGTAGTACCTTCCGCGAATATGGTATATTTTTTATCAAAGTTTATTATCTTTGCACCGAGGCAAGTGAGCATTTTTAAAAGATTATCATCGCTTATTCCGTAAAAAAGGGAACATTTTTTTAAAATTTTTAAATATTTTTCCATTTTTACACTCGTTTCGTTGAAATTTCAACAGATTTATTTGCCACATTATACTACAATACACACGTAAAAACAAGGGGGCAATAAAATGTTAAGAAAAATAATTAAAATTGATGAAAACAAATGTAACGGCTGCGGTGCTTGTGCTGCCGCCTGCCACGAAGGTGCCATAGGAATGGTAAACGGTGTGGCAAAGCTTATGAGAGAAGATTACTGCGACGGATTGGGAGATTGCCTCCCCGCCTGCCCCACGGACGCCATAAGTTTTGAAGTGCGGGAAGCTCCGGCTTATGACGAAAAGGCGGTTATGGAAGCGAAAAAGCAAAAAGCAAAAAAGCTTCCCTGCGGATGTCCCGGCACCGCCGCAAGAGAGATAAAAAGAGCCGCCGCACCCATAAGCGAAATAAAAGCGGCAAGCAGACTTTCACAATGGCCCTGTCAGATAAAATTAGTGCCGGTAAACGCTCCTTATTTTGAGAATGCGAATTTACTCGTTGCGGCAGATTGCACCGCCTTTGCATACGGTAATTTCCACGAAGAGTTTATTAAAAACCACATAACGCTTATCGGCTGTCCCAAGCTTGATAACGAGGACTATTCCAAAAAGATTACACAGATAATTGCAGAGAACAATATAAAAAGCGTTACTGCGGTACGTATGGAAGTGCCCTGCTGCGGCGGATTGGAAAATGCAGTGAAACGGGCAATCGCATTTAGCGGAAAACATATACCCTTACAGGTAGTAACAATTTCCACAGACGGAAAAATTCTATAACCGCTTATTGAATTTTAAATCAGACGGTGGTATAATCAATACATATAAACAAAAGAGGTGCGCAGATGAAAATAACAAGCGATATAAAATATATAGGAGTTAACGATAAAAAAGTTGATCTTTTTGAAGGACAGTACATTGTGCCCAATGGAATTTCTTATAATTCATACGTTATACTGGACGAAAAGATTGCCGTTATGGACACGGTAGACGCAAACTTCACCCACGAATGGCTGGATAACCTGCAAAACGTACTGGAAGGCAGAACACCGGATTACCTTGTAATACAACATATGGAGCCCGACCATTCCGCCAATATAGTAAACTTCATAAAAACCTACCCCAATGCAAAAATAGTTTCTTCCGCAAAGGCGTTCGCTATGATGAAAAACTTTTTCGGTACGGATTTTGCGGAAAAGCAGGTAGTTGTGGGAGAAGGCGACACCCTTTCTCTGGGCAAGCATATTCTTAATTTCGTTGCGGCACCCATGGTTCATTGGCCCGAGGTTATCGTAACCTACGACAGCACGGATAAGGTGCTCTTTTCCGCAGACGGATTTGGTAAATTCGGCGCATTGGATACACAGGAAGACTGGGCGTGCGAGGCGAGAAGATACTATATCGGCATAGTGGGCAAATACGGCGCACAGGTGCAAAATCTGCTCAAAAAGGCTGCCAGTCTTGACATACAGATAATCTGTCCTTTACACGGTCCCGTTCTTACGGAAAATCTCGGTTATTATATAAACCTTTACGATACCTGGTCAAGCTACCGTCCCGAGGAAGAGGGCATAGTTATTGCGTACACATCTGTTTATGGAAACACAAAAAAGGCGGTAATGCTTCTTGCGGAAAAGCTGAAGCAAAGAGGATGCCCCAAGGTTGTGGTAAACGACCTTGCCCGCTGTGATATGGCAGAGGCTGTTGAGGATGCGTTCAGATACAGTAAAATTGTTCTTGCAACCACCACCTACAACGCAGAAATATTTCCCTATATGCGCGAGTTTATAAACCATCTTACCGAGCGCGCCTTCCAAAACCGCACCGTGGCATTTATAGAAAACGGATCCTGGGCGCCCTTGGCGGCAAAGGTTATGAAGGATATGCTTGCAAAAAGCAAGAATTTATCCTTTGCGGAAAACACCGTAAAGATACTTTCTGCGCTTAATGACGAAAGCACCTTACAGCTTGACAATCTGGCAGACGAACTGTGCAAAGAATATCTTGCTTTGCAGGATTCCACCGCAAACAAAAACGATCTTACCGCACTGTTCAAGATCGGCTACGGTCTGTACGTTGTTACCTCCAATGACGGAAAGAAGGATAACGGACTTATAGTAAACACCGTGACTCAGGTTACAAACACCCCCAACAGAATTGCAGTAACCATCAACAAAGATTCTTATTCCCACCACGTTATAAAGCAGACGGGAAAGATGAATATTAACTGCCTTTCCGAAGAAGCGCCTTTTTCCGTATTCGAAAACTTTGGATTTGTAAGCGGAAGAAACGCAGATAAATTCGCAAACATTACTCCTTTAAGATCTGATAACGGTTTAGCATTTCTGCCCAGATATATAAATTCCTTTATGTCCCTCAAGGTAGAACAGTACGTGGATCTGGATACTCACGGAATGTTTATATGCTCTATAACCGAATCCAGAGTAATATCCGATAAAAACACTATGACCTACACCTATTATCAGGACAACGTAAAGCCCAAGCCCCAAACAGAAGGCAAGAAAGGCTACGTATGCAAGATATGCGGCTGGATCTACGAGGGCGACACACTGCCCGAAGATATTGTTTGCCCCCTTTGCAAGCACGGTGCAAGCGATTTTGAAGAAATAAAATAAATAAAAATAAAAAAAACACACGGAGGATTAATTTTATGTGTAACGAAACAAGATTTTACATTTGCGAGCATTGCGGAAACATTGTCGGTATGATCCACTCATCCGGCGTACCCGTAGTTTGCTGCGGTCAGAAAATGACTCTTATTGAAGCGGGCACTGTTGAAGCAAGCAGAGAAAAGCATATTCCCGTAGTTAACGTTGAGGGCAATACCGTTAAGGTTTCCGTTGGCAGCGTTGAGCACCCCATGTCCGAAGAACACAGCATTACCTGGGTATATCTCCAGACCGACAAGGGCGGACAAAGAAAGTGTCTTAACCCCGGCGAAAAGCCCGAAGTAACCTTTGCCGTTGCAGACGAAAAGCCTGTAGCAGTTTACGCTTACTGCAACCTCCACGGTTTGTGGAAAGCAGACGTTGAATAATAAATACATCGATATTGAACGGAGGAAAATAATATGAAATACGTATGTGAAATTTGCGGTTGGACCTATGACGAAGCTTTGGGCGATCCCGACAGAGGCATTGCTCCCGGCACCAAATTTGAAGACCTTCCCGAAGATTTTGAATGTCCCGTTTGCGGCGTAAGCAAGGAAAACTTTAGTCAGGAATAATACGATTATGAAAGAAAATTATATGGTTTGCAACTGCAAGCAGGTAAGCTATGCCGATATAGCGAATGCACTTGGAAACAACAATAAATTTGAAAATGTACTTGAAGCGTTTAATTCCGTTCAGCAGGTTACTCATTGTTCCACGGGATGCGGCGGATGCCACCAAAAGGTTTTGGATATTATTTCAGAAATCATGATGGGACACGAAAAAGTATAAATTCACAAAAACACATCAAGAAATATAAAAGTACCGGCGGTACAACACAGCCGGTACTTTTCAGATAACGTGAGAAAAACTATATGGAAATGGTATTATTAACAGCGCTGGGTGTGGGCGGCGCAACCATATTCGGTTCCGTGATCGGATTTGTGTTTAAAAAAATATCCCACAAGTTTTCGGATATCGTGCTGTCCTTTGCGGCAGGAGTAATGCTTGCCGCCGCCGTGCTGGGGCTTATACTCCCCTCTCTGGATTACGGCGGAAAATACGGACTTATCGTCACGGTGGCGGGCGTGTTTGCAGGCGCTTTATGCCTTAATCTTATTGATAAGCTGGTGCCCCACCTTCACCGCTTGGTTGGGACGGAGACAGAACAGCACTCCTCCGCCGATCTCAGCAAGGTGCTGCTGTTCGTTATGGCTATTGCCATACATAATCTTCCCGAAGGTATTGCGGCAGGAGTGGGATTCGGTTCCGGAGATACGGCGCAGGCGCTTATTATTGCAGGCGGTATTGCTTTGCAGAATATACCGGAAGGTATGGTGATCATAGGTCCCATGCTGGCGGCAGGAGTAAGTCCCAAAAAGACTTTTCTGTGCGCTATGGCTACCGGAGTTATCGAAGTGATCGGCACACTTATCGGATATTTTGCGGTAAGTATTGCTTCTGTAATACTTCCCTTTGCCCTTGCGTTTGCGGGAGGAACCATGCTTTACGTTATAAGCGACGAAATGATCCCCGAAACCCACGCTCACGGACACCAGCGGGGCGCGACCTATTCATTGCTTATCGGCTTTTGCGTTATGCTTGTAACCGATACGCTGTTGGGATAATAATTTTGAAATCCATCTTAACGGATGGATTTTATTTTTATATCCATGTAACCGAACAGCGTTTTGAAAAGTATTATAATATGAACTGTTTGTAAAATATTACTATTTTTACCGCCTTTTCCCAATAAAATTGGCAATTTTCAACATATGCGGTATTGAATATATTAATCACTTATGATATAATGCATATACAAGAACGATTATTCACTTACGTAATAAAAGGAGATAGATTTATGAACGGAATCGTATCCTGCATACATACTTTAAACGCTATCCCGCAGATGACTACCGGCTCATCGCTTTTAGGTTTTTTATCCAAGCCCTACGCTATCGGTATATATCTGGCAATACTTATGTTCCTCGTAGCCGTACTTGCGGGCGCGGTGCTCATCGCCCTTCATCTGATACGTAAGGATGCCGAGAAAATACAGGAAAACATTGCTTACAACACGGCAAACGGCGAAAAAAGCACCGTTATCGCAGATACAAGCGCTTCCCGTTTTTCTCAGCTCGCAAAAATAGACGAGGAGCTGAACGGCAAGCCCGCCGATTCCTACGATACCTGCGAGCTTAACGAGCTGTGCGAAAGGTTCCGCGAATACGCGGCGGGAAAGCTGGGGCTGTATTACGATATTGCGGATATACGCCGTTTTATCGCGGGAATGGGAATTTCAAAGCTTATCATACTCCGCGGTATGTCCGGCACGGGAAAAACCTCTCTTGCCTATGCCGCAGGTGAATTCTTCGGTAATTCCTCCACTGTTGTTCCCATTCAGCCTATGTGGAAGGAAAGATCCGATATGATCGGATACTTTAACGAATTCACCAAAAAGTTCAACGAAACCACAATGCTGTGCAAGCTTTACGAAGCCGGTGGAAAGAAGGACGTATACATTACCGTTCTGGACGAGGTGAATATTTCCAGAATAGAATACTATTTTGCTGAATTCCTTTCCCTTCTCGAGCTTCCCGATACGAGCAAAAGATATCTTGACGTTGTTTCCGATACCTGGAAAAACGATCCCGCGAGGCTTGTAAACGGAAAGCTGTTACTGCCCGTGAATATGTGGTTTGTGGGCACTGCGAACAACGATGATTCCACCTTTGCCATATCCGACAAGGTATACGACAGAGCCGCTGTTATCGATCTTGACAGAAAATGCACGCCTTTTGTATGCGATGCTCCCTCACCCTGTCATATTTCAAACGAAGCATTGGCGCTGTTGTTTGAAAAAGCGAAGGAAAAGTACACCTTATCAAGCGAGGGCAAGGACAAGCTTGCAAAGCTGGATAAATATCTTTCCGAAGTGTTCAGAGTTTCCTTCGGTAACAGAATTATGAGACAGACCGAAGCTTACGTGCCCATTATGATCGCCTGCGGAGGAACGGAGACCGAAGCGCTGGACGATATTCTGGCAAGAAAGATACTGCGTAAGCTGGAGCAGTTGAGCCC
>JAFYKY010000016.1 GCA_017537345.1 Clostridia bacterium | reverse complement strand
TGTTATCTTGCTTGAAGGAATTCGTTTATTAGAGGTGTCGGAAGGTGTTTATTTATTAAATGCCGCACCACTGAATTTATCGGGCGTGGATGGTTCGCCGTGCAGAGCAATATTGATAGATGCCGACAGATAAATTCCAATATGTCGAACAGTTAACACCAATTAATCAAAAAACCGACAGAATGAAAATTCTGTCGGTTTGTAACATTCTTATGAGAAACAGACTTTTGAGTGGCTTTTGCTTTAGTTTCAAAATGTTTTCAGCAGAGCGTTGATCTTGTTCAGCGCTCTTTTTTTATCCCCGCACCAGAGGGGGGCAAGGAGTGTTTTTTTGCTTCCGTCCCCTGTAAGACGGTGCACGACCGTGTCCTCGGGCAACAGAGAAAGAAGCTTTTTTAACAAAGCGTAGTATTCATCCTCTTCCATAGGACGCACGTTTCCTTTTAAATATTCCTCTTTTAAAGGGGAATCGGAAAGTATCTGTAAAAGCTGAAGCTTTATTCCCTGAGTCTTGCATTCCACGGCAAGCTTTACGGTGTTCACCATATCCTCTTCCGTTTCATTCGGAAGCCCCAAGATAATATGAGTAACAAAGGGAATATTTCTTTTATTAAGCTCCCGCGCCGCATCAACGTAAGTCTGCGTGGGGTAACAGCGGTTGATATATACAGCCGTTTTGTCGTTTGCCGTCTGCAGACCCAATTCCACCCAGGTAGGCTTTATGCGGGAATACGCTTCCAGCATATCCAGAACGTCATCGGGCAGGCAATCGGGCCGTGTGGCAACAGAAACTCCCACAACATCCTCTCTCCCGTAGGCGCAGTCCAATTTTTTCCGCAAAACCTCCGGTGGAAGATAGGTGGCGGTAAAGCTTTGGAAATATGCAATATATTTTTTTGCGCCCTTGGCTTTTACCTTTTCAATGGCAAGGTCTATCTGCTCATCCATCGGCAAGGCAGGGTTTGGCACGAAATCACCACTGCCCGTTTCGGAGCAAAAAATGCATCCGCCAAACCCCTTTGTACCGTCACGGTTGGGGCAGGTGTGTCCTCCCGCAAGGGATATTTTATATACCTTTTGCCCGAAAAGCTTTTTGTAATATTCGTTTACGGTTATCATTGTCTGAACTGATATTTGTAAAGTCCTGCGTAGATACCGTCTTTTTCAAGCAGCTGCTCGTGGTTGCCTCTTTCGGCAATACCGTCTGCTGTCAGCACGATGATCTCATCCGCATTCTTTATGGTGGAAAGTCTGTGAGCTACCACAAGGGTGGTCCTGCCCTTGGCAAGCTGTTCAAGGGACTGCTGTATCAGCATTTCCGTGGCGTTATCCAAAGCACTTGTAGCTTCGTCAAGAATAAGTATAGGGGGATTTTTAAGAAATACGCGGGCAATGGATATTCTCTGCTTTTGTCCGCCGGAAAGCTTTACGCCTCTTTCACCGACCTGAGTGTCGTAGCCGTTTTCAAGAGTCATAATATAATCGTGAATATTTGCTCTCTTTGCCGCTTCCTCGATCTCTTCGTCGGTAGCGTCAAGATTACCGTAGGCAATATTTTCTTTTATGGTTCCGCCGAACAGGAATACGTCCTGCGCTACCATACCTATATTTCTGCGAAGTCCGTAACGGGAAATATCCTTTATATCCATACCGTCAACGGTAATGTTTCCGGATACCGTTTCATAAAAACGGGGAATAAGATGGCAAAGCGTTGTCTTTCCTCCGCCGGAGGGTCCAACCAGCGCCACGGTGCGTCCTGCGGGGATGTGCAGGTCAAGCCCGTCAATAATATTTTTGCTGTCCTCATCCTCACCGTAATGGAAGGAAACGTTTTCAAACCGAATATCACCTTTAAGCACACCGGGGTCGGTCATACCCGTTTCTTCTTCGGGCTTTACTTCCATGATCTCCACAAATCTGGTAAAGCCGGTCATACCGTTTTGTATCTGCTCAAAGATCATAACCAGATTGTTTATGGGGCGTATAAATGAGGTGGTGTAAAGAATAAACGCGGCAAAATCGCCTCCGTCTATTTTTCCGTAGTAAAAGAAAAGTCCGCCTGCGGCAAGCACCGCAAGGTACATAATATCCGTAAGCAGGGTCATTCCCGAATGGAAAATACCCATAGCGCGGTATGCCTTGCCACGCACCTTTTTAAAGCTTTCGTTGGCTTCGTCAAACTTTGCGTTTTCGTGGCTTTCCGATGTGTAAGCACGGGAAACGCGGATACCGGAAACCGAAGTTTCCACGTTTGCGTTGACTTCCGCCACACGGGTACGGGATTCCTTAAAAGCGTCCTGCATCATTTTTCTCGTCTTAACCGCAAAGAAAACCACGGGTGGAATGAGCAAAAACAGCAGCAGTGCCAGCCATACGTTTATGGTGGAAAGCATTACAAACGCACCGATAAGTGAAATGGTGGATATAAACAGATTTTCCGGTCCGTGGTGGGCAAGCTCGGAAATATCAAAAAGATCGTTCATCAGACGGGACATAATAACGCCCGTCTTGTTTTCGTCAAAAAACGCAAAGGGTAATTTTTGCAGGTGGTGGAACATATCCCTGCGCATATCGCCCTGAATCCGTACGCCCAGCACGTGGCCCTTGTACTGTATAAAATAGTTCAGCCCGCACTTTATAAGGTATATTCCCAAAATAACCGCCGCCCAGATAAGCAGATGGTTAAGCATCTTTTGGGGCACGTAAATATTTATAATATTACGGGTTATCATGGGATAGAACAAATCGCACATGGATATAAGGAAAGCCGCCGCCATATCAAGCAAGAAAAGCTTTTTATGGGGCTTGTAATATGCCGCAAATCGTTTTAACATTTTTTACTCCGTCTTGATATCGTATTTTCTCTCGAATAAAAGTGAAGCAAGCTCCTTTTCGGTTTTGGGAAGCTCGTAAAAGTTCATACCGAACAGCCTTTTCTGATAATGCGCCATATGGTTATCGCTTCCTGCGGTAAGAGGCAGGTTGTACGCTTTTGCATATTCCGCCGCCCGCTCGTTTTCAAAATCCGTGCGGTTTGCGTTCAGCTCCACTCCGTCTATCAAACGGGGAACAAGCACAATGCTTTTTATATAATTAGCCTCTCTGAAGGGGTGGGCGTGGGAAATAAATGCCCCTGCCTCCCGCACGGTCTTGAGCACGTCGTTAAGCGACATATCCTCAAGCTCGGGATGCTCGATAAACCATTCCGGCTCAAGCCCCAGACACAGAAAATCGTTGCCGCCAAAGGGGCGCACCGTTATTTCTGCGCCGTAAAGCACGGTCATGCCGTATTTTTCCGCCACAGCCTTTGCGTTTCGGTAGCCTGACTGCTGGTGTCTGCAATGCTCCGCCCAATCGTCTTTTTTGCTGCCTATTCCCAGATGGTCGGTAATGACCACGCCCGCATAGCCCTTTTCGCTGTAGGCTTTTACGGTGGCTTCCGCCGTTTCGGAAGCGCATCCGCTGGATTCCGAGGTGTGGCAATGTATTTCAAATAAGTATTTCATAATATTAAACACTCCTTTAATGTAAATATACCACAAAACTGCGGGATAAAAAAGAGTTTTTGCGCAAAAAATATATTTATTTTTCGGTTTTTGTGTGCTAAAATATTAAAAACCTTTAAAAAGGCGGTACGTTTTTTATGTGCGAAAAGCTTATAGACCTTCATACTCATTCCACCTGCTCTGACGGAAGCATGTCCCCCCGCGAGCTTGTGCGGTACGCGGCGCAAAAGGGACTTGCCGCTATCGCCCTTACCGACCACGATTCCGTTTCGGGAGTAGAGGATGCGGTGGAGGAAGGAAAGCGTGTGGGAGTGGAGATCGTTCCCGCAATAGAACTTTCCGTTCAATCGGAAACAGAAACTCATATTCTGGGTTATGATATAGATATTCACCACCCCCTGCTCAAAAAAGCTCTGGACGGGGTAATGGATGCCCGCAACACCCGCACTCTTAATACCTGCAAAAAGTTAAATGATCTTGGCTTTAAGGTGTCTATGGAGGAAGCATACGCTATCGCCCCCTCGGGTATTATCGGCAGAGCGCATTTTGCCCGTATTATGATGGAAAAAGGCTACGTTTCCTCGGTAAAAGAGGGGTTTGATAAATGGCTGGGCGTAGGCAAGCCCGCTTATGACGGCACTCAGGCGCTCACCGCGCAGGAGGCGGTAAAATTAATTAAAGATATAGGCGGCCACGCTTTTGTTGCCCATCCCCATCTTATACGCATTTCCGACGAGGCTCTTCGCGCGTTTTTGATCGAGCTTAAAGCGTACGGGCTTGACGGTATCGAGGGATATTACAACGAATACACTCCGGAAATGCAGGAAAAGTTTCAGTCTATGGCAAAGGAATTGGGACTCAAAATCTCCGGCGGAACGGATTTCCACGCCAAAATGAAGCCTCATATCGAGATCGGCATCGGTCAGGGCAATATGAAAATACCCTATTCGGTACTTGAAAATATCCGCCGAGTGTGATATTATAACCTTCAGTGAGTTCGTAACCATCCTCACTTAGGGCGCGTAAACGTTGCCCTTAAATCAAAACTAAGGAAGTAACAAAAATGAAAAAAAGGATTCTTTATCTTTGCCAAGCGGCTATAATTGCCGCGTTGTACGTTGTGCTTACGCTGGTTTCACCAAACCCTGTCGGCGTATTTCAGGTGCGGTTTTCCGAATGTCTTACCATTCTTCCCGTGTTCCTGCCCGCCGCCGTGCCTGGGCTGTTTATCGGGTGTATAATCTCAAACCTTTTGGCAAACGCCGTTATATGGGATATCGTGCTGGGTTCTCTGGCAACCCTTATCGCCGCGGTGCTCACGTACAAATTGGGCAAAAAACACTTTTTGCTGGCGGCGCTTTTCCCCGTACTGGCAAACACGCTGGTTATCCCTCCCGTTCTTGCCTATATTTACAACGTGCCGGACGCTATGTGGATAATATATCTTTCCCTTTTTGCAGGGGAGGTCATTTCCTGCTACGGTTTGGGATATATTCTTCACCGCGTTCTTAAAAAGCATTTTTCTCATATAAATAAATGAGGTGAATTCAATGTTCAAAAAAATAAACCCTTATGAAGTGCAGGTCAACGTATTTAATATGATCGGTAAGCAAAAAATGCTTATCGTTGCGGGAAACAAAGAAAGCGTTAACGGTATGACCGCCTCCTGGGGCTCTATGGGAGTTATATGGGGCGCACCCGCCTGCTTTGCTTTTGTCCGTGACAGCCGCTTTACCAAAACCTTTATGGATACGGAAGAAACCTTTTCCCTTTGCTTTTTCGGCGAAGGGTATGAGGATATGTACCGCTATATGGGCACCGTTTCCGGCAGGGACGAGGATAAGACAGCCCATTGTAACCTTACCGTGGCGTACGAAGGAGATACTCCTTATTATGCAGAGGCAGATACGGTTATCATCTGCCGCAAGCAAGGTGCAGTGCGAATGCCCGCAGAAACAATGTCGGATGCGGTAAACGAAAAATGGTATACAAGTAAGGATTACCATACAATGTATACCGGAATCATTGAAGCTTATATGGTTAAATAAAAATCAAAAAACTGAGCTTGCCTTTACGAGGCAAGCTCAACTTCACTCGTGCCTTGGTACGAACTTCACTCGCGCTCCGGCGCGAACTTCACTTTTGCCTTTTGGGCAAAAACTTCACTTAAAAAGCAAGAAAGGACGAGGCTTTCCTCGTCCTTTTTATGTTGGTGAAGTTTGCCCTGCGGGCAAGTGTTTTTTATTTATCCTGCGGGTAATCAAAGCCCTCTTCGCATGCCATGCGGGCGCAATCCTTTATTTTTGCCACAGTGTCTGCATCAAATCCTGCGGTGTAGGTGACATCGTCAAGGTCGATATCCAGATAGGTTATTGCCATAACGCAGGCAAGGAGATACGCTCCCAGATCGGAATGGTGGGAATTATCGGTGTGGTAAATAACAAGCTCGGGATATTTTCTTTCGCATATAAGGAACGCATCCGCACCGGGAGCAACCTTTTCAATATCGAAAGTTTCTGCCAGCTTGGTGTAGTTTACTTCGTGTCTGTATGCGCTGTCAAGACGGTTTGCGGGTACGTCGTTGGAGGAATAACGCTTGTAAAGATATACGGTTGCGCCGGTTTCACGGAGCATAGGCACCAGAATATCGCAGGCGGGCTTTGAATCCTCAAAATCCGCGTTGCCGTTGTCCTGCAGGATAACGTAATCAAAGGTGTTTTCCTCAAGCTGTGATCTTAACGCCTTGCCGTGCTTTTCGTCGTTGGCATCGGCAAACTGGCTCAGATACGCGCCGCCTACGGTGCAGTAGGAAACGTCAACGTTTATACCCACGCTTTCCGCAATATACATAAATTTAGTGGGAATATCAAAGAAATATGTACTGCTGTTTCCGACAAACAAAAAGGACTGTATCGACTCTCCTTCGGGGTAGGGCAGTTCTTCCTCTGCCTGCGCGCCGAAGGCTTCGACTTCGGAAACCATTATCCAGTTGCTGTGGCCGATAAATCTGTACTGAACGTATCTTGCGGTAAGCGCCCATTCAAGCTCCAGTGTCAGGGCAATACAGCTTACCTCCGCAGTATCGTTAACGGGTGCTCTGCCCGCTCTGTACCAGCTTTCGCCATCGTGGGAAACCATAATATCCACGTACTGTGGCGCGGTAATTCCCACGCTTTCGTGGTAAGCGGATGCGGTGTGGGCAACGAATTTATCTACGTAGTAAAGTCCGCCAAGATCTACGGTTACGTGGGCGTAGCCCTTGGAGGTGTATTCGGAAATACTCTTGTTAAAGCCCATAAAGGTCTTGTCCGAATACCTCGCGGTGTCGGAGGCTATGGCGCCGTCCGTCATACTCTTGTTTCCTTCGTCGGGGTAGGAGGGTTCGTTATCGTTGGGATAAAGGGCGGTTCTGGTATATGCCTTTCCCAAGGTTATGTTGCCGTAATCCGGCAGTTCTTTTGCGTTTATCATAATCTTGCTTTCTTCCTCCGGTACGGATTCTTGTTCCGGTGTGCTTTGTTCTTTTGACTGCTCTTGCGCTTCCTCACAGCCGAAAAGCACAGCCGAAAAAGAAAACAGCAAAGCAAAGCAAAGGAAAATGGACACTAACTTTCGTTTCATTTTAAATTCTCCTTTAAATTTTATTTATAATATTTATTTTTTTAATCATTATACCTGCCGTTATGCCTATCAAAGCACCGCTTACCGTTCCGCCGATAACAAGGGCGGGAAGATAATACAGTATCTCCGCCGTGTTCATCAGAACGGCGGCGGCACAGATCTGGGCAAGATTATGGGTAATTCCTCCCGCAACGCTTACTCCCGCAGGTGAGAAAAGGTCTGTTTTTTTAAGCAGTACCATTATTCCCAGGCTTACCAGCGCACCGGAAAGGCTGTATATAAAGGAAGGCGCGCTTCCAAACAGTATTCCCGCCAAAGCCACTCGCAAAAGGGATACCGCCGCGGCATAACCAAATCCGTATTTATACAAAATAAAAAGCACAACAAGGTTGGGCAGCCCTATCTTTATTCCCGGTATGCCTATATTAAAAGGAATAAGGGTTTCCACGTATGAAAGTATCATAGCCGTGGCAAGAGCCACACCCCCCGCCGCCGCTTTTAAGGCGTTAGATCGGGAGCTTTTTCTTGTTTGGCTATACGCACTGTCAGTCGGTTTGGCAGACATACTATCCTTTCTCCTTCAAAGCCGATCTTGCGGTGGTTTACACATATTTTATCGGGGCAGGAGGCGGATTCGATATATACCTTTCCGTCCTTTATCACCAACAGGTTGTACCCCCCGTTTTGGGATTTCAGTTCAATCTCTCTGTCCTCGTTTAAGGGGTAGGAAACAGTTTGAACCCCGTCCTGCTCAACACAAACGTATCCTCCTGCTTGGTGGGTAAAATACACCCACAGCATATATCCTGCGCACAAGGCAAGGGGGATGAATATTATCAGCAGGTCCGCAAGTAATTTTTTACTTTTCATCGTTCACAATGGGTATCGGTGCCGCTACGATACAGTTTACGGGGCAAACCTCAATACATTTACCGCAGCGAATACATTTTTCATAATCAATACGGGAAAGGTTGTTTTCTATGGTTATGGCATCCGCAGGACAAACCTTTGCGCATTTCGTGCAGGCAATACAGCCCGCATCGCACTTTTTGCGGGTTACCGCACCTTTTTCGGTGTTGGAGCAAGCTATTGCCGCTTTTTCCGTTCCGTCAAACAGAGTTATAATTCTGTTGGGGCATATTTTAACGCATATTCCGCAGCCGATGCATTTATTGCCGTTTATATGGGCAATTCCGTTTTCCATACATATTGCATTAACGGGGCAGGCGGCGGCGCAATCGCCGTATCCCAAGCATCCTTGAGTGCAGGCGCCTTTTCCGCCGAACACTCCTTTTGCCGCCGCGCAGGAGGATATTCCTTGGTAAAGAGCTTTTTCCTTGTTGCGGTTACAATCCCCTCTGCAATGCACAAAGGCGGTCTTTTCCACAACGTCTTCAAATTCCACACCCAGTATGGCGGAAATTTTTCTTGAAACTCCGTCGGACCCTGGAACGCAAAGATTTGTGGCAGTCGTTTTTCCCTCTGCCAAAGCTTTTGCGTATCCTTCACAGCCGGGGTATCCGCAGGCACCGCAGTTTACACCGGGTAAAGCTTCAAGCAGTTGCTTTTCGGTTTCGTTTGCTTTTACTCCCATAAAACGGGATGCCAGCGTAAGTATTACCGCCGCCAGCAGACCTATTCCCCCTGCCAGAAGGGCGGGGATAAGAATTTCTTTCATTTTTCTTTTCCCCTTTCTCTTTAAGCAAACATATTTTCAATTACGGATGCGAATCCGTAAAAGGACATAGACACGATAGACGCGGCAATAAGGGTAATGGGTATTCCCTTAAACGCTTTGGGAATATCCGCTCCCTCCATTTTTCCGCGCACTCCCGCAAACAGCACCATCGCCAAAAGGAAACCCAGCCCTGCACCGAGGGAGGACACCATGGATTCCAAAAATCCGTATTCATCGGTAATATTGTTTAAAGTTACGCCCAAAACGGCGCAGTTGGTGGTTATAAGGGGTAGGTAGATTCCGAGGGATTTATGCAAAGCGGGAATATATTTTTTAAGCACTATCTCCACAAACTGAACCAGTGCGGCGATAACAAGTATGAATACGATAGTCTGCAGATATTCGTACTTGGGCGAAAGCAGATAGGTGTATATGGGCCACGTTGCCGCGGTGGCAACCAGCATAACGAATATAACCGCCGCGCCCATTCCCGCCGCTTGGTCAAGCTTTTTGGAAACCCCAAGGAAGGGGCATACACCAAGAAATCTGGACAAAACGTAATTGTTTACCAAAACCGAAGCCATAAGGATAATAACAAGATTTTTTAACATCACGCCTTCTCCTTTCCGCACTCGCCTTTGCAAAGAGATACATTGGGGCATCCTTCGCACCCAAACTCCTCTTTTGAAGGCTTTTTACCCAAAGCGGATACCAGAGCAATAAGCACGCCGAATACGAAAAATCCGCCGGGAGGAGAAACCAATATAGGCACGGTGTAATCGCTTATAAAGGGGATTTTCATTCCCGCAAAGCTTCCTGCGCCGAACACTTCACGAACGATAGCCATACAAAGCAGAGCAAGGGTAAATCCCAAGCCCATTCCGGCACCGTCAAGGATAGAAGCACCTACGGTGTTTTTGGAAGCAAACATTTCCGCCCTGCCCAAAACAATACAGTTAACAACTATAAGAGCAAGGTATACTCCCAACATTTCGTATAAAGAGGGGAGGTATGCCTCCATAAGCATCTGAACCACAGTAACGAACCCCGCGATAATAACGATGTATGCGGGTATTCTCACCTTATCGGGTATTATTTTTCTCAAAAGGGATATAGCGGCGTTTGAGCAAACAAGCACTGCCGCCGCCGCAAGCCCCATTGCCAGAGCCGAAACCACGCTCGTGGTGGTGGCAAGAGTGGGGCAGGTGCCCAAAAGGAGCACGAAAACGGGATTTTCCTTTACAAAACCGTTCAGTAAAACACGCAAATTGTTTTTCAATTCCCGTTTCCTCCCTTTGTTATATCTTCGTACGCACCTAACATATCTTTCAAAGCCTTGTTTACTGCGTTTCCGGATATAGTCGCACCGGAAATAAGGGTATCTTCTTCAGACAGCGTGGAACCGTCCTTTCCCTTTAACCCTTCGGTATAGGCTTCTTCGTCCAGCTCGTAATCGTCGTAATACTGGGAATACAGTATTATTTCGCTTATTTTTATTTCTTTTATCTTTCCGTCTTCGTCAAGCACGCCGTATACCGTCATTACGCCGTTGTTGTAGCCAATGGGACGGCATACAAATCCGTACAGCCTTTCGCCTTCGTTATCTATTACAAAAGCGTTTGTAACGGTGGATACCGTTGTTATCTCCTTGCGGGTAAACACGGCGTTTTCTCCCGCCAGCTTTTTCAAAGCCTTTGTATCGGAAGCCTCTTTTTCTTTTGAAAGGTTGGATACTGCCCCCGCCGCATCGTTGATATGGGACGCGGTATCGGTAATATCGTTGCCGTCGATATCGTAGGCTCTCACCTTGCCGAAGGGGTTAACGGTATATACCGTCTGTCCGTCTGTGGAAACAAGTATATATCCCGCGCCGTTGGAGGCTTCAAATACGCTTCTGCACCAATCTCCCACGTCAAGCTCAAGGGTTTCCAGAACCGCGTCGCCGTTTTGATTGTTTGCGCCGGGAAGAACGGTGTCTATAAGCTCTTTTATCTTTTGTTCTTCGCTTTTTTCACCTGCTTTTATCAGGTCCATTTTTATAAGGACGGCAAATACGTCCTCAATACCCTGCCTGAATGCGGCAGAGGAATAGGTTACTCCGGATACCAGCTCTGCGCCGTTAAGGGCGGAATCCATACCCACGTAGGTTTGGGGGTAGGTATCCTTGCCGAAATCCTTTGTTTCCCCGTAATTGGTTATTACAATTCCGGTAATCACCCCTTCGTTGCTCACACCCACGGTGTAAAGCATGGGAGATTTGCTGTAAGAGGAGGTAACGGATACGGTTGCCGCAAATCCCAGACCGCTTGTTTCCATATAAATGTCCTGCACGGATTCGGGAGCATCTGCAGGTTTTTCCAGTTTATCAAATTCTTTCGCTCCCGTCAACACCTGAACCAAAGATTGGTTGGCGGCATCCGCTTTATTTTTTTCTATAACGGGCGCGGTAAAATGGTTGGTAAGCGCCACCAGCAGGGTAGTGATAAGACATATAGAGGTAAGCACCAAAACGCTTTTAGTTCCGTTTTTCATTATTTGTTACCTCCTATCGGGGTGGGACGTGTCCACTTATCGATATACGGGGTAATAATGTTCATAAGCAGTATTGAAAAGGATACTCCTTCGGGGTAGCTTCCGTAAAAGCGTATGGCGGAGGTTATAATTCCGCACCCCACACCGAATATCACTTTTCCCCAAGGTCTTGTGGGGGTGGTGGAATAATCTGTCGCCATAAAGAAAGCGCCCAGTACAAGACCGCCTGCCAAAACCTGATACAAAGCAAAGTCCATACCGCCGTATATAAGGGAGAGCACAAATACCGTGCCTATATAGCACACGGGGGTTGTCCAGCTTATAATTCCTCGGAAGATGAGGTAAATCCCTCCGATCAGCAAAGCCAAAGCGCAGGTTTCGCCAAGGGAGCCTCCTCTTATCCCCAAGAACATATCCTTTAATGAGGGAAGCTCTGTTCCCATAGCCTTAAGGGCTTCAAGAGGCGTTGCCGTTGATGTAAGGTCGGGACTCAACGGGGCGGTGAAGGCTGTCATAGTTCCCGTAAATGCAATAAGCATCATTATTCTTGCGGTTATGGCGGGGTTTGCAAAGTTTTTACCAATACCGCCAAACAGCCCTTTGACCACCACTATGGCAAATACACTTCCCAAAGCGGCTTGCCATAAGGGGATGGAAACGGGCAGGTTCAAAGCAAGCAAAAGACCGGTTACGCAGGCAGAAAGATCACCTACCAAAACCTTTGTCTTTATTATCTTCTGGAACAAAAATTCACTTAAAACTGCGAATGTAACACATACGCCTATTACCAGAGCGGAACGGTATCCAAAAATAAGTATGGAAGCTATCGCCGCAGGAAGGAGGGCGATAATAACGTCCAGCATTATTCCGCTAACCGTTTTTTTGCTCCATATATGGGGGGAAGAGGAGATTTTAAGCTTTTCCATTTTTCTCTGCCTCCTCTTTTTTCTTTTTTTCGTTATGCTCTTTAAGCATATTTTTTGCAAGACGGTTTCTTTGCACCAGATGCCGTTTTGCGGGGCAAACGTAGGCGCACACACCGCATTCCATACACAGATTAACCTTTAATTTTTCCAAAGCCTTGGTGTCTTTAAGCATATGCGCTTTTCCGAAAGCAGGCGGGTCAAGGTGAAGGGGGCATCTTTGTATACAGCTTCCGCAGTTTATGCAGGGAGTTTCTTCGGGTATTTCCGCCTCTTTTTTATCAAAAGCAAGAAGCGCGTTGGTTCCCTTCATTACGGGATATTCCGTATCGGGCATGGAATGTCCCATCATAGGTCCGCCCATAATTATTTTTGCGGGGTCGGTTTTAAATCCCCCTGCCGCCGCGAACACGTCCTTTATACGGGTGCCGATAGGTACGATGAGGTTTGCGGGGGAGTTTACTGCGCTTCCGTCCACGGTTATGCATTTTTCCGTAAGAGGCATACCTGTTTTAACAAATTCGGCTATTGCCGCAACGGTGGTTGCGTTAAGCACAATCACACCCACGTCCAAAGGAAGCTTGCCCTCGGGCACTATCTTTTGGGTGGTACTGTATATCAAAACCTTTTCACCGCCCTGTGGGTATACCGAGGGAAGCGTTTGCACAAACACCTCTTTTTTGTTTTCAAAAAGCTTTTTTGCTTTTTGTATAGCCTCTTTTTTGTTGTTTTCAATACCGATAATTATTTTTTTTGGCTGAATATACTTCAAAAGCAGTTCAATTCCGTATAAAAGATCATCGCTTCTGTCCAGAAAAGTGCGTGTGTCCGCAGTTATATAAGGCTCGCACTCTGCGCCGTTTATAACAATTTCTTCCACGGTCACGCCTTCTTTTACGTTAAGCTTTACCGCCGTGGGGAACGCCGCGCCGCCCAAGCCCACTACGCCGGAATTTTTTACCGCTTGTATAAAAGATTCACGGTCGGTTACCTTCGGAGGTTCAATGAGTTCGTATCTTTCCATCAGCCCGTCGGATTGTATAACGATCCCTTTGGTAAGTTGGTTTGCGGCGGTGGTTATATCGTCTATACGCTTGACGGTTCCGGAAACAGATGCGTGTACGGGGGCGGAAACGTATCCCCCTTCCTTGGCGATAAGCTGACCGATCTTGACCGTATCACCGATCTTTACCGCGGGAACCGCAGGCGCGCCTATATGCATAGAAAGCAGAAGGCACACTTCCTCCGGCGGTGTTATCCTTGCCGGAAATTTGTTTGAAGTGTGCTTTCGGTGAGGGACCTTTACTCCGGGCATTCTTAAAAAAGCCATAGTCAGTATCTCCGTAAAATATATTTGGTAATTATTAACATAATTATTATATATTATACCACATCTTTTGTCAATGAATACGAGAAAACCCGTTGGAATAAAGAAAAAATTTTTTATTTTTTTGAATTTTTTTATAAAAAAACAATGACAAACGAAAAAAAGTGTGGTAGAATATAGTATTCTTTTTTAACAGTAAGTTTTACAAAGGGAGTAATGTATAAATGGATTCTAATAAAAGACCCGAAACAATGGCACGTATTCAGACAAAAGAACAAGCAGATGCGTTTATCGCAGAGCAGGTTGCGGCAGTCAGAAAGCAGGTAGGGGACGGTAAAGTTCTTCTGGCTCTTTCCGGCGGTGTGGATTCCTCTGTGGTTGCCGCTTTGCTTATAAAGGCTATCGGCAAACAGCTCATCTGTGTTCACGTTAACCACGGCCTTATGCGTAAGGGCGAAAGCGAGCAGGTTATAGAAGTATTTAAAGAGGGCTTGGATGCAAACCTCGTTTATGTTGACGCTTCCGAAAGATTCCTCACCAAGCTTGAGGGAGTTTGCGAGCCCGAGAAAAAGCGCAAGATCATCGGCAACGAATTTATAGTTGTATTCGATGAAGAGGCAAGCAAGCTTACAGACGTACGCTTCCTGGCACAGGGAACCATTTATCCCGATATTCTGGAATCCGACGGCGTAAAGGCGCACCACAACGTTGGCGGTCTTCCCGAGGATATGGCTATGGAGCTTGTAGAGCCCGTAAAGCTTTTATATAAAGACGAAGTAAGAGTTGTGGGTAAAGCACTGGGTCTTCCCGCTTCTATGGTAGACCGTCAGCCCTTTCCCGGCCCCGGTCTTGGCGTACGCTGTCTCGGCGCTATCACCCGTGACAGACTCCACGCTCTCCGCGAAGCAGACGCTATTTTGCGTGAAGAGTTCGATAACTGCGGTCTTGCTTCCAAGGTATGGCAGTACTTTATCGCTGTGCCCGATTTCAAGAGCGTAGGCGTTAAGGACGGCAAGCGTTACGAAGGCTGGCCCGCGATCATCCGCGCCGTAAACACCGTTGACGCTATGACAGCTACCATCGAAGAGATCCCTTACGATGTCCTCCACCGCATTACCGACCGTATCACCCACGAAGTAGACGGCATCAACCGCGTCCTCCTCGACCTCACACCCAAGCCTATCGGAACTATAGAGTGGGAATGACCCACGGTATCCGAAAAAGCCTTGATTTATAAGGGTTTTTCGGCTCTCCAAAGGCTTCCTGCGGACAAATTGAGGACATGGCTCCTTTAGGGAGAATAATGTCAAAGCGTTATTACGCTCTCAAATCTAACTGTTTTTGGTTGGATTTGAGAGCGTTTTTTATTCTTTATCCACCCATTTCTCTCACGTCTCTGGCAAGCGCCAAAATAAAAAAATTCTCGTTGAGGACAAGTGAGGACACAAAAGACCGTTGATTTTTCTCCGGTAAATGTCCTAACAAGTGAAGGAGAAAAATTCCGTACACTTTCTTAGGAGGATTTTAATATGGCAGAAAGCTTGTTTATCAAAGTAGATGAAGTTGGAGAACTTCTCGGTATTTCTCGTGCTGAGGCTTACAGAATCATTAAGAAACTGAATAGCGAGCTTGCCGAAAAGGGCTATATCGTTATCAGCGGCAGAGTGAGTCGTCGATACCTTGAGGAGCAAATATATGGTATGAGAACCGAAAAAGAAAAAGGAGGCAACTAAATGGGTGCTTACAAAGACAAGAATGGAACATGGTATGCACAGTTCCGATTTACCAACTGGAAAGGCGAAGCAGATCGAAAAACCAAGCGTGGCTTTGCTACAAAGAAAGAAGCTCTTGAGTGGGAACGTGAATTTCTCACTCAGAGCGCAGGCAACTTGGAGATGACCTTTGA
>JAFYKY010000015.1 GCA_017537345.1 Clostridia bacterium | reverse complement strand
TCTTTGTACATTTCTTCTTCGTTGTTGTTCGATTTTCAATGTCCGTCGCTGTCTCTCTCGCGACAGCTTGGCTATTCTACCACATCTTTTTACGTTTGTCAACACCTTTTTTTAAAAAAATTAAAGTTTTTTCAAAAAAATATCGCCGTTGTGAAAAACGCAACGGCGATGCCTGTTTTTTTAGCTTTTACTCGGTATTCTGCCTAATTAATTGCCGGACTTCATACCGTTCTCGTAGCTTTCGATCATCTTCTTAACCATCTGACCGCCTACGCTGCCTGCCTGCTTTGCAGTAAGGTCGCCGTTGTAACCCTGCTTGAGGTTAACGCCTACTTCATTAGCTGCTTCCATCTTAAAACGGTTAAGACCTTCCTTTGCTTCGGGAACAAGATTCTTGTTTGCCATAATATTTTCTCCTTTTAACTTACTTCTTTTAATTAATGATTTTTACCGAGGTGTTTCCTCGTAATATATTCTGCGCTTTGCCCGAATAAATAAACGAGGTATTTTTTACCTATATATTTAAAAGGCGGACCGTGTTGTACACAATGTTTTCATAAAGTGATAAATTTTTCTTTAATTCCACCCTGATTTCGCACGGGAGCAGATCTTCTATTTTTCTTGAAACGGATAAAACCGCGCTGTTTTCCCCTACCGATGAAAAAGATACGCTGCACCGCATACCCATTCCGCAGGTCACCACGTTATTGCAATTAATAGTAAAGGTAATATTCACCTTTTCGGGACAGATTACTGTGTTTGCAAACCTGAGAGGTATATCCGCAGTTTTATCTTCGTTTATTAATAATAGGTAATATTCGTCTTCTGTGGGAAACCTGTCTGCTTTTAAAACTTTATAAAATTCTTCCGAAAAGCCTAAAGCAAGACATTTATTTTTGTTGATATCCATTTGCGTTCACTTCACTCCCCTGCGGATACAGCATTTCGCTTAAGGGAACCGGAGCCAAAGAGTTGACCACCGCGGTTGCCACGGTCTTTGCAAAGGCATATACCGTTTCTTTACCGCTTGGATAGATTTCCGTTATTCCGCCAGCGCGTATCTGCACGGCGGTTTCCGAAAGGATTGTTTCCGCCGATATGTAAAATTGACCGTATGCCGAAAGCACCGAGGAAAGACAGCCTGCGTCGGTACCATCATAGCGGACGTATTTGGGATAATTTCCCGTGAGTGACATAAACTTATCGTTCATCACCGCCATATATGTCATTACGTCGGAGCGGGGCGCATCCGAAAAATCAGTGCTTACCAACAATGCAGGAATATGTTTTTCGCAGATTTCGGCGGCGTGGGATTTGTTTGCGGTTATCCACGCTATATCCATAAAGCACACCGCGGTTATGCCGTATCCTTCGCACGCCTCCAGCACAAGACGTATATCTTCCCATTTCTGGGAATCGACTATAACCGTGACCGAGTATACGTCGTCTTCCGTGCTGACACCCCGTATGGCAGGCGTCTGTTCAGCCAATATATCCTCCGGAGAGGCAACGTCGATCGCCGCGCAGACCACGGTAGCTATTACAAGCAGGCTTACAAAAAGCGCAAATACGCCGTTTCCTCTTTTTTTATAACGTATATAAAAAACTTTTCCCATATATATTCTCCCTTCGCTTTGGAATTATATGCGGAAGGAACAACAAATATTTCTGTTGCGCGATACAGTTTTGCTTGACAAGCCGAGGCTTCTGTGGTAAAATATACACACAACAAATAACATCTACTTAAAAAGCAGGTGTGCCCATATATTCCGATAGTTTTCACCCTGCTTTTTCCGCAGGGTGGATTTTGTTTTGTGAAAGGAGTGCAGCTGTGAAGAGAAAATTAATGACTTTCGGTATTGTGTCTGTAATTATAGTTGTTGGATTACTCGGTTTGTTTATACTGTCAAGTTCAAGCGCGGACGTTACACCCTTTTCTCTTGATGATTTTCGAGAAGAGATGGAATGGCATTCCGCTGATCTTGTGTTAGGCGAGGTTTCCAGCGCAAAAGAGGCGAAATCAATGGCGCTTGAAGTTTTTAAGAACGAATATGGGTTTAATATTTTTTCCGTTTTCCCTACCGCGTTTATTTTGATGAGCAGCATCAAACTTGGCTGGTACGAGGAAGTTACTTTTTTCAAGAAAGCGGCCCTTGCATTTTAATATCCAAATCGGACGGCAGAGTGTTGGCGGTATGGGACTATCAATTTTAAAAAAGAAAAAACAGCTATGAAAAAAGATATTTCCCAAGCAAGACTCGCAGTAGCTTTGAAATACGCATTATGACAATCCGCTGTCTTTTAGTCAGCGGATTGCTTTTTTGCGCAAAAAAACACGGAACGAATTTGTTCCGTGTTTTATGGTTTTTAAATTAATACATTCCGCCGCCCATGCCGCCTGCCATTGCTGCGTTTGCAGCCGCTTCTGCAGCGGGGTCTTTTTTATCGGTTACAAGTGCTTCGGTGGTGAGAACCATAGAAGCTACGGAAGCCGCATTCTGAAGCGCGCTTCTGGTAACCTTGGTAGGATCTACGATACCGTTTGCAACCATATCGCAGTAAACTTCGTTATATGCATCAAAGCCGACGCCGGGAGCTTCGCTCTTTACGCGCTCAACAACAACGCTTCCTTCGAAGCCTGCGTTTGCGGCGATCTGGCGAACAGGCTCTTCAAGAGCGCGGAGCACGATACGTGCGCCGGTCTTTTCGTCGCCCTCGGTTTCATCAACCAGCTTTTGTACTGCGGGGATACAATCTATAAGCGCAACTCCGCCGCCGGGAACGATACCCTCTTCAACAGCAGCCTTGGTTGCGTTGAGAGCATCTTCGATACGGAGCTTCATTTCCTTCATTTCGGTTTCGGTAGCAGCGCCTACCTTAATAACCGCAACACCGCCGGAAAGCTTTGCAAGACGTTCGTGAAGTTTTTCTTTATCAAACTCGCTGGTGGAAACCTCGATAGCGGACTTGATCTGACCGATACGGGCTCTGATAGCGTTTACGTCGCCTGCACCGCCAACGATAATGGTGTTTTCTTTGCTGATCTTAACCTGTCTTGCTCTGCCCAGCATATGAACACCTGCTTCCTTAAGCTCGTAGCCAAGCTCGGAAGAGATAACTTCGCCGCCGGTGAGGATAGCGATATCCTTGAGCATATCCTTACGTCTGTCGCCGAAACCGGGAGCCTTTACTGCAACGCAGGTGAAGGTGCCGCGAAGCTTGTTAACGATAAGGGTGGAAAGAGCTTCGCCCTCTACATCCTCTGCAACGATAACCAGCTTTTTGCCTGCCTGAACGATCTGCTCCAGAAGAGGAAGGATCTCCTGAACGTTGGATATCTTTTTATCGGTGATAAGAATAAGCGCGTCGTCAATAACAGCTTCCATCTTATCGGTATCGGTAACCATATAGGGAGTGATATAGCCGCGGTCAAACTGCATACCCTCAACAACTTCGCAGTAGGTTTCTGCGGTCTTGGATTCCTCAACGGTGATAACGCCGTCTGCGGTAACCTTTTCCATAGCGTCTGCGATAAGTCTGCCGATATGCTCGTCGCCTGCGGAGATAGTGCCGACACGTGCGATATCATCGGAGCCGTTAACAGCCTTTGCGGAAGCTTCAAGAGAAGCAACTGCAGCATCAACTGCCTTTGCGATACCCTTTCTTACTACCATAGGATTTGCGCCTGCGGCGATATTCTTCATACCCTCGCGAACGAATGCCTGTGCAAGCAGAGTTGCGGTGGTAGTACCGTCGCCTGCAGCGTCATTAGTCTTGGTAGCAACCTCTCTTACGAGAGATGCGCCCATATTCTCAAAGGAATTTTCAAGCTCGATCTCTTTTGCGATAGTAACACCGTCATTGGTGATGAGGGGAGAACCGTACTTTTTATCAAGCACTACGTTTCTGCCCTTGGGACCGAGAGTTATTTTAACGGTATCCGCCAATATATCTATACCGCGGAGAAGCGCTTCTCTTGCTTCGATACCGTGAAGAAGTTCTTTTGCCATGAGTTTTGTTCCTCCTTACTCAACAACGGCGAGAATATCGCCCTGTCTTACTACTATATATTCCTCGCCCTCGAACTTGATCTCGGTGCCGGAATACTTGCTTGTGATAACTTTATCGCCAACGGAAACTTCCATAGGGATAAGCGCGCCGTTATCGTCACGTGCGCCGGGGCCTACTTCTATAACCTCCGCAATAGAAGGCTTTTCTTTAGCGGCGCCGGTAAGAATAATACCGCTCTTGGTGGTTTCTTCGGCTTCGCACATCTTGATAACTACTCTGTCGGATAAAGGCTTAAGCTTCATTTCATTTCCTCCTGAATGTTAGTAAATTTTTACCAAGTGGTATATTAACACTTACCCTTCGGTTTGTCAAGCGTTTTGCGGAAAAACTGAAAAAGTTCACATTTTATCATACCATTATACATTTTCCGTGCTTTATCGGCACGTCTGCCGAAATGCTTTTGAAAGTTTTCATCCGAACTGATAATATAAAGCTGCCAGTTAGGCACGTTTTTGGAAAAAGCTTTTCCCATATCCTCGTACAGCTTAAACGCGGATTCTTTATCCATAAGCCTTTCTCCGTAAGGCGGGTTGCAGACTATAGTTCCTCTGGCATCCTCTATAGGGGAAACAAAGTTGCGAACATCTCTTTCTTCAAACACTATATGCTCTGCCCCTGCCCGACGTGCATTGTTGCGGGCGATCTGCAGGGATTCGGGGTCTATATCAAACCCAAATATCTTTCTTACGGGTGCACGTTCACGCAGACGGGCTTGCTTGCGGGCGGTTTCCCATATATCTTCGGGAAAAGCGGGAAACTTTTCTGCGGCAAAGGAACGGTTTATTCCGGGGGCTATATTCATATCCATAAGCGCCGCTTCGATGGGAACGGTGCCCGAACCGCAGCAGGGGTCAACCAGAATGACCTCGTCTCTGGGACGGGAAAGAGATACCATGGCGGCGGCAAGCGTTTCTCTTATGGGAGCAAGGTTGGCTTCAGTGCGGTAGCCGCGCTTGTGGAGTCCTTCCCCCGAGGTATCGATCATAAGAGTGGCTTTATCGTTAAGTATAAAAAACTCTATCTTATAGGTAATATCCGTTTCGGGAAATTGCTTTCTGCCGTACACGCCTTCAAGCCTTGTAACAACTGCTTTTTTGATTATCTTCTGGCAATCGGGAATGGAAAACAGCTTGCTTTTTATGCTGTGTCCCTTAACGGGAAAGGAATCGTATTCCCCAACATATTGTTCCCAAGGTATATTTTTCACGCCTTGAAAAAGCTGTTCAAATGTATTGGCATAAAAAGAGCCCATATTTATGTACAGACGCTCCGCAAAGCGGAAGTTTATGTTGCACACGGCGACAGCTTCCGGCGGGGCTTCAAAGGTAATGCGGCCGTCAATAGTCTCTATGCGCTTGTAGCCGAGAGAATCTATCTCCTCCCCCACTAATTTTTCAAGCCCGAAAAGGCAGGTAGCAGTTAAAAGCATATTTAAAACTCCGTTTTTTTACATATCAAGGCTCCTGCGCAAAAGCACAGGAGCCGTGGTGATCTTATTTTTACTCGAATTATTCGATAGGCTCTATAACGCCGTAATCATTTTCCTTGCGTTTGTAAACTACGTTGAGCATACCGCTTTCGGCATTTCTGAACAAGTAAAATTCGTGGGACAAAAGATTCATCTGGAGGATAGCCTCTTCCACTGTCATAGGAACTATTTCAAACTTTTTGGTTTTGGTAACCTTTATTTCGTCTTCCGCTTCAATAGGTTCCGTTTCTACAAAGGTATCCTTGGGAATGTGTATCTTTTTCTCAAGACGGGTGCGGTTTTTGCGGATCTGACGCTCTATACGGTCAATAGCTTTTATCAAAGCGGTTTCGTATTCGTTTTCAGCTACCTCTGCGCGGAAGATAGTGCCGTTTTTCTGTATGGTGAGTTCTACGCGCTCCTCACCGCGCTTACCGAAGAGTGAGACGGTCGCCTCCGTGTCCGTAGGAAAGAACTTGTCGAGCTTGGCGAGCTTTTTATCAATATACTCGCGGGTCCTGTCATCAACAGTAAACTTTTTGGCATTGATCTTGATTTTCATTGTCAGATGCTCCTTTCAAGTATTAACTTTTCCTTACGCCGTTATTATACCACAGTTTGTTGTTTTTGTCAAGAAATTACCTATATATAGTATATATATTTTTACGGTGCGGTATCCACGCCCGCCGCTTCGAATAATCCCTCAACATTAAGGAAATCGTACTCAGCGTTCTTTAAAAACATGCGGGGCTGACCTTCGTGATATTCGGATCTTGATACAAATACTGCCGAATCACCGTTATACTCAGATATTTCCACCCAACTGATCACAGGGGTTTGGTATTCGTCCACATCAGAACCGTAGCAGGTCAGTTCAACAACTCCGTCGGCATAAGTATATGTTCCCCGATCATAAGGAAAGCCCATAGGCGCGGGCTGCCAGCCTTCTTCGTATCCGGCAAACAGATCGGGATGGTGAGAGGTATGTAAATATTCACAGCCGCCCTCGTTATAAGTGCCGTCTTCATAAAAAGTAAAGGTATGGGTATAAATGGTATCGCCCTCTCTGTAGACCGTTATCCAATCTCCTATAAGCTCTTTTTCATCCATTGTGGGCGCTTCCGCAGAATTATCCTGAACGGGTTGAGATCCTATGTCGATTTCATTTTCCGACAAGTCGGAATTGATTTCTGTACTTTCCTCAAGAGTTCCATGGCCAAGATACGCAAGCAATCCGCAGGCAGAAAACGACAGAGAAACCGCAGTTACTGTAGTGATTATTAAAAAAACTTTCCAAAATTTCATTTTACTTTCCCTCCATATATTTGATTATATCACAATCTTTGGAAAAGTCAATAATCGGGGCTATTGACAACGGGTGCCGCTCAAGTTATTATATACTCGGGAAAGAGGTGGTAAAGGTGCCGAATAAAGCTTTTTTGGAAATAACAAACGTGTGTAATCTTAACTGCGGTTTCTGCCACGGAACAAAGCGGGAAAAAGCATTTATGACGGCAAGCGATTTTTGCACTGCCGCTTTTCGTCTGCGCCCCTTTGCGGACTATTTGTATTTTCATCTTATGGGCGAGCCGCTTTTGCATCCCGGGCTGAAAATCCTTTTTGATATTGCAGAAGATCTGGAGTACAAGGTTATTATTACCACAAACGGCACCCTTTTAAAACAAAAAGAAGACATTTTACTCTCTTCACCCGCTTTGCACAAGGTAAGCATATCCCTCCATTGCTACGAAGCGAATGACATCGGCATTCCTCTTGACGAATATCTGGAAGACAGCTTTTCCTTTTGCGAAAAGGCGTCACGAAACGGGATAATATCCGTAATGCGCCTTTGGAACATAGGCGGTAAGGAAGATTTAAACGAATATATCATAGGCAAAATGAAAAAGTACTTCGGAAACGAATGGAAAGAAATATATTCGGGATACAAGATAAAAGAAAAAGTCTTTCTTGAATGGGGCGAAAAGTTCGATTGGCCCGATGAAAACGGTGAATATATTAGCGAAAACCATTCCTGCTACGGTCTGCGGGATCAGGTGGGTGTGCTGTGCGACGGAACGGTTGTCCCCTGCTGTCTTGATGCGGACGGCGCGATACCGCTGGGGAATATTTTCGAAACCACCCTTGAAGAAATACTTTCTTCCAAGCGGGCGGCGGATCTGAAAAGATCCTTCGAAGCAAAGCGCGTGTGCGAAGAGCTGTGCAAAAAATGCGGCTACGGCGCAAAAAGATAAATAAAAAACAACTGTGAGGAACGGAAAATGAAGGATTTCAGCATAAACGAAATGCAGGAAATGCAAAAGCAGCTGCAGGAAAGGTACAAGCATAAATGGGAGCCTATCTGCGCCGAGATAGGACAGAACAAGCTTCTTTGGATGATCGGTGAGATCGGCGAGGTTATCGATATCGTAAAAAAGCACGGCGGAGAAAAAGCCGCAAGCGATACAGAACTGCGGAAGGATCTTGTTGAAGAAATGGCAGACGTTCTTATGTATTATAATGACGTAATGCTTTGCTACAGAATTACCGCAGAGGAGCTGAAGCGATCATATACCGAAAAGTTCGAAAAGAATATGAAACGGTGGTAAAACCGAAACGTAAGCAAACCCGACAGACTGTAAAGACCTGTCGGGTTTTAATATTTTGTATTTATTTGCTTTTCGCCCGTTCCCACACGCGGGGAAAGTATTTTTGATAAAACAAAGCGTCGGGATTATTTGGCGTTTCGGTAAGCCGTCCGGATACCACGCTGTCTGCCATACGGGAATACAACTCGTCTATTCTGGATTTTTCCACTTCTTCGAAAGGTATGATTTTCAGTTTTCCCTCTTTTTGATATTCCAAAAGCTCATCATACACGTTTTCGATATGCTCGGCACGTTCCACGATTGCATTTTCGGTGCTGTACCACATAGATTCTCTGTTTTGAACGGGACAAAAAGAAGTGTCTTTCTCAACACGGTACAGGTAACCCGAAACACCATCGTAAAATACTTTTAACTGATCGGGAAACTGCTCTTCGTAATAAACAATTCCGTCTTTTATCCACGCAGTAACGTGTTTTCCTTTTTTAAGATTATGAACGCTGTCCCAAATATAAAGAAGAGAATATGCGCGGTTATCCGTAAGATAAACTATTTTTTGTTCTCCCCCATCGTGAAGAGAAGAAACTGCGTTTAAAACTTTAATATTTGGAACAACGGTTCCGTGATACAGATATTCGGTCATTTATTACGCTTCAACTCCAGCCGTATTTGATTATATAGTAAATAACATATCCCCAATTCAGTATTCCGTGAAGTAATGCCCAGCCGATAGACTGCCACTTAACGTAGGAAATAACTATTGCCAATACCGCGCCCAAGCCAAGACCTTTTCCGCCAAAAGATTTGGTTATGTTCTTTGTGGTGTAGTGGTTGTGTATAATTTTATTTTCCCGTTTAGTTCCGTAGATAAGCTCTTCTATGCTTATTTCAAGAATATCGGAAATTTTATGCAGAGTATCTATATCCGGCTGGGTTTTGCCCGTTTCCCAGTTGGAAACAGCCTGCCGTGTAACACTTAATTTTTCCGCAAGTTCTTCCTGAGTTATACTCTTTTGTTCGCGGAAATTCTTAATATTTTTGCCTACCATTTTACTGCCTCCTGTTTTGTGCTTGCAGAAATTCTACGTTAAATACAGACAAAAAGCAAGCAACATTATATTGCATTGAGCTTTTTTGTAAAAATGCCGTCAAATCCGTTTCGAAATAATACACTTATATACTGCTGACAATCGGTCAATCGCTATAAGCGAAGTCTGTTATGAGCTTGTCTGTTTTCTTTTCGTACAACTTGCCGTCTTTGGAATAAAAGAATTGATTTTCTTCAGAGCAGTTTATGTAGACAGTGATGTGATAAAAGATTATGCTTCCATCATCGTTAACGTGGGGGTAGTATTTATTCATATCAACGTAATCGATAGTTTCGATGTTTTCGCCTATATTGAGCACGACGGGAATATCTACCACGGAAAACTCGTCGTCAACGTACTGTAAATGTTCACCCGAAAACACCGATGCATACTTAGAATCTTCAGGCGCATTCATATATAGTTCTGCATAAGAAAGAGAAAAGGGCTGTGGTAATCCTCTGCCGTAAAAACCGCCGATACGTTTTACGGGCACGCCGTCATACTCATCCGGGATAGTTATTCCAAGTTTTTCGGTATATGCTGTGCACTCATACTCAGCGGCATAACAGACTTTTGCAATTCTGTTGACACCTATCCTAAATCCGTTTGCGGCAACAGATTCGGTATACAAAAGTGAAGTTTCTTCAAGCACCGGAATAATAAGACAAACAGAAACAACAAGTAAAACCAAAAGAGTTATTATCGACGCACTTGTTAAAATGCAAAATACCGCTTTTGCATTACGCATCTTGATGTTTTTCCTTACGATAACTTCATCCGGCATATCGGTAAGAAAATAGTTTTTCTCCACTCCGAAATATTTTTCAAGGGCTTCCATTGATTCATCACAAGGCATGCCCAATCCCAATTCCCATTTTGCAACTGCGCTTCGACTGACAAATATTGCATCAGCAAGCGCTTGCTGTGATATTTTCTGCTCGTTTCGTGCTTTTTTCAGTTTTTCTTTAAATTCCATACACATACCTCCGCGGGTTTTGATATATGATCATAGCACAAACACGGCAAAAATGGTTGATACTTGCGTTTTTACGGTTGTTACTTTGTTATTTTGCTGTATCTATCCGCAATATTTTACGCTTTAAGTATTTTTCAGGGAACGCCGTATACAAAGTTCTGTTCCGAAAAACGCAAGACACCCTATGGCATAACAAAAGATATCCGCAAGTGAAAAGGTTCTGCCCAGCATAACGGAAAGAAAAGTATTGTTTTCAAGCCCCAGAAGCTTTACGATATCGAAATACTGACCGACCTCCACGGCAGACGCAAAGATGAATACGTACACCGGCAAAAGCTTTACGCCCGTTGGAAAAAAGATGCGCGCAAAGCAGCAGATGAGCAAGGTTACCAGCATATCCCCAACGTATGGACGGACGAAAGCGTCCCTTACGAAAAGGGCTATCAGAACCTCCGCAAGCAGTACCGACAAAAACAACAATGCATATGTCAAACGCGTTTTTTTCATTAACATTCCACCGTTAAATCAATAACGTTGCTCCAGGCGCAGTTGCCGTCTTTATCCGTGACCTCGGCTCTTACCCATTTTTCGTCCTGCTTGATGCGGTATTCCGCGCGGGTAAGTGCCTCGCCCTTGAACACTCTGTCGGGCACCCAGGTTATATTGGATACTATATTTATCTTAACGCACTCGGAGCAATCCAGTCTGATAACGTCCCCGTCCCGTCTGAAATGAAGCTCGGGTCCCTGGGTGGCGTAAAAATCCTTATTAAGTATGGCTTCCTTTATATCCTCTGCGCTGTTTGATCTTGCTTTTACCATTATATACGAACGGGTTTCGTCCTCGCCGTTATAAAAATGGGTATCGTCGGTAGCCATAATGGGATATATTACGCCTTTGTTTGCAAGAACATCAACGAAATAACCGGAATAAGGACGGCAGCTCTGCAACGCATTTGAAACGGAGTTGTATATCTCAACCCCGTCAAACCCGTCTACGGTTTTCGTATCGTCAAAGGAATTAAGCGACCAGGCAGGATGGGCCCAGATAGCGATACCGCCGTTTTCTTTGATAGCATCAACCACACCCTGACGCGTTGCGGTATCGCGGGGGATCCGGGGATCCTTGTTCATACCCACTCCCACGATATGTATAACGCCCTCTATGGTATCGTATCTGCCAAGATTATATTCACAGCCGGAAAGGACGGTAAGCCCGTCTATCTCCCCGCCCTCACCGTACACCCAATGGTCGGTAAAAGCGACAGCGTCAAATCCTGCGGCTTTATATATTCTTGCAACTTCCTTCGGAGGATATCTTCCGTCGGATAAATTTGTGTGTATGTGAAGCCCGACCTTGTAACGGTCGTTTCCGAAAATATCTTTTTGCATACCAAAGCCCGCCTTTGAGGTTAAATAGTGATAACGAATTATAGCACACCTCGTCGCAAAGTTCAATATTACAAAGGACAAAAATAAAAATTCGGGTACAAAACCCGAATCTTTTTTAAATATTATCAATTAAGCGGGAGTTGCCCTCGTCATCATAAACGGCGACGGGAAACGCTTTTAAAAGCTCAATATTTTCCAGAACGTTCCGTTCGTTTCTGTACTCCATCCAGCCGAGCTGAGTCTGAAATTCATAGAACAATTCGGGGGTCAAATACTGTGCGGGTTGAAAAATTCTACTTTACGTACCGATCTGCAAGTATGTTTAAGCTCGAAAGAAAAGCGGGCAAAAACGTTTGATCTATTTGATTCTCAAATTTCAGCTCTTGGTAAAAGCCGTCTATACCGTTGGATTTAAGCAAGCCGCAAACGTTGATATGTCCCTTTCCGTCGCCGCAAAATTTAATATATTGATCTCCGAAGGCTTCGTACAATCCTGCTGCGCCGTTTAAAGTATCGTACAACATTTTCAGTTCACTGCAGAAAACAGAAACACTTTTAATATCAATATCCATCGTTACGGTTGCGGAAAAGCTGTTGCTGGATACGCTGACGGTAAGAATTGTATTCGAAGGAAAACAAACATCCGATTCAAAGACCTGAAATCCTAACGATAAATAAAACTGTTCGGATTTAAGCGTGACACAGTCGTTCATTTTGAATTCTCCTTTAAAATCATTTAACGCAGAAGCAGCTTTTTATACAATAAAAGAAACGATCACGGATATAACAAGCGGCGCAAGTATACCAAAGGCAACGGTAAATACACCGCTTTTTGTGAATTTTATTTTCACATTGGGGTTATGGCTTTTGATAACGCGCAATCCGTACAGAGGAAAATGTAAAATATCTGTTGTGTACTCACCTTTTTCGGGAGAATCTATATGCAGCGTTGCGAAAGTATAATTAACTTTATGTTTTGAAATAAGCTTCGGAGTATACGAAACCTTCTTGATATACCTCAAGGGGATCTTTGTATCTTCCAAAACCAACGCGCTGTTGTCAACCACGCATATAATTTTTCCGAACAAAAAACGGTTGAGTATTGAAAGAAAAACAAGAGGCAGAATGATCGGCGCGCCTATTTTCAACACCTCAAAAACAAGTTCGGAAAAAGCGGGAAGCTCGTAATTTTCATATTTTGAGCCGATAATGGTTATCATAACGGGAATTACGGGCAAAAAAACAAGTAAATAATAAATAATAACGTTGAAATACTGAAAACGGATTTTGCTTCCGTCCGTTTTTTTAAGATCAATGCTTTCGGCGCATCCTGCGATACTTTTAAGATGACCGACAAAAGCAGGAAAGTTTTTAATTTGTGTATCCAATCCCAGAACTTTTTCGGAAGCAAGGATTTTACAAGGCATAGCATCTTTGAAATCTATGTATATGGAATGTTGCAGAATACCAAAAGTCTTTTTAACGCTTACGGAATTAATATTCAAAGGAATTCTTGTTGCGGAACGTACTTGCTTTCCGGAAGGAGTTAAAAGTACCATAAGAAAATGAGATTTTGTAAATCCGAAATAACCGTATGACCGCGCGTTGCCTTGGTCCAAGATCCCGTAGATCGGGTACATAAGCGTTTCGCCGCTTTCAAGCAGATCGTTCAAAGACGCAAACATCAATTCCTTGTTAGTCATAGTGTCCTCCTTTAAAGCTCAAATTTTGTAATACACTTCCTTACCGTCGAGAAAAACGGTGTTGCCGAAGGTTTCGTTCATATCCTCCGCCAAAAGCTTCATTCCCGAAAATTCGGAGCCGTAATGCCCCAGAATGAAAAGCGCTTTGTTCTCGCCGAAAAAGCAGGCGTCACGCAGGTATTCCGCAACGCAGACCTCCCCCGTTTCACCCGTAACAAACAGATCGCAACCGGGGTCAAACAGTTTGTTTATCTGGTTAAAACCAACCCCGCCCAGACCGAGACATATCGTTTTTAACGGAAAATCAGCCTTCCCGACGACACGGAGAAATTCGATACCGAGAATTTCCTTTATTCTTTCCGCCAACTGCGCCGCAGTGATCTCTTCCGCAAGCTCGTAACGGCGCACACCAAGGCTTTCCGGCGGATATTTACGATTTATCTTAAGACCCAGCGCTTTTATAAATCCCGCGTGGATATAATCGTTTTCCCGATGGTGGGCGTGATCATGGAAGCGGTATAGGGTTATTCTGCTTTCATCAAGCAAAGCCCATTTTTTAAGGTCAAAGGGATAGGCGTCCTCGCGGCGGTCGCCGTGGGAAAAGGTAGGCTCGTGGGTGATGATCATATCCACACCCTGATCCCTTGCGGCGCAGATAAGAGAAGCCGTTAATTTGAAGCAGACGCCGATCTTTTTTACCTCTTTATTCTCATCTCCCGCGATAAGACCGTCGCAGGTATGCTCGAGAACCTCGTAAGAATCGCTCAAAAGCTTTTCAAATATTTCCTTTGCCTTCATATATCCACCGCCTTTGTGAAATTATAACACAAATATACAAAAAACGCAAGAAAAACTCTTGCGTTTTGAGAAATATGGTATGGGAGTTTTTTAAACTACTTAACGTAATGATTTGCAAGACTGTTTAAGCTTGCAAGAAAAGCGGGAAGAAATGTTTGATCTATCCTGTTTTCGAATTGCAATTTCTGTGAAAATCCATCCGAACCATTGGATTCAAGCTGACCCGCAATACCGATATGACCCTTACCATCACCGCAAAATTCTATATATTGATCCCCGAAAGCCTCTTGTAATCGGGCTTTGCCGTTTAAAGAATCGTAAACATTTTTTAATTCGTTACAGAAAAAGGGCAATCGTTTTATATCAATATCCAATGTTGCGGTTGCGGAAAAGCCGCTACTGGAAACGCAAATGGAAAGTATGGTGTTTGAACCGTATTGGATGTCGGATTCAAAGACCTGAAAGCTTAATGATAAATCAAACTGCTCGGATTTAATAGCGATACATTCGTTCATTTTAAATTCTCCTTAAAAGCGATATGGTTACAGAACAAATCTTCCGATTTCGGAAAATTTTTGTATCCAGCCATCGTCTTCAAAGCAGGCAATTTCGCTTCCCATCTGCCAGCTCACATCAGCCATATTATATCTTTTTCCGTCTTTGAGAATAATAAGCTCCATACGATCGGGATTATTTTCAACGGTTTCGAAAACTGAAAAGATTGTGTCGGCGATCGCGCCTGACAGCAAATCGCAAACAGCTTCCTGCTGTTCCGTTGTTAAACAGGACAATGACTTGTATCGCTCAAGATCATCGGTGTTGGGCGTTTCATATTTTGCTATACGCATAGCCCTTCTTAAAGCCCCGTCTCTCGCTTCACGGATAATCACTTCTCCGACACGGTCGGTAAGTTCTTGACGTTGTTCGTTAGTTAATTGTTCTTTTTGGCTATGATTTTTACGATTAAATAATCCCATAACACTTTTCTCCCGATAATAGTGAAGTTACTTATATTTATCACCAAGAATGTCTGCTATAAGCTTATAATAACATACAAAAGCAAAAAACGCAAGAAGCGGTCTTGCGTTTTGAGGAGGTTTATAAAGATTTTACCGCTTTGATCACGCAGAGCGTGTATATCATCAATTCCGCAAGGAATTGCATATCATCAAAACGAAGTTTTGTAAATGAAGCATTTGCTTACGCAAATATGAAGCAGGGCTTACGCCCTACGAAGCACGAGCATAGCTCGTATGAAGCGAAGCGTTCTTTATCGTGCCGTAGGCACACTTCATTAGCGTAAGCGTCTTCATAGCCGAAGGCTGCTTAATGTTTCCGCAAGGGAACGCTTCATTCCACCAATAGTAAAAGGACATCCAATTGGATGTCCTTTTACTATTGGTGGGGGAAGGTGGATTCGGACCACCGAAGTCACTGACAACAGATTTACAGTCTGCCCCCTTTGGCCGCTCGGGAATTCCCCCATATAAAATTGGAGCTGGTGAAGGGAATCGAACCCCCAACCTGCTGATTACAAATCAGCTGCTCTACCGTTGAGCCACACCAGCAAATGCAACTGTTTGCGACGGGCGTAATTATAACACACGTTGTCTGTTCTTGTCAAGAGGTTTTTTTATTTTTTATTGACAATTTTTACACCGTGTTGTAAAATGAACAAAGCGGAGGTATATGATTATGGACAGCGCAATTAAAATGCAAAATACCGTTGATATCCCCACCCCGAAAAAGGGCGGAAAATATCTGTACTATAAAAAAGCGTTCTTTTACGCCATCATACTGGGAAGTATTATTATGCTTCCTTTCGTTATATACGAATGGATAGGAACGGGGCATCCCATCTTTTTGTTCTTCGGCGATTACAACGCACAGCAGATCCCCTTTTACGAGCACTGCGTTGAAATGGTGCGGAGCGGCTCTTTGCGTTGGGACTGGCTTACCGACCTTGGCGCAAACTTTACGGGCACATATTCCTATTATCTTTTAGGCTCGCCTTTCTTCTGGCTCATGTGTCTGTTCCCTTCCACCTGGGCACCTTATCTTATGGCGCCTATCTATATTCTTAAATACGGATGCGCTTCTCTGGTTGCGTACACCTATTTAAAGAGATTCGTTAAAAAGCAGGATTACGCCGTTCTGGGCGGACTTTTGTACGCGTTCTGCGGTTTTCAGATATACAACACCTTCTTTAACCAGTTCCATGAAGTAGTTGTACTCTTCCCTCTCCTGCTTATCGGTATGGAGGAGCTTATCCAGAACGACAGACGGGGAATTTTTGCCCTTGCGGTTGCAATAAACGCAATGTGCAATTACTTTATGTTTGCGGGACAGGTTGTATTCTGTATTATATATTTCCTTATAAGGATATTCGATAAAAACTTCAAGATAACCTTTAAAAAATTCCTGCTGCTTGCCTTTGAATCGGTTTTGGGCGTGCTTATTTCCGCCATACTGTTTTTGCCTGCGGCGGTGGGAGTTATGGACAATCCCCGACTCGACAGAGTGGGATACGATAATCTGGCAGACGCGCTGTTCTGGAAAAAATCCGACGGCGGCATAACCTTCAGCTTTTTCGGAAAGGACATTACTCTTTACACAAAGAGATACGGTCATATTCTGCAAAGCCTTTTCTTCCCGCCGGATATAGCTTCCCGTACCAATTTCTATTACGGACACGAGACCCGTTGGGCATCCAACGCGGCTTGGGTTCCTATGTTCGGTCTTACCGGCGTGTTTGCCTTCTTCAGACGCAAAAAGCAGGGAACCTGGCTCAAGGTGCTTTGCGCGTTCCTTACGGTGTGCTGTCTGGTGCCCGTACTGAACTCAATGTTCTTCCTTTTCAACACCTCGTATTACGCCCGCTGGGTGTATATGCTGGTTCTTATGTTCGTGGTGGCGACAGTTGTGGCGCTGGACGATCTGAAGACAAACTGGAAGGGCAGTATATGGCTCCATTCCGTGCTGTGCGCCGCTATTGCTATTCCCGTAGGATTTTGCTGGACTACCGAGGACGGAAAGACCACAATGTCCTCCACCCAGTTCTTTGACAGATATTGGGTAACCATTCTTATAACCGTAATTTCTTTGGGGCTTGTATGGTATTTTATAAAATACGTACGCGGCACCGCTAAGGAATCTAAGATCGCTTTGATAATGGCGGGGATAATTATATGCGTTTACGGCATAAACCACATTATTTACGGTAAATGCCACTCTTATTCTTCGGATTTCCTTATCGGTCAGGCAATAACCGGCGAAGTGGAACTGGAAGACCCGCAGGAAGAGTTTTACAGAACCGATTTTTACCGTTCGGGCAATATATCCACTCTTGATAACCTTAGTCTTTACTGGGGATACCCCGGTGTTGAATGCTTTAACACCATAGTTCCCGCTTCCATAATGACATTTTACCCCGTGGTTGGCGTTTCCCGTTCCGTGGGAAGCCGTGCGGAAGCAAGCAAATACGGACTCAAAGCCTTCCTTTCCGTTAAATACTCCTTTATCGTGGAAGGTAAAAAGGATAAACACAATACCGTTGGCTTCGTTTACAAGGATACCCAGAACGGTTTTGCCATTTACGAAAACGAATACTACCTTAATATGGGCTTTACCTACGATGAATTTATGGTGGAAAGCGAATTTGAAAAATACACCAAGTCCGTACGTCATTCTCTGCTTTGTACCTATCTTGTGGTGCCCGATGATATGGCGGATTATTACTCACAGTTTATGAAAGAAGTAAAGTTCGTTAACGGAGCTAAATCCGGCGAACAGACCTACAAGGACAGCGTGCTGGAAAGACAGGAAAACACCTGCAATAATTTCGAGTACAACTCCAAGGGCTTTAAAGCAAGCATTTCTCTGGATAAACCCAACGTGGTATTCTTCTCCGTTCCTGCGGATAAGGGCTGGTCTGCAACAGTAAACGGCAAGGCTGTGGATGTTAACACCGTTACCTACGGCTTTGTGGCGGTTGAATGTGAAGCAGGCGAAAACCAAATTGAATTTACCTACAACACTCCCGGTTTTTCCACCGGCGCAATAGTTACCGTTTGCGGTGCGCTTATTCTCGGCGTATATCTGGTTATATCCAAATATACCCGCAAAGAGAAAAAGGGCTGTATGCTTACAGACGATTACTATGAACAGATCTGATATTTTATACTACCCCGAAGTTGATTCCACCAACAAAGCACTGCGGGAATATCTGCACGTTGCCCAGGAAGGCTTTACAATAGTTGCAGGCAGACAGACAGCAGGCAGAGGGAGAATGGGCAGAAGCTTTATTTCCCCTGCAGGCGGACTGTATATGAGCTTGATTTTAAAGCCGGAAAAAGACAGTTTTTCTCTTATAACCTCTGCCGCGGCTGTTGCGGTGACACAGGTGATAGAGGAAAAATATGCCGTAAAATGCGGAATAAAGTGGGTAAACGATATTATAAAAGACGGCAAAAAGGTTTGCGGAATTCTGGCGGAAGCTGTTTTTGACGGCAGCGAAAAGCCCGCAGCCGTTATATTGGGAATAGGTATAAACCTTGTAGCTCCCGAGGGCGGTTTTGAGAAAGAGATAAAAGATATCGCCACCCATCTTGGAATATGCCTTACGGCAGACGAAAAGATAGATCTTGCCGCAGAGATTACAAACCGAATATTAAGTCTGTACCCACGTCCCGAAAGCTTTGTTAATGAATACAGAGAAAAAAGCGTCGTTATCGGCAAAGAGATATTCGTTATCCGCGGAAGCGAAAAAACATATGGATTTGCCAAGGATATTGATGATGAGTGCGGACTTATTGTAGATTACGGAAGCAAAACGGAAGTGCTTCGCACGGGCGAAATTTCCGTAAGATTGAAATAAAAAAAGAGGTTTTATGGAAATTATTATTTGTCTTGACGATAATAACGGAATGCTGTTTAACAACCGCCGCCAAAGCCGTGACAGCAAGTTGCTTTTGGATATAAAAAATAGTTTGAATGGCAGCCTTACCATCTTACCTTTTTCCGAAAAGCTTGTATCAAGCGCGGAAATTCCTTATGAGATAATGTCCGGCTCAGCAAGCGAAAACACAGTTTTGTTTGTTGAAGACAGAGGAATAAAAGAATTTTTACCTGTAACCAACAAAATAACCGTTTACCGCTGGAACAGAGTTTATCCTGCGGATATGAGCTTAGATATTGTTCTTTCCGCAGAAGGGTTCCAAATTACCCAAACGGTTGATTTTGAGGGAACCTCCCACGAAAAAATCACAAAAGAGGTTTACGAAAGATGATAAAAAAGGGATTATTTGTTTTATCTTTACTTCTTGTATTTTCTCTCCTTGTTTCCGCTTGCGTAAGCCCCGAACCGCCCAAGGAAAATTCCCTGCCTGCGCAGGAAAGCTCTTTTACAGAAGAAGTATCTGTTGAAGGATCCAAGCCCGAAATAGGCAAAGAGGGATTTTCTTTAAAGGATATCCCCGCTTTTTCCGACAAGCCGTATATTGCCGTTAACGGTAATACTCCTTATTTTACCGAAAACGAGATAGTGGCGGATCCTTACGAATTTTACAGCGAGCTTGACTCTCTGGGCAGATGCGGTGTTACCATAGCTTGTATCGGAAAAGAGCTTATGCCCACCGAGGACAGAGGCAATATCGGTCAGGTAAAGCCCACGGGCTGGCATACCGTTAAATACGATTGTGTTGACGGAAAGTATCTTTACAACCGCTGTCATCTTATCGGATACCAGCTTACGGGTGAAAACGCAAACGTAAATAATCTTGTTACGGGCACCAGATATATGAACGTAACGGGAATGCTCCCCTTTGAAAATATGGTTGCAGACTATATAAAAGAAACGGGCAACCACGTTATGTACCGCGTTACACCCATCTTTGACAGGGACGACCTGCTATGCCGCGGAGTGCTGATGGAAGCATATTCCGTGGAGGACGAGGGCGAGGGGATCTGCTTTAACGTATTCGTTTACAACGCACAGCCGAGTATCGAAATCGACTACGCCACCGGCGAAAGCCGACTGAATGAATCGGACAGCGAAGTATCCCATACAGAGCAGACGAACACCTACGTTCTAAATACAAATTCAAAGAAGTTTCATAATCCCGATTGCTCTTCGGTAAGCAAGATAAGCGAAAATAACAAGCAAGTCTTCGAAGGCACGCGGGAAGAGCTGATCGAAGACGGCTATTCCCCCTGCGGCATCTGCAAGCCTTAAACAAAGATAAATATTGACAAAATGCACCTTTTATGGTAAAATGTATGCACAGTGAATAACATCTACTGTAAAAGCAGGTGTTCATATTTTCCGAGTGTTTTCCCACCCTGCTTTTTGCAGGGTGGATTTTGTTTTGTGAAGAAAGCTATAGTTATAAAACTAAAGGTGTAGTATGGAAGCAAAAAAAGCATATATTTATTGGACGCGACGTAAGCCCAAACCGTTTATTACTGGGCTGGAGTATTTTCCCCATATAGTTCGTGCTGATGACATCAACAAAGAACATTGGAGCGTTCGTTTTTTTATAACAGAAGAAAACAAAGAAAATGAAGGGCATATCGAACTTAAGATGTTGGTTGATAACGAAGCTTGCCTTGCCTTTTTCGAAACACTTAAACCCGGAACCAAGTTTTATTTATTTGAGGGACCTTATAAGGTAGCACAAGGATATTTTTTGTAAATATGGTTGACAACCATTTGCTCGGCATGATACACCTTGACAAAAATATAATTAAGTAAAAAAATATATTTATGTCTTATTCCGTTTTTGTTATAATAGAGGGCACTTATGAATTTAGAAGAATTCACACAATTATTAAATATAGGACACGAAATTGACCTTGTATTTGAAGAAAGACCATATTTTGTATCTTATTTGTACGCGCTAACTAATGAAGCGAAGAAAAAATATGCATCTTTGCTGGAAACAGGCAAAAGAGTTTATTATATCAGCGATGAAACTTCAAAAACAGAAGTTTACGTTGGAGATTTTTCGGGTATTTTTGAACATGAATTCAAACCCGGGGTAACAATTGCTACTCACCCTGAAAAATTTGATATCAACGGCTGGTATTAGTATTCTCGAACATGTCACTCAAGCCGATGTTTTGGGACAACAGCTTTTTGATGTCGGGGAACATTTTGTTGACAAGAATTATCGTACATGATAGAATTTTATTACAATATTAAAGGAGGGATATTTTTGATAGGAGCAAGTTTTTTTTACGATGCTCTCACGTTGGGATTAGCAGTAATACTGTTGGCGGTAATGCAAATTCCGCTTGCGGCAGGCATACTTTTGGCTGTAAAATGGGCTAGACACAAAAAGTTAAGTATCGTATGGCTGGTCGTTTTGATTTGCTTTTTGCCGCTAAGCGTATTCGTGGCTATGGATACGTATATTCTTCCCGAGGTTTCCAACCCCAAAATGTCCGACCGATATCTTGAGGTTATTGAAAAGACCGATTGGACGGATGAAAATACGCTTTCCAAGCTTGGGTTTGTCTCTTACGGTGAAAAGTACGTTTTGGAGAACGACGGATATACAGTCTGCATTGAAAAAGGAAACGATTTTTCGGATTACGCCGTTACACATACGTACGAGGATATGGAATACAGGGCTTTGACCTTGAGAAATCGGATTTTAAGCGTTGACCGTTGGTTTGGCGAAGCCGATTACGGCTACTTGAATAGCTATGAATTTTACACGGACGGTGTTACAGTATCCTTTGAAGAGGAGATTTCTTCAAAAAAAGACACTGCATTTGCAGATTTTATTGAAAGTATCGAAGAATAGTTAAAAAGCTCCCGATTACGGGAGTTTTTCAGTTCCGCAGATAAGGTTTCCCAGCCACAAAGCAGGGATAGACAAAGCCGCCCAGGCAAGTGTGAAATACGGGCAGACCTGACCGAGAATGTTAAATGGCAAATGAGAATAATCCCACACCTCCATACCCAGCCATAGATTGAAGATTATACCAAACACAAGCTCCACCGAAGTAATGATGATACCGCCCACAAGACATCGCAGCACAATCCCCTTTATTCTGCCGCAGATAATACGTATTAGCACTACCGAAAGTCCCCCTGCAAGAAACATGGAAAAATGGCTTCTGCTGCGATACAAAAGCTCTATGAGCACGTATATCCCGCCGCCCAGGAGAAACAAAAACGAATAACGTCTGACATAAGAAAGCATAAAAAACGACTCCTTTCGGAGTCATTTTGCGCAAATAATATACTTTTTATCCGTTTATGACCAAATAATCACCGGAAACGTAGCCATTTTGTCCGTTATAAATTACCGCATACCAATTACCTTCCCTGCCCGTTACGGAAACGGTGGTACCGTTGGGAATTGCGCCTATTATCTGTCCGTTCAACGAAGGCGCGGAGCGTAAGTTAAGTCTTCCCCCTGCGGTGCGCACGGTGGCGGTTTGGGTTATTCCCGGCTGAACGAAGGGCACGCCGAAATACTGCGCCACGCCCTGTGACAGCGTGCGGGCTATTACGTTGAGGTTGCTCCGTATCCATTCCGCATCCTCGGGGTTATCGTGGTAGGCTATTTCCGCAAGCACCGTGGGAGCAACGGCGTTGCGCACCTCGTAAAGCGTGGTGGTGGGAATAGCGCGGACACGCTCAGGAAGCGGATATATGTTTTTGAAAAGAGAAACGAAAATATCCGCCGCCCGTTTCCCGTCCGTACTGCCGGGGAAATAATAAAAATCGCTTCCTCTTTGCCCGCCGGGGTTGGCGCTGCCCGAAGCGTTGGAATGCAAAGCGAGATGCAGACCGTAGTTACCCGCGTTGGATTTACGCACCGAAGCACCTACCGAGCCTTCGGGGTCGTTCCTTGTAAAAGAAATTCCGCTGGCGGAAAGATAGGGCTCCATAAGGTCCGCGATCATATTCATATAATATTCTTCGTTGCCGTCCCCATCGTAATACAGATTATATTCCTGGGTGGAAGGGCTTAAAAATAATCTGGGCATATAAAAAATTCCTCCTTATGTCTTAATATATGTATATGCGGTAAAGGAAGAAAAATTTTATAAAAACTTGAAAAAAGTTGATAAAACCTATTGACAAAAGCTGTGTGTCGTGGTAATATGCTTTGGACAAAGAAGTTGGAGTTTTTCTCCTCACCCGCCGACAAGGTGTCAGGCGCGGTAAATAGTTTTCGTATCCCGGTTAACGATATGGGTTTACGTTGCTGTGCTTTTTTGTTTTGCACAGCTTTTTTTATTGTAAAAAAGCGTATTTAACACGGAGGTGTATCAGTTATCAGCACTAAATCGTTCATCAACGATGAAATCAAAGCAAGTGAAGTCCGCCTTATAGATGCGGAGGGTAATCAGATCGGTATTGTTTCCATCGCTCAGGCAAGACGCCTTGCGGAGGAATCCGGACTCGACCTGGTGGAGATCGCTCCCGAAGCGAAGCCCCCCGTTTGCAAGGTAATGGATTTCGGTAAGTACCGCTTCGAAAAAGAAAAGCGGGAAAAAGAAATGAAGAAGAAACAGCAGACAGTAGAGCTTAAAGAGCTTCAGCTGAGATGCCGTATCGACACTCACGATTTCAATACCAAGCTTAACAAAGCGCACGAATTCCTTACAAAAGGAAACCGCGTTAAAGTTCTGGTTAAGTTCTTCGGCAGAGAAATGGCGCACACCGAAAACGGACTTACGCTTTTGCAAAAGTTTGCAGATGCTTGTGAGGAACAAGGTGTGGTTGAAAAACCTGCCAAGCTTGACGGACGTAACATGATAATGATACTTGCACCGAAAAGAACGGCAAATAAACGAAAGGAAGATAACAATGGGCAAAATTAAGACACACAAGGCAACAGCTAAAAGACTTACCTGGACTGCCGGCGGCAAAGTAAAAATGGGTCACCCCGGCCACCGTCATAAGACCGGTCTCAAGACCGCAAAACGCAAGAGAGCGCTCCGTAAGGCTTCTTATGTAAGCACTACCAGAATGAACGATCTCAACAGGCTCATCCCTTATTCCAAATAAGGTAATATCATTAACGGAGGATAAATCGAAATGGCAAGAGTAAAAGGCGCTCTTTCTACCAGAAAGAGAAGAAATAAAACCTTAAAGCTCGCTAAGGGCTATTGGGGCGCAAAAAGTAAGCATTTTAAGATGGCTAAGCAGGCTGTTCTCAAGAGCGGCAACTACGCTTACATCGGCAGAAAGCAGAAGAAGAGAGATTTCCGCGCACTTTGGATCACCAGAATTTCCGCACAGTGCAAGGTTGAAGGTATCAACTACTCTCGCTTTATGAACGGTCTTAAGAAGAGCGGTATCACCCTCAACCGTAAGATGCTTGCAGAGCTCGCAGTTTCCGACAAGGCTGCTTTCGCAAAGCTTGTTGAAACCGCAAAGGCTGCTCTGTAAAGTATTGACATAACAGAAAGTTTTTGGTATAATAACCATATTATGACAAAAATCCCGTCAGGTACGGAGGGAGGGACAAAAAATGGCTGAAATCAAGGTTAAAGAAAATGAGAGCATAGACAGCGCCCTTCGCAGATTCAAGAGAAGCTACCTCAGAAGCGGTGTTCAGGCAGAACTCCGTAAGAGAGAGCATTACGAGAAGCCCAGCGTAAAGCGCAAGAAGAAGTCTGAGGCTGCAAGAAAGCGCAAGTATAAGTAATATACCGACTTCAAGCTATCAAAAATTTAAGGAGAGCAAATTTGCTCTCCTTTGTTTTTTGTTTAGCTGATTTTATTCATTTAAATATGCTTCAAGTGCTTTTTTAGCCTTCAGATCCGGCACGGAAAAGGCGGTGAAAGACTTTTTGCTTTCAAGCTCCGATTTAAAAATGCGGACATATAAGGAGCTGAAATATGCAACACCGTCGTCCTTTATCTCCGAACGGTCGGCGGAATCATCGATTATATATTTCTTTATCTCCACGCCGTTCTTCTGCTCATAGTATTCGACATAGCGAAGAAGTGCGGGCAACGCAGGAGTGCCGAGGTCGTACAATTCATCCAGATCCACACTCTCCAGTTCTCCTTCGATATATCTGTCCACGTTGTAATCTGCGATAATGCCGTTATAATTCGAAAGTGTGAGGAGCGCCAGCATCAACGCAACCGCAATTCCCGATGCGGGCAGCACCTTTATCTTTTTTATAAACTGCTTTGCGATTATTATAACGAATATTATCGCAAGAAGCACCATAAACCAGGATGATACCACACGTCTTTCCGTAAGCCCGTAGCTTTGGATATACAAAGCCATTTTGGACATCGCCGTGGCGATGAGGACCAGCGTCATAAGGGATATAACCACGTTTGCGGCTTTGAGAAGCATACCTTCCCCTTTGCTTTGGCGCTTCATTACCAAGGATACCGCGAAGAGTATGCAAAAGTTTATGGCAGAAACGGCGCAAAGCTCGAAAAATCCGTTGCGGGCATAGGTTGCATAGCTTAATCCCTCCGGTAATGCGCCGGAAAAGCCCGAAACGTAATATTGCCATTGGGAAACGAAAAAGAATACGTACACCACTACAAGAGGGATCAGCGCGACCGCGGTCGTAAGGGCGGGAAGAAAACGTATTTTTTCAAGACGTTCTTTGTCTTCCGCGGTGATCATACTATCCAGATCTCTTTCCGTACAGGAATAGTAGGTTCCGAACACGTACATAGCGATTATTCCACCGACGGACAGCGAAAACAAATGGGAAAACAAGCTGAAATCCTCAAGAAAGCTAAAAGCGTTATCCAAAAGCTTGGTAAAGCCCTCATCGTAAGAAAGCAGGGTTACTACGGCAAAAGTGGGTACTACGGCAACAGCCGCGCCCAGCAGTATCTTCCATATAATCTTACTGCCTTTCTTGCCTGAAAACATTGCGACCCACAGCTTGCCGAAGCGTCTGAAGGGCATTATGAAAAGAGCCTTTACGAAATCTGCGGGCAAAAGATCGGAAAATCCTTTTTCTATTTTGTTTCCCGTTGCGGTATAAACGAAATAGCTATAGCCTAGCACCGAGCCGAGAAAGGCGAGAAACTGCGCGAAAGCGTCTGCCGAAACGAACACAGCAGCTCCGAACACCACGCAAAGGAGTGCGGAGGTCGTGGCAGAAGCGTTGAATCTCCCGCCCTTTTTTAACACCAATACAGCGGTTACGCAAAGGGAGGCGAGAATTACTATAAACATTCCCAGAGGGTTATCGGGCAGAGGGAACGCACGGCAGAACAAATAGCCCAAAAGCAGGCACAGCCAGGCAAAAACGCTCTCAAATCCCGAAAAAGGCGGCGTTAAAGGTTCAAAAGCGGTGTTTTCGGTACCGTTATCCATAGTTATACCTCCGTTAAGTCATCGGGCTTGTACTCGATAATATCCTCCACCGAGCAATCCAGTGCGCGGCAGATAGCATCGAGGGTGGAAAAACGAATAGCTTTTGCTTTGTTGTTTTTGAGAATGGACAGATTGGCAAGGGTGATGCCCACTTTTTCCGAAAGCTCGTTAAGGGACATTTTCCTTTTTGCCATCATAACGTCCAGATTTATAATTATCATATTACTCCCCTCCCGTTAAACAGTAAGGTCGTTTTCGTTCTTTATCTCGGTTGCCGCTTCAATGACGTTTTTAACGACGCGCAGGCAAAGTCCGAGGAACGACATAGCGAGAGTAACGATAAACGCCGCTGAGTGGAAATACTGGGCGATAAAAATGATCGCCGCAAGAAGAACGCAGGTCCAGGAAACGAAACGGATATAGGAAACACTTTTCGGGGTGAACACGAGTCCCTTGCGAACGCGGAGCAAAAGCAGAGTTACGGCAATACAGCATACGAAAGCGACGGTTAATATTGCATAGCACCACAGCATAAACCAAAGCTTATACGTTTCGCCCAATTTATCCGACAAAAGCACCCGTACGAAATCCTCCGTAGGACCCGAGCGCGCCATTTCAAAGGGCAAAAATACACCCAATCCCACAACGATGGCGCCGAACGCCACGGAAAGTATTATTGAAATTATGACCGAAGCCTTGGAAGGTATTTTTGGCATTTTCTTTCTCCTTTTTAATCAATAAATTCACATACAGCAAACCAATATTCCGCTTTTCCGCTGCACAAGGGATTGTTCCCGTACCACTCAACGGTGATGCAGTATATATTACGACCGCCGAAAACAGCGGTGCCGTTGTTTAATTCCACGGGAGTACCGTCCCCCACTATGCCGGCTGCCCACATGTCCGCATCCCAGCAAAGGACTGTTACGGAATCCGCTTCTGTATTAAGGCTTATAAGATACGCGCCGTCGCCGTTTTGCGGCTCGCAATACGGTATTGTACCAGAGGACGGCACCGAATACTCGCCGTAGCCGGCTATGTTTACAGTACAACGGGTAACCTCTACTCTGGTGGACGTATCTTCGGAAACAAGATACAGGCAATCAAAATCCGCTGTTGTAATATCACCTGCTACGCTTTCCTCCGCCGATGCATCCGATTTCTCGCTCACGTCCGAAACGGAGGGTTCGGATTCTTGTGCGGAGTTCTCATACTCTTTATCGTATGACGCTGCTCCGTTTTCCGGTGCTTTTATATCAACATCATTCATAGAATTACAACCAAACAAAAACAAAGCAGAAATCAAAATTGCGGATACAACCGTTTTTTTCATTATCTCACCTCTTAAAAGTATTTTTCTTCCAACTGCAGAATATCATATAGTTTTTCGTTTGTCAATAGTTATTTATCGTTTTTCGATATTTTTTACACGACAAAGAATAAGAGCACGGTTTCAACTCTGCAACTTTAGCGGAGAAAACACAAACACCACCAAGGAAATTTTCTTGGTGGTGTTTTTTCGGTGATGGCTTACCAAAGACTCCCTTTACACAAGGGAGCCTTAAATCGCCGTTTCTCTGCTGATAGTGGGTTCGGGCATCTGCCCGATTTGGCGCGGCGGACATCCACGCGCTATGCTTGCCCCAGACGCGAGCGATTGAGTTCCGAAATACCTTCTGTGTAGATATATTCACATTTTTGTGCTATAATAAACTCAACGAAAAGTTGAGCACGCTCATTTTTAAGTCGCTTCAGTTACCGTGCAACGTGTGATATAATTTAATCACGGTACCGATATAAACTATTAAAGGAGGTGCTGCTATGGCAACAACCATGGGGCAAATCATAAAGAAACTACGCAAAGGGCGTGGATTCACTCAAGAAGAGCTCGCAGAACGTTTGGGAGTAACGTATCAAGCGATCTCAAAATGGGAAAACGATTCCGGAATGCCCGATATTTCGCAAATCGTACCATTGGCATCAATATTTGATGTCAGCACAGATTTCCTATTCGGCATAGACAACACATCAGAAACCGAAGAAGCGGTTAAAATCGTTTCAAGCGCAGACAGTATACAAGAATATGGCAAACTCGACACATATCTAAAGGCGTACGATATCTTGTTGGATGGTTTGAAGAAATATCCTAACAATTATATGATTACGTATAATTGTATGAACTTGGGTGTTTCTCTTTCATTGCCGGACAATGGATGGATATATGCAGGGGAACGTGCCGAAGCAATAATCCACGAAACGATCAGACAGGCTAATTTCATAATCACAAACTCAAAGAACGTCTCGGATATTTTGTGGGCGCGACAGAATTTGGTTTTCTTATACAGTGCAAATAAGAAATTTGACTTAGCCACGACCGAAGCCCGCAACTTTCCCGTTCGCACAGATCTTACACTATACTCTACAATGGCGATCGTGAATGAGTATATGGGCAACCACGAGCGAGAAGCAACCTACTTGTGTAGCGATATTGATTATTCGCTCCAAGCATTCGAAAACAATGTCGCTCGTTTAGGCAAAGCATATTATAAAAGCGGAAATTATACCGATGCTATCGAGGTCTATGAAAGATTCTTTGCCGTTATGAACGCAATCTTCAAAGA
>JAFYKY010000014.1 GCA_017537345.1 Clostridia bacterium | reverse complement strand
GGGTAAGCAAAGACCCAAACCCCTCCCCAAAAGAGAGTTTGTGTTCTAATGGCAACCTATGAAGATAATGCGTATAACTGGATGAAGCGCAAAGGGCTTGCAGAAAAGTATGAACACGCGGGAATTTACTGCATCAAAATAGACGATAAGATTGTTTATATCGGAAAGAGCGCAAATATGCTGCGGCGGATTGCACAGCATTATGCATGTATTCAAAAGGGAACAGAAAAGAAATACCGCATTATTTCCGAGGCGGAGCGCAAGGGACACCCAATCTCCTTTGATGTGCTTTACTATGCCAAGAGCCGCCGATACGCGGACAAACTTGCAGAGATTGGGGAAAGAGAGGGCGATTATATTCGCCGCCACAAGCCAATCCTAAACGCGCAGATACCCAAAGAACAGGATTGGAGCAAATGGGACTTGAACGAAGTGGATGCAAAGGCAATCCTTGAAAGCATCTTGTAATATAAAGCGGGAGGTTTCCGCCTCCCGCCACCTCCGACACGCGCCGTGATTTCCGTATCGCGGGCAACACAAAAAATCAAATCAAACCCCGCTTTTTGACTTTTGGAAAATTTTTTGGTATAATTTTCTTGTGAAAGTAATTGTGGGGATAATGTTTTCCTAATTCTCCAAAACGACAAAAGGGGACAGCACTTGCGGCTGTCCCTCTTTTTGCGTCTATACTGTTCCGCGCCGCGTCTTGCTTTACATTGAAAGCAGGACGCTTTTTTGTTTTGCGATTTTTATTATATCCTCGTTGCGGAGGCTGTTCAAATAGGTCTGCGTAATTTGTATGCTTTCATGTCCCAAAAGGCGGGATATGGTGTAGAGGTCTGTCCCCATCTTGATATGCTGTTGCGCGTAGAAGTGGCGGCAAGTATGCGGCGACACGCGGATTCCGCTAATGCCCTCGCCATGCCTTTTTATGATGTGTTCAACTGCGCTATTGGTCAGTTGCCGCCCATGATTGGAAAGAAAGTAGTAATCATCGGTGTTTTTGAGGGTGAAGTAATTCGCCGCCGCCACATCGTATTTTAGCAAGGCTTTTCGCAGAACAGGGGTAATAGGAACAACCCTTTGTTTGTGGTTCTTGCCATTGATAAGTATGAAATCATCGTGTATGTCTTTCTTCTGGATGCAACACAGTTCCCAACAACGGATGCCAGTTTCAAAGAGTGTTGTTATGATTGCCGCGTCGCGGATGTTCAAGTAGTCGCCGCCCTTGCACGATTTCACCATACGGCGCACATCTTCTGGCTTGAATGCCATGATAACCGCTTTGTCTTGTCTGCACCACTTGAAATTTTTGCGGGTATTGAAGCCGCCGTAGCCCTCGTCGTAGCAATATTGAATGAACACTTTCGCGACGCGCAACAGCCCATTGATATAACTGCCCTTTTTGCCTCTGGAAGAAAGATAGCTGGTAAATTGGCGGATGGTCGCAAGGGTGATTTCATCCACATCTGTAATCTGCGCCTCGGTTTCGCAGTAGCGCAAAAAGAGATTGAGGTTATTCCGATAACTGCGGATAGTCTTGGGAGTGAATTTGCGGACTTCGATTTCGATAAGATATTCTCTGGCGGCGGTGCTGATTTTCATGGTGTTTTCCTCCTTTTATATGTCGCAATCAAAGGAGATGTGTATATCACAACGAAATTGATGTATGTCGCAACGCGTTTTCAAGAAATACAAAAATCCCGCTGTTCTGCATTGAAAACAGCG
>JAFYKY010000013.1 GCA_017537345.1 Clostridia bacterium | reverse complement strand
TATACGTCCTTCTTTCCACCGGCTTCGTAAAGCTTGCACAGCATTGTGGTTTCGTTGAACTTTTTGGTGAATTCGTTAAAGTATCCGATCATATCGGATCTTTCCTTCCACATAGGCTGAATGGGAACTACCGTGGAGGAATTACCGAAGAATTCACCTGCGGCATAGGCAAGAGAGGTTTTTCCCGTGCCGGACATACCGCGGAGTATGATAAGCTTTGATATTCCCATTCCCGCGATAAAACGGCGTATATCCGCAATATCGTAATACAGCCCCAGCTTTCCTGCCGCGTATTCGCGGAACCTTTCGCACAGCTCGTTAAGCTCGCAGGTATCGTAGGGGTTAACCTTTTGCGCTTTCGATTCCCTGTCAATACGCGAAAGCTGAGAAAATCTGTTTCCGTCGCGTTTTTTGTTCTTTTTGCGTTTGCCGAACAGTTTTATAAGCTTTCTGTGCCTTTTTGTAATTGGGATCAGTAGGGGAATCACGGAAAGCGTCAGCAAAAACAGAGCCGCCAAAAGAGCCAGGGAGAAAGCGATTATCATATAAACCGCTTCGGAGCTTGCAAAAGCAGAGTTGAGATAAAGCTGTATGTATTTCAGATCTTTGTTGCCCAAAATGCTGACGCAGAATATGATCGCGGTAATAAATATGAGGATTGCGGTTACCGCAATGGTAAAAAACAATTTCTTTGTCGGTTTTTTCATTTTTTCCTCCCTTCTGCCTGCCGTAAATTATTTTCCCCAAAGCTCCTTACGGCGTATTTGCTTTTTGGTTTCTTTCCAGCACGCTTCAAAATATTTTTTAAAAGCGTTGTATTCCGCTTCCAGCTTTAAAAATTCTTCTTTGGAAAGGCTTTTCTCTTTTATTTCGGAATTGCCGTTTGCCAGTTGTTCGCCTTGCATTATGGCGCACTGCAAACGGTATCTTTCCGCAAGCTCGCTGTAATCCGCGTTGAACTTTTCGGTAAGTTTTTGTATTTCTTCTTTTTGGTTTGCGGTTATTTTTTTAATCTCTTCATCCTTGCGCATAAGAGAAGTTTCCGCATATCCCAATTCCTGCCTGTGTTTTTCGGCGGTTATGCGCTCCCGTTCTTCACGGCGGCGAAGCTCCGTTCTTGCGCTGTCGATCTCACGGTTGGCGGCGTCGCGTATGGCCTGCGCTTCCTCCAGTTTTTTCTCTGCCTCCGCAAGAAGCTTTTTGCCTTCGTCCAATCGCTTCAACTGTTCACGGGCATCCGCGCATTTATCCTCAAGCGCCATAACGTATTCCGTAACCGCGGTATCGGTATCGCCGATCACCTGCTTAAGCTCTTGTATGCGCTTTTCTCTTGCTTGCCGTTCTTCGTTCAGCTTTTCCTCGCGGTATTCTCTGTATCTTTCCTCCAGCTCATCGTAAAGACCGCCGTTTCGGTAGGAAAGATAAGATGTCAGCGCAACAAGCTCTGCGTAATCGGCTCTGGCTTCGTCCTTCAGTGCACCCGAAGTTTTGTAAAGCTCTTTTACCGTATATCCGTTTCCGCTGTACGCTGCCAGATAATCGTACAATTCCAATGCTTTTGAAAAGCAGGTGTTTTGCAAAAGCACGTTCGTTCTCGCAATAGGCGGCTTGAGCAAGGGCGCGGTGGATACTTCCACCATCAGACCGGTTTTGAGAAACGTTTCCGTTTCCGCTATGATATTCTTGATACGTAACAGTCCCTGCGCCGTTTTGTTTGCTCTTTCTTCGGAAACTGCCCGTGCCGAAACCTCTTTGTATTTAAGCGAAAAGCTTATTTTTTTGTTCTTGTCACCAAAGTTTTTATCGATCTCGATTTCAGAGGAAAACAAATTGGCGTTTTCGCATATTTTTGCGTATTTTATCTCTGCAAAATCCTTTATGTAGCAAAGAAGCATATACAAAAAACGGTTTTCGTATACCGCGTAGGTGCCGACGTTTTCTGTCATCAGTATCTTTTCGGGGATTATGTCCTCGCCCGGCGCGGGCGCTCTCGTTATCATCTGGCTGTGGCGCGCCAGATGCTCTACGGATGTTTTTGAAATCCTGCGGGCTTTTTCTATAGGCACGGTTTCTCCCTGCCTCAAAATAAACTGTCTGTTTTCCTTTATGGCGCGGTCAATATAGGGAAGCGCGTTTTCAATTCTGTCCACCCAGTCGGTATTAATTTCGCAGGTGCTCAGAACGGTATCGCTTTTTTCTCCTTTTTTATCGGCGCGCAGCAGGGCGCGTTGCATTTTATCATTTTCCGGCTCATTCCCTTTGGCTTCCAGAAATGCCGAATATCTGCGGTGCATTATATCCAACGTTTTGTCTTGCATAGCGTTCCCCCCTTAAAAAAGGTTAAGAGTATTATACGTTCCTTTTAATCCGCTTTATTTGTTCGCTGCTTTGGGGCAGATTTTTAAGCCCGAACAGCTCGTCCAGCAGGTTCAAAAGGTTTTCGCTTTCGCTTTTAACAAAAGCGGGGCTCAACTGCTCCAGCTTACGCAGTATCTTTCTTGCCAGAATATCGTCCAGCGCTTCGGTCTCCGTTCCTCCGCAGGCGATCATAATGGGCACGTAAGCTTCGGTCTGTCTCATAATTCTGTTACCGAAGGAAACTCTG
>JAFYKY010000012.1 GCA_017537345.1 Clostridia bacterium | reverse complement strand
TTCTTCTTCGTGTACGCCGTCGAGTACCAATGCGCCGTAAAGCTTAGCATCGTCTGCTCTGAGCTGGAACTTGTAGGTGAAGGTAGGAATGGGAGTGCCTGCTGCTACTTCCTTCTTGGTAGGATACTGCCAAGAGCCGTTTTCGCCGGATACGGTGATCCACTTATCCTTTGCCCAGCCGGTGTCGGTAACATCACCGTCTACGGTAACAACTTCCTTGATAACGGGAGCGGAAGCTTCGCCGGGAACGATAAGGTTGAGCTTGGTGATGTTAACTACGCAATCCTTGCCGCTTGCAAATACCTGGAGACCGGAGAAGGAAATTTCTTCTGCGGTGATGGGGTTCTTGCCTGCGTATTTGTGATCGCCGTCATAAATGCAGTATGCGAGTTCGGAAACGGGAAGCTTGTAGGAAATGGTGCTGCCTGCGGGAGCGTCGCCGCCGCCGTCGGGAGTGATATCGGTATCGAAGTGCTGGAGATAGATGTCGTCGGTTTCTACTGCGCCGGCATCGTCAACGGGACCGAGGAGACGGATGGAGGTACCGTTACCGCCTTCAACGGTTGCTTCGATTTCGAGATAAGTCTTCGCTACGTCGATAGTAACGAGTTCGTTGAACTTAACGGTGATGCTGGGCCACTCAGTGCCGAGGCACTTGATCTCAGCGCCGTCTGCGTTCCAGGTGTACGCAAGGTCGTTTGCCTGGCAGTTGGTTTCGGTTATAGTGTTTGCAAGGCCGAGAAGGTTGATAACCTTATCTTCAACAACTGCTGCTGCGCCTTCAAATACTGCTACTTCGGAAACGAAGAGCCAGCCGCCGCGAACGAGTCTGAACTGAACGTATCTGCCGGAAGCAGCGCCCTTAACGGAAAGTGCAACGTAATCTACGTCGGTTGCAGCTGCGCCTTCAGCAGTACCAACGGAGGTCCAATTGGTATTGTCATCAGATACGAAAACTTCAACGGTAGCACCGGAAGCGCCGATACCGTTGCCCTGAGTACCGGAAGCAATGTATACAACTGCTTCGGAAATGTTAGCGGTTGCGCCAAGGTCAACAGTGATGGTGTGGTAGCCCACTTCTTTGTAAACGGGGTCCTGAGAGAAGCCTGCCCAAACGGGATCAAGATAATCGTCGTCTGCAGGAGCGTACACGCCGTCGGTAAGAGACTTGCCATCTTCATCGGGATAAGAGATAGCTGCGTTCTCGTCCCAACCCCAGCCGGCTTCTTTGCCGCCCTGTCTGTAAAGCTGAGAAGTAACATAGCTCTTGCCTGCCGCGAGGTTTGTTGCTTCTGCGGATGCGGAAATTACAAACGTTGCGAACAAAGAAAGAACCATACACATTGTGAGCATAATAGATAATGCTTTTTTCATTTGTTTTTTCTCCTTTTATTTATTTTATTAAAACAAATTTCAAACAATGGAGTATAATTGTGCCATTGTTACAAAAACATAATATCACAGGGGTTTTAATTTGTCAACTTATTCGCAACAATTTTGTAACAAATAACAGCCTTTTTTTAAAAGGTTTATAAAAAAGGTTGACAAAACGAAGCGCTTGTGCTATATTCTTATTTGCACCTTTACGGAGAGATGTCCGAGCGGTTTAAGGAGCTGGTCTTGAAAACCAGTGACCCGGCAACGGGCCGTGGGTTCGAATCCCACTCTCTCCGCCAAAGAATCACCCCACAAAAGGTTTTTGGGAAGTACCGCAAGCAGACAGTAGTTTAACACAAAAAACGCTTTTGCGGGGACCCCGAAAGAATTATCGAACAGAATGAGGTTTCGATAACCGTAGGGACAGACGTCCTCGGCTGTCCGTATCGGAAGGTTTTTGCAACACTTTGCAAAAATCAACCGCAATTCCTCATTCCCGGGGTTCCCCGAAAACGCTATGCGTTTTTGGGGTGGGTCATTCCTAATTCCTCATTACAATTTAATTTCCTACGGAGAAGTACTCAAGTGGTGAAGAGGCGCCCCTGCTAAGGGTGTAGGTCGGGTAACCGGCGCGAGGGTTCAAATCCCTCCTTCTCCGCCAAAACAGAAAACATCCCATTTATGGGGTGTTTTTTGTTTTTTGTGTGAAGGGATTTGAACGGGTTGGTAGTGAATGACAGCCCGGTGGGCTGTCAGAGCCAACCCTGACCGAGCCCGCAGGCGAGAGCAAATCCCTCCTTCTCCGCCAAAACAGAAAAGCAGGCTAAATGCCTGCTTTTTTGTTTTTTGTGTGAGGGGATTTGAACGGGCGCGGAAGATTTTTGTTCTGCGAACAAAAATCAACCATAGTTCATAGTTTATCGTTCATAGTTTAAAATCCACAGTTGCTCCGGTGCGCCTTGACAGACGGGCGGTTTTTATATATAATTTATATGTAAAAAATTTAAAAGGAGCGATCAGATATGGATGCCGGTTACAAGGCGTTATTCACCCCCTGGAAAATACGGAACGTGGAGATAAAAAACAGAATAGTTATGTGCCCTATGGGCGGAACTTCTCTGTTTGGCTGGTTTGAACTGGGCGGCTGCCACTTTGACAAGGAAGCGGCAAAGCTGTTTTTGGAAAGAGCCAACAATAACGTGGGACTTATTATCCCCGGAATTGCACCCTTAAGAGATACCTTCTGGGGAAAATGGCTGTGGCAAAACCCCAAGATGTTTAAGGACCTTAAGGTGTTTATGGACGAGATCCACAAGACCGACACCAAGCTGTTTGTTCAGCTTACTGCGGGAATGGGACGTTCCTGGGCGATCACCGAGCTGGTTGCACCTTTACATAAAAACAAATTTACGAGAGCGCTTATAAAACCCATTATAGACACCAACCACGAGCTGGCGTCCCCCAGCAAGCAGCCTTCCCGCTGGGCTCACGATATCGAATGCCCCGAAATGACGGTGGAGCAGATACACGAAATTATTGAAGCCTTTGCAAAGACAGCAAAGCGGTGCAAGGATGCCGGAGTTGACGGTGTTGAGGTACACGCCGTACACGAGGGATATCTGCTTGACCAGTTCGCAATAGAATTTTTTAACAAGCGTACCGATGATTACGGCGGATCCTTTGAAAACCGCTACCGTTTTGCCGCAGAAGTTGTAAAAGCCATTAAAGAAGCCTGCGGTGAGGACTTCCCTGTTTCGCTCCGTTATTCCGTAGAGTCCAAAATGAAGGGATTTTGCTACGGCGCAATGCCCGGCGAGGAATACACCGAGGTGGGCAGAAACATGGAAGAAAGCGAAAAAGCCGCAAAATATCTGCAGGATGCAGGCTACGATATGCTTAATGCGGACAACGGCACCTACGATAGCTGGTATTGGGCGCATCCCCCTATGTATATGCCCGAAAACTGCAACCTTGAAGACGTTGCCCACATAAAGAAGTTTGTGGATATTCCCGTGGTGTGCGCAGGCAGAATGGACCCCGAAACCGGCGCGCAGGCTGTTGCGGAAGGCAAAATAGACGCTATGGGCGTAGCAAGACAGTTCCTTACCGACCCCGAATGGATAACAAAGCTTATTGAAGACAGAAAAGAAGAAATTAAACCTTGTATTTGCTGTCACGCAGGATGCTTTAACTTCTCTTCCTCCAAGGGACACGCAAACACCCAAGAGCTTACCGACACCATGGGTCTTGCCCGCTGTGCTTTGAACCCCCAAACCATGCAGAGCAAGAAATATTACGTTGCTCCCGCCAAAAAGAAAAAGAGTGTTGCCGTTATCGGCGGCGGTATCGGCGGTATGGAGGCGGCTATACTTTGCGCAAAGAGAGGCCACAAGGTAACTCTGTATGAAAAATCCGATAAGCTGGGCGGTGTATTTATTGCCGCGGCGGCGCCTTCCTTTAAAGAAAAAGACAGAGCCCTTATTCAGTGGTACAGACGTGAAATAACCGTTCATCCCATCGAAGTAAAGCTTAACACCGAAATTACCGATATAAAGAGCCTTGAAGCGGACGAAATTATAGTAGCTACCGGCGCAAAGGCAAAGCGTATTCCCATTCCCGGCGTTGAAAACGCCGTTGAAGCGGTGGATTATCTGCTGGGCAAAAAGGAAGTGGGCGAAAACGTGGTCATTATCGGCGGCGGACTTACGGGATGCGAGATCGCATACGATCTGTTCCTGCAGGGCAAAAAGCCCCGTATTGTGGAAATGCAGGACGATCTTATTACCACCCCCGGTATATGCCTTGCGAACACAAGCTATTTGCGTGATTGCTTTAAGACCAACAACGTGCCCGTATATCTTGAGACCGGCGTTGTTAAAATATCCGAAAACAGCGTAACAATAAAACACGGCGACGGAACCACCGAGGATATAGAAGCAGACAGCGTAATACTTTCTGTCGGATACAACCCCGCCCCCGTTGCTACCAAGGGCGTGCACGTGATCGGCGATGCCTGCAAGGTAGGAAACCTGCGCACCGTTATATGGCAGGCGTGGGATATAGCAATGAAACTGTAAGGAGTGTATAATATAATATGAAGCTTACCGAACAGCAACAGCAAATTCTTGACGGCGCACAGGGAGAAACCATGGCAAAGGTTATGAAGACCATGGTTATGTACGGCGAAGCCTTTGAGGCAGAGAAAATGGTGCCCGTAACCTCAAAGCACAACCATCTGGTAACCTCTTTCGGACTTAAGGTAATGTCCCCCGTTTACGATCTTATGCAGCAGCTTATTGATGCGGGCGTGGAATCGGGACAGACCTTTTCCGTTGACCCCCGCCCCGTGGACAAAAACGTACCCGCAAACTTTTTGCAAAACCTTGTTTTTAATAAATTCATGTATACCAAGCAGGATTTTTACGAAAAACAGCTTAACAAGCTGGGACTTATGGATAAAAACGCATTCACCTGCACCTGCTATATGGACGAGGTGGGCAACAAGCCGGGCAAGGGCGATATACTTTCCTGGGCTGAATCCAGCGCAGTTGTATACGCAAATTCCGTCCTTGGTGCAAGATGCAACAGAAACTCCGGTATTATAGATATTATGGGCTCTATTGTGGGTTACGTCCCTTATTTCGGTCTGCTTACCGACGAGGGCAGAAAAGCTACATGGATAGTTGAAATCAAAACCACCAAAAAGCCCGAAGCACAGCTGCTGGGATCCGCTATCGGTATGAAGGTAATGGAAGACGTTCCCTTCGTAAAGGGTCTGGATAAATGGCTGGGAAGTGAACTTAATGATACGGCTTGCGCATATCTTAAGGATTTCGGCGCGGCGACCGCGTCCAACGGCGCGGTGGGACTGTACCATATAGAAAACCTTACTCCCGAAGCGGTTGAGCAGGGAGAAAGCCTTATAAAAGAGGGCGCAAAGGTTTACGTTATAGACGATGCGGAGCTGGAGCGTGTAAAGAACGATTACCCCGTTATATGGAAAAATCCCGATGCGAAGCCTAAGCTTTGCTTTGTGGGATGCCCCCACCTTTCTCTTGAGCAGTTAAAGGATTGGTCAGTAAAAATAGAGGAAGGTTTAAAGCAGACGGGGAAAAAGAAGGTTGTTATTAACACCGTGTTCACCGCTTCCCCCGGCGTGCTGGAGGCGTTTGAAAAAACCGAATACGCCGCAAGGCTTAAAGCAACGGGCGTTATTACCTCTTATATATGCCCCCTTATGTATATGAACAACCCTCTATGCAAAAAGATGCCCGTTATCACCTCGTCCAATAAGCTGAGAACCTACACCAGCGCGAGATATTATACCGATGCTGAAATTTTAACAACCATTACGGGAGGTAAAAGCTGATGAAAGAATTTAAAGGCAGAGTTATTACTCCCGGTGAAGTAACGGCGGAGGCTGTCGTTACCACCGAAGGCTTCAACACCCTGGCTTCCCTTCAGATGGCGTTGCAGTTCGGAGACAAAGAAGTAAAATGCGGCGACCAGAGCAACAAACAGCTTTACGGAAAGCCTCTTTTGGGCAAAGCCCTTTGTCTGCCCCAGACTATCGGCTCCACTACCGGCGGATTGGTGCTGTACTGCGCTTGCTCTATGGGTAAAAATCCCGCTTGTATGCTGTTTTCAAACCATATAGATTCCCTTGCCGCCGCAGGCGCAGTGCTTGCAGACGTGTGGGTGGAAGGCACATCTATGCCCGTTATTGACTGCCTGGGCGATGAATTTCTGGATTACGTCAAGGACGGTATGAATATTACCGTAAAAGAAGACGGAACGGTAATAGTTGAATAACAAACGATCCGAAAAAGCACCCTGCGGGGTGCTTTTTTGAGGCAAGAGGTAAGAAGTAAGAGTGAAAAGGTTCGGTAAAGATCCGCGGTGCGCGGATTTTTGTTTTCCTTGCGGCTACGGACGACAAGCAAGCGCGTCTTTATTATTTTCATCAATCCTTATTTCAAGCAAAACGCTGGGATAAATGCCGAAATTATCCCACACCGCCAAAAGAACTTTTGCTTTTAATCTTGGCGGATAAACACCGTTTTCCATTTTATTCAAGCTCCCCACGCCGATGCCCAGACTCTTTGCCATTTGCTTTTTGGACAGATTCAGCTCTTTTCTCAACCATTTTAAGTTGTATATTAAATTTTCCAAGGATTTATCCATAATTTCTCCTTTCGTTTAAATTATCGAGTATATTTTACACCTATTAGGTGTAAATGTCAATACATCTTTTAGATGTAGTGTAAAATACGTTTGTTTGGAAGGAGTGACGTTATGAACAGAATAAGAGCATTACGCGAAGACAGAGATCTTAACCAAGAAGCCGTTGCAAAAGTGATCAAAACAACACAGCAGCAATACAGCAAAATTGAAACGGGCAAAGCGGACATAAGCGGCGAAAAGCTTAAGCTGTTGGCAATATTCTATAACGTTTCCGCAGATTATATATTGGGGCTTACGGATACGCCGAGAAAATTGAAATAAACCAAGCTCAACTCAAAATAAACGATGTTGCATTTTGGTTTAATTTGTATTAAAATATGTACTCGTATTAAAATATTTAAAAACGTGTTTTTCGGAGAAAGAGTATGAAAAACAGAAAACGGATAAAAAGAAGAATTATAAACTTAATAATGCCTGCGGTGGTGTTCGGTTCCCTTACGGGTGTGATAACCGCATCGGTTGTAATGATATACAAGTTCTGCGCAGGAAAGATCATTCATTTTTCCGAAAGCGCATACGGATTTATGCGCACCCACCTTTGGGCAGTCATTCCCGCTTTGGCGGTAATTGCCGCGGCGGCGCTTGTTTACAAGGCGGTGCTTACCAAGCATCCCAACGTGCGCGGAGGAGGAATCCCCACCTCTATTGCCCTGATGCGGGGAATAATTTCCTTCCGCTGGGCGGTAAACCTCGTGTGGGTATTTATACTTTCCCTCATATCTTTCTTTATCGGCGTGCCTTTGGGCAACGAAGGTCCTTCGGTGCAGATGGGTACTGCCGTGGGAAACGGCGTGGTGGATCTTTTTGCAAAAAAGCAAAAAGCCTATTCCCGTTACGCAATGACGGGCGGCGCATGTGCGGGATTTTCCGTGGCTACCGGCGCACCTATTTCCGGTATGATGTTTGCGGTGGAGGAAGCACACCACAGAATTTCTCCGATGATAATAATGGTTTCTGCCATTTCCGTGCTTTCCGCAGCCCTTACCGCATCCGTGTTATCCCCTCTGCTGGGGGTAAACACAAGCCTTTTCGCCTTTGAAGAGGCGCTGAAGGTGCTTTCCCTTAAAGATATGTGGATCCCTCTTGGGGTTGGACTTGGATTGGGTGTGTTTGCGGCGGCGTTTTTGAAATCTTATGAATATATAAACCGTTTTTCCAAAAATCTGTTTGCAAAGGTGCCCTTTTATCTGCGGATATGTGTGATACTCGCTATCACTCTTGGCTTGGGTATACTTTCGTACGACCTTATATCCACGGGACACGAGCTTACCTTAGGTTTGTTTGAGTTTGATAAAAGCATACTTTTGCTGTTCGGAATACTGCTTGTGAGATGGTTTTTAACCCTTTTTGCAAACACAAACGGCGTTACGGGCGGTATATTCCTTCCCATTATCGCATTGGGCGCAGTGGTTAGCAGTATTCTTGGAAATATCTGCGTGAAGCATTTGGGGCTTGGGCAGGAATATTACACCGTAATACTGGCGCTGGGAATATGCGCCTGCATTTCCGGTATGATGAAAATGCCCCTTACCGCGGTCTTTTTCGGAGTGGAGGCACTTTCCTGCTACGAAAATATTATTCCCGTAATTATAGTTTCTGCGGTTGCATATTCCATAACCGAGGTGCTGGGACTAAGCTCTATTAACGACAGCGTTATCGAAGCCCGCAACGAGGAAACCTTCCGGAGCAGCCGTCCCGTGGTAAAGGATACCCACGTAACCGTGGCAGAGGGATCTTTTGCGGTGGGCAAGCAGGTGCGGGATATTTTCTGGCCCAATAATCTGTTCGTGCTTTCTGTAAACCACGGAGAAAAGGGCGGTTCCCGCGTGGACGAGCACGGCGAAAACCACATCCACCCGGGAGATGTTCTCCACGTGAGGTACGCTTCGTCGGATGTGGAGGTGACAGAAAGTGAATTGTGGGCTATAGTCGGCGAGCAAAACGATGAACTATGAACGATGAACGATGAACGTTGGAAGTTTTTTGCGAAGCAAAAAACCGTGTAATTGTTTTCGAAATCTGCCGTCTGTAAAGCTCAAGATCCGGAGGAACAGGCGATGGTAAAACGCTGTAGAAAACGTATTTATAAACTTTGCGTTTCGATCTACAGTGTTAATCGGGGTCCCCGCAAATGCGACCGGCATTTGTGGGGTGATTTTTACCGAGCGCAAAAATATAGTCAGCAGCTGTTGACAAACAGATCATCTTATGCTATAATAACTCGAATTGGATCTTTAAGCCGATACGAGAGATCGGCAAGGTGCTGTTAATAGGTGGTTTTGAGGGGCAAAGAGTATATCTGCGCCCGAAAAAGCTATGCAAAAAATAACCGTATCCTTGCTTTTCGGCAAGGATTTTTTGTTAATTTGCGAGGGATTTTTATGGAACTTAAAGCAAAGGTAATACCTTTTACACAAGAATACGCCATGAACGTACACCGCTTTTTTTCCGCGGTGGAGTATTCCCATTTTAACAATGAAAGATATATTGTTTTTCCCGGCTTTTGCGACGTGCACGTGCATTTTCGTGAGCCGGGTTTTTCGTACAAGGAAACTATAAAAACCGGCTCTCTTGCTGCGGCGCGCGGCGGTTACACCGCGGTATGCACAATGCCAAACCTTAACCCCGTGCCCGACAGCGCAGAAACGTTAAAGCAACAGCTTGATATAATAAAAGCCGATGCCTGCATTGATGTTTTCCCTTACGGCGCAATAACAAAGCGGGAAATGGGAAAAGAGCTTTCCGATATGGAGGATATGGCGCGGGACGTTATTGCCTTTTCCGATGACGGGCGCGGCGTACAGTCCGACGATATGATGCGGGCGGCAATGCTTAAAGCCAAATCCCTTGGAAAAATGATAGTTGCCCACTGCGAGGTGAACGATCTGCTTTACGGCGGTTACATACACGACGGCGAATATGCCAAAGCCCACGGACACAAGGGCATTTGCAGTGAAAGCGAATGGAAGCAGATCGAAAGAGATATTGCTCTGGTGCGGGAAACGGGGGTATCTTACCACGTATGCCACATATCCGCCAAGGAAAGCGTGGAATTAATACGCAAAGCCAAAGCCGAGGGGCTTGATATAACCTGCGAAACCGCCCCCCACTACCTTGTGCTTACGGATGCAGACCTTAAAGAAGAGGGCAGATTTAAAATGAACCCGCCCTTGCGCAGCGAAGGGGACAGACAAGCCCTTTTGGAGGGTATCTTGGACGGAACTATAGACTGTATCGCCACCGACCACGCCCCCCACAGCGAAGAAGAAAAGGCGCGCGGACTTGAAAAAAGCCCCTTTGGTATTACGGGAATAGAGCTTGCGTTCCCCATTCTTTACACCCATCTGGTGAAAACGGGAATTATAACCCTTGAAAAGCTTACCGAGCTTATATGTATAAACCCCCGAAAGCGGTTTGGTATTACTTCCGACACGGGCTTTACCCTGTGGGATACGGAAAAAGCGTTTACGGTTAAAAAAGAAGAGCTTGTTTCAATGGGAAAAGCTACTCCCTTTGAAGGCGAAACACTGTACGGCGAATGTGTGCTTACAGTAAAAGACGGAAAAATTGTGTATAAGATATAACGGAGGAAACAAAAATGGCAAAGAGAACAGACCTTAAAAAGATACTTATAATCGGCTCCGGCCCTATCGTTATCGGTCAGGCGGCGGAATTTGACTATGCAGGCACTCAGGCGTGTCTTGCCCTTAAAGAAGAAGGCTACGAGGTTGTACTGGTTAACTCCAACCCCGCAACCATTATGACAGATACCACCATTGCCGACAAGGTGTATATGGAACCCCTTACCCTTGAATACGTGGCAAAAATACTCCGCTACGAGCGTCCCGATGCTATTGTTCCCGGTATCGGCGGTCAGACCGGTCTTAACCTTGCAATGCAGCTTGAGAAAAAGGGCGTTCTGAAGGAATGCGGAGTTGAACTGCTCGGTACCAGCAGCGAAAGTATTGAGCGTGCAGAGGACAGAGAAATGTTCAAGGAGCTTTGCCAGTCTATCGGCGAGCCCGTTATCCCCTCCGAAATAACCTATGATCTTGAGCAGGCAAAGAAGGCTGCAAAAGAGATCGGCTACCCCGTTGTACTTCGTCCCGCTTTCACTCTCGGCGGTACCGGCGGCGGATTTGCATACGATGAAAACGAGCTTGTTGAGATCGGCACAAACGCATTCAAGCTTTCCCCCGTACATCAGGTTCTTATCGAAAAGAGCGTTAAGGGCTACAAGGAAATTGAATTTGAGGTTATGCGCGACAGCAACGATAAAGCCATTACCATTTGCGGTATGGAAAATATCGACCCCGTTGGCGTTCACACCGGCGACTCTATAGTGGTGGCTCCCATACTTACCCTCTCTCCCGAGCATCACAAAAAGCTTAACGACAGCGCGATCAAGATCATCCGCGAGCTTAAAATAGAAGGCGGCTGTAACGTACAGTACGCATTCAACCCCGAAAACGGCGATTATTACCTGATCGAGGTAAACCCCAGAGTTTCCCGTTCCTCTGCCCTTGCGTCCAAAGCCAGCGGATATCCCATCGCCCGTGTAACCGCAAAGATAGCTGTTGGTATGTCCTTGGAGGAAATTGCCATTGCCAACACAAACGCTGCCTTTGAGCCCAGACTTGATTACGTGGTAGCAAAGCTTCCCCGTTTCCCCTTTGATAAATTCAACACCGTTCCCAACACTCTGGGCACCCAGATGAAGGCTACCGGCGAGGTAATGGGTATCGGTGAAAATCTGGAAGAATGTCTGCTCAAATCCGTACGAAGCCTTGAAACCGGCGTATGCCACTTCAGCATGCCCAAATTTGCGGCTATGAGCGTAGAGGATATATACGAATATATCTCCAAGTTCAGAGATGACAATATCTTTGCTATAACCGAGCTTATACGCAAGGGCGAAGACACGGAAAAGTTAAGTGATTTCACCAAAATAGACGTTTACTTCCTTAACACCCTTAAAAATATTGTGGATATGGAAGCCCGCCTTAAGGAAAACAAGTGGGACGTAGAAACCCTTAAAGCCGCAAAGAAGATGGGCTTTGGCGATAAGCAGATATCCATTCTTTGGGAAGTAAGCGAGATCGAAGTGTTCAACAAGCGCAAAGAGGAAAATATATTCCCCGTTTACCGTATGGTGGATACCTGCCACACCGATGCATATATCCCCTATTTCTACTCCTCCTACACCGGCGAGAACAAATCTATCCTTACCGACAGAAAGAAGGTAGTTGTTCTGGGTGCAGGTCCTATCCGTATAGGTCAGGGTGTTGAATTCGATTACTCTACCGTTCACGCCGTAACCACCATTAAAAACAGCGGCTACGAGGCTATTATTATTAACAACAACCCCGAAACCGTTTCCACCGACTACACCACTGCGGACAAGCTTTACTTCGAGCCTCTTACTCCCGAAGACGTAATGAATATTATTGAGTTTGAAAAGCCTATGGGCGTTATCGCATCCCTCGGCGGTCAGACTGCAATAAACCTCGCACAGCCCCTTGTTGACAGAGGTGTAAACATTATCGGTACCGATTGCGCCGCTATTGAGCGCGCAGAAAACCGTGACAGCTTTGAAAAAATACTTGCAGAGCTTAATATTCCCCAGCCTCAGGGCAAGGCGGTAACCAATATCGAGGACGGCGTTAAGACCGCCGCAGAGATAGGCTACCCCGTTCTGGTACGTCCCTCCTTCGTTCTGGGCGGAAGAGCTATGCAGATAGTTGCAAACGAGCAGCAGCTCCGCCAGTATCTTAAGAGCGCAGTTGAAATAGACGAAGACAAGCCCGTATTGGTCGATAAATATATTCAGGGTAAAGAGGTAGAGGTTGACGCTATCTGCGACGGTATAAACGTATTCGTTCCCGGTATTATGGAGCTGGTTGAAAGAACGGGTATCCACTCCGGCGACTCTATAAGCGTATATCCCACCTACAGCATTTCCGATAAGGTTAAGGCTACCATACTCCGTTATTCCAAGATGCTGGGCTTGGGAATAGGCATTGTGGGTCTGTTTAACATTCAGTTTATCGTTGATAAGGACGAAAACGTATATATTATTGAGGTTAACCCCCGTTCCTCCCGTACCGTTCCCTTCCTTTCCAAGGCAACGGGATATTCCCTTGCGGATATCGCAACCGAGGTAATTTTGGGTGTAAGCCTTAAGGAGCAGGGCATTTTCGGCATTTATCCCGACGAAAAGAAGCGTCATTACGTAAAAGCGCCCGTATTCTCCTTTAACAAGATTCACGGTATAGACGCATACCTTTCCCCCGAAATGAAATCCACCGGTGAAGCGATCGGTTACGATGACAACTTCCACCGCGCACTTTATAAGGCTTTGCAGGCAAGCGGTATGCACCTGCAAAACTACGGCACCGTGTTTGCCACCATTTCTGATCAGGACAAGGAAGAAGCACTTCCCCTTATCCGCCGTTTCTATAACCTTGGCTTTAATATAGAGGCTACCGCAGGCACGGCAAAATTCCTTAAGGAAAACGGCATACGCACCAGAGTGCTTAAAAAGATAAGCGAAAACAGCGATGAAATACCCAATTCCATCCGTCAGGGTCACATTGCGTACGTTATCAACACCCGTAACATTGATTCTGCGGGACAGCTTAATGACGGACATGAGATCCGCCGTGCCGCAGTTGAAAACAACGTAACGATGTTTACATCTCTTGATACCGTGGGCGCGCTGCTGGATGTATTGGAAGATATTACGCTTACTATTTCTACTATTGATGCATAAAGTTTAACGAGGAACTAGGAACGAGAAACGAGGAACGAATGGAAACCTTTTTTCGCGTTTATTCGCGAAAAAAGCTACCGAAGTTCATAGTTTATAGTTCATCATTAAAAAAGAGAGGAATTTACTATGAAAACGGGAATTTTTCGTATCATAAGCAATCTTCCCCTTACGGAAAACGTATATAAAATGGTGCTGTACGGGGACGTAAGCCATATAACCGCCCCCGGGCAGTTTATAAACATAAAAATAGACGGTCTGTATCTGCGCCGCCCTATATCCGTCCACGATATGACGGAGGACACCGTAACCATTATTTATAAGGTTGTGGGCGAGGGCACAGAAAGACTTTCCCGTATGCAAAAAGGGGAACTGGATATTATGACAGGTCTGGGCAACGGCTACGTAACCGAAGACAGCGGGGAAAAGCCTTTGCTGATCGGCGGCGGTGTAGGTGTGCCTCCCCTCTATATGCTGGCAAAACAGCTTATTGCCGAAGGGAAAGAGGTTACTGTAATACTGGGCTTTAACAAGGAAAACGAAGTTTTTTGCGAAAAGGATTTTGTTTCACTGGGCTGTAAGGTATACGTGACCACCGCAGACGGAAGCTACGGTATTAAAGGTTTTGTAACCGAGGCTATGAAGGATGTTGATTACACCTGCTTTTACACCTGCGGACCCGAGCCTATGCTTAAAGCGGTGTATAAAACTTCCCATACTCATGGATATTTCAGCTTTGAGGAGCGTATGGGCTGCGGTTTCGGCGCTTGCATGGGATGCTCCTGCAAGACAATAACCGGCTACAAGCGTATATGCAAGGAAGGACCCGTTATGAAGAAGGAGGAGATATTATGGGAAAATTAAGCGTTAACCTTTGCGGTATAGACTTAGATAATCCCGTTATACCCGCTTCGGGAACCTTTGGGTTCGGTTATGAATTTGCACAGTATTACGATATAAACGTGCTTGGCACATTTTCCTTCAAGGGTACTACACTGGAGCCCCGATTCGGAAACCCCACCCCCAGAATTGCGGAATGCAAGGCAGGGCTTATTAATGCGGTGGGACTGCAAAACCCCGGTATTGACAAGGTTATTTCCGAAGAACTGCCCAAACTTAAAAAGGTATTCAACAAGCCCGTAATGGCAAACGTAGGCGGATTTTCCGTTTCCGATTACGTTACGGTGTGCAAGCGTCTTGATAACGAAGAGCAGGTGGGCTGGCTTGAAGTGAATATAAGCTGTCCCAACGTGCACGCAGGGGGTGTTAACTTCGGTTCCGACCCCAAGGGTGCATACGAAGTGATAAGCGCAGTAAAAAAAGAGGTAAGCAAGCCGGTTATCGCAAAGCTTACCCCCAACGTAACGGATATTGCTTCTATTGCCAAAGCCTGCGAGGACGCAGGGGCAGACGGTGTGAGCCTTATAAACACCCTGCTGGGAATGAGAATAAACCTGCGTAACCGCAAGCCCATCATCGCAAACACTATGGGCGGTTACTCCGGCCCCGCTTTGTTCCCCGTGGCGGTGAGAATGGTGTATCAGGTTGCAAAAGCGGTAAACATTCCCGTTATCGGCTTGGGCGGAATTGAAACCGCCGAGGATGTTTTGGAAATGATGATGGCAGGCGCCACCGCTGTTGAGGTGGGAAGCGCAAACCTTGTTGACCCTTGCGCCTGCAAAAATATAATTGAAAATCTGCCCAAAGCAATGGAAAAATACGGAATAGAAAATTTGAAAGATATTATCGGAGGAGTTAAATAAAAATGGGAAAAGACGTAATTATTGCATGTGATTTTGACAGCGCGGAAAAAACCTTTGCGTTTCTTGATAAATTTACGGACGTAAAGCCTTTTGTTAAGATCGGTATGGAGCTTTACTATGCGGAAGGTCCTTCCATTGTAAAAGAGATAAAGCGCCGCGGACACAAGATATTCCTTGATCTTAAGCTTCACGATATTCCCAACACCGTAAAAAAGGCGATGGCAGTTCTTTCCCGTCTTGACGTGGATATGACAAACCTTCACGCCGCAGGCACCACCCGTATGATGGAGGGCGCGTTGGAGGGTCTTACCCGTCCCGACGGAACCCGCCCCATACTTATTGCGGTTACACAGCTTACCTCCACTGATCAGGAGAGTATGGAAAAGGATATGCTTATAAAAGAGCCTATTGCAGACGTGGTTATGCACTACGCACTTACCGCAAAGAATGCGGGACTTGACGGTGTGGTTTGCTCCCCTCTGGAATCCCAAAAGGTTCACGACTCTTGCGGTAAGGATTTTGTTACCGTAACCCCCGGTGTGCGCTTTGCAGACGGCGATATCGGCGATCAGAAGCGTGTTATGACCCCCGCACAGGCAAAGGAGATAGGCTCCGATTACATCGTGGTAGGCAGACCCATTACCGCCGCACCCGACCCCGTTGCCGCATACAACAGATGCGTAAATGAATTCGTAGGCTAAAAAGGAGAAAAGATATGGAAAGCTACAAGAGAGAGTTTATACAGTTTTTGCAAAAAGCAGGCGTACTTAAATTCGGTGATTTCACCGCAAAAAGCGGCAGAAAGATACCCTATTTCATTAACGCAGGTATGATAAAGACCGGAAACGATATTGCAACCCTTGGCGAATTTTACGCAAAGGCATATTTTGAAAAGCTTGGCGAAAAGAATGCTGTGCTTTACGGCCCCGCATACAAGGGAATTTCCCTTTCCGTTTCTGCGGCGGTAGCGCTTTCCAAAAACGGACTTAACGTTCCCTTCTTCTTTAACAGAAAAGAAGTGAAAGACCACGGCGAAGGCGGAGTTTTTGTGGGCTACGTTCCCCAGGCAGGCGAAGAAGTGGTAATTATCGAAGACGTTATCACCGCAGGCACCGCTATACGTGAGAGTATGGAGATCCTTTCCCACCTTGAAGGTGTTAAGGTTGCCGCAACCTTTATTATGGTTGACAGAAAAGAAAAAGGTCAGTCCGAAAAAGGCGCAATGCAGGAAATTGAAGAACAGTTTGGTTTCCCCGTATATTCTATAGTTGACGTTTACGATATTATAGAATACCTTGAAGAAGACGAAAGCAACAAAGAAAACGTAGAAAGAATTAAAAATTACCTTGCGGTAAACGGAGCAAAATAATGAACAGCGTTATAGATATAACCGATCTTTCTGTTAAAGAGATAGACAACCTTATAAACACGGCAATGGATATGCACCAAAACCCCGAAAAATATTCCTCCGTTTGCAAAGGCAAAAAGCTGGCGGCAATGTTTTTTGAACCCTCTACCCGCACCCGTCTTTCTTTTGAAGCGGCGATGCTGGAGCTGGGCGGCAGCGTGCTTTCCGTACATTCATCTGCCACCTCATCCGCTTCCAAGGGCGAGAGTATAAACGATACGTCCAAGGTTGTTTCCTGCTATGCGGATATTATGGCTATGCGCCATCCTCTTGAGGGCGCCCCCGCTGTTGCGGCGGTAAGCGCATCTATCCCCGTTATAAACGCAGGGGACGGCGGTCATTGCCATCCCACCCAGACACTTACCGACCTTTGCACCATTAAAAGCGAAAAAGGGGTTATTAACGGACTTACCGTAGGTTTTTGCGGAGACCTTAAATACGGCAGAACCGTACATTCCCTTATAAACGCTTTGGCGAGATACGAAAACGTGCGTGTAGTACTTATCTCCCCCGATGAACTTAAAATTCCCGAATACGTTAAGGAAGGTCCCCTTAAGAATATGGAGTTTTCCGAAACGGACAATTTGGAAAAAGCTCTGCCTGAGCTTGACGTACTGTATATGACCCGTGTTCAGCAGGAGCGTTTTGCAGACCGTGAGCAGTACGAGCGCCTCAGGGACGTATATATTCTGGACACCGAAAAGCTGAAAAAGGCAAAAGAGGATATGATAATTCTTCACCCCCTGCCCAGAGTAAACGAAATTTCCGTGGGAGTGGACGCAGACAAGCGGGCTTGCTACTTTAAGCAGGTAATGTGGGGCAAATATATGCGTATGGCACTTATTATGCTGCTTCTTTCCGGTGAGCATAAGGGTGCAGACCTGTTGGAAGGCGCATCTGTTACCCAGAAAGCCTGCCCCAACGGACGTTGTATATCCCACACCGAGCAGGAGCTGCCCGTATACTCCAAGAACGGACGCTGTGTATGGTGCGATGAGGAGCTGAAATAAAATGCCCAAAGCTTATTTTACGTTTGATAAGGCTTTAAAAATATCTGCCGAAGGATTTAACCCCGTTTACAGAGAAAACGGGGACTTTTGGCGTTTACACCTTGATTACGGCAAGGCGGGATACCCCCGTGAATTGGGCGTATATTCCCATCTGCAGGACACACCCGAAACCATAAAAACCGAAGACGGTCTGCGCATTATATACGATTCCGTTAAAGCGGAGGATGGCTCCGTACACGATATAAAGCTTACTCTTGAAGTAAAAAACGTTGACGATATGCTGTCTTTTTCCGCTACTATGGAAAACCGTTCGGATGTGCGTCTGAACGAACTGCAGTACCCGTTTTTGGATTACGTTTCCCTTAACGGAGAGTTAAAGGATGACGTTTTGTATCTTCCCAACGGGCTGGGCAGACGTATTCCCGACCCTCACCGTCACGTTGGCTTTTGCCACACCGAGTATATGGGGGCGGATTACAAAAACATAAAAGCCCTTTTTGAATACCCCGCCGCCCTTTCTATGCCTTGGATGGTTATGGAAAGCGGAAATAAATCCCTTTACATGGGATGCCACAGCGAAGAATGCCGTTGGGCGACCTTTACTCTGTATACCGAGCCGAGAGAGGAAGCGCACACACCCTATATGTGCGCCTGCATATCCTCTTACCCTGTGGTAAACCCCGGCGAAACGGTTACATACGGTGATTTTACCATCGCCGTATGCGACGGGGACTGGAGAAAGGGTGCAGATATTTATAAAGAAAGCGCAAAAAAATACTTAAAGCCCGTAACCAGAAGCGAAAGCGTAAAAAGACTTAACGGCTGGCAAAGAATTATTATGAAGCACCAGCACGGTGAGCTTTTCCACCGTTACTGCGACCTTCCCCGCGTATTTAAGGAAGGGCAAAAATACGGTATTGATATGATACTCCTTTTTGCCTGGTGGCAGGAGGGTATGGATAACGGATACCCCAATTATATGCCTGACGAAATGCTGGGCGGCGAAGAAGAGCTTAAAAAAGCCATAAAAGAAATTAACGATATGGGCGGCAGAGTGGTGCTGTACGCCAACGGGCATATTATAGACGTAGCCACCGATTACTACAAAACCGAAGGCTACAAATACACCATGAAGGATTTTGAATTAAACGAATACCGTGAATTTTATATGTTTACGGATAACGGCACCCTGCTTTCCCACGGGCACAAATGCTTTGTAAACGCCTGCCACGGCACCGAGCAGTGGCGGGAAAAGCTGTACGAACTGGAAAAAAGGCACCTTGACCTTGGGTCAAACGGCACCTTTTTTGATCAGCTTTGCTGTGCTTTCCGTCTGTGCTTTGATAAAACCCATTCCCACGGAAACCGTATAGATCTGGACGGTCAGCTCCGTACCGAAACCGTAACGGAAATGCGAAAAATGGTGGATGGCGACACCCACATATTCGGCACCGAGGGGGTTATGGACAGAGTAAGCGTGCAGGTGGATTTTGTTCACGGCTGCGGCGTGGGTATGACCTATACGCCCGATGCGTACCCTTACATATTCCGCTATGTTTTCCCCGATATTCCCGTAACAAACCGATTTCTGCATGATGAGGTTTCGGGCTGGGAAAAGCATCTTAACTATGCTTTCGTGTTCGGTCTGCTTTTCGATATCGGTCTTTACCGTTGCAGAGCAAAGACTATTGAGGTCTGCCATAATTATGCGGAATACGTAAAAAAGATAATCGACCTGCGTGAGCCGTACAGAGCCTTCTTTACCGACGGCAAGTTTGACCTGCCGGATCAGAACTTCCCCGCAGGGGTCTGGGCGGCAAAATATACCCTTGGTGAAAAAAGCATACTCACCCTCTGGAACGATACCGATACGGCGGTGACCGTAAACGGAGTATCGGCAAACAAGGGAGAGATAAAGATAATAGAACTGTAAAAATAACGAGAAACCCACCCCGAAACCGCTATGCGTTTTTGGGGTGGGCTTTGTACATTTACAGCTCATAGTTTCATTGACAAATCTTCTCCTTTGCTGTATAATAATGTGGATTTTTTGAAACAAAGGAACGGTGATCTTATGAACGGTTCTGTAAAAGAAAACAAAATGGGCGTTATGCCGGTGGGAAAACTGTTATTTTCCATGTCCGTGCCCATGATGCTCTCTATGCTTATGCAGGCGTTTTATAATATAGTAGACAGTATTTTCGTAGCGCAGATAAGCGAAACGGGCAACGAGCTTACGGCTCTTACCCTTGCTTTCCCTCTTCAAAGCCTTATGATCGCATTCGGCGGCGGTACGATGCTGGGTATGAACACTCTTATCTCCAAATCATTGGGCAGAAAGGATAGAGAAAGCGCAGACAGAGCCGCAGGCACGGGACTTTTCTTAACCGTATGCACCGCGCTCGTATTCGCGTTTATCGGCGTTTTCCTTTCCCGCCCCTTTTTCAAGGTGCAGACGGGCATACAGGAAATTATAGATTTCGGCACCGTTTACACCACCATCTGTCTTGCGGGAAGTATCGGTATTTTCGGTCAGTTCTGCTTTGAGCGTATGCTTCAGAGTACGGGCAGGACAATGCTTTCCACCGTTACCCAGTTTACCGGCGCTTTAATAAATATTATACTGGACCCCATCTTTATTTTTAACAAGGGCGATACGTTATTCGGCGTGTTTGAAATGCCCTTGGGCTTGGGACTCGGCGTTGCCGGCGCGGCGTACGCCACCATTACGGGACAGATCATCGCCGCCTTGATGGGACTTGTTTTTAATATATTCTTCAACCCCGATGTAAGATTGCATATCAAAAACTTCCGTCCCCACGGCCCCTCCGTGAAGGAGATATACAAGGTTGGCTCTCCCTCCATTATAATGCAGGCGGTAGGCTCTCTTACCACCTTTACCTTAAACCAGATCCTTACCAACGGATTTACCGAACTTGCCGCCACCGTTTACGGCATATACTTCAAGCTCCAGAGCTTCATCTTTATGCCCGTGTTCGGTCTTAACAACGGTATGATCCCCATTATATCCTATAACTACGGCGCAAAGCAGCCCGACCGTGTTAAAAAGACCATAAAAATATCCATCATAACGGCGGTATCCATAATGGCGGCGGGTTACGCGGTGTTCCTGCTTGCTCCCGAGCTTTTGCTGGGTATGTTCAACCCCACCGAAAATATGCTCTCTATGGGCATAAACTGTCTGCGCCTTATCGGACTTTCCTTCATTCCCGCAGGATTTTGCATTATAACCATAAGCGTTACTCAGGCGATCGGAAACCCCTTCTTCTCTCTTATCACCTCCGCCTGCCGTCAGCTCGTGGTGCTTATCCCTGCGGCGTGGCTCCTTTCTCTTACGGGGCATCTCTGGGCGGTATGGCTTGCGTTCCCCCTTGCAGAAATAGCGTCCCTTACGTTGAGCGTGATTTTCCTTGCAAGCACAATGAAAACAGCCAACAGAGAGATGTCTGTATAAAACTATGAACGAGGAACGATGAACGAGAAACTAATGGTTGATTTTTGCCCACAAGGGCAAAAATCTTCCAAAGTTCATAGTTCATAGTTCATCGTTAACAATGGGAGAATATATTATGATTAAATTTGCAGTAATCGGAGTTGCCCTCATCACCTTCATTTACCGTCTTGTTCTCGGTATCGTACAGTACCGTTCCGCGAACAATCCCACGCCTCAAAGCGTTGCCGACGTGTACGATACGGAAACCTATCTTAAATGGAAAAAATACAGCGCGGAAAACTGCGTGCTTTCCCTCGCTTCCACGGCGGTGTCCTTTGTTGTAACCGTGGCGCTTCTTGCTGCGGACGCGTATTCCGCCTTCGCATCGCTGTTTCCCGACACGGTGTTCTGGGGGCTGTTCGCCGTTATCCTTCTGGAAACGACCGCCGATACGGTTTTTTCCGTAATAAAAAGCTATATTTCGGTAATGATCATCGAAGAAAAATACGGCTTCAACCGTTCTTCCGCAAAAACCTTCGTTTTTGATATTATACGAAACACCCTGCTTTCCTTCGCTCTTTCTTTGGGGTTGGTGTGCGTCCTATGGGGAATACACCAAGCCTTCGGAGACTTACTTATTTTACTGTTTGCCGCGGTTTTGTTCCTTTTTACTCTGGCGGTTTCCTTCCTTTATCCCGTTTTCAGCCGTATCGGAAACAAGTTCACTCCCCTTGAGGACGGGGAATTGAAAGACCGTCTTATGTCCCTGCTTACCGACCACGGCTACAAGGTAAAAGCCATTGAGGTTATGGACGCATCCCGCCGTACCACAAAGCTCAACGCGTATTTCACGGGGTTCGGCAAAATGAAGACTATCGTTTTATACGATAACCTTGTAAATTCCATGACACCGGACGAGATCTGCGCCGTGTTCGCCCACGAGCTGGGACACGGTCTGCACAAGGACGTGCTTAAAATGCAGATAATGAATTTGGGCAACCTGCTTATAATGGCGTGCGCCGTGTGGTTTGCGGTAAGAGAGCCTGCTTTGCATACTGCTTTCGGGTTTGAAACGGTAAACTACGGCTTTGCATATATACTTTTGGGCGTGGGATTGGGCGTTATCCAGCCCTTTACGAGCCTTATTATAAACGCGTACAGCCGAAAAGCAGAATTCCGCGCAGATAAACAGTCTGTAAAAGAAGGCTACGGCGAGGCTATGATAACCGCACTCAAAAAGCTCGCCCGCGAAAACTTCGCCCACCTTTCTCCCTCAAAGCTCAACGTGGCGCTGGATTACAGCCATCCCCCTCTGGCGCAGAGAATAGAAGCGGTGGAAGAAGAAATAACAAAAAATCCTTGCTGTTAAGCAAGGATTTTTTAATGATGAATGATAAATGATGAATGAGGAACCCACCCCACAAAACCTGCGGTTTTGCGGGGAACCCCGGGAATTTCGGTAGTTTTTTGCGAGGCAAAAAACAATTAATCAAATGCGGAAGGTGCCAGGTTTATAACAGTCTTTTTTCTGCGTTTTGCCATCTCCATATATTGGGCGGAACGGGAAAAATCGCATTTTATGTAGCAGACCACGTAATCGGATTCTTTTATCATCCATTTGTTACGTCTGTCTATGGAAAATTTTTCGGGGCAGGTATCCAATATACCGGGGAAAACAGTTTCGTCTTCCGAATAATATTCATTTTCTTTATACGTAAGGTAAGGAATTACCACTGAATATAAAATATGAGGATAATCGACCTTAAGCAGCCGAAGAGTGCGTAAAACCGTTCTGTCAAACGCCCCTTGGTTGCCGACCAAAAAGCAACCTACGTCTTTATTTACGATCAGATCCTCCAAAATGAGATACAGCTTATCTAAAATATCGCTCGGCGCATCGCTGTGCCCGAAAAAAGTACAAGTTTTCATTGCCGATTTCTCCAAACAGACCAGTATAGCGGTCAATATTTTGAAGTATTATAACATAGAATATTCTCGGTTGCAACCAATACTGGTCAAAAAGAGGATGTTTTATGGAACAGAAAATAAGGCGTGATCTGAATTTAGGCAATAATCTGCGTAGATTGCGGGGCGAAAAAGGGTTATCTCAAGAAAAGCTGTGCGCCGAACTGCAGCGCCGCGGCTGTGATATCGGCAGAACCACATACGCAAAGTACGAATCCGGCGAATTGAACGTGCGCGCCAGCGTGATCGTGGCGTTGAAGAAAATATACGGTTGCTCATATGACGAATTTTTCGCGGGATTGGAATAGTCAAGGGATTTAGTATGATTATATTTGACAGATTGTGGAAAACTATGGAGAAAAAGGGCGTATCTACCTACGTATTAAGGGAAGAATGCGGTATAGACAATAAAACCGTACGCCGACTCCGCGCCAACGAGAATATCGAAACCAAAACGCTGGACAAACTGTGCAAAGCTCTGAATTGCGGTTTGGAGGATATCGCCGAGTTTGTTGAGGAATAATGTGGAACTATGCATCCTGCGGATGCGTGGATAGAGAGCCTAAATCGGACAGCGCCCCACGGTTATCGAATAGCCGAAATATATCTAAAATTATTGATATGTAACGTCTATAGCAGCCAAAGTCTGATTGAAGCGGGGCGGCTGTATAAACAAAGCAGAATGAATTTTCAGGCGCGGGGTGCTGTAGTATTCTACTGCCCCCCGACTGAAAATTCATAGAAAAACGCGATAAAAACAAAGAAGGAATCCGTCAAAAACGGATTCCTACATTTTTATTTTGTTACGGGACGTCGGGGACGACGTCCCCTACGGTCTGCAAACAGCCACGGCTATTCGATAATCGTAGGGGACGATGTCCTCATCGTCCCGTAATTTGTTCGCACTACACTATCGTCTATTCGATGACCGAGCGAGAGCGAAGGTAAAACGCTGTAGAAAAGGTCTTTCGCGAGCGGGATATGGCACCCCAAAAATGCGTGCATTTTTGGGGACCCCGTCGGGAGCTGTAGTAACCTACAGCCAGCGAAGCGAAAGCCTTTAAAAAACGCAAAATAAAAAGGAATTCGGTAGAGGTTTACTTCTACCGAATTTTTACCTTATTCTGTTATTAAAGCGGCGGGGGCAAGCCACCCGCCCTACATTGTGGGAATTAGCTGCACAGAACTATATACAATTATTTGCGTTTTTGTTCTACAGTGCTTTTACCGAGTGACTACTTGCGCTGTGCTGCGGCGTAGCCTACCCAGAATTCATACCCGTCAAATCCCTTATCGTCTGCGGGAATATTGTTGGGGTCTACTTCGATACCGCCGTTTTCGCGGGAGAGTCTGCCTGCAAGCATAATTTCTATGGAGGTGAGCATATCCTCTACGGATGCCATCATACTTTCCTTGCCCTCCATACAGCTGCAGAATTCCTTGAGCATAGCTTCGTAAACCTTATTTGAATCTATCTTATAAACGTATGTGGTCTTGGTGGTTACGATGGTGAGGGTGGAAGGCTGCCAGCCCTTCATACGAACGTGGTAGGTGGCGGAAACGCCGTTTTCGAACAGCACGAAGAAGGTTTCCGTGGGAGCGCCGTCTGTAGTGCCGTTGCCCACGAACTTAACGCTCTTTGCCTTTACTCCGTTCAGAAGTCCCGTAATGCTTTCCACTGCGTGGATAGCGTAATTGAATTCATCCACACCAACGGTGGCGGTGATATGGCATATTTCCCCTCTCTCCTCTGCGGGAATGGCGAAAAATGCCTGATGCTCGTAGGTATAGCGCATTGCGGAGGTGCCAAGGATCACCTTGCCCTCTTTTGCCCAGGCACGGAACACGTCTATATCCTTTTTATTGCCGCAGAGAGGCTTATCCACAAACACGGGCACGCCTGCTTCCACAAAAGGACGGCAGGTTTCTATATGCTTATCCCAATCACAGCCCTGAATAAAGGCAACGTCTACCAGAGGTACCATTTCTTCAAGAGTACTGCACTTGTGGGTGAGTCCGAACTTTTCATAGAAAGCGTTAACTTCCTCCTCCGTACGGAAGGAATCGTTATATATAGCGGTGTAGCGTGCTCTGTCTTCCTTAAGCAAAATTTCCGCAAAGGAAGGAGCGTGGGAGGTATCAATATTCACGGTGCCGATCTTGATCATAACAAAGCATCCTTTCAAAAACAAATATTTTCCATACCCCGATTTTACCCCTTTTAGAAGAAAATGTCAATAAAATCTTACTGCACAGACAGACATATCGTCATCAAAACCGTTTTTACGGCTTAAATCCGTTAAAGCGGCAGCGGCAGAGCGTAAATCCTTGCCTGAAAGAAAGGTTTTTTGTATGGCGGAGGGAGAAATATCCACCCCGTCGGACGCCATAAGTATAATATCCCCCTTGCGCAGATTAAAGGCGGTCTGCTTTGGGGTAACCTCTTTTATTATACCCAAAGGCGGTGTCTTTGAACGGATGACGTACTGCTTGCCTCCCCGAAGCAAAAAGCTTGGCGCCGCCCCCGCTTTTACTATTTTCCCGCGGGCAAGGACACGGTCCGCTTCCAGAATATCCACGGTGGTAAAGGTTTCCCCCGGAGAGCTTGAAAGGGTATCACCCAGCAGCATTAAGGCGGAGTTCATATCTCCCCCTGCGCCGATGATCTTTTCAAGATACAAAGCGGCGAGGCGGGACACCATATTCGCCTCCTTGCCCGAGCCCATTCCGTCTGCAACCAGAGAATAAAAGCAGCCCTCCCCGTTTTCAAAAAGACTTACCGTATCCCCCGAAACCTTTTCCCCGTTTCTGGCGCACACCAATTTTACCGATTCGGTGCGCAATGCGGGAACAGTGTCAAACACGACGGTGGTCTTTTCCTCCCGGCACACGAATTCGGGCGAGGAAAGACATCTGCCCACGGCACGGGCAACCGAGCGGGAAAACTCCCCCGAGGATATGCGGATACTGTCCGGATGGACTCCGAATATCTCTACACGGCGGCTTCGCACCCCCGTAACACGGACTTTTTCATAGTATATTCCCTTTTCCTCCAAAACCTTTTCCACCTTGGATGCCAAGGAATCGTCCTCGGTGCGCTCCTCCTCCGTTTTGCGGGCGGATGCAGAAAGCATATTGGAAAAGCACTTGTATTCCGCCCCGAAACGGGAATAAGCGTCCTTTGCGTCTTTAAGGTTTTCCAAGGCGCACCCAAGGGGAATAGCGATTATCTCTTGCTTGTTCGGACATTCCCTGCAAAAGAATTTGGGCATATCCTCATCCGAAAGGGTGCGGTTTTCCGCGCAGGCATCGGCAAGTCGGGTAGCAAGGTCCCCTTTATCCAAAGGACAGCCGCCGCAGGTATTGCACAGCGTATCCAGCTTTTCCTTTACGGCGGTATAGGCTTTATCTCTGGGAAGAGCGACCGCCGTATCCGAAACGGCGTAAAACAGCCCCGAAAGAGAGGAAAAGCCTGCCGCCAGCGCCGCCATACCCTTGTCCGCCGAGAAAGCGGGATCTGTGCTTTTGGGCGACACCTGCTTTTTATACAAAAAGGGCAAGGCGATGATTATTCCCGCAAGTGCCGAAATGGCGATTGGGAGAATATTATCAAAGGAAAGAATGTACGCCCCTGCGGTAACGGAAAGCATATATCCCAAAAGTGTGGCAAACAAGGGGGAATCAAAGGCGAAAAGTCCGTGAACAAGCCCGAATATGCCCACCACGGGCACGGCGGAAACTCCGCCCGCCAAGCCGTAGACGAATCCTGCGGCGCCGGAAAGAGGAAAGCCTTTTTCTTTTCCCATAAGGGCAGTCAAAAACACAGCCGCCGCCACGGAAACGGGAACAGAAAAGATATATACCCCCGAAAAAGCGCGGCAAATCAAAAGTCCCGTAACCAGATAATGGGTGCTTTGTAAAACAATATGTTTATCCCCAAAGTATACAAGCATTGTATAAACCGCAGGCAAAAGGATTATAAAAAATATTTTTAAAAGCTTGTCTGCGCCACTGTCCCATTGAAACAACAATGTGATGAGCATTAAAGCTCCGTATGCGGATGAAAGGAGCAAAGCCCGCCACCACACATGCTTTCTTTTTGCAAACAAAAGACGCATTGCGGCGGTATATATAAGTGCGGCGCAGGCAACAAGGCGGTGGGAGCCCAGCAACACCGCCGAAACCAAAGCGCCCAGAGCGAAGGCGGGAATATTGCCGGTAAAACCGCAAAGATACGCCGCCCCGAATGGATATACGCCCCCGTAAAGAGGGGATGCGCCCAACACCGCCCCCAGTAAAAATTCTTTTAAAACGGTGAAATTCAAATACTTTTTCATACTTCTTTATCCCTTTACGTATAGTAGAGAGATTATACCCCTTAAATATAAGCGGAAAATAGTGAAAAACACCCGCAAAGAACGAATTTTTATGTTGATTTATTTTGCAAAAATGATATAATAATAAGGATAATGGGTAAAAATACTTTATTTACGGAAAGGAAGGCAAAAAACAATGATAAATAAATACCTTTGTTCCCAAAATGCCGTTTTTGTAAAAGATATGAACACAGGAGAGGTTCTTGTAAACCACAATACAGACGTTGCCTTTCCTTCCGCCAGCGTTATAAAGCTGTTTATACTCTCTTACTTTGCAGATAAAGAGGATGTTACCTTACCCATAACCCGAAAGGATATGGTGGGCACCAGCATTATAAGCGAGCTTAAATTGAAATCCGTTACCTTAAAGGATGCGCTTACCTTTATGATATCCTTTTCCGACAACACCGCCACAAACCTGCTTATAAATTACGCGGGTATGGACGAAATAAACAAGCATATTCTGGAAATAGGCTGTAAAAACACCGTTCTTGCCCGCAAGATGATGGATTTTAAAGCCCGTGAAGAGGGCAGAGAGAATATGACCTCTCTTGCAGATTGCTACACCGTTATGGAAATTCTTTCCAAAAACGAAGAGGCTATGGAAATGCTTTCCACCCAGAAATGCCTTGAGCGTTTGGGAAGATATATTTACAGAAACGTAAAAATGTACACAAAACCCGGCGACCTTGGGGACGTATACAATGACGTGGGCATTTTAATAACTCCCGACGGAAGCAAAATGTTTGCCGGTGTGCTTTGCCACAAATATGATAAATCCCTTGCAAAGCGTCTTTGCGGAAAAACAGGCCTTGTTGCTTGCAAGAGCGAAACACCCGTAACTTAAAAGGAAACAAAAATGGAAAAACTGCAAGCCTTTGTAAAAAATCATTATCTTATACTGCTCATCTGCCTGCTGCTTCTTTTGTGCATTGTTATTCCCCTTTGCAGTGTGCAGACCTTTTTGGGACACGACGTATATTTCCATATGACCAGAATGGAAGCGCTGGCGCAGGAGATAGATGCGGGCAACATACCCGCAAGGCTGTATTATTTCGTATACGACGGATACGGCTATGCTTCCCCTATGTTTTACGGAGATCTGTTCTTAATTATTCCCTCACTGCTCATTCTGGCGGGAATGCCCATGCCCCTTGCATACAAGGCGTTTATGATAATATGCGTTTGCGCCTGCGTGCTTATGGCGTATTATTGCGGAAGACGGATGTTTAATAAAAAATCATCGGCTGTGGTGTTTGCCTTTACCTATGCGGTTTCTTCTTATTTTGCGGTGGACGTTTTTACCAGAGCCGCAATAGGCGAAATGCAGGCGTTTGTGTTTGTTCCCCTTGCCTTTTTGGGACTTCACAGCATTATTAACGATGAAGGAAAATACTGGTATTATCTGCCGATCGGCTTGGCGGCGGTGCTTTTCAGCCACCTTATAACCAGCGTTATGACAGCGGTTTTCCTTTTGGTATACGCAATTATCCACACCTTAAAGCTTGTAAAGAACCCGAAAAAGATCGGCGCTATTGCCGTATGTGCTTTGGTGTTTGTGCTTATTTCCGCTTCTTTTCTGCTGCCCCTGCTTGAACAGCTCAAAAGCACGGAGTTTCTGGCAACGGACGGCTCCTCTGCCACGGTGTTCGGCACCATGGAGCAAAGGTCCATGCAGATAAAACAACTGTTTTCCCTTTTAAACCTTAACGAAAGCCGTGAATTCTGGATACCCAACGGTATCGGATACCTGCCCATTATACTTTTGGTGTTCCGTTTTGTTGTTCTGCGCAAGCATAAATTCTGCACAGGAGATGCATATCTTATAACCGCAAACCTTTTGCTGTTTATGATAAGCGACCTGTTCCCTTGGGAAAAAGAGATTTTCCAAAGCCTTTTCGGCACTATTCAGTTCCCTTGGCGAATAATGCTTTTTGCCACTTTGTTTATGGCGCTTGCCGCTTCGGATTACTGTTCCCGTATGGAAAAGCAGGATGCGGTGACCTTTGTTTCCCTTGCCTGCGTTGCGGGTATATGCGCTTTCGGAAGCGTGTTTATCCCCCGCTATAACACCTATGCCTCCTATGAAAAGACGGGGCAAACGGTAACCTATTACAAGGGCAATAATATCGGCTTTAATATCGGCACGGGAGAATATCTCCCCACCGGCACAAACAGAACCGCCCTTTATAACAGAGGCAAGGTTATTAAAACCGACGGAACAAAAAAGATATTTACCCAAGAGAAAAACGGCGATATGTATATTCCCATTGAATATAGCGAAGACATGGGAACTTATATGGATCTTCCCCTTATAAATTATAAGGGCTATACCGCCGTGTTTACCGATAAAGACGGAAACGAAATTTCACTTAACACCGAATACGGCGAAAACAACGTGTTGCGCGTTTTCTTAAGAGATATAAAAACAGACGGCACCGTGTACGTAACCTACAGCGGCACCGCCATACAGCATATTTCTTTTTGGCTTAATGTCTGCGCAGTTATTCTCCTTGCAGGTTGGATCGCGTACTCCCGCGTGATAAAAGCCCGGAAACCGTATCAAGTGAATACCCCTGCGCAAGTAGCTGAGGAATTATCTGCCGAAGCGCCTGCGGAGTAGAGCTTTTACCCCCCACGTAATCGTGCAAAAGAACGATATCCCCCTCCGACACGGTGGAAAGCACGGTTTGGGAAATGCTTTCCGCATCGGGGCACGCCCAATCCTTTGAATCGGTGCGCCACGCCCACAAAACGTATTTATATCCGTTTTCCGCCGCAATTTCCCGTGCAAGGGAATATTCCCCGCCTCCGGGAGGACGGAACAAAACGGGGCAGTAATTAAAGGTTTCCTTTAAAAAGACGTGGGTATCCGTAATCTCTTTTTCCGCCTGCTCTCTGGTGATCCCCTTCATCCCCTTGTGGGACCAGGTGTGGTTGCCGATCTCGTGGCCCGAATCTATTATTCGTTTTACGATCTCCGGATAACGGGCGGCGTTTTCCCCTACCACGAAAAAGGTGGCTTTTACCCCGTATTCATCTAAAATATCCAAAATTTGGGGAGTGTACTCGGGGTGAGGTCCGTCATCAAAGGTAAGCGCCACGCATTTGCCTGCTTCTTTATTATCTCTGATATATCCGGAAGTTTCAACTCCGTACTGGGAAGCGTAAAGCTCGTCAAGATTTCCGAATTTATATCCCTTTGCACGGATATCGGTTATAAGCTTTTCAAGTATCTTTGCGTTTGTAACGGAATTTGGGTGAAGCAGTATTACCATTCCGTCGTGGAGCGAGGACATTATGCGCTCATACGCCCAGCTTTCATCCTTTTGGTTGTTGTTATCCCAATCCGCATAGGCAAAGGACCAGAACACGGTTTTATAGCCCAAGGCATTGCAATTATCCAGCATTTCCTTTGAAAAAGTCCCCTCCGGCGGGCGGAAGTATTTTTTCATCTTTACTCCCGTTTTTTCAAAAACGTATTCCTCTGCTTTGGTTAATTCTTTTTGGAGCTGTGCTTTTGAAAGCAGGGACATATCCTTGTGGGAATATGAATGGTTGCAGATAAAATATCCCTTTTCATCGAGAGTTTTTATTAATTCCCCATCCGTATCCGCAAAGGCGGGAAGTATGAAAAACGCCGCCGTGGTGTGGGTTTTCATAAGAGTTTGGGCGATAGAGCGCACGTTTTCATTACCGTAGCCCGCATCGAAGGTGAGATAAACCGTTTTATCCCCCTCTGCGCCCATAAAGAGCGCCCCTTTTTCGGTAACCCATTTTTCACCGCCGAAGCATTGGGGTCTGCCCTTACCGCTTTTGAAATACCAACCCTCCCCCGCCAACGCGGAAAGAGGGAATGCAAAAATAAGCAAAAATAAAATTATATATTTTTTAATAAAATATCATTCCTTTCCGTAATATAGTTTTTGCGAAAAAGTGATGAATAAACGAAGAAAAATAATGAAGATTTTTGTTCGCAGAACAAAAATCAACCATAGTTCATCGTTCATAGTTCATAGTTCATCGTTAACATAAAGGAGTTTGCTATGTATACAGTTTGCGTACCCATTTCTCACCTTTATTCCCTGCCCGACAAAACTTCCGAGCACGTGGACGAAGCTCTGTTTGGCACGGAATGTGAAATTCTGGATGATTTCCATTCTTTTTATAAAATTAAAACCGATTACGAATATATCGGCTGGGTGGAAAAAACAGATATCTGCCCCGTATTGGTAAGAGGCGGCTTTGTGGTGAAAAAGCTTTTTGCCGACCTGCTTCCTACCCCCGAAAACTGCCGCACCCCCATTATAACCTTCCCCAAGGGAAGCAGAGTTGATTACGGCGCACCTCACGAAGGGGAAAGATACGGTATGGTTATTCTGCCCGATAAAACGGGAGGATATATGCACAAGGAATGGGTTGCACCTTACCCCAAAATGACAGAGAATTTCCGTGATATTATAGTGGAAACCGCAAAAAGCTATCTGGGCGTCCAGTACCGCTGGGGCGGAAAAAGCCCGATGGGTATAGATTGCTCCGGACTTGCGTTTATGTCCTACCAAATGGCGGGAATAACCCTTTGGAGAGATGCGGACATTGACCGCAGCACCGCTTTGAAGCAGATAACTCTTGCCGAAGCGCAAAAAGGCGACCTGCTGTTTTACAGAGGGCACGTGGCGATATACGAAGGAAACGGCAGATTTATTCATTCCTGCGGTCCTTACGGCGTGTGCGAAAGCGATTTTGAAACACAGCCCCACATGAAAAACAATATTATTGCAATAGGAACTTTAAAATGACAGACATATACGTTTCCCCTCAGGTGATGGAAAGCCAAAAGGAATACGCCTGCAGGGTGAGAGAGATAATAAAAGAAAGATACGCTTCCCCCACCGTGTTTTTGCGCACCTTCGGATGCCAGCAAAACGAAGCGGACACGGAACGGCTGGGGGGAATAGCCGTGGAATGCGGTTATACCCTTACGGATGACGAGGAGAGCGCCGACCTTATTATTATAAACACCTGCGCCATACGCGAGCACGCAGAAAAACGGGCGCTTTCCGGCACGGGACAGTTTAAAAAGATAAAAAAGGACCGTCCCAAAACGGTTATTGCCGTTTGCGGATGTATGGCACAGCAGGAGTACCGCAAGGACCAGATAAAAAACAGTTATCCTTACGTGGATCTGGTGTTTGGAACGGATAAAAACCATCTCCTTGCCGAAATGCTGTACACCGTTTTGAAAACGGGAAAAAGACAGTATTACGTTTCCGGTCTTTCCCACGATAAGCTTGGTGTGATTGCGGAGGACGTGCCCGTTTTGCGCTCTTCCGATTACAAGGCCTGGGTTTCTATAATGTACGGCTGTAATAACTTTTGCTCTTACTGCGTTGTTCCCCATGTCCGCGGCAGAGAAAGAAGCAGAAACAGCGCAGAAATACTTAAAGAGATAAAAGGACTTATTGACGCAGGATATAAGGATATAACCCTCCTTGGGCAAAACGTAAACAGCTATAAAGGGGATATGGATTTCCCCGAACTGCTGGATGCCGCCGCATCCGCCAACGGGGAATACCGTATTCGGTTTATGACAAGCCACCCCAAGGACGCTTCGGACAAGCTTATTGAGGTTATGAAAAACCACCCCGAAACCATTGCACGCCATTTCCATCTCCCCGCACAATCCGGTAATGACAGAATATTAAAGGCGATGAACCGTAAATATACAAGAGAAAAATATCTTGAAACGGTTAAAAAGATACGCACCGCTATGCCCGAAACCGCCATAACCACGGATATTATATGCGGGTTCCCCACGGAAACGGCAGAGGAATTTGAGGATACCGTTTCCTTAATAAAGGAAGTGGGATACGATATGATATACACATTTATATACTCTCCCCGTCCCGGAACGGTGGCGGCAAAGATGGAAGGTCATATCCCCCACGAAGAGCAGGTGAGAAGATTCAAGGAGCTTTCCGCCGCTCAGGACGAAATTTCTGCGGAAAAGAGCAAAAGCTATATAGGAAAAATTATAAAAGTGCTTTCCGACGGAAATTTTGAAGCAAGAAACAGCCAAAACAAGATCGTTACCTTGGATAAAGACGTGCCCGCGGGGCAGTTTGTAAAAGTGGAGATAACCGAAACCAAGGCATACGGTTTAAAAGGAAAAGTAATTAATTGAAAGGAACTATAAAAAATGAACGAAACCACAAAAAACGCCATTCTCGCATTGGCAGACGCTATTGAACAGGACGAGGTAGTTATTAACTACAAAGCGGCAAAGGAAAACTTTGATAACGACGATACCCTCTCCACCAAGATCAACGAATACACCGTACAGCGTATGATATATGAAAAGGCTGCGGCAGACGAAAACAAGGACGAAGAGCTGCTTAAGCAGATCGACAACCGTATGAAGGAGCTTTACGAAGAGGTTATGGCTAACCCCGTTATGGTTGCTCTTGCAAATGCGGAAAACGAGCTTAACGAGCTTCTTAACGTGCTTAATTCCGAGATCCAGTCCAGAGTTATTCCCGAAAGCCAGCATTCTTGCGGCGGGGATTGCTCTGCTTGCGGCGGCTGCCATTAATGTTCACCCCAAGAAAGGTTTTTTGATGAGTAGGGGCGATTCACGAATCGCCCGCAATAGACGAAACATATCACGAAAAAACGCTTTCTCGGGGACCCCGAAAAAAACTATGAACTATAAACTATGAACTAATGGTTGCTTTTTGCACAGCCGTGCAAAAAGCTTCCGAAGTTCATCGTTTATCGTTCATCGTTCATCGTTAAAAACGAACTTGTTCGAGAGGAGATTATTTTTATGGCTCTTTCACCCATGATGAAGCAATATTTACAGGTAAAGCAGGAAAATCCCGATTGCATACTTATGTTCCGCCTTGGGGATTTTTATGAAATGTTTTACGAGGACGCTATAACTGCATCCAAGGTGCTGGATATAGTGCTTACCGGCAGAGATTGCGGTGAAGAGCAGAGAGCGCCTATGTGCGGTATTCCCTTCCACGCGGCGGACAGCTATATTCACCGTCTTATAAAGGCGGGGTACAGAGTTGCCGTGGCAGAGCAGATGGAAGACCCCAAAAGCGTTAAGGGAATTGTAAAGCGTGAGGTAATTCGGGTCATCTCCCCCGGCACGGTTACCGAAAGCGAATATCTCCCCAAAGAAAAAAACAATTATATACTTTCCGTATATAACACAGAAGAAGGCTGCGGCGCCGCATACGCGGACGTTTCTACCGGAACCTTTTCCGCCTGCCAGTTTACCGGCAGAGATGCAAAGGCGCTGCTGCTTTCCGAAACCGCCGCATACTGTCCTACGGAAGCCTTGGTTTACGGCGCATCCGATTTAAAGCAGGCGATCGCAGACAGATTCGGCGCACGTATAACTGCAGTAAACACTTCGCTTTATAAATTTGAAACTGCATTCGAGGAGGTTTTTTCCGTTACGGGAAACGATACGGCAAAAAAACTGCCCCTTGCCTGCACGGCGGCAGGCGCGCTTATTAATCATTTGCGCAGTTCCCAAAAGCTTGACCTTAAATTTGTTAAGGATATTAATTTTTACGACCCCACTTTGTATTTACAGCTTGATTCCTTTTCCAGAAAAAATCTGGAGCTTACGGAATCTGCCTACAGCCGTGAAAAGAGAGGCTCTCTTTTGTGGGTGCTTGACGATACCAAAACGGCTATGGGCGCCCGCGCTCTGCGCAGAAGGATAGAAGCTCCCCTTCTTGACCCCAATATGATAAACGCCCGTCTTGACGGCGTGGCAGAGCTTTTTAAAGACAGACAAAGCAGAGATAGCCTGCGGGATGAGCTTGCCAAGGTTTCTGACCTCGAGCGTCTTTCCTCCCGCGTGGCGTACGGAAGCGCAAACCCCAGAGATTTGAAATCTTTGGAAATGTCTATGCGCCGTTTCCCTGAAATAAAGCAGATATTATCTGCGTTTTCTTCACCCGAGCTTGAGCGCATACAAAAAGAGATCAACCCCCTTGCCGACGTTTGCGAAAGTATTGGAAAATACATAGACGATGATCCCCCCGTGGTTTACAAGGAGGGCGGCGTTATACGCAAGGGAGCCCACAAGGAAGTGGACGAGCTGCGTGAAATTCTTGACGGGGGTAAAAGCTGGCTTGCCCGTATTGAACGTAATGAACGGGAGCAGACCGGCATAAAAACACTTAAAGTAGGATACAACCGAGTTTTCGGATATTACATAGAAGTTCCCAAGTCTGCATCTGAAAGCGTACCCGAAGGGTATATCCGCAGACAGACTCTGGCGGACAAGGAAAGGTACGTTACCCAAGAGCTTAAGGAAATGGAAAGCAGGGTAATAAATGCCAAGGGCAGACTGTACGCGCTGGAAGCAGAGCTGTTTACGGGGCTGGTTACCTACGTAAACGCATCCATTAACCTTTTGCGCAAAACGGCAGAAGCCATTGCGGAGGCGGACGTTTACTCCACTCTTGCCAAGGTGGCGGAGGAAAACGGATACACCCGTCCCGAAGTGGACGTTTCCGATATTATAGATATTAAAGCAGGCAGACATCCCGTAGTGGAAAAGCTTTGCGGTGACAGTTATTTTGTACCCAACGATTGCCTGCTTAACACGTCCTCCTCCCGTCTGCACATTATAACGGGACCGAATATGGCAGGTAAATCCACCTATATGCGTCAGGTAGCGGACATTGTGCTTATGGCGCAGGCGGGATGCTTTGTCCCTGCGGAAAGCGCGCGGATCGGCGTGGTGGACAGAATTTTCACCCGTGTAGGCGCATCCGACGATCTTTCCGGCGGTACCTCCACCTTTATGATGGAAATGCGTGAGGTGGCAAATATTCTTGCAAACGCCACCAAAAAGAGCCTTATCGTATACGATGAGATAGGCAGAGGCACCTCCACATACGACGGTATGTCTATTGCCCGTGCGGTGGTGGAGCATACTGCGGAAAAGATTAAAGCCCGCACCCTTTTTGCCACCCATTACCACGAGCTTACCGAGCTTGAGGGTATGCAGGATGGCGTGGTAAACTACAATATTGCCGCAAAAAAGAGAGGCAACGATATTATTTTCCTGCGCAGGATAGTAAAAGGCCACGCTTCGGACAGCTACGGTATCGAGGTAGCGTCCCTTGCGGGAGTGCCTGCTTCTGTGGTAAACCGTGCAAAGGCGATACTTAAGGATATTACCGAGCACGTTTCTGCTCCCGTTATCAAAAAGGATGTTGAGGAAGAAGCCGAGCTTACACTTTTTGATATGTCCTGGGAAAACATGAAGGAAAAATTAAAGAATACGGATATAAATACCATTACCCCCATAGAAGCGATGGGAATACTTTACGAAATTAAGAAAATGGTGGAATAAATGGGGATAATTAACACTCTGGATACCCAAACCTCCAATATGATAGCCGCAGGCGAGGTTGTGGACAGACCTGCCTCCGCTTTGAAGGAGCTTATAGAAAATTCCATAGACGCAGGTGCTACCAAAATAACCGCAGAAATTCGGGGCGGCGGAGTACTTATGATGCGTGTTACGGATAACGGCGTAGGCATTTCCCGCGAAGACCTGCCCAAAGCCATACTCCGTCACGCAACCAGTAAAATTAAAACCGCTTCCGACCTTGACGGTGTGCTTACTCTGGGCTTCCGCGGAGAGGCGCTTGCCGCCCTTTCTTCCGTGGCAAAGACGGAAATTGTTTCAAAACATATTGATTCGGATGCGGGCTACCGCCTTTACTGCGATGAAAACGGAGTGGAATTAGACGAGCACCCTTCCCCCGACGGAACGGTGATAACCGCAAGAGAATTGTTTTACAACCAGCCTGCAAGACGGAAGTTTTTAAAAAAAGACGTTTCCGAAACGGCGGCATGTGTTCCCGCCGTGGAAAAACTTGCCCTTGCCCACCCCGAAATTTCTTTTACCCTTATAACCGACGGGGAAAAACGGTTTGTTACCTCCGGTGACGGAGATCTATACAACACCATATACGCGCTTTACGGCAAGGAAACGGCAAACACCTTTATTCCCGCAGAGTATGAAAGCGATAAAATTAAGGTGTACGGCTATGTTTCCTCACCCGAATACCCCCGAGGCTCACGCAGAGGACAGGTATTTTTGCTTAACGGACGGTGCGTGCAAAACAAAACCATGCAAGCCGCATTGGAAAGAGGGTTTGAAAGCTACATCCCCCGTGGAAAATACCCCGCCTGCGTGCTTAATATACAGATAGACCCCCTTTCCGTTGACGTAAACGTTCACCCTGCCAAATTGGAGGTCAAGTTTGCGGACGAAAGAAAGATCTTTGAAAGCGTGTACTGCTGTGTGAGAAACGCTTTTAACCTTAACGTAACGGAAGAGGACATTTTTACGGAGAGTAAATCTCCTTCCCCCGCCCCCGTTTACAGCGTATCCTCTGTTGCGGAAGAGCCTCTTACCCACGCTGAGGTGATAAAAGCCACACCCTTCCGCTATGAAACCAAGGAGGAAACAAGGGAGTACACACCCTTTACCCCCGAAGCGGATGTGACCGAGCAAAGCACAACTGCATACGTGGCATCCCCCGTGCAGGAAACCTTTGAAGCTTCCGCACCCGAATTTGCATATATAGGTGAATTGTGGAACACTTACGTTGCCGTTGCCACCGAGGACAGCTTTATTTTATTCGATAAACACGCAGTGCACGAGCGTATAATTTACGAGCAGATACGAACCGCCCGTAAAAACTATTCCCAAGAGCTGTTAACGGGCGTGCCCGTTACCCTGGGAGCAGAGGAATTTGCCGCCGCACTGGAAAACAAAGCTCTTTTTGAGCAGTACGGATATTCCTTTGAGGAGTTTGGTACAGACACTTTGCTTATCCGTGCCGTGCCCACCATACTTGCGGGAACAAAGCAGGAAACGGGACTTTTTTATGAGCTGTGCGCCGCCGCCGCAGAGGGCACCGCAGTGCCTCTTACCGAAAGGTGCGAAAAAGCGGTATACACCGCAGCCTGCAAAGCGGCAGTGCGGGCAAAAGAGCACACTACAAAAGAGGAAAACATTGCCCTGGCGGAAAAACTGCTTTCCTCCCCCGAGATACGCTATTGCCCCCACGGCAGACCCGTAATGCATATATACGAAAAAAGAGAGATAAACAAGTTTTTTGACAGATAGGAGATACGTATGGCACAGTTTACCATACTTGCAACCGAGGGTAACGCACGCAGAGGCGTGTTTTCCACGGTACACGGTGATATTCAGACACCCGTTTTTATGAACGTTGGCACTTCTGCGGCGATAAAGGGCGGTATTTCCACCTTTGATCTGCGTAACATTAACTGTCAGGTGGAGCTTTCCAACACCTACCACCTGCACGTCCGTCCCGGTGAAGACGTAATTTACAAGCTGGGCGGAATTCACAAGTTTTTTAACTGGGATAAGCCCGTGCTTACGGACAGCGGCGGATTTCAGGTGTTTTCTCTGGCAAATCTCCGCAGTATAAAGGAAGAAGGGGTTGCGTTCCAATCCCACATGGACGGTGCGAGGATATTTATGTCCCCCGAATCCTCTATGCAGATACAATCAAAGCTTGCGTCCACCATTGCAATGGCGTTTGACGAATGCCCTTCCTCTGTGGCGGACAAAAGATATATTAAAAATTCCTGCGAAAGAACCGTACGCTGGCTTTACCGCTGTAAAGACGAGATGGACAGACTGAATTCTTTGGAAGAAACAATTAACCCCCATCAGCTTCTGTTCGGAATTAATCAGGGCGGTGTGTATGCCGACCTGCGTGTGGAGCATATGAAGCAGATACGTGAGCTGGATCTGCCCGGATACGCTATCGGCGGTCTGGCGGTAGGCGAGGATGCGGACACGATGTACCGTGTTATCGAAGCGGTTGAGCCTCATATGCCCAAGGACAAGCCCCGTTATCTTATGGGCGTGGGCACTCCCGTGAATATTCTTGAAGCGGTGGAAAGAGGCGTAGATTTCTTTGATTGCGTAATGCCTTCCCGTAACGCCCGTCACGGAAATCTGTTTACCTGGGCAGGTATGATGAACCTTAACAACAACAAATACCTGCTGGATGAAAGACCTATAGACGAAAACTGCGAATGCGACGTGTGCAAGAGGTATTCCCGTGCATATATCCGCCACCTGTTTAAAGCAAGAGAGCTTTTGGGAATGCGTCTTTGCGTTTTGCATAACCTGCATTTTTATAACGAGCTTATGGCGCAGATACGTCTGCATATCGAAAAAGGCGATTTTACCGAATGGAAAAACAAAATGGTTCCTATTTTGGGCAAACGCGCACCTTTTTAAAAAAGAAATTTGCCAAAGCCTGTTGCAAATCACAAAAAAATGTATTAATATAATTGTGTGAATTTAAATTAAAGGAGATAAAAACTATGAAAACTTGTCCCAAATGCGGAAAAACCTTTGAAGACAGCAAATTCTGCCCCGCTTGCGGTACAGAAGTAAAGGACGAACCCAAGGCAGAAGGATACTGCGAAAACGATATTAAAGATAACAAAATATTCGCTCTGCTTTCCTATATCGGTCCCCTCTTCCTCGTTCCCGTGCTGGCTGCTCCCAAATCCAAGTACGCACGCTTCCACGCAAACCAGGGTCTTGTTCTCTTCCTTGCAGAGATAATCATCGCTCTTCCTTTAAGAGCACTTGATTGGCTCAACGGATTTATATTCGGCAACATCGAATTGTTCCAAGATTGGCTCAGCTTCGTTCCCGCTGTTGTGGGCGCGGTTATAAGCCTTATCGGCCTTGTTGTTGGTATGTTGGCTCTCGTTCTGGCTGTTATAGGTGTTATCAACGCCGCTCAGGGCAAAGCAAACGAGCTTCCCTTTATCGGCAAGATGAGAATACTCAAATAAGAATACATATAAAAAAACACCCCAAGAAGCCTTGCGGCTTCTCGGGGACCCCGAACAACAAAAAAGAGCAGACAATGTCTGCTCTTTTTTAATAAGAAATGAGGAATTACTTTACGGTAAAACCAGCTGTACCGCGCTTTCCAGAAGCTTTAATTCGGGGTCGCGCATTAAGATTATCTCGCCGTCCACGTTAAAGGGAATACGGTTGGGAGAACAGATCTTTAATTTTTTGCATCTGCGGAAGGTTACAAGGTCCTTTGCTTTTTCAAAATGCTCGCCTTTTTTATAGATATTCACCAGCTTTAAGACCCCTGCGCGGGAAACGCGGTCGATACACACGAAATCCATAAATCCATCGTTAACCTTGGCATAAGGTGCCGCTTTATATGCGCCGCCGTAATAATTTCCGTTGGCGGCAAGGGCGAACATACAGGGGTGGGGCCCGCCGAAAACGTCTTCATCATCACAAATAACGGTGTACTCGTATTTTTCGAACTTTACGAAGCATTCTATTAATGACATATTGTAGGAATTTTTACCCCCAAGAATACGGCGGTATTTGCCCATACCGTCTGCGACAGCGGAATCAAAGCCCGCAGACGCCACGTTTACGCTTATGTATTCCGTGCCGCTTTCCGAATCGGTAACGAGCATTACGTCCAAGGGAACGGTTTGCGCCTTTGTTACCCGCTTGAGATCACGGAAATCGGATGCGGTGTGATCGGGAAACGCTTTTATAAAATCGTTTCCGCTTCCCGTGGGGACAACCGCCACAGAGCAGTTTTTACTGCCGGAACGGATAATTCCCGTAACCACCTCGTTAAAGGTGCCGTCACCGCCGCAGGCGTAAATACGCACGTGTTCATCGGTGTTTTTTAATTGCTCGCACACCTCACGTATAGCGTCCTTTGCGCATACGGTAACGTATTTTTCGCAATTTTCAAGGCAAAGCTTTTCCACCGCTTCGGAAATAATATTTGAACGATCCTTACTGCCCGCAACGGGGTTTAGTATAAAAAGATGCTTCATTTATTTTTCTCCTTTAATATATGGGGTGCGGCACAGCGGGTCGGGAGAATTAAAAACCTCTCTTAACACCCGTTCCGCCCGTAAGGCATATTCGAACTGCTTGTTGCCCGTAAAACCGGCGGGCTTTACAACAAGGGGAAGGGCGGAATTTTTGCTTATCTGTTTTATTACGGGAAGCCCCTTTTCCCCTGCGGCGAGCAGGACGGTATATGAAGGCATTTCTGCCGCCTGATATTTGGTTATGCCGAAAAGTATGCTTAAAAGGGCGCGGCGGACACGGGCGGCCGTATCGTGAGCGCTGACGCAGGCGGAAATTATTTCTTCTGTACCGCTTTTTTCCCTGCAGGCTTTGGTTATGCGCCCCGCCAGAGATTCGTCTATACCGTAAAGCATGGCTTTATCACCGCTGTAAAGCTTTGCCGCCACGCTTAAATTGGGGTAAAGGGCGGTATCCGCCGCGGTGTTTTCAAAAAACGGGGCCGCTTCCTTTGGCAGTTCCCCTGCGGGAACTCCGCTTTTGCGCAAAGAGCCTGCGGAAGCAAAGGCGGGAGAACGGGGAATTATTTGTATTTTTAATAAATTGCGTTTTGACGCCGCTTTTATATATTCAAGCCCCAATATGTTGTTTGGCTTTGAAAGAAGCTTCGCGGTTTCGCCGCCCAGCTTCTCTGCCAGAACAAGCTCTGTTGCTTTGGGGAAGGACAGATTTTTTTGGGTTCTTATTAAAGCGGTTATTTTTTCTTCAAAATCCGCGGCGCAAACGATATCCTTTGCCTGCAGTACCGCCTCCTTATCCTCTGCACCGAAGACCAGCGCTTCGAACCCTGCTTCCTCTGCTATATGCACTCCCGCACGGGCGAAATCACGGGCGGAAAGGGAGGAAAAGGGGAATGGCAGCTCCAACACCCCGTCAAACCCGCATTCCACGGCGGCGGAAGCGCGCAAGTATTTATCTGCGCAGGCGTTTATGCCCCGCTGAACCAGATTTCCGCTCATAATTCCGAAAACTACGGGGTATGATTTATGCGCTTCGTCCAGAAGATGCTTGTGGCCGAAGTGAAACGGATTGAATTCGCAAATAATTGCGGCTGTTCCTTTTAATCTTTCCATAAAAATCCCTTGCATTTATTTTCTAACGGTAGTATAATGAAAAATGATCAAAATGTCAAGCAAGGAGAAATGAACAATGTATATTCTTGTCGTAAACGCAGGAAGCTCTTCACTTAAATACCAGCTCTTTGATATGGAGGGCGAAAAACTTTTGGCAAAAGGTAATGCAGACCGTATCGGTATTGACGGTGTGCTGGAGCATCAGGTGATCGGTAAAGAAAAAACCGCAACCCCCACTCCCTTCCCCACCCACGCAGACGCTATTAAAAAGGTGCTTGAAACACTTGTGGATAAAGACGCAGGCTGTATTGAGAGTATTGATATGATCGGCGCCGTAGGACACCGTGTGGTGCACGGCGGTCCCTGGCTCACCAAGCCCACCTTGGTTACCGAGCAATCCAAGGCAGACCTTCGCAAGTGCCTTACTATCGCTCCCCTTCACACCAAGGGACATCTTGAGGGTATTCAGGGCTGTGAAGAGGTTATGCCCACCGTTCCTCAGGTGCTGGTTATCGATACCGCTTTCCATTCCACCATGCCCGCAAAGGCATACACTTATCCTATCGCATACGAAGTAGCAGAAAAATATAATATCCGCCGTTACGGTTTCCACGGCACTTCCCACAGATACGTTTCCGCTATTGCAAACGAATTTCTTGGCAAGGAAGACAGCAAGATAGTAACCTGCCACATTGGTAACGGTTCCTCTATTTCCGCTGTACGTGGCGGCAAATGTATGGATACCAGCATGGGCTTTACTCCCCTTGACGGTATTATTATGGGCTCCCGCTGCGGCGCTATCGACCCCGCGATCGTTCCCTATATTATGGAAGCAGAAAACATTCCCGCTAACGAAATGGGCAACTGGATGAACAAAAAGTGCGGACTTTTGGGTGTTTCCGGCGTATCCTCCGATATGCGTAACCTCCGCAAAGCGCAGGCTGAGGGCAACGAGAGAGCAAATCTTGCTTCCGATATACTTGTATACGAGATAAAGAAGTTTATCGGTTCTTATGCGGCGGCTATGAACGGTCTGGACTGTCTGGTATTTACCGCAGGTATCGGCGAAAACGACGCGAGAGTAAGAAGCGAAGTTTGTGCCGATATGGAATTCCTTGGCGTGAAGATGGACGAGGACAAGAACCTTAACTACCGTGACCTTCCCGTTCCCGCAGACGTTTCTGCGCCCGACAGCAAGGTAAGAATTCTGGTTATCGCCACCAACGAAGAATTGGTTATCGCCCGTGATACCGCAGAGGTAGTTGAAGCACTTAACAAGTAATGATAGAAACACTTACTTTTGTTTTTGAGCTTATCGGCACGGTGGCTTTTGCCATTTCAGGCGCAATTACCGGCCTTAAAAAGAAAATGGATATTTTCGGCGTGGTGATACTCGCCGTTGTAACCGCTGTTGGCGGAGGAGCTATACGGGATATTGTTTTGGGCAACACACCGCCTATGACATTCAGAAATCCCGTTTACGCTCTGGTTGCCGTTGCCACGGGAATACTGACCTTTATTCCCGTAGTGCGGAAATTGGCAGGCAAAACTCCAAAGGCTTTTGATATATTTTTGCTTGTAACCGATTCCGTGGGATTGGGTATATTCACCGTAATGGGAATACGCACCGCCATAAACGCGGGACAAGGGGAAAATATATTCCTGCTTGTGTTCGTAGGCGTAGTTACAGGCGTTGGCGGAGGCTTGCTACGGGACGTTATGGCAGGCAACACGCCTTACATATTCGTAAAGCACATATACGCATCCGCTTCCCTTGCGGGAGCAGTTCTTTGTGTTTTGCTTTGGAAGCCTCTGGGCTCAACCGCGGCTATGTCAATTTCCGCGGCAGTTATTATCGTAATACGTTTTCTTGCGGCAAGATTTAAATGGTCATTGCCGAAAGCTGAATAGAAACCACTCATGCGTTAAAAAACTCCCGATTATATCGGGAGTTTTTTGTGTCCTGCTTGCGTGCTTTTGGCACGTCTTATTTAAAATTCTTTGGTATTTTGCTCATAGGCTTTTCCAAAAGCGTAACGATTACCGCGCAAATTATACCGTTTGCCAAAACGTAGGGCGCGTTATATACAATAGAGTATATAAAGGGGGAAGCGGTGGTGATACCGTACACCGTTTCCGAAGCTGTGATAGCGTATATGGTTACACCGCTTATAAAGTGCACGATAAAGCGCACTCCCGTTGCAACGGCTGTGCCTGTGATGCCTTTTTTAAAGAAACCTGCACAACCAACAGCGGCGTATGCCAAAACGTAATCCAGTAAAATGGAGGGTATTCCGTATCCGCCGGAAGACCAAAGCAGATATTTTAAAATACCGAAGGTGGCTCCCGTGGCGATACCCCATCCTGCGCCGCGGCGCAAAGCAAGGATTACCAGAGGCACCATAAGTATGTCGATTCCGCCGCCCTGAAGCCAAGCGAAATCCAATTCCAGCGGACAAAGCGCCAGAGCGAGAGCTACGGTTATACCGCACTCGCAAACGATCAATAAGCGTTCTTTAAGTTTTTTGTTCATTTTTAAAATTACGACGTGTTTTACGCTTTTTAAGAGAAAAAAACGGCTTGTTCTATTTTTTTACAGAACAAGCCGATAATTTTTTACCATTTTCCAAACGCTTTTACACGTCTTCTCCCTTCAACAGTATTATCTGACAGGTTCATCGGGTATGTTCTCAGCCGTATATATTATACAGCACCCCGTAAAATGATATTCAGTTATTATAATTTGCGCGGAACTCCACGTCCACTTCCACGGTGTATTTATCCTTATTCTGGTTAACACCGGGAACGTAAGGGGGAGTATCCTGATAAACAACGGTAAACGAAACGGTATATCCCGCAGGGTTGCCTTCTTTATCCAAGGTGTATTCGCACATTATATTTTTGAATTCGGTTTCGTCCTCAACGACGCTTACCACACCGCATATCTCCGGCAAAGCGGAGCCCAACAGTGAATAAAGCAGAGCGTTTTGGGAATTATCCTTAATATAATGGCGGTACAGAGTCCCTGCAAGAGTAGTGGATTTTTCGGTAGATTTCACGGTTTCCGTTTCAAACAACAAGGGGAAAGCGTATATGAGAGAGCCTCTTAACTCTTCCCAGGAAAGCTGTTCTTCGATACCGTCGGTAACCATAGTACCGTCCTTCCACTCCACCTTCATTATGCCGATATTATCACCCATAAGGGTTTCTTCTATCTCGCCCGTCATAAGCTTTTGCTCTTCATCAATAGAGATCTTTCCGGTTGCAAGCAGGACACAGGTTTTTCCGCTAAGCTCTATTCTTAAAGAAAAGCCGTAATCGGCGCCGCCGAAATCCTTAAAGCTTTCGGTAACGGGGGTGATATGAGTTTCGTCTGCGCCTGAGCAGGCGCACAAAACCATTGAAAAAGCAAGTAAAATACAAAGAAAACTCTTTTTCATGGTTATTTACCTATAATTTCTTCCAGCTTATCCAAAAGCTGTGAAACCTCGTAGGTCAGCGTGTAATATCCGCCTGCGCCGTCTATGGTATAGTAGGCTTTGGAGGAGGTTACACGGTAGAATATAATTTCATCGGATTTGGTTTCGCTTACAAGGTTGATACGCAGCATTTCACTGCCCGTTTCGTCCCCTTGCTTATATTCCCCTTCGCGGGAAACGTTTATAACCTTGATATAGAACTGTCTGAACGCGTTCATATCGATTTCTTTTCCGTTGCAGGTTGCGGACTGGGCTATACCCGCCTCGTCCTTACCGATAACGAAATTGTAGCTTTCGCCGCCATAGGTGAACTTGATCTCGTTAACGTCATCAATATACATATACAGCAGAGAGGAGCTTACAAAATCCAGAGGCTCCCAATCCATCCAGGGCGCAGTTTCAAGATACACCTTTGCGATATAGGGGTTAACGAACTTAACCTCCTCGCCCTCCGAATCCAGAGTGGTGATCATTGAAGCGGCGTAGCGGGATCCATCCTCCAACGGGTCGGAAAGGAGGATATCCATCGTATATGCGCCGTAAACGTAGTGGATGGTAATGGCAGGATCGGTTCCTTCCCCATCCTCGGTCTTGCCCAAGCCGTACTTGGCAAGGTCCATTTCCTCGATACCGAATTCAACTACCTCGTCGCCCACCAAGGTACATACGGACAAAAGATATTCAACGTATGCGGTGGTGTTTACGTAGGCGTAATTACGGTTTTCGGGAATAAAATCATCGGTAGTGACCATCCACAGACCGATAAACGCATCCGCAGGGTTTGCGTCCAGATCGCCTGCCATAACGCGTATCTCGTCGGTCACCAACAGCTTTTGGGAGCTGTATCCCTCGAAATCTATACGCACGTACTGAACGGGCTTTTCGCTTTCAAAGGAAAGGGTGTGGATAACGTAGGTGCCATCCTTCTGGGTTTTAAGGGTTTCCATACCCGTGGTCTTTACTTCGTTGAAGTTTTCACCATCGGTATATATCCATACCTTAATGTTTTCGGGCAGGTACGCTCCCTTGCCCTCGTCTTTTACCAAGGGGATCTTAATGCTGTATTTACCGTTTTCGGCAACGCGGTTAAGGGAGATCGCTATCTGTACAGCGTTTCCGTCCTTGGAGCCGATACCGATAAATGCGGCTTGCTTTGTCCAATCCGAATAGGGCGCGGGGGCGCGCTTAAGGTCGGAAAGGAGTGTTGCCACGTCTGCTTCCTGGTTGGAAAGCACCAGATTGGAGGAGGCGGACATTGCGCGGCGCAGACGGATGGTAAGCGCCTGATCAAGATCGCGGAAATACATAGACATTTTGTCTATGGAATAAATTTCGTTTGTATCCGAAATGGAATAAACCAGATTAGCGGTAAGGAAGGTTTCGCCTCCTGCGGCAAAGGTGGATTCAACGTCGGAATTAAGGAGCATATACACGTGGGGCTTGCCTTCGTAGCGGGCGTAATTATATGCGCCGGAGGAATCCTTATCGCCTATAATAAGCACGTGTGTATCGCCCTTGTTGGTCTTAATGGTGATCTTGGCGGTGGAGCCGTCCCCCTCAAGTCCGTACTGGGAGAAATCCTTGGGGTTTGTTAATTTTCCTTCCGCGCAGGTATAGGTGGCATTTACCACCAGATATGAGAAGGCTTCTGCGTTGAGCTGAACGCCCTCCGCTCCCTCGATATAGAAGGTGGAGGAGGATTTGCTCTCTCTGTACACCTTAAAGGTGGTGTTTTTGTTCTGAACGGTAATGGAAGCAACGTCGCTTCTGGTAATAGAGGGGTACATAAAGGGCTTGCCCGTGGAGGTTACCACGTCCCCGTCCGTATCGTAGCCGTTCATTGCGCGGAGAGAAAGTTCGATCTTTTCTTCCCCGCAAAGAGAGAGGAAAGAGTTTACAAACATATTCTCGCCGTCAAAAGCGTATGCCGTGCCGTCTTTAAGGAAACGGAAAAACTCTTCTTTTTTAAAGGAAACCTGATTTCCGTTGGCGGAAACGGTGCAGAATTCACTGCCCGAGCCGGTTTTAACCTTTATTTTGCCGACCTCGCCCACAGAAAGAGCGAATTTATATACCACGCTGGCGGTGCTGTCTGCAAACAGAGCGTCTTCTTCGTCCTTAAAGGAGATGGTGCCGGAGATATCCTCCAAAGCGTCCTTTCCTTCGGCGGTAAGAAGGTAAAAGGGGTCTTCTTCCATATCGGTGGCAGGCTCGTGGAGGAATATAAAATATCCTCCGATAAGTAACGCGGCGGCAACCAGCAGGCAGATGACCACAACCTTTGTCTGCTTGCCTGCGGTTTTTTTGGCTTTGCCGTTTTCCGCCCCTGCAGACGCAAAGGTGGAGCTTTCCGCGGTTATGCCTTCATTCTTTTCCTCTTCGGGAGTAAAGGTTTCGGCATCTGTATAAATAATTTCGTTGCGCTTCATTTACAGGTGTCTCCTCTTAATATAAACACCGACACCCAGCACCAGAATTATAAGGGGAGCTACGGCGATAACTATAACGGAAAGTGTTTTTGCTTCGCCCGTTTCAAGAGAAAGGGCGGTATCTGCAAATACCTTGTAATCTATATCGGGAGAAACGCGCTCGGTCGCCATCATTCTTGCCGCCGCTTCTATAACCTCGCGGTTGCCGTACTGGGCGGAAAGACTTGCGTTGGATACGAATTCCGTACTGCCGCAAAGGGTTACGTACTGGTATCTTGCGGTGTTGGTGTCGTCATAATCCATAACGGTGGATATGGTGAATATGGGGAAGGCGCCGGAAACGCCGTTTTTATCTGTTGCTGTGCTGTAAGAGGTAAAGGAGGTGCCTACGGACGCGCCGTTTGCCGCCTTGCCGTTTACCAATTTTACGGTATCGTCAAACACAGTCTTTATATCCGTATCGTCTGCAAAGGAAATGTGAAGCTGTGCGGCGATAGTACCCGATTCGCCTGCAGGCTGTGCAAGAATATTGTTCTTGTTAAGCATAAGAGAATGGGTCTGGTCGGAAAGAATGTTATTGGGCTCGTAATCCAGACCCCAAACCTCGCTCAGATATTCACGCAGGTTGGGCAGATCGGGAGTGGAAGCATCCACAAATACCATAAGCGCGCGGTTGCCGCCCAGGAATTTGTTTATAATATCCGTTTCGTCGTCTGCGTTGGGGTTGTTTTTATCGTAGCCGGCAAGATCCTTCTGGGGATCGCAGATAACCATTATACGGGCGGTTTTGAAGGCTTCTTCCAACTCTTCCTCCGTTGCGGCGGTAAGGTCTATGCTACGGGTGGCAAAGCCCGCATCCTGAAACAGAGAAACGAGAGTGGTGGGAACGGTTTCGCCGTGGCCTTGAGTAAACAGAACGGAATAAGGCTCCTTGATAGAGCACTGGGTAATGGCGGAAACCATTCTGGATTCGCCGTTGTAAGCATAGAGCGATCCGTCGGATTCGGCTACCATAAAGAACGCGTCAAAATTAAGTATACGGGTGTGGTATTTACCCTCTACGATAATGTTGCTGGCGTTGAGGGTGGTCTGGGTATAATGCTTGATATCGTTTACGTATTTGGGATCTGTGGTTACGTCGAAATACGCAACTTCGATATTATCGGGGAATTTTTCCGCAAAGGCAAGCACCGTTTCGTGCACCATACGGAAATAGTTGTAGCCGCCCTGCTCGTATTCCTCGAGTCTGTCGCGGGCAGTGCAGAAGTGAATGGTTATTTCAAAATCATCGCCCAATTCCTCAAGATATTCCACGGTGGTATCTGAAATGGAATAGAACTCTTCCGCTGTCATATCTATGGAAAAAATATGGGTTGCGTTGAGCGCGGTGATAATAAGGTTTATACCGATAATAAACGCCAGGGTCACTGCGGTAAACACTACGGAAAGAGAGCCGTATCTGAACTTTTTGCTCTTTATAAGCTCACCGAAGGACATTTTCTTATTGTTGTTGTTTGCCATTGTTTTGTTACCTCCTTATGACCAGCGGCGCTTTTCGTATACACGGACGGTAAGGAAAAGGAATACTGCCGTAAAGCTGATAAAGTATACTACCGCGCTGAGATCCAGTATACCGGAGGCCATGGTAGAGTATCTGTCTATAAAGGAAAACCACTTGATAATGTTACGCACCCATTCAACGGGAATGGAGTTAACAAGCACGCCCAGCAAAAGAATTACTACAATAAGTCCCATAGAGCCGATAGCGGCATTGAGCTGGCTTTCTGTAAGAGAAGATATGAACACGCCCACTGCGATAAACGCCGCGCCGATAAGGAACAACGTGAGCACGTTAAGGAATATATAAGACAAGGAAGGGTTGCCGTATATATAAAGCAGATAGAAGTTAAAGGAATTCACGCCCAGAACTGCGGCAAAAACGGTAAGTGCGGAAAGGAACTTTGCAATTACCATTGCGCCCAGAGAGATGGGGGCGGTAAGGAGTATCTGCTCGGATTTTGTGCGGCGCTCGTCTGCAAAAAGCTTCATTGTAAGCAAGGGAATGAGTATTGCAAAAACGAACATCAGGCACAAAAAGTACATAGACATCATAGAAGTGTCTGCCTGAAGCAGTACCGTTGCGGAGAACAGCGCGCCGGAAACGGCAAGGAACATTCCCGCAAACACGTAGCCGATAGGCGTGGTGAAATATGAGCGAAGCTCACGACAATATATAGCCCACATTATTCTTCCCCTGCCTTTCTTACTCTTCTTACGCTCTTGCGTGTTTCTTTTTCTTTTCTCTTTTCGGTAAGACGGATAAAGATATCTTCAAGGTTAAGTTCCATACCCTCAAGACCGATAAGATACCAGCTGTTTCTTGCGATAAGCGCGAACAGCGGCTTGCGGATATCCACTTTATCCTCGGATTCGATAAGATAACTGGTGGAATCCGTATCTCTCTTGCCCAGAATTTCTGCGTATTTTACGCCGGGAAGGGCTTTTACTGCTTTAAGTACGTCGTTTTCGGGACCTACAATTTTTGCAACCAGCTTGCGGGAGCCGTCTACTGCGTTGATAAGGTCCTGCGTGCGCTCGTTTGCCACTATCTCGCCCTTGTTGATAACTACGATACGGTCGCACACCGCCTGAACTTCGGGGAGTATATGGGTGGAAAGGATAACCGTATGCTGTTTACCGAGAACACGGATAAGGTTACGGATCTCGATTATCTGCTTGGGGTCAAGACCAACGGTAGGTTCGTCAAATATAAGCACCTTGGGGTTGCCGATAAGCGCCTGAGCAATACCAACACGCTGACGGTAGCCTTTGGAAAGGTTCTTTATTTTGCGGTTGAATACGTCGGTTATCTTTACAACCTCGCAAACCTCTTTAAGGTGTGCATCCTTGGGAAGCACGCACTTTTTAAGCTGATACACGAAGGAAAGGTATTCCTTTACTGTCATATCCACGTAAAGAGGGGGCTGTTCGGGAAGGAAGCCGATCTTTCTCTTTGCTTCCACGGGGTTTTCAAGTATATCCACCCCGTCGATACGGCAGGTACCGGAGGATGCGGAAAGATAGCCGGTAAGTATGTTAAGGGTGGTTGTCTTTCCTGCGCCGTTGGGGCCGAGGAAGCCCATTATCTCCCCTTCTTCTACGTTAAAGGTAACGCCCTTTACCGCCTGCTTATCGCCAAAATTCTTGTAAACGTCGATTATCTCGATCATCGGTTATTTCTCCTGTTTATCTATACTTATACCCAGATCCGCAAGTGCCTGCAAAGGTACTTCGGCAGGGCAGTCTGTCATAAGCTCGGATGCGTTGGATACCTTGGGGAACGCCACAACGTCACGCAAGGTGGGAGCGCCCAGCATCTGCATTACAAGTCTGTCCAGACCCAGCGCCATACCGCCGTGGGGAGGTGCGCCGTATTTGAATGCATCCAGCAGATAGCCGAACTTTTGCTGTGCTTCTTCATCGGAAAGACCAAGCAGACGGAAAATGGTTGCCTGCAAAGCAGGGTCGGTTATACGGATAGAGCCGGAGGACAGTTCGATACCGTTAAGCACAAGGTCATACGCCTTTGCGCGGACCGAGCCTTTATCCGATTCAAGATAAGGCAGACATTCATCAAGAGGCGCGGTGAAGGGGTGGTGCATTGCCATCCATTCGCCGGATTCCGCGTCCTTTTCAAAGAAGGGGAATTCCACTACCCAAAGGAAGCTGTAGCCTTCTCTGGGAACGTCAAGTCTGTTTGCCGCCTCAACACGGAGCTGACCCAGCTGGGTAAGCACTGCGTTATCGTTTGTGTCTGCAATAACAAATGCCACGTCACCGTCGGTACAATCAAGACGGGTGCAGATGCAGTTAAGCTCGTCCTCTGTCATAAACTTGCCGAAAGAGCAGGTGGTGTTGCCGCCAACCTTCTTTATCCACGCAAGTCCCTTTGCGCCGCATCCCTTTGCGTATTCGGTAAGCTTGTCTATCTCTTTACGGGTAAGCTTTTCCGCATAGCCCTTGCAGTTTATACCTCTTACACTGCCGCCTGCGGCAACTGCGGAGGTAAACACAGAGAAATCACAGCCTTTGACTATATCGGAAATATCAACAATTTCCATACCAAAGCGCATATCGGGCTTATCGCTGCCGTAACGGTTCATACATTCACGGTAGGTATAGCGGGGGATGGCAGGTACGTCCACGCCCAAGGTTTCCTTGAACACACGGCGGATGTAGCCTTCGCCTATATTAAGCACGTCCTCCATCTGAACGAAGGACATTTCAAAGTCGATCTGGGTGAATTCGGGCTGTCTGTCCGCACGCAGGTCTTCATCACGGAAGCAGCGGGCGATCTGCATATATCTGTCAAATCCCGCAACCATGGAAAGCTGTTTGTAAAGCTGGGGAGACTGAGGCAGAGCGTAGAAGGAGCCCTTTCTGATACGGCTGGGAACAAGATAGTCTCTTGCGCCTTCGGGAGTAGAACGGATAAGGATGGGGGTTTCTATTTCCACAAAGCCGTTTTCATCAAAATAATCTCTGGTGACCTTGGCAACCTTGTGTCTGAACAAAAGATTCTGCATAAGGTCGGGACGGCGCAGGTCGAGATAACGGTGCTTCAAGCGAAGCTCTTCGTTTGCGCGGGAGTTTTCGGTTATTTCAAAAGGTGTTGTCTGGGATACGGAAAGGATCTTCAATTCGTCCACCGCTATCTCAATATCACCTGTGGGGATCTGGGGGTTTTTGGAGGAGCGTTCACGCACCACGCCCTCTGCGCAAAGCACGTATTCGCTTCTTATACCGAAAGCTTTATCGAAAATCTCTTTTTCGGTGTTTTCGTCAAAAGCCAGCTGAACGATACCGCTTCTGTCACGCAGGTCGATAAAGATAAGAGAACCAAGGTCTCTCTGTCTCTGACACCAGCCCATTACGCAGGCACGCTCGCCTACGTTTTGTATAGTAAACTCACCGCAATAGTGAGTTCTTTTTGAATTTCCAAGTAATTCTGCCATGGTTTTAATTTTGCCTTCTTTCAAAGTATAGTAGAAACTATGAACTATGAACTTCGGTAGCTTTTTTCGCGTGTGCGCGAAAAAAGGTTTCCATTAGTTTCTCGTTCATCGTTCATCGTTCATAGTTATTTTATTGCGTTAGCAATATCCGTAGCCGTGAGCTTGACCTCGTATCGCGCTCCGTCTTGCATATTCTTAACCGTAACCACGCCGGTTTCCGCTTCGTTTCCGCCGATAACGGCTGTGTAGCGGGCGTGTATCTTATCCGCATATTTCATTTGCGCTTTTATACTGCGGGAGCAAAGGTCGGTTTCTGCCTTTATGCCCATACCGCGGAGCTGTTCGCAGAGAGTGAACACCTTTGTGTACACCTCTTTGTCTGCGGGAGCGAGATAGATATCCGGTGCGGTATCCACGCTCTTCAAAAGTCCATCCTGCTCCAAGCAGGCGATAAGACGGGTAATACCCATACCAAATCCTACGCCGGACATCTGGGGTCCCCCAAGCTGGGCAACCAAGCCATCGTATCTGCCGCCGCCGCAAACCGTGGACTGAGCGCCGATACGCTGGTCTATAAACTCAAACACCGTGCCGGTGTAATAATCCAATCCTCTTACAATGCCGGAATCTATAACGTAAGGAATTTCCGCCGCATCAAGAATAGCGGTAAGAGCTTCCAGATGCTCTTTGCAGTCTTCGCAAAGGTGCTGTGTGGTCTTGGGTGCGTTTTTCGCTATCTCCGAGCAAACGGGAGATTTGCAATCCAGCACACGCAAGGGGTTTTTACCGAGTCTTTCAAGGCAGGTGGGGCAAAGCTTGTCCGTATAACCGCTTAAATAATTTACCAGCGCCTCTCTGTAAAGAGGACGGCAGTTGGGACAGCCCACGGAATTTATGTGAAGCACCACGTCTTTAAGTCCCAATTCCTTGAACACGCTGTATGCAAGGGAGATGACCGTTGCATCCGCCGCAGGGGATTCGGAGCCGAACAGCTCTGTTCCGAACTGGAAAAACTCTCTCGATCTGCCTGCCTGAGGCTTTTCATAGCGGAAGAAATTGGTAAGGTAATACAGCTTTAAAGGCATAGCCCCTGCGTAAAGACCGTTTTCCAGCATACTGCGGACAACGCACGCCGTTCCTTCGGGACGGAGTGACAGACTGCGGTCATCTCTGTCCTTAAAGGTGTACATTTCCTTTTGAACCACGTCGGTAGTGTCGCCCACACCGCGGGAGAAAAGTTCGGTTGCTTCAAAGGTGGGGAAGCGTATTTCGCCAAAGCCGTATTCAAGACATTTTTTGCGTATTGTTTTTTCTATATACTGCCAAGCGGCAGTCTGCTCGGGAAGAATATCCAAGGTTCCGCGAGGCTTTTTGATTTGTTCCATATGTTTTTACTCCGTAAAAAGAACGATGAACGATAAACGATGAACTATGAACTAACCACCCCACAAAACCTGCGGTTTTGCGGGGAACCCCGGAATGGTTGATTTTTGCCTTTGGGGCAAAAATCTTCCGAAGTTCCTAGTTCCCAGTTCCTCGTTCCTAGTTTCTCTGAATCTCTCTCCAGTCAAGATCTCCTCTGCCGAGAGCGAGGATAAGCGCTTCTGCGGTTGCGATATTGGTTGCAACGGGGATATTATGGCTATCGCACAGACGGATGACCTGAAGGGTATTGTCTACGTATTCGGCGTCCGAATTAGGGTCCCGAAGGAAGATAACCAGATCTATTTCGTTATATGCGATACGGGCGGCTATCTGCTCTGCTCCGCCATGAGAGCCTGCCAGCATACGGGTAACCTTAAGCCCCGTTGCTTCGCTTATGTATTTTCCTGTCGTAGCTGTTGCACAGAGATTGTGCTTGGCAAGCACTCCGCAATAAGCTATGCAGAATTCGGTGATAAGCTCTTTTTTCTTATCGTTGGCGATAATTGCTATTTCCATAATACGTATCGTCCTTTCTTGCCTTTAGTATTTTTGTTATTTAAGATAAAATTTTCTTCTTAAGGTGCGGTAAACGCCCTTGAACAAGGGAACTTCGCTTCCGGAAAGACGGTATGCGATGTTTACTGCCGCCGCCTCGTATGAATACGCCTTGCCTTTGGGGTTGCAAAAAGCTATTCCGCCCTTTTCCGCCTCCAGCGCCGCGTTTTTATCCCAAGGGACAATTCCCAGAAGGGGCACCGCGGAATTGAGTATTATATCCGCAGGGTCGGGCAGTAAGCCTTTTTCCGCTTCTTTTTTGCGGAACATATTTATTACCAGATATTGCTCTTTTAACCCTTCCTTACGGAGCAGGGCTGCCGTTTTTTCCGCCGCCCGCACCGCCGTGGATTGATGGGCGGTAACGATCACCGCAGTGTCCGCGCAGGACGCAAGCAGAGAATAATACGGCGAATATTCCGCAGAGGAATCTATAAGCACGTAATCGTACACGCTTTTAAGGTATGTAAACAATGCCTGCGTACGGTCACGGTCCAGCAAAGAGCCGTCGTATGTCTGTGGCGCGGGAATGAAATCGGGAAATCCGTTTTTATCTGCTTTTATAATAGCCTTTTCAACGGGGCAAGCACCGGATATAACGTCCTTTATATCAAACAGAGAAGCGTTTTCACAGCCCAGCAGGATATCCATACTGCGCATACCCAAGTCCCCGTCTGCCACAAGAACTTTTTTGCCCAGACCCGTTAATGCACCCGCAAGGTTGGCGGAAACAAAGCTTTTTCCCACGCCGCCTTTAAAGGATGTTACAAAAACACATCTGCCCAAAACCAAAACGCCTCCTTCCGCATTTTACAGATATAATATTATATTACAAAACCCCGCATTTGTCAACGAAAATAGGTGTTAATTAATTATTAATATGTAAGAAAATGTGTTGACTTATATCAAAAAACCGATATAATGTGTAGTGTAAAGTAAAAATTTATCCTTTAAGGGCGAAATATATGTACAGAGAAAAAACCATACTGCTGGACGAGCAATCACTGGAGCGGTCGCTCACCCGCATAAGCCACGAAATTGCAGAAAAAAACGAAGACATTTCTTCTGTCTGCCTTGTGGGCATACGGCGCAGAGGGCTTCCCCTTGCAAACCGTATAGCCGCCCGTATAAAAAGCTCTTACGGAGTGGAGGTGGAGGTGGAGGAATTGGACGTTTCCCCCTTCCGCGATGATAACGGAAGCATTCCCAAAACCGAAGCGCTTCCTTTGAAAACGGCGGTGGAGGGAAAAACCGTGGTTCTGGTGGACGACGTTTTGTATACCGGCAGAACGGTGCGGGCAGCCATTGAAGCTGTTATGCTTTGCGGCAGACCTGCCGCCATACGCCTTGCCGCCCTTATTGACAGAGGCCACCGCGAACTGCCCATACGTGCCGATTACGTGGGTAAAAACGTGCCCACATCCCGCAAGGAGAAAATTGCCGTAAGAGTAAAAGAGCTGGACGGAAAAACGGAAGTTGCGATTTTAGAACCAAACGAGGAACGATAAACGAGAAACGAGAAACTTCGGAAGATTTTTGTTCGCAGAACAAAAATCAACCATCATTCCTCATTAAATAAAGGAGAAATAATATGTCTTCTCTTGCAAAGATCACAGTAATAATCCCCTCTCTCAACCCTGATGAAAAACTGAAAAAGACGGTTGAGGGGCTTATTGAGATTGGCTTTACCGATATAGTTTTAATTAACGACGGAAGCAAAGCGGAGTGCGAAAAGAATTTTCCCGACCCCGCCGAATACCCCTGCTGTACCGTAATAAACCACTGGATAAACCGCGGAAAAGGCGCGGGGCTTAAGACCGCGTTTGCGTATATAAGAAAGACGCGTCCCGAATGTCTTGGCGTGGTTACGGTAGACGGGGACGGACAGCACCGCCCCGCAGACGTTCTTGCCTGCGCTATGCGTATGCTGGAGGAAGGCAAGGTTATTTTGGGCGCCCGCAATTTTAATCTGCCCGGAATTCCCGCAAGAAGCGTTTTCGGCAACAAAATGACAGCTTTTGTGTTTAAATTCCTTTGCGGAATAAAGATAACCGATACGCAAACGGGGCTACGCGCCATACCCGTGCAATATCTGGACACACTTATGGCTGTTAAAGGGGACAGGTTTGAATACGAAACCAATATGCTGCTTGCTTTTAAGGAAGGCGGCATACCCTTTGCGGAAAATTCCATAGACACGGTCTACATAGAAGAAAACAAGACCTCTCATTTTAATCCCCTGAGAGATTCTTATATGATCTATAAGCAGATATTCGGCTATGCCTTTTCTTCACTTTCCGCCACGGGAATAGACCTTTTGCTGTTTACCCTGTTTTCTTATCTGTTTTTATCTAAATTTTCGGCTACGGCGGAAGATAAGTTTATATGCACCGCCCTGTGTACCGCGGCGGCGAGAATAATATCTTCTCTTTACAATTATTTCGTTAACAGCCGTTTTGTTTTTGCAAAGCAGACGGGAGCGAAACACACGATGCTGAAGTATTACGTGCTGGTGGTGCTTATAATGATAATTTCCGGCGCATCCGTAGGCGGAATAACCGTATTACTGCCCGACGGCACAAAAGAGATAGTTATCACCCTTATAAAAGCGGCGGTGGACACCGTGCTGTTTATACTCAGCTTTACCTTACAGCGTGAGTGGGTGTTCGGAGGAAAAAAGAAAAATGATTAAAAGAAACAAAGAGAAAAAAGAGCGTTCCAAGGCGGTCAAGACCTTTTGGCTGGTGGTGCGCCGAACCCTTATAACCCTGCTGGTCATACTGCTTTTCCTTGTGGGAAGCGTGTACGCGCTGGGACTTACCCTTGCAAACGGACCCAGCCCCGCTTTAAGAGATATGCTGGTGCTTTCCGCAAAGCAGGCGTCTGCAACAAAATGGCTTCCCGGTCTGTTTATGGACGAGGAAACCATTAATGAGATATTGGAAAACAGTAAAAAGGTTACCGTTACCGAAATAGATATTAACGATTTCAAGCCCAAGCCTCCCGAAGGCGCAGACGTAAGCGGCGGCGAGGAATACGATGAATGGGCGGATTACCCCGAAGGAGTGCGGCTTGAATTTTTGCAGGGCTCTACCTACCGCGCTTATCTTACCGTGGTAAAAGACCCTTCCCGCGTGTTTGTGGGCGTATGCGATAATCTGGGCACCGCGCCCAAGGGTATGCGCATTTTTGAAATTGCCCAAAAATACAATGCCCAGACGGTTATCAACGCAGGGGAATTCCCCGATAACGGCTCCAGCCCGGGAAACGTGCCTATGGGAATTACCTTTTCCCAAGGCGAATGCGTATGGAACGATAACGCATACCGCACCTTTATAGGTATTGACGAAAACAACCGTCTTGTTGTTAAAGAGGGTATGACCAAAAAAGAAGCGGAAGAGCTTAAGATACGTGACGGCGTTTGCTTCCAGAACGGAAACGTGCTTATTACCAACGAAAACGGCAAGGTTCAGCTTCATTACAGCGAAGGAAACGTAGGCGCGGCGCAGAGGACCGCTATTGGTCAGCGGGCGGACGGAGCAATACTTTTAGTGGTTACCGACGGACGCAGCGCCGCAAGTATAGGCGCATCCAGAAACGATATTATCGACCTGCTGGTATCTCAGGGCGCAGTGGTTGCGGGTATGCTGGACGGCGGCACGTCCACCCTTATGTATTTTGATAACTACATATCCAGATATAACATTGATGAATCTACCCTTGACCAATATCAGCTTCAGGGTATAGTAAACAAATACAAGGCGTTTATACCGCCCAGAACGATGCCCACCTATTTCGTGGTAGCAAAACAGGAGGGGGAATAAAAAATGGAAAAAACAAAGCGTTTCCCATATTTTTATACAATTCTTGCGCTGCTTGTTCTGGTAGGAGTATGCTGTGTTGCATACGGTCTGGGGCTTTTAAAAAGCTGGATGGCGGATTATGAATCCACCCGCCCCAAATACGTGGCGGAGCACGTGTTCAACACATATTTCAAAGAGCCGGATATCGAAGCTCTTATAGAAACAAAGCCTTTTACCGTTTCCCCCGCGGAAACCAAGGAAGATCTTATAAGATACGTTACCGAACAGATCGGCAGCGGCGAGATAGTCTATAACGAAGCCGCAAGCGGTTCTATTACCGGCGATACCTTGAAATACGTCGTTTCCGCAGGAGAAAACAGCTTTGCCCAGTTTACCGTAGTGGATTCGGGCGAAAAGACGGAATACGGAAACTCTCTGTACGTTATGGGAGATTACGAGTTCTTTTACAAGGTGGAAACGGTTTCCGTAAAGATCATCGCCCCTTCGGACGCTTCCGTGGCGGTCAACGGATACACCCTTGACCAAAGCTACGTTACCGAAACGGCAGATACGGAGTCCTGCCTGCATATGCCCGACAGAGTTTTCCACAACGGCGACCCCACGCAGGGAATAAGGTATTCCACCTACGTTATTGACGGATTGCTTTACGATACCGAAAATATCACCGTGATCGACAGATACGGCGACCCCTGCGCAGTTAACAGAGGAGAAGACGGTACGTTTACCGCAACCGTTAATTACAGCGAAGAATTAAAAGAAGCGTTTTCCGAAACCGCGTTGGCGTTTGCCACGAATTATGCAAAGTTCGCGCAGGAATGCGCAAACTTCAACAGCGTAAGACCGTATATCGACCCCAAAAGCGATATTTACGAGAAAATACGCACACTTGCAAACTATTTTGCCCTTTCCCACAGCAAGTGCGAATTTTTGGATAAGCAGACCTTTGAATTTTATGAATACGCCCCCGGCGTGTTCTCCTGCAGAGTAAAGTTCACCTGGCACGCAATACGCACCAACGGGCAGGAACAGTACGAATATATCGACCTTTCTCTCTATTTCCATCTGGTTAACGGAGAGTATAAGCTTTATGATATGATGACACACAGCGATTTCAGTGTACCCGAGGAATAAAAAACGCCGCCAAAAAGGCGGCGTTTTTTAATGAGGAATGAGGAATGATGAATGATGAATGACCCACCCCACAAAACCTGCGGTTTTGCGGGGAACCCCGGGATGGTTGATTTTTGCGTAATACGCAAAAATCTTCCGTTTCTTTTCACTCTTCTCTTTTCTCTCTTCACTATAAAAACCCGTGATTGTATCACGGGTTTTTTATCATTGTTCTTGCAGCGTTTATTATTTCCTCGCCCGGATCGATACCGCCCATTATACGTGCAACCTCTTTCACGCGGGCTTCGCCGGAAAGGGGGCGTACGTGGGTTTCGGTCCTGCCGAAGGATGCGCTTTTTGAAATGAGCAGGTGGTTTTTTGCCAAAGCGGCTATCTGTGCGGAATGGGTAACGCATATAACCTGCTTTTCCGTTCCCGCCAGCGCTTTGAGCCGCATACCGATACGGGAGCTGGTAGCTCCCGAGATACCCGTGTCCACCTCGTCGAATATCATAGTGCTTATATTTTCTGCGTTTGCCAGCACGCTCTTTACCGCCAGCATTATACGGGCACATTCACCGCCCGATGCTATTTTGGCAACGGGGCGGGGCTCTTCGCCTGCATTGGCAGATATTAAAAATCTTGCTTTTTCCGTACCCCAAGGGGAAAGTGGAGTTTTTTCAAACTCGGTCACAAAGGTGACTCCCGGCATATCCAAGCCGTAAAGGATATCCTTTATCTGCTTTTCCATTTCCTTTGCGGCGCGGGCGCGGGTGGAATACAGCTTTTCGCCAAGGGCGGAGGCTTGTTTTTCCGCATCCGCAAGCTCTTTTTCTATATCTTCCTTGCGGAACACGCTGTTTTCTATGGAATTAAGCTCGTTTTCCGTTTCTGTAAGGAGAGTTATAAGCCCCTCCTCGTCGGTACGGTACTTACGGCACAGAGAGGAAATGAGAGAAAGGCGAGATTCTATATTATCCAGCGCGGACTGGGGGTCGCCGTCCGGATCGTCGGTATAGGCAGTAACGGTATCCGCAATATCTTCTATTTCCAACCGCACGCTTTCAAGACGGTTTTTTAAATCCTTTGCTTCGGGCACGTAATCCGAAAGGGTGTCCAGAGCGCTCTCCGCTTCGGAAATCAAAGAAGCAGCAGATTCGTCTTTTTCATACAGGGCGTAATAAGCGTTTCTTGCGGAAACCACTATCTTTTCGCGGTTTAAAAGCAGGTTTCGTTTTGCGGTAAGCTCTTCCTGCTCACCCGCTTTTATCTTTGCGCGGCGAAGCTCTTTAAGACGGTAGGAAAGAAAATCCTTTCTTTCCTCGGTATTGTTCATACTGTCTTCCAGCTCTTGCTTTTCCTTGCGCAAGGCGGTGTAGGCGCGGTAGGCAGCCGAATATTCTTCCTTTTCCCTGCCGTTATCCGCATACAGATCCAAAAGGGCGGGATGAATGCTTTCGTCTGCCAGACGGGTGGTATCCTGCTGACCGTGAATATCCAGAAGATATGCGGAAACTGCACGGAGCTTGCCCACGGGCACAACTCTGCCGTTTATGCGGGAAACGCTTCTGCCGTCTGCGGTAATGCGGCGGGTAAGGAACAGATTTCCCTCTTCATCGGGGTACACCTCTTCGGTTTCCAACGCCTTTAGCACATCGGAAGAAAGCATACCGAAAACACCCTCCACCTCGGCGCTGTCTTCACCGGTGCGGATAATACTTTTATCGCTCCGTGCGCCGCAAAGCAGGGCTATTGAATCTATGATAATACTTTTACCTGCGCCCGTTTCACCCGTAAAGACGGTAAGCCCCTCGGAAAGGTCTATATCCAATTCTTTAATAAGTGCAACACAGCGGATATGTAATGAAAAAAGCATATCTGTTTTTTACGCCGCGCCGATCTGTTCCTTTAACTTTACGCAGATACGGTGAGCATCTTCCTCGTTTTTGGTAATTAAAACTATGGTATCGTCCCCTGCGATAGAGCCCAGGATACCTTCAAAATTCATAGCGTCGATAGTGATGCAGGCGGCGGATGCCATTGCCATATAGGTGCGGAGCACTACCAGATTCATTGCCTGATCCACGCTCTTTACCGTGTCTGCAAGTATCTTTGCAAACTTGGTTGCGATATGCTCGGAGGTGGGCAGGGTTGCGGAAACGTAGCGGTAGCCGCCCTTTCCGTTGGAAGCCTTTACTATTTTAAGCTCACGTATATCTCTGGATACGGTAGCTTGGGTACATTCAAATCCTGCGGCGCGAAGCAGCATCAAAAGCTCTTCCTGGGTATCTACGTCCCGGGTTTTTATAAGCTCCATTATTTTTGTTTGTCTTTTTATTTTCATTTTACTCCGCTTCCTTTCAAACGTTAAATTTTTTATGGACAACCGAATAGAAATTACGGTTTTTGATACGGGCTATTTTTGTGTGGCGCTCGCTCTTGCGGATAACCGCATAATCACCGGGGCAAAACTCCACGGGAGGCGCGGAATCCACGGTAATGCAGGCGCTTGCGCCCCCTCTTACCTCTGCCGCCACCATAAGCATACTGTCCGCAGGGAAAACTATTGCACGGGTAGATGCGGTGGGATGGGGGCAAACGGGAGTAACGGTAATGGATTCAAGACTGGGATGTATAATAGGTCCTCCTGCGGAAAGGGAATACGCCGTGCTTCCCGTAGGGGTGGAAAAGATGAGCCCGTCTGCCGAATAATCGGAAACGTGGACACCATCGGAATAAAGGTGGATATCCGCTATACGGGGGGATGCCCCGCGGGAGAACAGCACCTCGTTAAGCACCAAAAATTCCTCCTGCCTGCCGTCCTTTCTGTAAAGGGTGACGGCAAGAAGCATAAGCTTATCCACTGTATAATCGTCTGTTTTTAATTTTTGTAAAAGTTCGGTCTCGTCCGATTCGATATCGTTCAGATATCCCAGTGTGCCGCAGTTTATACCCACGATGGGGATATCCGCCCTTGCGGCAATGGATGCGGCGCGAAGCACCGTACCGTCCCCGCCGATAGATATAATGGCTTCGGGATTTTTATCGGTAACTGTCATACCGTATTCCGTCAAGGCATCGGTAACCTTCATAGCGGTGTACTGAGCTTCCGGCTTTAACGTATTTACAAGGAGCTGAACGCGTTTCATTTAAACACTCCTTTCAAAAAGTGCCAGATATTCTGTGTTTCCGTCCCCTCCCGCAATGGGTGAAGGGGCGGTTTTCAAAAGCAGGAGTCCGTTTTCGGAAGCGGCTTTTTCTATTTTTTCAAGCACCGCTTTTTTTATCTTACCGTCTTTATCCTTAACTATTCCCCCCTTGCCGATATTCTCTCTCCCCGCTTCGAACTGGGGCTTTACAAGGGATATAAAGTAGCCTTTTTCAAGCACCCTTGCAACTGCGGGGTAAACAAGAGTCTGGGAAATAAAGGAAAGGTCTGTGGTAATAATATCCGGTAAAAAAGGCAGGTCTTCGGGAAAAATATCACGGGCGTTGGTGTTTTCCATTACGAAAACACGCTCATCCTCTCTTAAGCTTTTATCAAGCTGATCCCTGCCTACGTCAAGGGCGATAACCCTTTTTGCCCCTCTCTGCAAGAGGCAATCGGTAAATCCGCCGGTGGACGCACCAAGGTCAAGTGCGCTTAGATCCGTAACGTCGATACCGAAAATATCCAAAGCGGCTTCCAATTTTCTGCCTGCGCGGGAAACGAATTTATCCGCATCCATAACACGGATATCCTCTGTCCCCGTAACCTCCAGTCCCGCTTTTTTAACGGGGGCGCCGTTTAAAAAAACCTTGCCGGAATCTATATATTCTTTTGCTTTACTGCGGCTGGGCGCCAAGCCCTTTTCCGCCAAAAACACGTCTATTCGCATAATTTACGCGCAAGGGAGGTAGAGTCTATTCCCGCCATCGCGCGCAGAGTGCCGCCATCGCCGTGGGGCAAAAAATCGGTTGCGCCGCAAACGGTAACGCGGGCGCGGAGCTGCTTGCTTGCGCACATAGCGGCGATACCTTCGCCGATACCGCCCTTTACCATACCCTCCTCTGCCGTTACGATAACACGGGCGTTTTTAATGAGATGGGATATATCGGGCAGGGGCTTTACCCGTATAAGACGGATAAGCCGCACGTTGGTTCCGTTGGCGTGGGCTATTTCGCAAGCGCGGTAAGCCTCTGCCGTTTCACTGCCCGTGGTTATAAGCACGGTATATATGAATTCGCTCTGACCGAAATCGGTTACGGCGTAATCTATATCGGACATAGACTGTCCTTCGGGCACGTTTCCTCTGGGGTAGCGCACCACGGAGGGAGTATCAAGATCCAGCGCCCGCTTTAAGCACACCTTGAGTTCGGTTTCGGTATAGGGCGACCAGACCGTAATATTGGGTATTGCGTTGAGATACGACATATCGAACATACCGTGGTGGGTAGGTCCGTCGGAGCCGACGATACCCGCTCTGTCCATAGCGATGACCACGGGAAGCTTTTGCAAAGCCACGTCGTGTATAAGCTGGTCGTATGCTCTTTGGGAAAAGGTGGAATACACCGCGAAGACCGGCTTCATTCCCCCTGCCGCCAGACCTGCGGAAAAGGTCATTGCGTGTTCTTCCGCTATGCCCACGTCGAAAAATCTATCGGGAAAGGCTTTTGCAAAGGGGGCAAGTCCCGTGCCGTATTCCATTGCGGCGGTAACTGCGCATATACGCTTATCCGCAAACGCAAGGCGGGTGAGAGTTTCGCCGAAAACGGAAGAATAGCTCTTGCCCTCTCCCTCTTTAACCGCGCCGGTCTCTCTGTCAAAGCCGGAAACGCCGTGGAAAAAGGCGGGGTTTTTCTCCGAAGGGGCGTAGCCGTTGCCCTTTTTGGTGCAAACGTGGACAACCGAGCATTTGCCGTCCGCCTTGGCTTCACGCAACACGTCCTCCATAGCGGAGATATCGTGTCCGTCAAGAGGGCCGAAGTAGTGCATTCCCAACTGCTCGAAAAGGTTTTCGTGCACAAGATGCCGCTTTGCCCAGTTTTTAAAGCCCACAGCCATATTCACCAAGCCCTTGCCGATACCCGGCACAGCCATAAAGGCTTTGTAAACAAGCCGCTTGAATCCGAAATATTTTTTACTTACTCTTATGCGGGAAAGAAGCTTTGAGGTGGCGCCTACGTTGGGGGAAATGGACATCCCGTTATCGTTAAGGATAATAACCATATTATCGTAGGAGGCGCAGTTGTTAAGAGCCTCGTACGCCATACCGCCCGTAAGCGCACCGTCGCCGATGACCGCAACGGTAATATTCTTTCTGCCCGCAATTTTATCCGCCGCCGCAAAGCCTGCCGCCGCGGAAACAGATGTGGAGGAATGACCCGAACCGAAAGGGTCTGCTTTGCTTTCCGAACGCTTCTGGAAGCCGGAAAGCCCTCCGTATTTGCGGAGGGTGTGCATAAACTGACGCCTGCCCGTAAGCATTTTGTGAACGTAGCTCTGGTGGCTTACGTCGAAAATAATTCTGTCCTCGGGGCAATCGAACACACGGTGAATAGCGATGGTAAGCTCTACCACCCCCAGATTGGAGGCAAGATGCCCGCCGTTTGAGGCGGTTACGTTTATAAGCTCGGAACGAATTTCCGCCGCCAGTATCTTTAATTGTTCGGGAGGCAGTTTTTTTACGTCTGCCGGTGTGGAAACCGTTTCAAGTATCATACTTTTTTACTTTTTCTTTCCTTGTTTTTTCGAAAAAACACTTAATATTTTTGCGCATAAAAGGGTTATTTCCCTGTTTTTATCGATACCCGCCTTCTTGCCCAGCGCCTTTCCTCCCACAGTGACGGAGGAAACCAGAGCGGTAAGAGAAAGGGTGAGCCAGAACGCAAGCTCATAGCTCAGTCCCGAAAACAGCACCACCGCAATGGTCGCCGCCGAAGCGCCCGAAACTACGCCGCAGATATCGCCCACTATATCGTTGCAAAAGGAGGATACCTTTTCCGCATTGGCGATAAGCCATACAGCCCGCTTGCCCACGGGGTCTTTTTTCGCCGCCATAGCGTTGAAGGCGGAAATATCCGCCGTGGTGACCGCCAGACCGATCATATCGAACACGATACCCAGCAAAATAAAGATAAGCAGCACCGCCAGCGCTGCCCAAACGGGAAGATCCTCCAACGCTTCGCCGGAAAGCAGCGAAAGAAGGGCGGTCATTATAAAGCTGAATATAAATGCAAATGTTATCCATATCCGCCGCGCACGGCGTTTGGATTTTTCTTTTATGTTTTTCATTTTATATCCTAAAATTTAAATAAATGTTTTTGATATGTAATGGCTGTAATAAATGAGGAACGAGGAATGAGGAATGATGAATGACCCACCCCAAAAACGCACAGCGTTTTCGGGGAACCCCGGGAATTATGGTTGATTTTTGCGTATTACGCAAAAATCTTCCGTTTCTTTCCACTCTTCTCTTTTCTCTCTTCACAATTTAATTTTCTATCCATCTGTGTGGATTATTTTCTATATAATTTATAGCCCCGATCATATCGTTTTCGTCCCGTATAACGTGATCGTGATATGAGCGCTGAAAAATCTGCTCGCCGATATCGCGGTGAACGAAACGTTTGAAAGTTGAAATAAAATCCGATATTATCGAATGTTCAACGGGTCGTGCGTCTGTTCGCTCACCCATAGGGGACGGCGTGATTTCGCACTTAGTTCCGTCAGTTGTTTTCGTAGGGGACGACGTCCTCGTCGTCCCGTCCGGTATCTGCAACAGCAAATGTATATGATTCGGCATTATAACGTATTTTATTACGTTGATGTTATCGTAGAAATCGTTTAATTGGTTTATATATTTATCCGCAATTTTTCCGAAATATGTGAGTTCGATATGCGGGACGGTCGGGGTTCCCTGCAAAACCGCAGGTTTTGTGGGGTGCGGAACGACGAGGACGTCGTCCCCTACGGTTTGTGCGTTTACGTGGTGCGGGACGATAGGGATATCGTCCCCTACGGTTTGCGGGTTACCGGCGGTTATTCTCGATAATATCTGTTTCATATCCTTTGTGCAGACAGTTATCATATATTCGCCGGGGTGGGAGTAGTCCTGCTTGTCCCAGCGGGTGTTTTTACGTTTGGGGAGGGGTGGTTTATTGTTTGTCATTTTTTGTTTTTTCCGTTTTTTTGAATTCCGTAACAACACAAATAACGAAATATGAGATCAGCATTATGAAGAAAAACAAAATAATATCAAGCGCGGCAACCGAAGTTATGCCCGCCGTTTCGTGCATTATAAAAAACAGTCCTCTTCCGTGTCTGGCGCCGTATTTTCCGCCGGAAAGAACAAACACGATAACTACAAACACCGCCAAAAATATAACGGGTGCTTTTTTGTATTTTTTTGATACGCGGGCAACAAGGGGAATGCTAAATCTTGCGGCGAAATGAGAAAAGATTCCCACGATATTAAGCAACACCAACCAGATGACCTGCCAATACCTAGGCAGTTCCGAGATAAGTTTTTCTCTCGGCTCAAGCAGATAGATCGTAAAAGCCGCAAAAGCAAAAGACGCCGTCAATCCAAACAGGGAATATTTTAAAATGTTTTTTACCATATTTACCACCGTTTTTAATGAGGAATGAGGAACCCACCCCTAAAATGCGTTCCCACTGTCTGTTTGATATTTTCGGGGTTCCCTGCAAAACCGTATGTTTTGTGGTGTGCGGGACGACGAGGACGTCGTCCCCTACGGTTTTCGAAACATTTGAGTGTGTTTTTGCGTTTTTGGTTCACGGGGTCCCCGCAAAACGCAAGTTTTGTGGGGTGTCTTCTGCGCCGAATGAACGCGCTCCCACTGTCTGTTTGATATTTTCGGGGTCCCCGCAAAAGCGTTTTTTCGTGATATGTTTTGTCTGTTGCGGGCGTTTCGTGAAACGCCCCTACTCGCCAAAAAACCTTTTGTGGGGTGAATAATAATGGCGGCACGGTACGTAGACCTTGCGGCTTACGGTCAAGTAGGATTTCCCCGCGGTCTCCTTCTCGTCGCCGATGAAGGGGTTCCCCATTAAAGACCGAGGCGGAGCGTTACCGGTTCCGCGACTTGATTGCCTATGAGTCCGCACTGTAATCCGCACCGTGCCCATACGTGTTTATCTGCCACGATAACAGTCTAGGCGTTTTCCGCCATAGCGCAAAACGTTTTCTTATCTTCTTTTGCAGGCATGATTTCAAACGCGATTTATTCGGGGTTCGGTAGCTAATCTCACCCCGACATGAACGTTATCCGCCATGACCCACTCAAAGCCGGCTACATCTATCCACAGCATCTGTAATGGTCGTACCGCGTGATAGGTTTAATCTTAATCCCGTAGCCCCCTTTTTTTGTTTGTGTAGGTCCGCCACGAAGAAAAAGCCTCAAAGGAAAGTGGGGTAGCCGCCCCATGCCGTTGGGGTGCGCCCACAGTCCACTCTCCCAGCATCCACCCTGAACTGGGCGTACAAAGCAAACACCAGGAGCTTCATCGATTTGCCGTTTGACGTATTTTTAGGCACGCCTTCAAAAACGCCGCGCTAACTAGAATACTGCGCCATCGCTCATTTATTATAGCACATTTTTGCATAAATTCAAGGGGCTTTTTGTGTTTTTATTCACTTTTTATTCAACAAATGCAAAAATATTCTCGCAAAAGCAACATATATTAAACATATATTAATATATTTTCTCTGCAGACGAAAGTGCATTTATTCATTGTTTGATTGACAAGCTTGCCCGTATGTGTTAAAATCAACTTAACGGAGGTATGAAAAAATGAAAAGAAGCGTTTGTATTTTTCTTTTAATTGCCCTACTTGGAGGTATTCTTATGACAAGCTGTGAAACCACGCCCCCGCTTATGGAGCCTTATGCTTTGGAAAATATCCGTGTATGGCCCGAAAGCGGCACGGTGATGACGGAAAGCGAGGGAAAGTACGTTCTGGCTTTGGACGAAAACGCCCCCGAGGAGCTTACCTTTACCGATTGGTATAACAACACCCACACAGAAAAACTGCCCTTAAACGGTGTTTCCCTGTTTATAGATATCGGCTTCCCCGCCCCCGACGGCAAGGTGGAATTAAAGGGAGCAGACTGCTCTTACAAGGTATTTGCATCTGACGACGGATATAATTTCACAAAGTTTTTGGGCGAATTTGATACCGACACCTTTAATTTTAACACAGACTGCAAGGCGTTTAATATAGTTTTTGAAAAAAAGAGCGTTACCCTTGATTCGGTTACGGTTACCGCCCTGCCTTATGCAAAAAAGACCCTGCTTTCCTTAGGCGCATCCTACGTATGGGAAGGCACGGGAATGAGAGATTATTCCGATAAAGACGGGTTAAAGCTTACGGACGGCGTGTATTTTACGGGGGACGACAGCGTTGTTGCCGCAAAGACCGCCCACGATACCGATCCCCGCAACGGCAAAAAGGGAAATATTATCACACTTGATCTCGGCGAAGCGAAAAACGTTTGTGAGGTATCAGTTTCCGCGTTCCTTTACGGTGATATAAAAACGGTGATTCCCGAACGGATAGCCGTACGTTATTCCAAAGACGGCGAAAGCTGGGAAGATTTCGGTCAATCCTTCCTTGTGGAAGCAAAGAACAAGCAAAACCGATTCACCGTCACCCGTCCCGCCACGGTGGAAGCGAGATATATAAAGGTATTTACTTATGCGGACGGAATTTTCGCCACCGATGAAATTGAGATCTGGGGCGCAAATACTTCTGTCGCAAGAAAAGAATACACTCCTCCCCTTGCCCTTCCCGTAGGTGATGTGAACACCATAAAGAGCGCAGGGGACAAAGCCCTTACCGACGGCATTGTAAATGCGGGCGTAAAGGTTGACGGTGCGCTGACCGTAAAAGCCAAGGGTGCGGTAACGGCTTTGAACATACTTTCCACCGCAGAAATTACGGATATTTCTCCCGCAGGAAAGGTTATAAAAAATTCCGCCGCAGGCCTGCACACTACCCTTATTTTGCTTGAAACCCCCGTGGAATCCGGTGAATTTACCCTTTCTTTTAAATGTGACGGCGAGGTAAACGAAATTCAGACCTTTAACAAGACCGTGGCTTTGCCCGTAGTGGACGGCGGTTTTTACCAGCTTCCCACCAACGGAGGAAACGACATTTCCACACAGAACGATGCGTACAGCTGGTATCTTTCCCTTAAAGGTATGCGGGATCTGGGTATGAGTACGGTGATTATTCAGTATTCCACCCATTACAACGCAAAGACCACCCTTATAAACGGCAAAAACATTACCGCCGCCGGATATACATACACCCCCACCTACGGCACGGAGGATATGTGCAAGGCGGTGCTTGACGCGGCTGAAAAGCTGGGTATGAAGGTGTTTATCGGCACTATTCACGATGCGGATTTCACCGCCCCCTCAAAAAATCAGGCGCAGTACGATGCTATAGTGGCGGACGGCGAAAAGGTTATTAAGGATATTGACGAAATGTACGGGGACCATCCCGCTTTCGGCGGATATTATCTTTCCGATGAAACCTGCGATTACTGGCTTAATTTCAGCGGCGGTGTGGAAGCCGCCCGCAAGGTATACGAAGGTCAGTCCAAGGTGATACGTAAGCTGGACGAGGACGCTCTGATAATGATCGCCCCCGCTATATGGCGTTCCGGCAGTGTTGACAAGATTTCGGATAAGCTTTACGATCTGTTAAAGCCCGCCGCCGAGGGAGAAAAGCCGGTGGTGGATATTGTTGCGGTGCAGGATTGCCTTGGCAGAGAGCAAAGCCTTGTTGTTTCCGATAAGGTCTACGGAGATTGGCTTAAATACTGTCAGGCGTGGAAAAAGGGAATAGAAAAAGCGGGCGCGGATTTCTGGCACGATGCGGAGGTGTTTGAGATAAACTATTCCTCCAAACGCTTTGAAGAAACGGAAAAATCCCTTTCACTGCAGTACACTCTTTCCGATGGAATTATCGTTTTCGATATCCCCCATTATATGACTCCCATGGCGCTTTGGGGCAAAGACGATTGGAAGGGCGTATACAAGATGCACCAGATGAAGCAGTATATTGAATATTACAGCAGATTTGCTCAGGAATAATATGGAAAAAATTTATCAGAGAGCAGACGCTCTCATAGGCGGCACTCCCCTTCTGGAGCTTAACAACATAAAAAAAGAGCTTTCGCTCAACTGCCGCGTTATTGCAAAGCTTGAATCCTTTAACCCCGGCGGAAGCGCCAAGGACAGAGTAGCGAAAAGTATTCTGGACGAAGGCGAAAAGGCAGGTATCATCAATAAAAACACGGTGATTATCGAGCCTACCTCGGGTAATACGGGTATAGGTCTTGCCGCGCTTTGCGCCGTGAGGGGGTACAAATGCATTATCGTTATGCCCGAAAATATGTCGGAAGAAAGAAAAATGCTTATTTCCGCCTACGGCGCCTCCCTTGTGCTTACCCCCGCAAACGATGGGATGGACGGCGCGATCGCAAAAGCAAACGAGCTTTTGAAAGAGATAAAGGGCAGTATTATTGCGGGGCAGTTTACCAACCCCGCAAACCCCAAAGCCCATTTTGATACCACGGGCAGAGAGATATATGAAGATACCGACGGAAACGTGGATATTTTTGTGTGCGGCGTGGGCACCGGCGGAACCATTACCGGCACGGGAAGATTTTTAAAAGAGAAAAACCCGAAAACCAAGGTAGTCGCCGTTGAGCCTGCAGGCTCCCCCGTGCTTTCGGGAGGCAAAAAAGGCGCTCACGGCTTGCAGGGGATCGGCGCGGGATTTGTGCCCGATGTGCTGGATACCTCCGTTTACGATACGGTGGAAACGGTAACCGAGGAGGAAGCCTTTAAATACGCCCGCCTGCTTGCAAAAAAAGAAGGAATACTGGCGGGAATTTCCTCCGGCGCCGCCCTTTGCGCCGCCGTACGAGAGGCAAAAAAGCAGGAAAACGAGGGAAAAACCATCGTAGTGCTTTTACCCGATACGGGAGAAAGGTATTTAAGCTGCCCCAATTTTTTGCGCTTTCGCTCGACAGAATAACGCAGAACGAAAAACGCACGAAATAAAAAAATAAGAAAAGCGAGAGATTTAAATATATCTCTCGCCTTTTGTTTTTTATTAGGAAAAAATCCTTAAAAAGGATTTTATTTTTTTGCGTTTTTCTACGCGTCATTCTGCCATCGCTCACTTCAAAAACTTGCTTTTTCGATGCAACAGACATTAGTTTCGTGCGAACAGTTTGCGGGACGACGGCGGGGTTCCCCGCAAAACCGCAGGTTTTGTGGGGTGCAGGTGGGGACATCGTCCCCTACGGTCTGCGAACAGCCACGGCTATTCGATAATCGTAGGGGACGATATCCCTATCGTCCCGCCAATAATTGTATTTGTTTTTTGCGTTACGCAAAAAACTACCGACATTCATCATTCATCATTCCTCATTCCCGGGGTTCCCCGAAAACGCCACGCGTTTTTGGGGTGGGTTCATCATTAAAAAAGAGCAGACGATGTCTGCTCTTTTTGTTTTATTTAATCTGTGAGGTATACGTACGCTCCGTTAAGACAAGGCGCATCAAAGGTATTTCCTTCAAAATCGAAAGCGGACGCTTGGCCCGCGCCCTCGCCGTAAACGGAAATAACGTCGCCCTCCACCAGATATTCGTAGCCGGAAACGAAACAGCATCTCACCAGAACGTTAAATCTGCCGTCCTCGGAAACGCACAGATAATAATCCTCGTCTGAAGCGTAATAATTTTCGTAAACCACTGCCTTTTTGACTACGATAAGCTCAAGGCGGAGATATTTGTCTTCGTATTTTTGGGGATTGCGGTAAAAATCCTCTGCCGAAACGTATTCGCATTTCGCTTCGTATTCCTCCTTGGAAAGGGAGGTGTTTACGGGCTTATCGAATACGCTTTTGATTTCGTATACGATTCCGGAAATTCCGCCGGGATAAACGAAGGATGAGTAAGACACAACCATAAACACCGCCGCAACAGAACAAAACAGTATCTTTTTCCATTTTGCTCTGGGGCTGGTGGCAAGGAGGATTATTCCCACAAAGGTAAAGGAAAACATCATTATCAGAATAAACCACCAGGAATGATACCATTCCACAAAGGTCACTCTGCCGTTTCCGCCCCCGCGCTTGCGGCGCTTCTTTTCCGCCTTGCGGTTGCCTGCCCGCATTTCCTCGGGGCAAACCTTACCGCAAATAGGGCATTTTTCCGAAGCGAAAAAGCATTTGCAATCCGGACATTTGTTAAGATCCGGTCTGTCAAGTTCGTCAACCTCTGCGAGAGAACCCAAAAGTCTGCCCATAGTAAGTTATCCTTTCTGAAAAATATGAACTTCGGTAGCTTTTTTCGCGTTTTGCGCGAAAAAAGGTTTCCATTCGTTCCTCGTTTCTCGTTCCTATTTCCTCGTTTTAAATTCCTCGCCGCAACGGATTTTAATTATATCAATTCCTTGATCTTTGCGATCGCCTCATCTATCGGCACGTTCACCTTAACGCTCTTATCGCGGGTGGCGATCTCTATTTCGCCGTTATCCATATTCTTGGGGCTGACTATTGCTCTTACGGGCACGCCCAAAAGGTCTGCATCCGAGAACATAAAGCCTGCGGAAACGGGTCTGTCGTCATAAAGCACTTCTATTCCCAAGCCTTCAAGGTCTTTTACCAATTTTTCCGCACATTCCTTTACTGCAGGCTCGTCCGCACGCAAAGCGCAGACCTCTACCTGCCAAGGTGCTACGGATTTGGGCCAGATAGGACCGAAGTTATCTCTGTGCTCCTGACAAATGCAGGCGCAAAGTCTGCCTACGCCGATACCGTAACAGCCCATAATGGGGGTCTGAAGTTCGCCGTTTTCATCGGTATATCTGAGTCCCATAACTTCGGAATACTTGGTACCCAGCTGGAAGATATTGCCGATCTCTACGCCTTTTTTGATCTTAAGACTTCTTCTGCCGCACTTGGGGCAAATACCGCCGGAAACCGCCTTTGCAACGGAAACGTAGGTTACACCCTCCACGTCACGCTCAAGATCAAGACCGGTGAGATGGTAATCTGCCTTGTTTGCGCCGCAAACCAGATTGTGCGCGCCCTTCAAGGATTCATCGTAAACCACCTTAACGTCCTTGCTTATGCCAACGGGGCCGATAAAGCCTGCGGTAAGCAGATCTTCGTCTATATCTGCGGCGGGATGAATTTCCTTGCCCAGATAATTGCGGAGCTTGGTTTCGTTAACCTCAAGGTCGCCGCGTATAAATACTACCACGTGGCTGTCATCCTCGTTAACGCGGTAGACCACCGCCTTGCAGAAGTACTTGGATTTTCTGCCAACCTTGCCGCAAAGCTGATCTATAGTCTTTACGTTGGGGGTGTGGATTTCGGAAAGCTCTTCTACGGGGTACTTTTCATCGTTTACGGTAATGCTGTCTGCCGCTTCCATATTGGAACGGTAATCGCAATCGTCGCAGATAACCAGAGTGTCTTCGCCGATATCGGTAAGCAGCATAAATTCGTGGCTTACCTTACCGCCCATCATACCCGAATCGGACTTAACGGCAACAACGTTTTTAAGACCGCAGCGCTCAAAGATACGCTCGTACGCCTTGTAGCACTTTTCGTAGTACTGCTCCAGATCCTCCTGAGTTCTGTGGAAGGAGTATGCGTCCTTCATAGTGAATTCGCGTACGCGGATAAGGCCGCCTCTTGCGCGGGGCTCATCACGGAATTTGGTCTGGATCTGATATATCATAAAGGGATATTTGGTGTATGTCTGGGCAGTATCGCGGGCAAGCTGAACAGCCGCTTCTTCGTGGGTCATACCCAGAACCATATCGTTGCCCGTTCTGTCCTTAAAGCGGAGCAGCTCCGAACCGATACTTTCAAATCTGCCGGATTCACGCCAGAGAGATGCGGGCATTACCACGGGGAACATAACCTCCTGACCGTCGATAGCGTCCATCTCCTCGCGGATGATATTTTCTATTTTGTTCATTATACGCTTTGCGGGGGTAAACAGCGAATAGATACCGCTTCCCACCTGCTTGATATAACCGCCGCGGACCATAAGAGCCTGGCTTTCAACAATACAATCTGCAGGGGCGTTTTTATAACGCTCGCCCAATAAAACCGAAACTTTCATTATATAAAAACTCCTTTAAAAGGAAAATTTTGGCAGTAAACAGGTTAATAAGTTGTGAATTTCGTAAATATTTTTACCACGGACTTGAAAAGTTCACACTTATGTTATATAATACTTGCTGCTAATAGTTTAAAACAGTATAGCAAAACAAATTGTTAAAGTCAAGCACTCATAAAAAAACCACTTATCCGAAGGAGATAAAAATTATGTTTACACGTAAGCTGACTGCTATTTTGCTGGCGGCAATAATAAGCCTTATGCTTGTTCCTTTTTACGCTTTTGCGGAAAACAGCAACACCGAGGTAAGCGAAGAAGTTTCCGAGGAGAGCGTTCCCGAAACGAGCACGCCCGAGGAAAGCACCCCCGCAGAAGATTTTACCGTTACCGTTTCCTGCGGCACCGGCGGTGATTACAAGCTGGAAAGCACCGAGGGAAGCAGACCCTCCAAGCACGAATATTACTACGTAACCAACGATACCGCCGTGCTTACCGTTACTTCGAACGACGGTTATCTGGTAGACACCGTTAAGGTGGACGGTATCGAGATCAAAGCCAAGGACGGAAAATACACCTTTGCGGTCACCGCAAACCATCAGGTAGTTATTACCTTCAAGCAGGTTGCTACATACACCATCACCGTTGATTGTGTTGATACCGACGGCGCTCCCGTTGACGGTATGTACTTCAAGGTTAACGGCGAAAAGTACGAAGGCACTGCCCGTCTTGAAGAGAACACCGATTTCAGCATTGAATTCTTTGCAAAGCCCGGTTACGTTATTAAGCAGACCAGATATTTTACCGGCACCAGATATATGGATATAGACAACCCCCACGAAGACAAATTGGTTGAAAACACCGGTTATCTCGTAGTGGTTGAGGCTTTGGATACATACGGCGCAAACTTTACTGTCGGTGAAAACGGCTCCGTTTTGCTTAACGAAAGCCTTGTAAACGGCGCAACCGTTATTCCCCAGGGCATAGAATCCACCATCACCTTTGTTCCCGACGAGGGCTACGAGGTTGACGAAGTGATTATCAACGAAGAGGCTGTAAAGGTTACCGATAACACATACACCTTTATTCCCGAAGGAGATATTACCGTTTCCGTTACCTTTAAGGTAAAGATAAATTACTGCAAGATCACCCTTTCTATCGGCAACGGCGGTTCTATTCTGGTTAAAGACGAGCTTTACGAAATAGAAAACAACAAATATATCTACGTTCCCGTGGGAGAAAGCATTACACTTGTTTTTGAACCCCACATAAATTACGAGCTTAATACCGTTAAGGTAAGCGGCAAGACCGTAAAGGTAAACGAAGACAGCGAATACACCATTGAATGTACCGACACGGCGGCTACCGTTTCCGCTACCTTCCGTTCCACCGAAGAAACCGAGGACGTATTCTACACCGTAACCGCATTCGTTTCCGGCGGCGGCACTATTTCCCCCGCAGGCGCAAACGAGGTTAAGGAAGGCGAAGACATTACCTTTACCATTACCGCAAACGAAGGCTACGAAATTTATTCCGTTACCGTTGACGGCGAAGACGTTACCCTTTCCGGCGGTAAGTACACTATCGAAAACGTATCCGCAAATATGGTTATAAGCGCGACCTTCAAAAAGTCCGTTACCAACGATAACCCCATCACTCCCGAGGATATTGATTGGACTGCAGAAACCATAGTTATTGACGTTACCCAGAAGTTTATCGTATCTACCGAGATCTTCCACCGCGCGGCTACCAACTACCCCGAAAAGAAGATACTTATTAATGACAGCGAATTTTCCATTCTTATTCCCGGCGGCGTGTTTGATCCCGAAGGAGATTCCGTTTCCTTTGAATTTATGCGCAACGGAAGCCCCAATTTCGTATCCATTCAGGATGCGGTAGCTACCGCGCATCTTGACGCTTCCTTCGTTACCGTATACGGCACCTCCCCCGCACTCCCCGCAGGAACCGTTGTTGAACTGTTCCTCGGCGCAGATTTTGCAGGCGCGGACGTTGCTCCCTTTGAATATCTTTCCGGCGCGCTGAACTCTATCGGAGAAAACATAAGCGCAGATGAAAAGGGCTGGGTTTCCTTTACTTATTCCAACCAGAAGGATCTGGTGTTCGTTGAGGTTTCCGAAAACAAGGCAACCCTTACCATTACCTATAACACCGAATGCGGCACCGTTGATCCCGCAGGCACGGTAAAAACGAATATCGGCGAAGTAAAGACCATTACCGTTACCCCCAACGAAGGCTGTAAGGTTGCAAAGGTTACTCTGGACGGAGTAGAGCTGGATATCGCGGAAGACGGCGTTTACACCGTTACCATGGATACAGACCACACCTTTACCGTTGTGTTTGAGGCTCCCTCCTCTGTTAACGTGGGACTTATAATCGCTCTGGTTATTATAGCTCTGGCAGTTGTGGGCGGTGCGACCGTGTTTGTCCTCCGCTGGCGCAAGAACCAGTTTTAAGCCGGATATTTTGGCACACAACAAAAACGCGAAAAATAAATAAAAATAATGGCAAGAATGATTAGTGCATCTCTTGCCATTTGTTTTTGTTCGTTTTAAGGTAAAAATTCGCAAAACGAATTCTATATTTCGCGTTTTTTAAACGTTTTTACTTCACTAGCCGTAGAAAACTACGGCACGCTCGTAAAAGACGTTTTCTGTGCTCAAACTATCTCGCCTTAAAACCTTCTTCTGTCTTACTGCTGTGCGAATTAGTTTTATGTATGTTTTAAAACGGGACGACGGGGACGTCGTCCCCTACAACATACCCACGGCTGTTCGATAATCGTAGGGGACGATATCCCTATCGTCCCGTAATTTAATTGTTTTTTGCTCCGCAAAAAACTACCGAAATTCCTCGTTCCTCGTTCCTCATTTTATTGACAAACCGCGGGATTTATAGTAATATAAATTACAGTAAATTTTAAGGGGCGTATATATGAAAATAAAAAGATATATTTCGGTTTTTCTGGCGTTTTTTTTGGTTTTTGCCGTTGTTCCCTGCATTAAAGCAGAGGCGGCGACGGTTACCTGGGTGGCAAACAAAGTGAACAAGGATTCCTATACCGAAAAGGACGCGATTTTGTTTACCGCCGAATTCGGCAAGGATACTCTTCCCGCCGCCGCATACCGCGATTACTCCTGGTGGAGAGTTATCGTATGCGATTACGATTTTGAGGAAGGCGTATACAAGGTTATAAGCGTAAACTCCACAACGGGATCCGGAATGAGCAAATGCGCGCTTATTCCCAAAAACGGTTTCGTTATTGCAGACTGCTATTCTTCTTCCTTTGACGGACTTGTAAACGTACACGTAGGCGACGCGGCGTATCTTTATATGAACGGAAGCACCGCCAAGGTGACCTTTGGAGGCAAAGGAAGCGGAACTCCCCACGCGCCCGAAGGAAACGGAGTGGAAAAAATAAGCTCCAACCTTGCGGATATGGGTATTACCGCCGCGACGGAAAAGGGCTTTACGTTAAAAATATATAATTACGATAAATCCATTGGTTATTACCTGCTTATAAACGACGCATCCGTATGCGACGACGGCGCGGTATTGCAATCTGTTAAAAAGCTTTCCTCCGATACCTACGAAATACCCGCATCCATATTCAAGAAATCCGGTATGCTTACCGTTTCTCTGTGGGCGAAAAAGGGAAATGAGTTTTCACCCGTAACCCGTACGCGTATGGTGGTTTTTGATTCCTCCGCACTCCAAACCGACCTTACGGAAAAGACGGTGGTTGCCTTTGGCGACAGTCTTACCGCGTTTACCGGCTGGGTTAAGGGAATGTTGACCGTTATCGGTACCGACGTTATTAATTCCGGCGTAGGCGGGGACACATCCCTGATGGGTAAAAACCGCTTTAAGAAAGACGTTTTAGATAAAAACCCCGATATATGCATTATTAACTTCGGTATGAATGATCAGGCGGAGGTGCTTTCCACCGGAAAGCCCAATTACCCCCTTGAAAGCTACAAGGAAAATATAAAATATTTTGTTGAAGAACTGCAAAAGATAGGCTGCGAGGTGGTTCTGGTTACTCCCCACACCCCTCACAACGCAGAAAATTATTATTCCCCCGGACAGTACGGTCTGGATTATACCGGCAAGCATTTAAACGATTTCCGTCAGGCAGTAAGAGATATTGCGGCGGAATACGGCTGTAAGCTGGTGGATATTGCCAAGCTGAGCGAAAACGAGGATATGGCAAAGTTTACCATGATGTACGACGGACTTCACTGCAGTGAGTACGGACACGCAAAGTATCTTGAATGGATATCCGAAGCGCTTTTGGAGGATGCGAAGATCGCAGGCGATATGAACGCCGACGGCAAAACGGACAAAACGGATATGGAAGCTCTTAAATCCGCCCTCCTTGCTCCCACGGAAGCGGATATCACCCCTTCGGATTTCAACAGAAACGGAAAGATCGACGTGAGCGATTATCTGTATCTTAAACGCCACCTTGAAGGCGACGGTGAACTAAGATGGAACAAATAAAAAAGAGTGCCCAAAAACCCGACCACTCGGGACACAGAGAGCGTCTGCGTGCCCGTGTATATGAAGGTGAGCTGCCCTGCGGCACCGATGACGAGCTGTTGGAGGTGCTTTTGTTCTACGCTATTCCCAGAGGGGACACACGCCCCATGGCAGAGGAGCTTATAAATCGTTTCGGTTCTTTGCGGGGTGTGGCAAACGCCACCAAGGAACAGCTTATGTCCGTTAAGGGTGTAGGCGAAAAAACCGCCATACTTATACAGACCGCCTGCCTGATGGCACGGAAAACACCTATGCCCGAGGAAGCGGTGTATCTTAACACCTATGAAGAAAAGCGTGATTTCTTCTGCAATCTTTTGTCCTCACTCCCCCACGAGGAGGTGTGGGCGGCTTCCCTTTCCGAAAAAGGACAGCTGCTGGATATAACCAGACTTTCCAGAGGTACAAAAGCGGGAGCAAAGTTTTCCCACCGAACCCTTTTAAACGCGGTGCTTTCCTGCGGGGCTGCGGCTGTTATTCTTGCCCACAACCACCCCGATGGATCTGCCCGCCCCTCTGCCGACGATATTCTGACCACCCGCGCGGTTTCCGATCTCCTTTCCCGAGTCGCCTGCAGGCTGGAGGAGCATGTGGTAGTCTGCGGAGATAAGATTATAACTGTAAGATGATGTCCCATCGCTTTCTTCAGACTTCTATAGACGGCAGATATCAAAAACAATTATCACTAACAAAAAAGCTCCGAATAATCGGAGCTTTTTGCGTTATTTTTTATTTCTTTTTCTTGAAAACCGTTACCGCCGCAACTGCGATGATCGCAACCACTGCCACAGCTATACCGATGATAAGACCGGTGTTGCCGCCGTTTTCACTTTCGGAAACGTCTGCGGAGGAATCTTCTTTGTTAAGCTCGTTTTTAATGCTTTCTTCCCTTAAGCTTTCCTCTTTTTTGCTTTCTTCCTTTTTGCTTTCCTCTTCCTTTATGCTTTCTTCAAAGGAATTATCGTATTCGCTAACAGCGCTGTCGTCAATACCAACATCGGGAATATCCGTATCGCTTACAACGGAGCGCTCTTTGTTTGAAAGAATTCTTACCACGTATTCAAGATCGCTCTTTATAGCCTTATCTGCGGCGGAATCGGAGAGTGCGGAAATTATTTCGTTTAACTTGGCGGCAAGCTCTTCATTTCCGGTTTCGGGAACCAAGCCCTTGAATGCTTCAAGCTTTGCCTTTATGCTTTCGCAATCTGCCTTTGTTTTACCGCCGAAGGGTAAAATTACGTTTGTAATTCTGTCCAGCGCGTAATCAACTGCGGCGGTTACAGCCTTTTCGCTGTCAAGCGTGGGGGTTATTGCACGGTTTCTGAAAGCACCGCCTTCTACAAGGAACGGTGCGGCGCCCTTGCCGAGATAGGTGGAAGCTTCGAAGAACATTACACCGTCCGCACCCTTTTCGTTTGCAAGGGGAACGTGGGTGGAAGCATCGTATCCGCTGTAGGAATCGGAATATACGCCGATACCGGAAGCAAGATATTTTCCGTTCATTTTCTCTACGTTTTTATCCGTTGCCTCTACGGAATCATAGGTATAGGACATAGGCTTGAGCAGGTCGATCCAACCCTTGCTTATCCAGTTTGAATAATCCTGATATATGCCGTTGCGTGCGCCCTTTGCATCGGGTCCCACGTCTGCGCAGAGAAGTACGTCTTCCCCGTATTCGTTGAACATAGCACGCATTTTGCCTACAAAGCCGGTAATAATATCGCAACGGTACTGTACCCAGTTATCCCAATAGGAAGCGGCGGTGTTGTATTGGGGAACAACGCCGTACTTTTCTTTAAATCCGCCTACGGTAAGAGGATCGTAGCCGTAATCGTCGTTAATACCGTCCTGATATCTTATGTAGTCAAGCTCAAATCCGTCGATATCGTAATTTTCAAGTATATACTGATATGTGCCGAGGAGGAATTCCTGCACCTCGGGGTGTGCGGGGTTAAGGAAGCAGAAATCGTCATCATCGTTAACGCAGGTATCCTTGCCGCTGTTGTTTATGTTGCGCCAGGAGGGGTTTTTATACCACACGCTTCTTTCAAGATTGGGACAGGTGGTGTGAGAGGAATAGAAAATGGGCATCCACACGTGAAGCTCCATATCTCTCTTGTGACATTCCTCAACGTATGCCTTAAGCACGTCAAAGCCGTTGAATTTGGGGTTGTGCTCGAAATCGCTTCCCTCGGGTGCGGGGAAGATAAGGGTGGAATCGTAAAGAGTTTCTATACAAAGGGTGTTTATACCCGCATCGTAAAGACGCTGAACGTATTCCGCAACCTCTGTCTGTGTTTTCTGGGTAGGTCTTATCCACACGCCGCGGAATTCAACGGTGCGGCTTTCCGCGCAGGCGGAAAGGCCCTTGTTTAACAGCTCGTTGATCTGCGCAATGCAATCTGCCATATCGTTATCATCCGTAAGGGTTTCGTACTTTGCGCGGAGGGCAGCCATTTGGTTAAGACATTCGGTTATATAATCGTAATTATAGTATGCGTATGCGCTCTTGCCGTTATCCCGCTTTGTCTTTAACTGCTGAATACCCATATCTATAAGGTTTATGTATGCGTCCGCATCCATTTCCAGAGTAAGAATATTCGTTGCGGTATCGTAGCTTGCCTTCATACCGACCTTTGCGTTTTTCGTAACCCAATCCGAATTTACTCCGTGGCCGGAGATTACAAAGCCGCCCTTGGGAACTTTGTTGTTGTTGCCGCCGACAGCGGTAATACGTCCGTCTGCGCCGACAATTGCTTCCGTACCCCATTCGTTGGTGGCGGTGGTGCCGGACTGGTTGTATATGATAAGGGCGTTTTCGCCGCGGGTCTTGTTGAAACCGTTGATCTCGCGCTCTACGGTAAAGTACATTCCGCCGTACTGAGTAGGTTCGGTGGAAAGAAGTATGGTAGAGGAGCGGGCATCGTAATAACAATACATACCTACCTTGAGGTTGTTTTTAACCCAGCCGTCCATTTCGCCGTGGCCGGAAACAACGAATCCGCCTTCGGGTATCTCTGCGTTGCCCACGCGGGTGGTCACGCTTATTATCTTATTGTCCGCGCCGACGACAGCTTCCGAGCCCCATTCGTTGGTGGCGGTGGTCTTGCCGAAAGCGGGGGTGTATACGATAAGCTCGTTTTCGCCTCTGCCGCGGTTTTCTGCGGTTACGGACTGGGCCTTTCCCTCTGCGGAAACCGCAAAGGAAAGCATACCCGCGCACATTAAAACGGCAAGTAAAATAACGATTATTTTTTTCATATTACACGTTAAAGCGGAACAAAACTATGTCCCCATCCTCCATTACATATTCTTTGCCTTCGCTTCTCACAAGGCCCGCATCCTTTGCGGCGGTCATAGAACCTTTTTCCATAAGAGCATCGTATGCAACGACCTCTGCACGGATAAAGCCTCTTTCTATATCGCTGTGTATCTTTCCTGCCGCCTTGGGAGCCTTTGTTCCTGCGGGAATTGTCCACGCTCTTACTTCGGGAGTGCCTGCGGTGAGGAAGGAAATAAGCCCCAGCAGTTTGTATGAGGTTTTGATAAGACGGTTAAGACCGGATTCGGCAAGTCCCATATCCTCAAGGAACACTGCCTGCTCCTCTTCGTCCAGCTCTGCGATCTCCGCTTCGGCAGATGCGCAGACAATAAGCATTTCGCTGTTTTCACCTGCAATAAATTCGCCCAAAGCCTTGGTGTATTCGTTGCCATCCACCACACTGCCTTCGTCTACGTTGGCGGCATAGATAACGGGCTTGAAGGATATAAGATCCATAACAGAGATATATTCAAGCTGTTTTTCGGTAAACTCTATGTTACGCGCGCTCTTTCCGTCCATAAGCCCTGCGTGGAGCACCTCCAGCGCTTCCAGCTCGTCTGCGGCGGTCTTATCGCCTTTAAGCTGTTTTTTAACCTTGTCGATACGGCGCTCCGTCATTTCAAGGTCGGCAAGAACAAGCTCGGTGTTTATGGTTTCCACGTCACGTACGGGGTCTGCCGTTTCGTCCACGTGAACAACCTCGCTTCCGCCGAAGCAGCGTACAACGTGAACTACCGCATCCACGTTGCGGATATGAGAAAGGAACTTGTTGCCCAAGCCTTCGCCGCTTGCCGCACCGCGGACAAGACCTGCGATATCCACAAATTCAATGGTGGCGTATGTCTTTTTTTCGGGGTTGTACATTTCGCACAGACGGTCGATACGCTCATCGGGTACGGTTACCACACCCACGTTGGGCTCGATAGTGCAAAACGGATAGTTGGCAGACGCCGCGCCTGCTTTTGTAAGTGCGTTAAAAAGTGTGCTTTTTCCCACGTTGGGCAAGCCTACAATTCCAAGTTTCATATCATATCTCCGAGGTTTTCATATTTTTACAGTTTATTATATAATATAAAATCAAAAAAAGCAACACAAAAGTTATCGGCAAAAATATTTAAAAACAAGGCGTTTTTTGTGTTGATATTTTGCCGATAATTATTAGCGGGACGATAGGGATATCGTCCCCTACGGTCTGCAAACAGCCACGGCTATTCGATAATCGTAGGGGACGATGTCCTCATCGTCCCGTGATTTGTTCGCACTACACTACCGTCTGTTGCATCGAAAAAGCAAGTTTTTGAAGTGAGCGATGGTAAAACGCTGTAGAAAACGTTCTTTACGAGCGTGCTGTAGTAATCTACAGCCAGCGAAGCGAAAGCCTTTAAAAAACGCAAAATAAAAAGAAATCTGTTTACAGATTTCTACCTATAAAGAAAACAAAAATGCGAGAGATAAAATACAAATCTCTCGCATTCTTATTACGTTTTATTACTTTTTGCGTTTTTGTTCTACAGTGTTTTACCGAGTGACAATTATTGCATTTTCGACATCTTTCGCTGCGCTAGTACCAGCTTTGAGTACCTTCCGCCCGATCTCATCAGCTCCTCGTGGGTGCCGATCTCCTCTACCGTGCCTTTTTCCAAAACCACAAGCTTTGTGGAGTTGCGCAGGGTGGAAAGACGGTGGGCGATTGCTATTGTGGTGCGGTTTTGGGAAAGTGCCTGCACCGCATCCTGCACCATTTTTTCCGTTTCCGTATCCAGAGAAGCGGTTGCTTCGTCAAGAATGAGTATTTTCGGGTCACGGAGTACGGCGCGGGCAATGGCGATACGCTGTTTTTCACCGCCGGAAAGGGAGGAGCCCCGCTCGCTGATATAGGTGTTGTATCCATCGGGCAGGCGCATAATAAAGTTGTGGGCGTTTGCCAGCTTTGCGGCGTTTATAACTTCTTCTGCCGTGCAATCAGGCTTGGCGTATGCGATATTATCATACACCGTGCCGCGGAACAGATAGGTTTCCTGCAACACAACACCGATACGGGAGCGCAAGGCGTGCTGGGAATAATCCTTAATATCCTTTCCGTCTATGGTAAGGGTTCCGCCCGTAAGATCGTAAAGGCGCATTATGAGGTTTATCATAGTGGATTTACCCACGCCGGACCTGCCGACGATACCCACCATTTCGCCCTTGTTTATATCCACGGAAACGTCTTTAAGCACGTTTTCGTATGAATTATAGCCGAAATATGCGTTTTTGAAGGAAATGTTGCCCTCTATATCCCCTTCGATACAATCCTCTTTATCGTAAATTTCCGGCTCTTCGTCGATAATCTCGAAGACCTTGGACATACTTGTGAAGGCTCTTGTAAGACGGCGGGGCATATTTGACATCCAGCGGAGGGGTCCGTAGATCATGGAAACGTAAGAAAGCACCAGCGCCATATCGCCAAGTCCTATCTCGTTACCCAAAAGCATACTGCCCAGAATATATATTGCGGCGTAATTTCCCAGAGAGAGTACAAAATCCGCCACGGGCATGGTGAGGTTCCATATAAGCTCGTTGCGCACGGAAACATCCCTGAACTTGCGGGCCGCTTTTTCAAACCGTTTTTTCTCGTACTCCTCGGCGCCGAACACCTTTACTACACGGATACCCGAAAAGATATCGTGCAATGCGGTGCCGCCTTCGGAATTTGCCTGCCACTGGGCGCCGTACAGACGGTGGGTATACTTCATAAGCACACGGAAAACCACCAGCATTACGGGCACGGGCAAAAGGATCACCAACGCCAGCATAGGGTTCATAACAAGCAGTATTACCGTAACCGCCACGAAAATGATGACCTGCTGTATAAGTGCGGGAAGATCGTTTACAAGTACGTCACGAAGCACCTGCGTATCCTCGGTAACACGGTTAATAAGTTCACCTGCGGTACGGCGGGAAACCCCTGCAAGGGATAATTTCTGTATGGCGTCGTACACCGTTTTACGCAGGTCGGTAAGAAGCCCTGTGGAAGCCTTTACCACCAGCGTACTGCGGAGCACGGAAAGTAAAGTTCCCAAAAGTCCCGTTCCCGCCATGGCGAGAATAAGGGTGATAAAGCCCAAAAACACCTTGCTGTCGCCGGTGTCGATCCCCTTTGCGGTAATATAATCGTTTATAAGGGTACGGCTTATGCCGGGTGCGATCATAGAAACCGCAGAAATTGCAAAAACCGCAAGGAGCGAAAGGGCAATGGGCAGGATATAGGGCTTTATAAAGGGTAACAGCCTGCGAAGCAACACTGTTTTATCCACGCAATGGGGGCAGGAAACAGACCCCGGTGCAAAGCGTCTGCCGCATTTTTCGCAATAGCGTTTTGTGTACGGGTCGGTTTCGCCGATACCTCTGCCTTCGATAAAGGATGTAAGCCGTTTCGCCGCAGACTGAAGCTCCGCGGAAACTGTCATATCCCCGCGGCATATTTCGGTAACGCCGTTTCGGCAGGTTCCCTCAATGGCACAGCAGCCGAAATAAGGGATATAGCGTATCTCGGTAAATTCGGTCATATCATAGAAGATATCGCCGTTTTCGCTGTGCAGACAAAGGGTGTTGCCATCCATCTCCCCAACACCGTTTATTCGATTGTTGTTAAAATCCAAATTAAATTTGAGTAAAGTCATAAAATTTACCAAAGAAAAATTAAAGTCTGAAGGGCGCGGAGCATTTGGATGCAGAAGAAATTTTCGCTAGCGGTAGCTGTAGTAAACTACAGCGAGCGACGCGAAAATTTCTACAAAAACGCAAATAAAATAAATTCAAAGAAATTCTGTAAGAATTTCTACCTCTAAACTGTTAGAGGCGGTACGACGAGGACGTCGTACCCTACGGTTTTCGAAACATTTTAGTATAGTTTTGCGTTTTTGGTTCTGCGCCGAATGAACGCGCTCCTACAAATACAGTTCCAGCTTTCTGAAGCTCTTTCTGTCTAGCGCCAGATAATCCTTTATCTCGTACCTGTTTCCGTCCACATCGGTGAGGATGAGGCGGTTGCCGCCCACCTTGGCGATATTACGGTAGGTATCGTGCATAGAGAACGAAAGCTTACCCATATCGCTGTCCGCTTCCCAATAGGTATAGCCGAACTTTGCGGAAACGGTGTTTATTTTTGTTATGACGGGGCAAAAATATTTGCGCTTGAGCTCTGCGCGGATAATTTGCGCCATTTCTTCGGGCAGGGCGGATATATCCTTGATCATACCGTATTCCTTGCCGTCTTTATCCAAAACGGAAATAAACTTATCCGGCATATCGTAAGGGAAAGCGCGGTGCAAAAACACTCTGCCCAGATCCTGCCAAAGAGGAGAATTATCCGATTCCCCGTCCTCTGCAAGGTCATCCTTGCCAACGGGAGGCATAAAGGCTTTTAAACCGATAAGTCCCCCTGCGGTTAAATAAAATACCGCATTTTCTGCTGTAAAATATATGGTTTCGGTTATTCCGTTCACTGTTTTCACTCCTCTATACCGATAGTCTTTAAGGCTTCCGCCTGCATCTTGTAAAGCTTGTAGTAAACTCCCTTTGCCTTAAGCAGCTCGGTTGCCGTGCCTTTTTCCGGCATTTTTCCGTTTTCCACAACTACTAAAAAATCCGCATCTCTTAAGGTGGAAAGTCTGTGGGCGATCATTATGGTGGTGCGCCCCTTTGCAAGACGGGTAAGGGATGCCTGTATCTGTCTTTCCGTCTGGGTGTCCATAGCGGCGGTTGCTTCGTCAAGAATAAGTATCTTCGGGTCACGGAGCACGGCGCGGGCAATGGAAATTCTTTGCTTTTCGCCGCCGGAAAGGTCTTTTCCTCCCAAGCCCACCATGGTTTCGTACCCTTCGGGGTATTTTATAATAAACTGATGTGCACTCGCTATACGTGCCGCTTCCATAACCTCTTCGTCGGTAGCATCGGGGCGGGCATAGCGTATATTTTCCTTTATGGTTCCGCGGAACAGATAGGTTTCCTGAGAAACGATCGCCACGTTTTCACGAAGGGATTTAAATGAAATATCCTTTACGTTTATTCCGTCTATGTAAATGCCGCCTTCGGTAACGTCATAAAGACGGGTGAGTAGGTTTACCAGAGTGGATTTGCCGGCGCCGGTCTTTCCTACGATACCCACCGTTTTTCCCGCAGGGACTTCAAAGGAAATATGGTCGATAACAACACGGTTTTCTTCATAAGAGAACACCACGTCGTCAAACTTAACGTCCCCCTTTACACCGGTAAGAGAAACGGGGTTTTCCGCTTCCCGCACCTCGGGCACGGAATCCTTGATCTCGAAAAGTCTTTGCATTGCGTTAAGACATTCGCTCCACCAGTTGGAAACGTCTGCAAAGAACTGTAAAGGTCCGGTAATAAGCCCGAAATATGCGATAAACGCAGAAAGCGCCGCATAATCCATATTGCCGGTCTGCTTCATTACCTGCCAGCCGCCTACTCCCCACACGACGTAAAGTCCTGCCTGAAGCAAAAAGCCTATTAAAGGATAGCTTTTTGCGGAAAGCATACCCGCTTCCGCCACGGTTTCCGCGTGGGCACGGTTGCGGTTATCAAACCGCTTGCCCTCCTCGTTTTCACGGGAGAAGGATTTTACCACACGCATACCGTTGAGTACATCGGATATAAGGGAATTCAGCGCTCTTCTTCTTGCCCAGTTGCGTGCCCACAGCTTGTCAAAGGCGAGGAAGAGATATTTATATGCAAAAAAGAATATGGGAACGGTGATAAACGCAAACAGAGTAAGCAAAGGATTTGACGCCAGCATTACTCCCATTACGCAAAGCAGGGTAAGAACGTTTGTTACGAGATATGGAAATCCATCGCAGAAAAACCAATAAAGGGTGGTTGAATCCCCGTTTACCTGTGTCATAAGTCCGCCGGTCTGACGGGAGGTAAAGAAGGAAAGAGAAAGCTTATTTATGTTATCGAAAATAAGCATCTTAAGATCATAGGTGACCTGCGCCGCCGTGCGGGAGGAAAGGGTGCCTACGATAAGGTTTATAATAAGGAAGGCGATACGCACGCCGATAATAAGCAGTACCACGGCGCCGATCATTCCGTACATACTGCCTCCTTCTTCCAAAACCTCTCCGTAAAGGAGCTGATTTGAAACGTAAGGCACCGCAACGGAAAGGGCGGAGGACGCCAAAAACGCCACAAGCAGTAAAAGCACGAATCCCTTGTACCTGCCGAAAAGGGTTGCCATTTTTTTAATGAGCTTGGTTTTTTCAAGACACTTGGGGCATACTTTTCTTTGCTGGTCGGGATACCGCATACCGCACTTGGGGCAGAATTTTTCTTTGCTGCGCTCGTCCTTGTGCTTTTCTTCGTCTATCTTCCCGTCCTTTTTCAGTTCGTTTATGCAGGCACAAATTACGTTTGCTTCGTGCTTGCAGGCAGAGGAAACGTCAAACATAGGTATAACGTCTGTTCCGAAAACTGCGGTAACACGGGCGGTGGATATAAGGGTTTCGGTTTTGGGTTCGCTCATATCGGCAAGAGAATATTCACGTTTATCAAAGCAATCAAAAAGTGTTTCTCTGCCTTTTGCACCCTTTTTGTGTACTATAACGCCTTCGGCAACGTAAAGGGTTTCTTTTGTAAGAACAACAAAGGTATCTGCCTTTGTGCCGGGAAACGCCATATCCGAGCGCATTACCGCCAAAGCAGAGGAAATATCTATATTATTCTGTTCAAAAAACACCTCTGCCGCCTTGGGCAGCTCGCATAATTTAAGCATTTGCAAAAATCCTTTTTTCAAATAAAAAATCATCTATTTCACAATAACACAAAAGTGCGGAAAATACAATAGTTTTTGCTGTAATTTACTGTAAACTTAAGGTTGAAAAAAATTAACGCGGCAGGTGAAAAAGCGTTGATACATCAACAATATCGGGCAAAAACACAAAAAATTTACAAATATGCCCCAAGATTTGTTTTGAAGAGGTATTTTGTGCTTGATTTTCACGTACAGGTGTGGTAAACTGTTCTAATCAATGGAGGTGTTCCAAATGGCAAAGATAGCTATTCTCGGCTTCGGCGTGGTAGGTCAGGGTATATACGAGGTATTGAATACCAATTCCCGTCTTATAACCGCCCGCACCGGCGAAGAATTTATTATAAAACGTATTCTGGACAGACGCACGTTTCCCGGACATCCGCTGGAAAACTGCGTGACGGCGGATCTTAACGATATACTTAACGATGAAGAAATTTCCGTAGTGGCGGAAACTATGGGCGGAATTCACCCCGCATACGAATTTTCCCTTGCGCTTATCCGTGCAGGCAAAAGCGTGGTAACCTCCAACAAGGCCGTGGTTGAGGCTTGCGGCGGGGAGCTGGTAAAGGAAGCGGAAAAAAACGGCGTGGCTTATCTTTACGAAGCTTCCGCAGGGGGCGGTATTCCCGTTATACATCCCATTTTACACTGCCTTGCGGGCAACGATATGAAAAAGGTGTGCGGTATACTTAACGGCACCACCAATTATATACTTACAAAAATGCGTGACGAGGGCATTTCCTTTGAAACCGCTTTGAAGCAGGCGCAGGAAAAGGGATATGCGGAGGCAGACCCTACGGCAGACGTTTCCGGCGCAGATGCGGCGCGTAAAATATGTATTCTTGCGTCCCTTGCCTTCAATACCCCCATTTCCCTTGATAATGTTTCCGTAATGCAGGGTATAGACACCGTTACGGGAGATGACGTTATTAAAGCGGAAAAGAACGGATACGCCATAAAGCTGATCGGCTGCGGCGAAAAAACGGGAGATACCGTGCGTTTGTTTGTTGCCCCCTGCCTTGTAAGCAAAAAAACGGTGCTTGGCATAACGGATGACGTTATAAACGCGGTTTCCGTTTACGGTGATTGCGTGGGCGGAGTAACCTTCCGCGGAAGAGGCGCAGGCGGAAAAGCAACCGCATCCGCCGTTGTTTCGGATATTCTGGAAGCGCAAAGCGGCAAATACGTAAAGGAATATAAGAATGAAAAGGTTTCCTTCCTTAACGTAAACGAAGGTAAGGATATGCTGTATATCCCCGAAACAGACGAATTTATACAGCCCGATACGCTGGAAAATCAGCTTAAGGTTATCGGAAATAAAAAGTATTACAGAGTTGTTGAAATAGAAGAATAAAGTTATGAAAGATGGTTGATTTTTGTTCGCAGAACAAAAATCTTCCGTTTCTCGTCACTCTTCACTCTTCACTCTTCACTTTTTTGTTTTGAAAAAACAAAAAAACCGAATGCTTTCGCATTCGGTTTGGTGACCCGTAGGGGAGTCGAACCCCTGCCTTCGCCGTGAGAGGGCGACGTCTTGACCACTTGACTAACAGGCCTCGCAGAGCATATATTACCACAGCAGGCGGGGATTGTCAATAGTTTTTTTAGTTATGAAAAGGAGGATTTTTCGTGCTTCCTAAAGAACCGTGGAAAAAAACGCTGGTTATAGCGGCATACGTGCTTATGGGCGCGGCGCTTGCTTTCGTTTTTGTAAAATATCTGGCGTGGGCGCTTATGCCGTTTATCATTGCGTACGTGCTTGCCGTGCTTTTGCATCCGCTGGTGGATCTTGTCTGCAAAAAAACCAAAATCCCCCGTGTGATAACGGTGATCTTTACGGTGTTTGTAACCGTGGGCGTTGTCGGCGCCCTGCTGTATCTGACAGTACACCGTGTGTATAACGAAATCACCTCCCTTTACCAGACCGTAAGCAATATTCTTACGGAAATGAAAAATAATCCGGATTACGCGCAGGAAATTATCGCCACCATAAACGATTACGTTCCTTTTGTCGATCTTACGGAGCAGCTTACGGAGATATGGGAGAATATTGACGTATACGTAACCTCCTTTGCCACCACTCTGGTGACGGATCTTAACGGTATTATCATTCCCGCAATAAACGCTATAATGAACACCGTTCCCCCCGTGCTGGTGGGAAGCATTATCACCGTAGTCGCGTTCTATTATTTCCTTGCCCAGTATCACCGTATAAACAACGCGGTGGTAAGCGTGTTCCCCAAGGTAGTGGGCGAGCATCTGGTTGCTATTAAAAGACAGCTTGTAAGCGCTGTGTTTATGTTTATAAAGGCTTACGGCGTTATTATGATGATCACCTTTATGGAGGTGTTCGTGGGACTTACCGTTCTGGGCGTGAAATACGCGTTTTTGATGGCAGTTCTCACCGCCGTAGTGGATATAATGCCTATTCTGGGCACCGGCGCGGTCATGATCCCCTGGGGTGTTATAGAAATTATCCGCGGCAACTATTTTATAGGTATCGGTCTGTTGGTGCTTTACGCAATAATTACCGTGGTGCGCCAGTTCCTTGAGCCCAAGATCGTGGGAAAGAGCGTGGGTCTGCACCCTCTGCTTGCTCTGGTTTCTATGTACGTGGGACTCAAGCTGTTCGGCGTGGCGGGACTTTTCGGTTTCCCCATAGCGCTGGTAATATACAACAGATTAAGCAAAGAAGGTTTTTTTAAATTCAAAGCCCAGCCCTCCGCCCCCGCGCAGGCGGATGAACAACAGTTAAAGTCGGACAACCAATGATTGCCCGCAAAATAAAAAATATCATGTACAAGGAGAAAAAAAGCATGAAAAAGTTTATTTCCGCAATTTTGGTACTGATGCTGGTTTTCACAAGCCTTTTCGTTATCAGCACCTCCGCCGCAGAAGCTGACGATATCGTTCACTCTCTGCTTCCCGCCGCAAATGACGTAAACGGCAAGGTTACCACAAACAACTGTGATATTACCTACAATGACGACGGCTCCGTAACCTTCACCGTTACCGGCGCAGGCGCAAGCGTTAACGTTGTTTACGCAGAAGGCGCTACCGTTTGGGCAGGCGACGCGTTCAACGCAAAGGAAGGCGCGTACTTTGTAGTAGACTACGGCTCTGCAGACGGCGCAACCCTCGGTCAGTCCACTCAGGCTCACTACACCCGTAAGGACAAGGATGCCGCAGGCACCGTAGCTGACCTTTGGCTCACCTCTATGGAAGGCTCCGATTACGCACAGTATCAGAAAGCAAAGGGTGACGGATACGTTATCTGGGATATCGGTACTTACATTTCTTCCAGCGATTCCAAGGTATTTGAAGACGGTATGCACCGCTTCACTTCTCTTGAGCTTTACGTTGACGGCTCCGTTGGTTCTTCCGTAACCGTATACCGCTTCTACGTTGGTACTGCAGACGCTGTTGAAGGTATCGGCACCGTTCGTCCCGAAGCAAAGGTTCCCGATGTATCCGAAGACGAAAACTCCGCTCCCGCAACAGAAGTTGAGATCCCCGAAGGCGCGATCAACCTTGGTAAGGTTCCTCTTAACACCGGTATCACCACCGGCTCCACCACCATCGTTACCGATCCTTCCATCATTCACAATTATAACGTAAAGTGGACCGCCTGCGCTCTGCTCAGACCCACCGAAACCGAAGGCGAATACGAAGTTGTTGCTACCAAGTGGCTTGACGGCGACGATTCCTTCCTCTTTGAAGAAGCTGAAGAAGGCGACGTTGTTCTCTCCGTTCACGGCGATGACGATGCAGACGGCTCCAAGGCAAACAGAGAAGCTCTTGCGGCTCTTCCCGCAGGCTCTATCGTTACCGCTGTAGGTTACGATTTTGCAAAGATCACTGCTGCTGACGATGCAGTAGTATTCTTCGTTCCCGCAACCGTTGAAGACGAAGTTTCCGAAACTCCCGACGAATCCTCCGAAGTTTCCTCCGATGAATCCGCTCCCGAAGCAGACGATAAATCCGAGGACGCTTCCGTTCCCGCAACAGACGGTTCCGAAACTCCTTCCGATGACGAAGGCGGCAACACCGGTCTTATTATCGGTATAGTTGCAGGCGTAGTTGCAGTTGCTGTAATAGTAGTTGTAGTTATCGTTGTTTCCAAGAAAAAGAAATAAAGCCCTTTAATAAAACGGCTTACAACCTAAACAAATAAATTATCGCCCCGAAAGCTTTTGCTTTTCGGGGCGATCGTTTTATAGGGCAAAAATACGCAGGGGGTGCTGCTTTTTTAAGCGTTTTGTCTTAAGCCGAGTATTCTTTCTGCTTCCCGCAGGTCTTCTTCAGTATTCACTCCCGCAAGCTCGGTCTCATCGGGAAGAATAAATCCTTCCACCTTATACCCTTCGGCGATCATAAGCTTGGGTACGTCGGTAAGATAATATTCTCCCGTTACGGGGCTGGGGGTTATGCGTGAAAGGACGGAAAACAGCTTTTTGCAATCAAACATATATATTCCGCCGTTAAGCTCGGGAATAAGCTTTTGAGCTTCACTTGCGTCCTTATGCTCCACTATTCCCGCCACGTTGCCTGAAACGGTGCGGATAATATGTCCGAAGGGCGGTATTTCCCCCTTTGCCACAAAGGTGAGTATGGTGCAGTCTGCGCCCGCATCCTCGTGGTACTTTTTTAAAGCAAGCACGCTTTCCTTTTTAAGCAGGGGCATATCCCCGTTTATTATAAGCAGAGTGCCGTCGTAATCCTCAAAATGCTTTGCGGCGCACATAACCGCGTGGCCCGTGCCCTTTTGCTCCTCCTGAAAAGCGTAAGGATACTCGGGAAACGCGTTTATTACCCGTTCTTTTTCGTACCCTACCAAGATCACCTTGTCTTTTTCGGGAATAAAATCCGTATATTCCATAACGTAGCCAAGCAGGGGTTTTCCCAACGCCTCCCGCATTACCTTGGGGATGTGGGTTATATCACTGCCCAGACGCTTTCCTTTACCGCCTGCAAGTATCAAAGCTTTCATTTTTTGGCAAACTACCTTTCGAAAACATATTATTACTAACAGTATATATTCAATTCGTTGGGTTGTCAACACCTTGGAGGGCATTATGAACACAGAATTTTTTGCGGGAACAAACACAGATAAAGGATTTTGCGGGTATCTGGAGCATTATTTTGAGGATGCGGAAAGACTTTTTATCATTAAAGGCACGCCGGGAAGCGGAAAATCCACCCTTATGAAACGGCTTGCCCGCGATTGCGAAGAAAAAGGTTTTACGGTTTGGCGCATACTCTGCTCCTCCGACCCCGAATCCCTTGACGGAATATATCTGCCTCTGTTAAAAAGAGGGGTTGCGGACGGCACTTCCCCCCACGTGCTTGAGCCAAAGCACCCTCTGGCAAAGGAGATACTGTTTGATACGGGCAGGTTTATAGACTCGGGCAGGCTGAATACGGCGGGTATATTAAAAGCATCCGCTTTAAAAAGCGAATGTTACCGCAAAGGGTACGGGTATATAAAAGCCGCCGCAGAGCTTGAAAAAACGGCGATTTTATGCGCGGAGATAAACAAAGACAAAACAGAGGAATATCTCCGGCGGTTTTTAAAAAAGCATATTGTTTCCGACGTAACGGGAAGCGCGGATCACCGCGTTGCCGCCGCCTTTACGGGCAGGGGGCTTGTTACCTGCAACCCGTTTCCCGATGCAAAACGGGTGTTTTGCTTAAAAGGGTGGGGGAAAGAATATTTTTTAAAACGGCTCACAGAAAAAGCCGCTCTTTTGGGCGAAAAAGCCACCCTTTGCCCCCATCCCACCCGATTCGGCGAGTTAAACGGGGTGTATTTTCACGGAAAAGGCGTGTACGTTTCCACGCTTTGCCCTTTGGGCGAGCCTTTGTACACCTCATCCTTCGTCACGGGCAGGGATGGCGCGAAAGAGGGGTTATTGCTTGCCAAAAAAGCATATCTACTCGCAAAAGAACAGCTTTTGCAGGCTTCGGAATTCCACAAGGAGCTGGAGGGATATTATTCCGCCGAAATGGATTTTTCCGCGCTTGAAAAGGAATACAGCCTTCTTTTGCAAGGACTTACGGAATAATCAAACAAGCCTGCGCATATCCATTTAAAAAAGGAGATGTGCATAAAATGAAAAAAGAAACAAGGCTTTTGAACCCATTGTTAAGCGGAATTATCGGCGGAGGAACAGTACCGCTGACCGCCGTTTTGTTAATGCTGTGTCTTGCGGCGGTGTTTGCGGGCGCAGCCGACCCTGCCTCCCATACTCTTACCGCGGCGTGTATCGCCATAGCATTAAGCGGCGCCGCAGGGGGATTTTTGGCGGTAAAGCTGGGGGGCGCGTTAATAAGCGGAGTATACACCGCCGTTACGGCTCTTTTGATTCTTGCGGCGGTAAGCGCGTTTTTTCCGGAAAACAGCGGTATCCCCGCCCGCGTGCTTCCTCCCGTTATCGCATCCCTTTCCCCCTTGGCGGGAGGATATCTGGGTATGGGCAGAAAGCAGACGAAGGCGGATGTGATCAAAAAAGCGGTAAGAAAACGGTGAGCCGCCCCGAAAACAAATACCCCAAGAAGCGCATTAATGCTTCTCGGGGCAGTTGCTTATTTGAAATAGCCTTTGGTAAATTCCTTCGGTTTTTCCGAGGGAATTTCTTTTTCGTCCGTAATAACAAACAGACGATTATGGGGAACGGTTTTATCCAAAAGGTACGTGGGTGCGGAATTGAAGATAAGGTTGCGGTGGTTGTATTCGCCCCGCACGGGGAAACGGGCAGAGGTGCGGTCGGTAAGAACCGCTTTGCAATCCTTTACACAGCCGGAAATGTTTTTTATAATACAGTTTTCCGTGTGCATTAAAACCTGTCTGCCGTAAACGGGGTATTCGCCTATATCGGTTTTGACCGCCCGCGGTGTGACCTCGGGTGAAACGCAAACCCCCGAAAACCCCATTTCCTCGAATATTTTTGCGGTATGGGTATTGGTTACGTTCAAGTTTCCGTCCCCGTACACCGCAAAGCCCGCGCACAGAGAAATATGCCCTATATTGGTTACGGTGATCCGTTTTACACCAAGCTTTTTTGCTTTTTCAAGCTGCTTTTTTATATCCTCTTCTTCCGCAGTGGTTATGACTCTGGGAAGCAGGATGGATATTTTTGACACATCGTAACGCTTTACGGTATTTTCGTTAAACTTCCAAAGAGGAATATCTATACGCGCAGCGTCCGAAGGAACGGCAAATCCGTTTTCGGGGTTGTAAACACGGTAAATATCTCCTTTAACGGGGAGATACAAAAGATTTTCTTTTTTTATCTCGGGTATTTTTTGGCTTGAAACGGGGGCATTTTGGTTTAATATCTCCCCTTTTAAGCCTTCCAGCGCTTTACGGCGCAGGTCGTTCACGGCGGATGCAGGCATAAATATGCCCTCCTCTGCTGAAACCTCTATGTTTTCCGCCTTAAAGCCGCTTCCTCCCGTTTTTGAAAGACGGCGGATAAGCTCATCTTTTTCCGTGCCCTTGCCCGTGGCGGTAAGGCACTCTCCTTCCGCAGTAAAGGAAACAGAATCGCACAAAGCGGTAACGTATGCTTTTTCTTTGCCGAAAAAGCCGAAGATATCTATACTTTTTTCGGTTTCGCCCACTACTTCGGTAACCGCTTCTCTGGTTAATAATTTATCCTCTTCCCTGCGGACACCGAACATATTTTTGCCTTTTTGAGAGAGGTAATATCCTGCGGAAAATCCGCTACGGGAAAAGATCTTCTCAAGTGCGCCGTATTCCTCCTTGGTGGCGGGGCGGTGTTCATCTATAAGTGCGCGGTATGCTTTTGTAACCGAATACACGTATTCGGGGGATTTCATACGCCCCTCTATTTTAAAAGAGGCAACACCCATATCAAGCAGTTCGTGTATTTGCTTTGCAAGGCACATATCCTTTAAAGAAAGGTGGTAGCCCCCCTCATAGGGCAGGCGGCAGGGCTGGGCGCATTCCCCTCTGTTTCCGCTTCGCTTACCGATGAAGGATGACATCAAACATCCTCCCGATTGGCTTACGCAGTATGCGCCGTGGACGAAGGCTTCTATCTCCACCCCCGTTAAGACGCACTCTTTTATTTCCTCTCTGCTTGCTTCACGGGCGATAACCACCCGTTCCATACCAAGCTGTGACGCTTTTAAAACGCCGGATGCGGAATGAACGCACATCTGTGTGGAGCCGTGGAGCGTAAGGGCGGGAAAGTGTTTTTTGATCTCGCTTGCCAGACCGATATCCTGAATAATGATCCCGTCGCACACCTTGTTTTGGTAAAGAAAGCCTGCAAACTCCAAGGCGGATTCCATCTCTCTGTCAGTAACCAGAGTGTTTACGGTGACATACAGCTTTTTGCCGAGAAAATGCACCTTTTCGGAGGCTTCTATTAACTGTTCGTTATTAAAATTTCCCGCAAATGCACGGGCACCGAAAGAGGTGCCTGCCAGATATACCGCGTCTGCCCCCGCTTTTAAAGCGGCTTCAAGACAAGACATATTCCCTGCGGGAGAAAGTAATTCCGACATAAGCACCTCTCATTTTTTTATTTTACGTATATACGCTCGAGCTTTGTTAAAAGCAGTACCAAGGGTACAACCAAAAGTCCTGCGGCGAAATTTCCCAGCAAATGATAAATATCAAAAGAAAGTCCCGCGCTTATCCAGACCATAGTCTGCTTGAAATCAAAGCCCCGCACCAGCGCCTCCCAGGGGGCGCAAAGCGCCCCGAAGGAAAGGCCGTATAACCCGTTTACTATGGGTAGAACGAAATATCCCATACGGGAAGTATATATTTTTTTTGGAATAAGCATTCCCACGCCCCAAAGGATCGCCCATACGTAAAGATACGCTACCCACCACGTCCCGAAGCCGTTGTAGATGCCGCAAAGTAAGACGAAAATATATATGGGAACGAGGGCGCCCCATCTGTACACCGCAGTAAACGCCAGCATGAACATCCCCAAGGGATGAATGTTCGGCAAAAACGCGAACACCTCTTTGGAAACGAACAAAAGCGCGCCCAGCATAGCGTACAGCACGAGGCGGAATAAAACTGTAAAGGTTTTATTTTTCGGCCTTGAATTCATATTCGCCGCCGTCGGTTATATTTATGCCGTCAACGCCGGTCATAGCGTAGGCTCCGTTTTCGTAGATCGCCCAGTACATACCGGTGTCCTCATAAACCAGAGTCATTCCGTTTACTTCGGTAACATAAAGTCCGTAATCTCCCAGCGTGCCGTCCATAAGACTGTGCTCGGTAAGAGCGTCGCCCAGCGTATCCATATCCGAAGAAATGGTAAAGGTTACGGAATATTCCTCGGCGGTTACTTTTAAAGTAAAGGTTTTTGCTCCTTCACCCAAGGATGTATCCTCGGTATACATAGCATCGTCCCACAGTCCTTCGGGGACGGTCTTGCAGGAAGCAAGGGAAAGAATGACAACAAGTGCCAAAAGTGTTAAAATTGCTGCTTTTTTCATTGTTTTTTCTCCTTAAAAATAAAAGTTTTTATCCGGAGAAAAATCACATACTCTCTTCCGTGTGTTCGGGGCACACGTTGCCCAAGAGAAATGCGCGTTTTACGGAAAGAAAAGTATTCCGGCTTTCACGGCAATGGCTGTTGCGAGGGAATCTACACCCTGCTTTCCTTTACGGCGTACAAAGCTTTTCCACATCTTTTTACGCCATGACTTTACATCATTTTCCGCTTTTTTCTTTGGATAGGGTAATTATACCGCCAAAACAAAATAAATGCAACAGATTTTTTGACATATATATGGTAAGAAATTTCATTTTTTACTTGATAAATCCAAAATTTTAGTATATAATCTTAAAGAATATGTTATTTGATTAAAATAAAATCAGAAAGGCACGGAGCCTTCGGAACACCACCGAAAGAACGTGTCCCAAAAGGAGATATATTGTTATGAACGTTAAAACACCTGTTATCACAATAGTTATGGACGGCGTAGGTCTTTGCCCCCGCACGGAGGGCAACGCTGTTGCCGCCGCAAGCACACCCACTCTGGATATGCTTATGGCAAAATACCCCACCTTTTCTTTGAAGGCTCACGGCACCGCTGTTGGTCTTCCCTCCGATGACGATATGGGCAACAGCGAGGTTGGTCACAACGCGCTGGGCGCAGGTCAGGTTTTCGCTCAGGGCGCAAAGCTGGTTTCCTCTGCTATTGAAAGCGAAAAGCTGTTTAACAGCGAAAGCTGGAAAAAGGTTGTTGCCAACGTTGGCGAAACCGGTACCGTGCATTTTATCGGTCTGTTTTCCGACGGTAACGTACACTCCCATATCGACCACCTTAAGGCTATGATCGTAAGAGCCAAGGCAGACGGAGTTAAGAAGGTTCGTATACACGTGCTTCTTGACGGCCGTGACGTTGGCGAAACAAGCGCGCTTGAATACGTTGACCCCTTTGAAGCATGGCTTAAGGACCTTTGCGACACATCCTTCGATGCACGCATTGCATCCGGCGGCGGAAGAATGGTTATTACCATGGACAGATACGAAGCCAACTGGTCTATGGTTGAAAAGGGCTGGCACACCCACGTGCTGGGCGAGGGCAGATATTTTGCATCCGCTCACGAAGCCGTTGTTACCTACCGTGAAGAGACCGGCAAGATCGACCAGGATCTTCCCCCCTTCGTTATTGCAGAGGACGGCAAGCCGATCGGCACCGTTGAGGATGGGGACAGCGTAATATTCTTTAACTTCCGCGGCGACAGAGCTATTGAAATTTCCAAAGCATTTGACGATAAGGATTTCGATAAATTCGACCGTGTACGTGTACCCAACGTAGTTTACGCAGGTATGCTTGAATATGACGGAGATGCACACGTACCCTCTATGTACCTTGTTTCTCCTCCCGAAATTTCCAACACCATGGGTGAATATCTTGCTTCTCTGGGCGTTAACCAGTACGCATTGAGCGAAACCCAGAAATACGGCCACGTAACATATTTCTGGAACGGAAACAGATCCGGCAAGTTTAACGAAGAATTGGAAACCTACGTTGAGGTTCCCTCCGACGTGGTTCCCTTTGAACAGCGCCCCTGGATGAAGTGCGCAGAGATCACCGACCTGCTTATCGAAGCTATTGAAAGCGGTAAATACGGATATCTCCGTGTTAACTTCCCCAACGGCGATATGGTTGGACACACCGGCTCCTTTGCCGCAACCAAGATATCTATGGAAGCGCTGGATCTCTGCCTTGCACGTATACTTAAGGCAGTTGACAAGGCAGGCGCAGTGGCTGTTATTACCGCAGACCACGGCAACGCCGACGAAATGTACGAATACAACAAGAAAAAGGGCGCGGTTTCTTTGAACGAGGACGGAACTCCCAAAGCAAAGACCAGCCATACCCTTAACCCCGTTCCCTGCATTATCTATGATAACACCGGCAGAAACGATTACGAATGCGTGGAAGGTCAGTACGGCCTTGCAAACGTAGCCGCCACGGTCGTGACACTGCTGGGCTATGAACCCAAGGATATGTGGGAAGCATCTATGATAAAAATTAGGAACTAGGAACGAGAAACGAGGAACTTCGGAAGCTTTTTGCACAACCGTGCAAAAAGCAACCATTAGTTCATAGTTCATCGTTGCGGGGTCCCCAAAAATTCGAAGGATTTTTGGGGTGCTTCTCGTTCATCGTTTGAGAGATACACTATGATAATATCCTTTATTCAATCTTACCTTGCCGGTTCGTCCGTTGCAGAGATAGCGATCTTCGCATCACTTACAATTATATCTCTTTTATTCTCCCTTACGGTGCACGAATGCGCACACGGATGGATGGCGCGTAAATGCGGTGACGATACCGCATATATGTACGGGCGCATATCCCTTAATCCCCTTGCCCATCTTGACCCTATGGGTGCTTTATCCATGCTGTTTATCGGCTACGGCTGGGCAAAGCCCGTTCCCGTTAACTACCGCAATCTGCGCAAGCCCAAAAGAGATATTGCCTTGGTTGCGCTGGCAGGCCCTGTTTCCAACCTTATACTTGCGTTTTTATTTTCACTGATTTATACGGCTATAGCCGTATTTATGCCTGCAAACACGGCGGGATTGGTGTTGTATTACGCATTTTATATTGCGGCTACCCTCAATATAGGCTTGGCGGTGTTCAACCTCATTCCCCTGCCTCCCCTTGACGGAAGCAAGGTGCTTTCCTGCTTTTTGCCCGGCAGAGTTGCGGCGAAATATCTTATGTGGGAAAGATATTTCTATATTATAATGCTGGTGCTTATAGTGGGAGATAACGTTCCCGTGGTGGGTAATATAGTAAATTTCGTATGGTGGCCCATTGATTTTGTGCGCGGAACGCTTATTAACCTTTTCGCTGTTCCCGGCTACGCATTGTGGACACTTTTAGAAAGTCTTTTCTGATATGGAAGATAAAATTGTAAAGATAGAGCAGTACGAAGGCCCTTTGGACCTGCTGCTTGCTCTTATCCAAAAGCATAAAATAGATATTCTGGATATACCTATATCCGATATCTGCGAGCAGTATATTGAATATATAGAAACTCTGCAGTCCCAGCAGATGGAGGTTACGGGGGACTTTATAGTTATGGGCTCTACCCTTATGCTTATAAAATCCCGTATGCTGCTCCCCCGCGAAGAAGGGGAGGAGGACCCCCGTCAAGTGCTGGTGGACGCGCTTCTTGAGCACCGCAAGGCACAGCTTGCCGCCGTGCTTTTGAAGGACAGAGCAGAGGAATTTTACGATAGATTTACCCGTGAGCCGGAGGAATTGCCCCCCGGCAGTTATTCAAGACTGCACCCCGTTTCTCTTTTGGTGGAAGCGTTTATCCGTATGAGCACCCGTATTCCCGAAGAGAAAGAAAAATCCGCCCCCGCTTTGTTTGAAAAGCTGGAAAACGAACGGTACTACACCGTGGACGAAAAGGTGTTGCACCTTTCAAAACGGCTTTCCCGCTTGAAAAGATGCGTTTTTACCCTGCTTTTTGACGATTGCGGCGGCAGAGGCGAGATTATCGCCACCTTCCTCGCGCTCCTTGAAATGGTGCGTGACGGCGCTTTGCGTGTGGAAGGCAACGGGGACGAGGTCTACCTTGAAATTGTAACGGAGGAGGAAGAGTAAAAAAATGAACGTATCCGAAATTTCCGCGGCTATGGAGGCGGTACTCTTTGCCTGCGGTTCCCCCGTTCAGAAGGAACGTCTTACCGAACTTTTTGATATATCCTCCGAAGAGCTTACACAGGCGGCAGAATGTCTGCGCGCCCGTCTGGATTCCGCAGACAGCGGTATTCAGCTTATATTCCTTGACGGAGCATACCAGATATGCACCAAAAGCTGTATGGCTGACCTTGTGAGAAAAGCTCTTGAAATGAAAAAAACTCCCCCTCTTTCCAAGGCGGCTTTGGAGGTGTTGGCGATAATCGCCTACAACCAGCCCGTTACCCGTTCCTTTATAGAAACGGTGCGTGGGGTGGATTCCACCTATATCGTAGGTTCCCTGCTTGATAAAGGTCTTGTGTGCGAAAAAGGCGTGCTGGATGCACCCGGCAGACCTACCCTTCTGGGCACGGGAGAAAATTTCCTGCGCTGTTTTGGGCTTGAAAGCCTTTCCGAACTGCCGGATACCGGCGTGCTGATGGCGGAAAGCGAGACCGTGGGAAGCCTTATACCGGAGGACGAGCAGTGATCGCTCTTTATATAATACTCGGTATTATGGCGCTTTTTTGCCTATTTTTGTGCCTGCGGGCAAAGCTTTTTGTGATCTGGTGCGGCGAACTCTTTTTAAAGATCGGTTTGGGGATCATTTCTTTTGAAATACCCTTGAGCAAGTATATTAAAAAGGGTGAAGCCGAGGAAAAGACAGAGGAAAAGCCCCCCAAAAAGCAAAAAAAGGTAAAAAAAGCAAAAAAAGAAAAAAAAGAGAAAAAGCCAAAGCCGAAAGTGCCTTTTTCCAAACAGCTTGAATTCTTTAAAGACCTTACGATTGCCGCTTACAAGCATTTCGGCAAAAAGATAAGGGTGGAAAAATACGTGCTCAAGGTTTCTGTGGGCACACCCGATGCGGCGCAGACAGCCCTGCTTTACGGAACCATAAGCGGGCTTATGGCAAACATAAACCACATTATACTTAATTACCGCCATAAAAAAGGCGCACGGATATATTCCGAATGCAAGCCCGATTTCTTAACGGAAGCTATGGATATCTACGTGGATATCGGCGCATCCGTTATGCTGTGGAACGTAGTCATTACGGGCGCTTCGGCAGCGTGGATATGGGTTAAGTATAAGTTAAAGACAAGACAGAAGAAAACGAAAAAAACGATGAACTATGAACTATGAACTATGAACTTCGGTAGCTTTTTTCGCGCCCGACGCGAAAAAAGGTTTCCATTCGTTCATCGTTCCTCGTTTATCGTTCCTCGTTATATACTCAGGAGGAAAATATATGAACGATATTCCTTTGAAGCAAGTAATAGAATCCACTCTCGCCAAGATCGGCTCTGTGGCTGACGTTAATACCGTGGTGGGCGACCCTATAACCATTGAGGGCGGTATTACCATTGTGCCTTTTTCCAAGGTTTCCGTGGGCTTTGCATCCGGCGGCGTGGATTACAACGGCAAAAACGAAACTGCGGAAAAAGCTCCCCATTTTGCGGGCGGAAACGGCGCAGGCGTAAGCGTGGTACCCCTTGGATTTTTGCTTATACAAAACGGCGAGGTGCGTATGCTTGACCTTAAAAACCCCGCTTCCTTTGAATACGCTTCCCAAGACCCCGTAAGCAAGACCTTTACCGCTGTGAATTCCCTTATCGACAAGGGTCCCGAGCTGGTGCTTAAGATAAAGGATATTATTTCCAAGCCCAAAACCGAGGAAGCCGACGAAACCGCCGAGGAAACGGAAACAGCCGAATAATGGAGCGTATACAAAAATACATTGCCTCCTGCGGCGTGATGTCCCGCCGTGCCGCAGAAAAAGAGGTGGAAAAAGGGTCCGTTACCGTTAACGGTGAGAAGGCGGTGATTGGTCAGCCGGTCAGCGAAAAGGACGATATACGCATAAACGGCGTGCCCGTTAAGCCGGAAAGCAAAAAGATTACGGTTATGCTTAACAAGCCAAGCGGATACGTTACCACTATGAGCGACGAAATGGGCAGAAAAACGGTATCCGACCTTATAGACCTGCCTTACCGTCTGTACCCTGCGGGCAGACTGGATAAGGACAGCGAAGGACTGCTTATTATGACAAACGACGGGGATCTTGCAAACCGTCTTACCCACCCAAAAAGCGGAAAGAAAAAGATATACCACGTGTATATTCGGGGAAATGCGGAAAACAACGCACTGGACGCTTTGCGGAATATGCGCACACTGGACGGGGAAAAGATAAACCCCGTGGGTGTGGATCTTATTAAAAGAAGCCCTACGGGAAGTCAAATAAAATTTACCCTTACGGAAGGGAAAAACCGCCAGATACGCCGTATGTGCGAAAGCGTGGGAATTACCATTACCCAGCTTAAGAGGGTGCAGATCGGCGCACTTCGTCTGGGCGAATTAAAGGCGGGAGAGTACCGCCGTCTTACAAAAGAAGAAATAGGAGAACTGCTTAAATGATAACCACTAAACAGCGTGCGTACCTTCGCTCCCTTGCAAACGGTGTGCAGGCATTGTATATTGCGGGAAAGGGCGAGGTTAACGAAAACCAGCTTAAAGCCTTTGCCGACGGACTTGAAGCGAGAGAGCTTATTAAAATAACCGTGCTTGAAACCAGCCCCTATACCCCCAGAGAATTGTGCGATATTCTGGTGGAGGAATTGGGCGCAGAGCCTGTGCAGGTGATCGGCAGAAAGGTTGTCCTTTACAAGCAGGCGAAAAATAAAGATAACCGCAAAATAGTGCTTCCCGTGAAATGAGCAGAGAAAAGCATATTTCCGGCGTGGTGAGTGCTGCGGAGATGATACGGAGTGAGGTTTTCCCCCACGTAAGCAAAGAGGACGTATATACCGCCGCTTTTTACCACGATTGCACAAAAAACGAAGAGCAGATATCCCTTTTAAAAGAATACTGTATTGAACCGACAGACGATCTTTTGCGTTCCCCTGCGGTGATGCATGCTTTTACGGGGGCGGAAAGATTAAAAAGAGAAGGCAAAAACGAAAGCGTGGTTAATGCGGTGCGCTACCACACCACCGGCAGACCGAATATGACGGAAATAGAGAAAATTATATTTATTGCCGATTATATCGAAGGAAACCGCGAATACGAGTCTTGCAAAAACGCAAGAAACGCTTATTTGCAAGGCGAAAAAACGAGTAAAAATTTAGATAAATTAATTTATACAGTATTAAAATATACGGTAGATCATTTAAACGAAAAGAAAGTATATATTCATCCGCTGACGATTGATGCGGCGGAATGGTATGAAAGGCGGGCAGTCGAGGACGCCTGCCCCTACGGTTTGTAAACAGCCGTGGGATTTCGATAATCGTAGGGACGGGCGTCCTCGACCGTCCGCAAAAGGAGAAATTTATGGCAGAAATAGCATTACAAGACAAAATAGCATCCGTTGCTCAAGCTGCTCTTGACAGCAAAAACGGACAGAATATATCCGCTATACACGTAGCGAAGCAGACCGTGCTGGCAGATTGGTTCGTGCTGGCAACCGGTACCTCCAACACACATATAAACACCCTTGCAGACGAGGTGGAGTTTAAGGTTAAGGAAGAACTGGGTATCGACCCCATCCGCACCGAAGGCAGAGGCAACAATATGTGGATACTTGTAGACTACGGCTCTGTTATAGTGCACGTGTTTACAAAGGAAGGCAGAGAGTTTTATAAGCTGGACAAACTGTGGACAGTTTAAAACTATGAACGATAAACGATAAACGATGAACTAACCACCCCACAAAACCTGCGGTTTTGCGGGGAACCCCGGAATGGTTGATTTTTGTTCTGCGAACAAAAATCTTCCGAAGTTCCTAGTTCATAGTTCCTCGTTACAATTATATATCAAGTGAGATTTTATTATGAAGTACGATTATAAGATTTATGAAAAACACTGGCAAAACAAATGGGAAGAAGACAAAGTCTTTGTCTGCGATATTGACAAGAGCAAAAAGAAATTTTACGGTCTGGTAGAGTTTCCCTACCCTTCCGGTGCGGGTATGCACGTTGGCCACATAAAGGCTTACGGCGGACTTGAGGTTATTACCCGCAAAAAGCGTATGGAGGGATACAACGTTCTGTTCCCCATAGGCTTTGATGCTTTTGGTCTTCCCACCGAAAACTACGCTATAAAGACAAATACCCACCCCAGAACGGTTACCGATAACAACATTGCAAAGTTTACTTCCCAGATGAAGCGTGTTGGCTTTGGATTTGACTGGACAAGGGTTATTGACACCACGGAAGAAGACTACTACAAGTGGACACAGTGGATATTCCTTAAGCTGTTTGAGCACGGCTACGTATTCCGTGACAAGGCTTCCGTTAACTACTGTCCTTCCTGCCGCTGCGTACTTTCCAACGAGGACAGTCAGGGCGGTAAGTGCGATATCTGCCACAGCGACGTTGTGCAGAAATCCAAGGACGTTTGGTACTTACGCATTACCAAGTATGCGGACAAGCTGCTGCAGGGCTTAAAGGACGTGGATTACCTGCCCAACATAGTACTCCAGCAGGAAAACTGGATAGGCAAGAGCGAGGGCGCATTCGCATCCTTTGCACTTAAGGAAGTGGACGAAAAGCTCCGTATCTACACCACCAGACCCGACACAATGTTCGGCGTTACCTTTATGGTTATGGCGCCCGAGCATCCGCTGATCGATAAATATGCCGAAAAGATTGGCAATATGTCCGACGTAATCGCATACCGCGAGGAATGCGCAAAGAAGACGGAATTTGAGCGCACCCAGCTTAACAAGGATAAGACCGGCGTAAAGCTTAATGGTCTTACGGCAATAAATCCCCTTTCCGGCAAGGAAGTTCCCATATTTATTTCCGATTACGTTATGATGGGCTACGGCACCGGCGCAATTATGGCTGTTCCCGCCCACGATGAACGTGACTTTGAGTTTGCAAAGAAATTCGGCGTGGATATTATTCCCGTTATCAAGGGCGGTGACGGTGAATCCGCCTACACCGGCGACGGCGAAATGATAAATTCCGAATTCCTTAACGGCATAACCAATAAAAAGGAAGCGGTTTCCGCAGCCATTAAGGTTTTGGAAGAAAAAGGTCTTGGCGAGGGCGGTACCCAGTTCAAGATGAAGGACTGGGCGTTTAACAGACAGAGATATTGGGGCGAGCCTATTCCCATTGTTCATTGCGAGCATTGCGGCGACGTGGCTGTGCCTTATGATGAATTGCCCCTCCGTCTGCCCAATATGGAGCAGTTTGTGCCCGGCGAGGGCGGCGAAAGCCCTCTTGCAAAGGTAGAAAGCTTTGTTAACTGCGTTTGTCCCAAGTGCGGTGCCCCCGCAAAGAGAGAGACCGACACTATGCCTCAGTGGGCAGGTTCGAGCTGGTACTTCCTGCGCTACCTTGACCCCCACAACGAAAAGGAATTTTGCTCCAAGGAAGCGCTGGATTACTGGATGCCCGTAGACTGGTACAACGGCGGTATGGAGCACGTTACCAGACATATGATCTACTCCCGTTTCTGGCACCGTTTCCTTTACGATATCGGCGAAGTGAACACTCCCGAACCTTACGCAAAGCGTACGGCGCAGGGCCTTATTCTCGGCCCCGACGGAGAGAAGATGTCCAAATCCCGCGGCAACGTGGTTGACCCCAACGAGATTGTGGATAAATTCGGCGCGGACGTTCTGCGTGTGTATATAATGTTTATGGGCGATTATGAAAAGGCTTCTCCTTGGTCGGATTCTTCCGTTCGCGGATGCAAGCGTTTCCTTGACCGTGTGGCAGGTATGGCAGAAATGCCCGGCTGTGCAAGCACCGCAGAAAGCGAGTCTGCTTTACACAAGCTCATAAAGAAGGTTACAAGCGATATCGATAATATGAAGTTCAACACCGCTATTGCGGCAATGATGAGCTATATTAACGGCGTGTACGATGCGGGTGCAATAAACCGTGATGAACTCAAGGTTTTCGTTACTCTGCTTGCTCCCTTTGCTCCCCATCTTGCAGAGGAAATGTGGCATGATCTGGGCGAGAGCACATACGTTTCTCTCACTCCTTGGCCCAAGTACGACGAAAGCAAGACTGTGGATAACACCGTGGAGATCGCAGTGCAGTTTTTGGGCAAGCTCAAAGGCACCGTGGTCGTTCCCGCAGATGCAGACGAAAACACCGCTTGGGAGATCATAGAAAAATCCGGCGTGCTGGATCAGGCACTGGAAGGCAAGACGATCGTGAAGAAAATTTATGTTAAGGGCAGAATATTTAATATAGTAGCGAAATGATGATAAAAATCCGTGGGTGACCACGGATTTTTTTAATGAGGAATGAGGAACGAGGAATGATGAATGAGGAATTTCGGAAGATTTTTGCCCGGATGGGCAAAAATCAACCATTAGTTCATAGTTCATCGTTGCGGGGTCCCCTAAAATGCTTGCATTTTTGGGGTGCTTCTCGTTCATAGTTAAAAATATTGACTTTTTCTATTATTTATTATATACTTTATTCAACAAAAATTTTTTGGAGGTTTCTTTATGGATACCGCAGTAAATACCCCCGCAAGCGAAAAGAAAAAACCTTTCGCTATTGCTTCTATTACCCTCTTACTCGGTGCATTTTTCGTCCTTTGGCAAGCACTTTTCCCTGTTGTGAGATGGCTTATTGCTCCCAACGAGCCTGCGGCGGTACTTATCAGATTCTCCGAGTTGGCAACATCTGCTTTTATTATACTTTGCATACTTTCCGTGGCGGTAGCTACCTTCTTTAAAAAGAGCAATATCTTCCTTATAGTTTCTCTGTTTGCTCTTGCTTTGGCTTATGCCATTCCCTCGGTTTCTTGTCTTAAGGGTTTCTTTTTCAGTCTGGGGGATGAATTTGCATCCCTATTCACTTTTGAATACGGTTTGTTTTCCGGGGCATACGTTTGCTTTGTGCTTGGCTTTTTGGTGCTCGGTCTTACCGCAATTTTCGCCCGTATGGGTAAAGAAAAGCTTACAAACCTTTGGATACTCGCAACTGTACTGTTTGTTATCGCTGCGCTCTGCAGTATGATAAATGCGTTCAGAACTGTTATCGTTAACTTCGAACAGCTTGGCTGGGCGCTGGAAATGTGGCTTGATTACGGTATTGGCGATACTTCCGATATCATTGTGGATTTCTTCTACACACTCTTAATGCCTTGGATCTTCTTCGGTTCTGCAGTAATGCACTTTGTTTCTTCCATTCTTTTGGGACTGTATCTCAAAAAGATCGCAAAATAATATGTTGATCAAAAAGCCGTGGAGAGCATCCACGGCTTTTTTAACTATGAACGAGGAAGCTTTTTGCGCAGCCTCGAAAAAGCAATTAATTTAAATTTTTGATATCTGCCGTCTGTAGTTCTCAAAGTTTGAAGGACGCAGGTCATTTGGATGCAGAAGCCTTTTTCGCGAGCGGGGAGCTGTAGTAACCTACTGCCTCCCGAGCGAAAACGGCTACAAAAACGCAAACAAATTAAATTTAAAGAAATTCTGCAAGAATTTCTACCTCTGAACCGTTAGAAGCGGACAGACGAGGACGTCTGTCCCTACGGTTTTCGAATAGCCGTTTGTGACGTTTTGCGTTTTTGGGTCTGCGCCGAATGAACGCGTCCCCACGCCCCTTGTTGTAAATTTTGATACATATTTTTTGTTTGCAAAATTTAAACGAAATTTATAACACGCCTTGACAAAACCGTGAATATATGCTAAAATGCAGACAGACGGTAAACTGCCGTTTAAAAATATATTAAAAACGGAGGTAAACAACTTATGACAAAAGTATTGGTTATAGACGATGATAATAACATTTGCGAGTTATTGAGAATGTATCTGGAGCGTGAAGGCTACGAGGTACGCACCGCAAACGACGGTCAGACAGGTATGAACCTTTTCCGCGCTTACGAGCCGGATATGGTACTGCTTGATATTATGATGCCCGTTAAGGACGGCTGGCAGGTATGCCGCGAGATACGCGAGCAATCCTCCCGCCCCATTATTATGATAACCGCAAAGGGCGAAACCATAGACAAAGTGCTTGGTCTTGAACTGGGCGCAGACGATTTTATTGTTAAGCCCCTTGATATGAAGGAGGTTTTTGCCCGTATCAAGGCGGTATTGCGCAGATACGTAAACCGTGATTCTTCCGATGGAGAAAACCTGCGCTTTGATAATATCGAAATATCCCGCCAGAAATACGAGCTTAAGATAAAAGGAAAGAGCGTTGATCTACCTCCCAAGGAATTGGAGCTGCTTTACTTCCTTGCGGCAAACTACAACCGTGTGTTTACCAGAGATCAGCTTCTTGACAAGGTGTGGGGCTTTGATTACCTTGGTGACAGCCGCACCGTGGACGTGCATATCAAGCGTCTGCGTGAAAAGCTTGAGGGCGCATCCGAAAAATGGGTGCTTAAAACCGTTTGGGGCGTAGGATATAAGTTCGAGGTGTTAACAGAAGAATGACAGAAAACAGCGTTACTTACAGAATAAGCCCCGCGTTTTTTGCGGAATATTGCTACTTTTCCTTGTTTAAAACAAAAAATTACCGCCTTTTCCGCACAATAAGCCTTGTTGCGGTTACGGTGGCAGGCTTGCTTACCGCCCTTGTGGGACTTTTATACAAGGATATGAATATAACCTTTTTGGGCGGCGCAATAGTTTTGGTTACCGTAATGGTGCCTTTCGTGCAGAAAAAGTATATTAAAAGCCGTTATAAGCTGGTTTACGGAAAAACCCTTACGGTTTATACCGCATCCTTTGCAAAGGGCGGTGCGTTTACCATTTCCGCAGGAGAAATTACCGAAAAATACGGTAAAAACGATATAAAGTGTATATACTATATTAAAGGCGGATACGCTGTTTCCACCTCAAACAAAGCGACCTTCCTTGTGCCGCTTTCCGAAAACCTGCCCGAAATGGAATGGTTTAAGAAGGTGTATGGAAACAAATTTAAAGTTTGCGCGTAAATAAATGAGGAACGAGGAACGAGGAACGAGGAATGAGGAACGAGGAATGAGGAACGAGGAATGAGGAACGAGGAATGATGGTTGATTTTTGTTCACGGAACAAAAATCTTCCGTTTCTCTTCTCTTTTCTCTCTTCACTCTTCTCTCCCGAAACGGGTTCATCATTCCTCATTAACATCAGGTGTATTATGATCAACAGAGAGAGCGGAGTTTTGCTCAATATTTCTTCCCTTCCGGGCAGATACGGAATAGGAAAATTCGGCGCAGAGGCGGTGGCTTTTGCCCATTTTCTTAAAAGCATGGGATTTTCCCGTTGGCAGGTGCTGCCCTTTAATCCCGTAGGGCCGGGGGATTGTCCTTACGCATCTCCTTCCGCGTTCGGCGGAAATATGCTGTATATTTCCCCCGATATGCTGTGCGAGGACGGGTACGTTACCCCCGAGGATATTAAAGAATGTATATATTACGGTTCTCCCCACGTGGCGGACTATGAGTTTGCCGCCCGCACCACCAAAAATCTTTTGGAAAAGGCGTATGCAGGGCTTACGGAGGAGGGCAAAAAAAGCTTTTATCCCATTTTGGACGAGCAGGTGCAGGGATACTGCAAATTCCTTGCTTTAAAAGAAAAGCACGATGACAAGCCCTTTCCCGAGTGGGGCGAGGACGCTTATTTTGAAAAAGCAACCCCCGACACAGACCGTGTAAACTTTTATGCTTTTTGCCAGAGTATGTTTTTTGACCAATGGGCAAGAACAAAAAAAGAGATAAACCAAGCGGGAATAAAGATTATTGGCGATATTCCCATATACGTTTATTCCGATTCGGCGGACGTGTGGGCAAACAACAAGGTATTTAAGATAAACAAGGATTTTTCCCTTTCCAACGTGGCGGGCGCGCCGCCGGATTATTTTTCCGAGGACGGTCAGCTTTGGGGAAACCCTTTATACGATTGGGATCACCTCGCTTCCACCGGCTACGATTGGTGGTGCAAGCGCATTAAAGCCAGTATGAAGCTGTACGATACCGTGCGGATCGACCATTTCCGCGGACTTGCTTCCTATTGGTCGGTAGACGGCAAGGAAGAGACTGCCCGTAACGGAAAATGGGAAAAGGGCCCGGGTATCGCGCTTTTTGAGAGTATAGAAAAAGCCGTGCCCGAAGCGGACATTATCGCAGAAGACCTTGGGGAGTTCGGCGAGGACGTTATTCAGCTCCTTGAAGACACGGGCTACGCAGGTATGCGCATAATTCAGTTCGGCTTTACACCAAACGATAATTCATCCCATACACCCCATAATTATCCCGAAAATTCGGTGGCGTACACCGGCACTCACGATAACGATACTCTGCTGGGCTGGCTGTATTCCGCATCCCCCGAGGAGAGAGAATTCGCCCTTAAATACTGCCGTTTTGAAGGCGGCAACTGGGGCGAGGGCGGTGTGAACGCACCTGCAGTGAAGAGCATTATCGAAACCCTCTGGCGCTCCAATTCCTTTTTGGCAATACTTCCCGTGCAGGATATGCTGGGCTTTGGCGAGGACGCCCGTATGAACCGACCCGGTGTCCCCGAGGGACAGTGGCGGTTCCGCGCAACGCAGGAATTTCTTGACGCGGTGGACAGGGAGCGTTATGCCGAGATGAATAGAATTTGCTTCAGATATAAATAAAACGAGGAACTGGAAACGAGGAACTATGAACTATGGTTGATTTTTGCCCAAAAGGCAAAAATCTTCCGAAGTTTCTCGTTTCTCGTTCATCGTTCATCGTTAATTTTACGGAGTAAAATCATATGCTTACACCCAGATTGCAAACTGTAGCCGATATGATCGAATATACCGATTCCGTCATTGATATCGGTACGGACCACGGATATTTACCCATATATTTGCTTAAAAGCGGCAAGGCGAAAACGGCGTGTGCGGCGGATATTCGGGTAGGACCCCTTGACAACGCAAGGGAAAATATATTATCCTATAACGTGGAGTGCGAATGCGTGCTTTCCGACGGGTTTAAGAATATATGTAAAAAATATTCCCTCGCCTGCATTTGCGGTATGGGTGGAGAAACCATTATAAACATTATTACCGAAGGAAAAGACATTACTCCCGATACGCTTATTTTACAGCCTATGACGGGGGCAGACAAGCTGCGCAAATTTTTATACGAAAACGGATACCGTATAACCGACGAAAGCTTTGTAACCGAGGGCGAAAAGGTATACTGTATAATAAAAGCGCAAAAAAACGGGGAAAACACCCCGTATACATATTCCGATCTGTTTTTGGGGCAGATCCGCCCCGAAACCGAAGGATATAAAAAATGGAAAGAAAAAATCCGCCTGCAAGCAGAAAAGAGAATGCTGGGCGGAGTGAATGGTGAAGACGAAAGATTAATTGGAATATGTAATGAGGAATGAGGAATGCGCCGCGATGCAAAGCATCGCTAAATGAGGAACCCACCCCAAAAACGCATAGCGTTTTCGGGGAACCCCGGGAACTTCGGAAGCTTTTTGCACGGCTGTGCAAAAAGCAACCATAGTTCCTAGTTCCTAGTTCATAGTTCATAGTTCATAGTTTTTTATACTTCAAGCTTTTCTTCTAATTCCTTAAACGCCCTTTTGATCTTATCCGCCGGAGTGCGCTTTTTTCTGCAGCAGAGCAGGGTGCAGATAATTGCGCCGCCTGCCATAAGACCTATACTATGTGCTATTAAAATACGGCATTTTTCTTTTTTTGAGCAACGGTTAAACATATATAACACCACCTTTACGGGTTTATGTTTCCCCCCACACACCCTTTTTATGCTAAAAAACCTATAAAAAATCACTGTTTTACGCAAATTTTTTTAAAAAAAGTGTTGACAAATCCTACCCTTGTATATATAATGAAAGGTACTGTGCCAATGAAAATCAATATATTACCCCTCCTGCGCGGAGAAAAAGACAACATCCCTTTTTGCTTTACAGACAGTATGCAAAGCTTCTCTTCGGATATAACCGAGGGAAATTATAAAGCGGAGGGAAAAGTTAAAAACTTTTCCGGTTATATGCTCCTTGAGGGAGAGGTGCAAGCAGAGTTTTTTGCAACCTGCGGAAGATGCTCACGTGACACGGAACAAACTTTAAAAGCGCATATTTCCCGTCCGGTCGCGCAGACACTCACTCAGGAAGACGACGATTATATCATAGCCCTTGAAAACGGGGAGCTGGATATAAGAGAAGCCGTGGAGGAAGCAGTGTTTATGGAAATTCCGGTGCGCTTTTTGTGCAAAGAGGACTGCAAAGGCCTGTGCCCCAAGTGCGGCGCCGATCTTAACAACACATCTTGCTCCTGTGTTGAGGACAAAACAGACCCAAGACTTGCAAAATTGCGGGAATACCTTAATAATTTGGAAGAATAAAATTTTTTACATAACTGATAAGGAGGCGTCAAGAAATGGCAGTACCTAAGAGAAAAACATCTAAAGCGCGCAGAGATAAGAGACGTTCGTCTACCTGGAAGCTCACCCTCCCCGGTATGACCAAGTGCCCCAAGTGCGGTGAATACGTGCTTAGCCACAGAGTCTGCAAGAAGTGCGGCGTTTATCACGGCAAGGAAGTTCTCGCTGTAGAGGAATAATTATGTTTTACGAAAGGTAGTTGTGGTAAATTATGCAACTACCTTTTTACATTGTTTGCAAGACTTTAGATAAGTAACGGCTGTAGCAGTGAAAATCTGAAGGACACAGGACGTTTTTAACTATGAACGAGGAACGAGGAACGAGGAACGAGAAACTTCGGAAGATTTTTGCCCGAAGGGGCAAAAATCAACCATAGTTCATAGTTCATAGTTCATAGTTCATCGTTTTTGGAGTATTATATGGTTTTCGTAACAGGCATAATCCCTCATTCTCCTGCCGAAAAAGCAGGTATCCGTTCCGGAGATGCAATTCTTTCGGTTAACGGAAACGAAATTAACGACGTTTTGGATTATCAATTTTATACATCGGAAGTAGCCCTCTCGCTGGAAGTAAAGCGAGGGGATGAACATTTGCGCATTTTTTTGGGAAAAGGGGAATACGAAGACCCCGGAATGGAGTTTTGCACCTATCTTATGGACGATAAAAGACGGTGCAGAAACGGCTGTATGTTTTGCTTTATAGACCAGAACCCCAAGGGAATGCGGGAAACTATTTATTTTAAGGACGATGACGAACGGCTTTCCTTCCTGCAGGGCAACTACGTTACACTTACTAACCTTACCGAAAAGGAAATTGACCGTATTATAAAAATGCGTCTTTCCCCCGTGAACATTTCGGTACACACCGTAAACCCCGAGCTGCGTGTTAAAATGATGAAAAACCGCTTTGCAGGGGATGTGCTTTCATTTATACCCCGTCTTAACGAAGGGGGCATACAGATAAACGCCCAGCTTGTGCTGTGCCGCGGCATTAACGATGGGGCGGAGCTGGAAAGAAGCCTTAATGAGCTTATCTCCTACGAGCATCTTGAATCCTGCGCATGCGTGCCTGCAGGACTTACCGACCACAGAGAAGGTCTGTACCCCCTCACCCCTTACGATAAAGAGAGTGCTTTGGAAACCCTTGATATTATCAACAAATATGGGGATAAAACTGTGGAAAAATTCGGGATGCGCAAGGTGTTTGCTTCCGATGAATTTTATCTCCTTGCGGGGCTGCCCATACCAAACGCCGAATATTACGAGGATTACCCCCAGATAGAAAACGGGGTTGGAATGTTACGGTCTTTTGAAGACGAATTTTTGGACGAGCTGGAATACAGTGACACCTGCTCCGGAGAAAAGGTATATATCGCCACGGGAAAAGCGGCGTACCCCACTATTAAAAGACTTACAGACAAAGCAAAAGAGAAATTTGAAAACCTTGATTGCACGGTTTTTGAAATAGAAAACAGATTTTTCGGAAAAAACATTACCGTAAGCGGACTTATTACGGGAAAAGACCTTATGGACCAGCTTTCCGGCAAGGTGGAAGAGGGAGGATACCTCCTGCTCCCAAGCAATATGTTTAAAGCAGACGAGGAAGTGTTCCTTGATGACGTTAAACTGCGTCAGGTAAGAAAAAATCTTAAAGTAAAAACAATTATAGCAGGAAAGGACGGATACGAGCTATGTCAAAAGGTGTTGTTGCCGTCGTAGGCAGACCTAACGTAGGTAAATCTACCTTCTTTAATAAAATAACGGGAAAGCGTATCTCCATTGTTGACGATACCCCCGGCGTTACCCGCGACAGAATATACCACGAAATTACCTGGAACGGGGTTACCATGACCCTTATCGACACGGGCGGTATCGAACCCAAGACCGATTCCAACCTTTTGCGTATGATGCGCGATCAGGCGCAGGTGGCTATCTCCCACGCGGACGTTATAATTTTTATGTGCGAGCTTATGACGGGTGTTACCGCAAACGACCGTGATATTGCCACAATGCTTAAAAAAAGCGGAAAGCCCGTGGTGCTTTGCGTAAACAAGGTGGATACCGTAGGCGCGCTCCCGCCCGAATTTTATGAATTTTACGAATTGGGCTTTGAGGACGATCCTATTCCCGTTTCCTCGCTCCACGGTACGGGTTCCGGTGATATTCTGGATAAGGTTGTGGAATACCTGCCCGACGATGCGGACGGCACCCCTGCCGACGAAGGCATAAAGGTTGCCGTTATCGGCAAGCCCAACGCAGGCAAAAGCTCTATTGTTAACCGTATTGCAGGTGAAGAAAGAGTTATCGTTTCCGATATGCCCGGCACTACCAGAGATGCTATTGACACGTATATAGAAAATCAGTACGGAAAATACACCTTCATAGACACCGCAGGTATACGCAGAAATGCAAAAATAGAAGATGATATCGAAAGATATTCCGTGCTCCGTGCAAAGATGGCGGTGGAAAAAGCAGACGTTTGTCTTTTGATGGTGGACGCAAACGAAGGCGTTACCGCCCAGGACGAGCGTATTGCGGGCATTGCCCACGAAAGCGGAAAGGCATGCATTATAGTTATTAATAAATGGGATAGTATCGAAAAAGACAACGATTCCGTTAACGCATTCCGCCGCAAGGTGTACGAAGCCCTTTCGTATATGACCTACGCTCCCCTTATGTTTGTTTCCGCAAAGACGGGGCAGAGAGTGGAAAAGCTGTTCCCCTTAATAAACGAAGTATACGCAAACGGCGGCAGACGTGTTACCACGGGTGTGCTTAACGACCTGCTTAACGAGGCTACAAACCGTGTACAGCCTCCCTCCGACAGAGGCAGAAGATTAAAGATATACTATATGACCCAGACGGGAGTTAACCCCCCGAATTTTGTGGTGTTTGTTAACTCTGCGGAGCTGTTCCATTTTTCATACAGAAGATATCTTGAAAACTGCCTGCGCGAAACCTTTGATTTTAGCGGAACTCCCATTAAAATGACTGTAAAACAGAAGGGAGAAAGCAACAAATGATCTATCTTGTAGACCTTATTTATATAGGAAAATATATTCCCGTGCCTTTTATCGGTCAGATGATATATTTTCTTTTGTGTATGGTAAGCGGTTATCTGCTGGGAAGCATTAACACGGCGATAATCGTAAGCACAAAAAAATATGGAAACGATATAAGAAACTTCGGCTCCGGCAACGCGGGACTTACCAATATGAAGCGTGTTTACGGCTGGGGCGCCGCAGGCTATACCCTTTTGGGCGATATGGGAAAACAGATCGCCGCTGTAGGCGTGGGTATGTTTTTGGGACACGTGCCCGGCGCATATATTGCAGGTCTGTTTTGCATTATCGGTCATATCCTCCCCTGCTGGTACGGCTTTAAGGGCGGAAAAGGCGTGCTTACCGCCGCAACTCTCATCCTGCTGCTGGACCCTATGGTGTTCGCTATCCTTATGCTTATATGGTTCGCCGTACTGCTTCTCACCAGATACGTTTCCCTTGCGTCTATCGTAGCCGCCTTCGCATATCCTGCGGCTATTTACGCGCGGTATCAGGGAAAAGACCCGTTTTCCCTCATTTTCGCCCTTGTTATCGGTCTTTTTGTAATATATATGCACAGAAGCAATATAAAACGTCTTTTCAATAATCAAGAGAGCAAGTTTACGTTTAAGAACAAGAAATAGTAATGAGAAACGAGAAACGAGAAACGAGGAACGAGGAACTTCGGTAGCTTTTTTCGCATATATGCGAAAAAAGGTTTCCTTCGTTTATCGTTTATCGTTCATCGTTCATCGTTTACCTATAGGTGCAGTTATGCCTTTAGCTGATCAGATCCGCCCCTCTACCCTTGCCGAAATGGCAGGTCAGGAGCATTTATTACAAAACGGTGCGCCCTTGCGCCGCATATTGGAAAGCGGACATTTGCCCTCTATGATATTCTACGGCCCGCCCGGCACGGGAAAGACCACCCTTGCAAATATTGCGGCGCGTCTTACGGAAAAGCAAATATTCCGCATTAACGCCACCACCGCCTCTCTTTCCGACGTAAAAGAGGTTTTGCAGGAAACGGACAGTCTGTTTTCCGCAGGGGGAATACTGCTGTATATTGACGAAATTCAGTATTTTAACAAAAAGCAGCAGCAAGCCCTTCTTGAATACGTGGAGGACGGCAGAGTTACCCTTATTTGCTCTACCACCGAAAACCCCTACTTTGCCCTTTACGGCGCACTTCTTTCCAGAAGCACGGTTTTTGAATTCAAGCCCGTGTCACCAAAGGAATGTCTTAAAACGCTGAAACGGGGTCTGGAAGTGCTTAATTCCCAATCCGCAATACAGAAAAAGTGCGATGATACCTTGCTTTTGGATATCGCATCCGGTTGCGGAGGGGATGTAAGAAAATCTCTTACCGCCCTTGAAAACCTCTATTACGCCAGCGTGGGAGAGGAGATCGAAAAGGATTTCGCAAACAGCCTTATCCAGAGAAGCGGTATGCGGTTTGACGTTAGTGGGGACGAGCATTACGATCTGCTTTCCGCGTTTCAGAAATCCATTCGTGGAAGCGACGAAAACGCCGCCGTACATTATCTTGCCCGTCTTCTTGCGGGGGGAGATCTGCTTTCGCCCTGCAGACGTCTTTTGGTTATCGCGGCGGAGGATATAGGTCTTGCCTACCCTCAGGCGATGAGTATGGTAAAAGCCTGCGTGGATTCCGCTTTGCAATTAGGTCTGCCCGAAGCGGGACTCCCTCTGGCGGAAGCAACCATTCTGCTTGCCACCGCCCCAAAGAGCAATTCCGCGTCTGCGGCATATTGGGCAGCGATGGAGGACGTGGAAAACGGACACGCCGTTTCCGTTCCCTCACATTTGCAGGATACCCATTATTCCGGCGCGCAAAAGCTGGGCAGAGGCGGGTATAAATACCCCCACGCTTTCCCCAATAATTACGTGGAACAACAGTATTTGCCCGACGAATTGAAGGATAAAATATATTACGTACCGGGAACGAACAAAAATGAATCTGCGATGAAAGAATACTGGTTAAAAATCAAAGAGAAGAGATAAGAGAGAAAAGAGAAAAGAAAAGGAAGATTTTTGTTCGCAGAACAAAAATCAACCATAACTCTTCACTCTTCACTTTTCACTCTTCTCTGTTTTTGCAAAAAAACAAAAAACGCCGCGATATGCGGCGTTTTTATTTTGCAAAAACTTATTCAGCGGTTTCTTCCTTGATCATCTTGGGGATACCCATATCGATGGTGCCGAGATTTGCCTGGAATTCTTCTTCTGTCATCTGGAGAACCTTGATACCCAGGATGATACCCATGATACCGTTGATGGTAGCCATAACACCGAAGGTTACGCAGGAAAGAACTATTCTGATAACGCCTGCTTTGGTCTGACCCTGAATGAAGCAGGGAACGCCGTATGCATTGAACAGAATGGTAAGAATACCGAAAAGTGTCTTGTTCATAATATGTACTCCTTTAAAATATTTTATGAATATATTATATATAGAAATGTATAAAATGTCAATATTATTTTAAATTTGTTTTTATTGCTTTTTGTATTTTTACGTGTTATAATTAACTGTTAAAATATATTTTTCTTTGGAGAACAAAGATTATGACAAGACGTGAATCCCGCGAGGCGGCTCTTTGCCTCATTTACGAGCAGACTTTTTCCCCCGAAATAAGCACAGACGAAATTATACAAAAAGCAAAGGAAATTCGTGAAGAAAAGGTTTCCGAATTTGCCGCTACACTTTTTAACGGCGTTTGCCAGAACAAGCAGAAATTAGACCTGCGCATCTCTGCCGCGGCGGAAAAATGGTCGCTGGACAGAATTTCCAGAGTTTCTCTTTCCGTGCTTCGCCTTGCCGCTTATGAAATACTTTACGTCGGCACCGAAAAGCAGGTAGCTGTTAACGAAGCGCTGGAGCTGGCGAGAAAGTATGATGATGAGAAAGCGGTAAGCTTTATTAATGGAGTATTAGCAGGCATAATAAATTAATGAGGAACTAGGAACGAGGAACTAGGAACGAGGAAGATTTTTGTTCGCAGAACAAAAATCAACCATTCGTTTATCGTTTATCGTTTATCGTTTATCGTTTTTCTTGGAGATATTGTGGAAAACAGAGCCATCACAGTCACCCAACTCAACAACTACATCAAGGGCATTCTGGAAAACATTCCTCCGCTCAGAGACATATACGTTAAAGGCGAGATAAGCAATTATTCCCCCAACCGCACGGGGCACGTGTTTTTTACCCTTAAGGACGAGGGAAGCTTAATTCCTGCGGTAATGTTTAAGTATGACCTTTCACAGATAACCTTCAAGCCGGAAAACGGAATGAAGGTTATTTGCCGTGGAAGAATAAGCGCATACCCCGCGCAGGGAAAATACCAGCTATACGTTTCTGAAATGACACCCGACGGTGTGGGAAGCCTTTATATTGCCTTTGAGCAGTTAAAAGCAAAATTGGCGGAGGAAGGGTTATTTGACGAAAGATATAAAAATCCCATACCCAAAATTCCTCATCGTATCGGCATAATTACCGCACCCACAGGTGCTGCGGTACGGGATATGATAACCGTTACGGGAAGGCGTTTTCCCGCGGCGGAGATACGGCTTTACCCCTCTCTGGTGCAAGGTGAAAACGCACCTGCGGACCTGATAAAGGCGCTTGATTATTTTGATAAAGAGGGAAAGTGCGACGTAATAATTATCGGCAGAGGGGGCGGAAGCATTGAAGACCTTTGGGCGTTCAATAACGAAGCTCTTGCCCGCAGAATATTCTCCTGCCGTATTCCCGTAATTTCTGCGGTGGGACACGAAACGGATTTCACTATTGCGGATTTCGTGGCGGACAAGCGCGCCCCCACACCCTCGGCGGCGGCGGAGATCGCCGTGCCCGACGCGAACGACACCAAACGACAGCTTTTGAACGTTTCCAAACGGATGGAAAGCATTTTGAATATGAATATCAAGGACAGACGGGTACGTGTTAAGGAGCTTGCCTCCTCCCGTGCAATGACGGTGCCCAGAAGCGCTATTGACGAAAAACGTCTTGCCCTTTCCGCTTTGGACAACCGTATGTGCAGGACGGCAGACGGTATCCTGCACCGCGCAGGTGTAAAAAAGAACACCTTGGGGGCAAAGCTGGAATCATTAAACCCCCTTGCCATACTTGCAAGAGGATACGGCGCCGCCTTTGATAAGGACGGAAAGGTTATAAAGAGTATTTCCCAGATAAATTCGGGTGAAGTTTTCACTTTGCGGTTATCCGACGGAGAAATGGAGGCTATTAAAAAATGAACAAGGAATATACATTTGAGCAGGCGCTGGCGCGTCTTGAAGAAATAGTAAAGGGGCTTGAAAACGGTTCTCTGCCTCTTGATAAAAGTATTGAGCTTTTTGAGGAAGGTAACGCTCTTGTAAAGCTTTGCACCCAAAAGCTGGATGCGGCAGAGCAAAAGGTGCGCATACTTACCGAAACTGCCGTAGGAATTACGGAGGAAGATTTTAATGCGTGAAGCGGTTGCGGAAAAGACAAACGAATATTTAAAAAAAGCGCTTTCCTGCCCCGAAAATGCCGCATACAAAAAGCTGTATGATGCTATGAACTATTCCGTAAACGCAGGAGGAAAGCGGATCCGCCCTTATCTCTGCGGGGAATTTTACTGCATGCTTTCGGGAAAAACCGATTTCACTCCCGCCGTCCCCTACTGCGCGGCGGTGGAGATGGTGCATACATCCTCCCTCATTCACGATGATCTGCCCGCTATGGATAACGACGTATTGCGCCGCGGAATGCCCACCAACCACGTAAAGTTCGGGGAAGCGACGGCGATTTTAGCGGGGGACACACTGCTTTTAAAAGCCTGCGGGACGGCGGCATCCAACCCCTATATGGACGGAAAAACCAACGCAGAGGCGGCTTCTCTTGTTGCAAGAAAAAGCTGCGGTATGATGGCGGGACAGCAAATAGACCTGATATCATCAACATTTTCTACCACCGAAGAAAGCCTTATACAGCTTCAGACGTTAAAAACGGGATGCCTGCTTTCACTTTCCTGCATGCTGGGCGCCTTGGCGGCAGGCAAGGACACTGCGCAAGCGGAAGCGTTTGGAAGCATTTACGGTCTGCTGTTCCAGATAACAGACGATCTTTTGGATTCCGACCCCGAAAGTGACACCGGCAAAACAAGAGGCAAGGACGAAAGGGACCACAAAGCCACCTTCGTTACCCTGCTGGGCAGAGAAAAAGCGGAGAAAAAGGCAGACGAGCTGCTGAAAGCCGCCATAAAAATGCTGGACGGATTTGGAGAAAGCGAAAGCAAGCACAGACTTGCGGAACTGTGCCGCAAAACGAGATACAGAAAAAATTAACCTGCGTAAAGCAGGTTTATTTTTTTAACGAGAAACGAGAAACGAGAAACGAGGAATGATGGTAGTTTTTTGCGGAGCAAAAAACCGTAATAATTGTTTTCGAAATCTTCTGTCTATAGAACTGAAAGTCTGAAGTGAGCGATGGTAAAACGCTGTAGAAAACGTTCTTTACGAGCGTGCTGTAGTAATCTACAGCTAGCGAAGTAAAGACGTTTAAAAAACGCAAAATAAAAGAAAATTCGGTAGAGGTTTACTTCTACCGAATTTTTACCTTATTTTTGTAATTAGAGAGGACAGTCGAGGACGCCTGTCCCTACATTTGGGGAATTACTGTAGTAAACTTCTAAACACGTTGCGTTTTTGTTCTACAGTGTTTTACCGAGCGACTACTTGCGGTTTTTTTCTTTGCCTTCCAGGCATATTACTATGCGACGCTCCGCATCCTGACCGATGGAGTATGTAGCCACGCCGGGGATCTTCTGGATCTCGGTATGGATAACTCTTCTTTCGTAGGGGTTCATAGGCTCAAGGGCAAAGCTTCTTTTGAACTTTAAAACCTTTTCTGCCTGCTTCTGCGCAAGACGGCGGAGAGTTTCTTCACGCTTTTCGCGGTAGCCCTCAACGTCCAGTGTTATGCGGTAAAATCCGTCGTAAACGCGGTTTGCGGCAAGGGATGCGAGATACTGCAGGGAATCCAAAACATCGCCGTGGCGTCCGATAAGAGAGCCCAAGCCCTTTCCGGACACAACCAGAGTTGCTTCGTCTTCTTTTTCTTCCTTAACGCTTACCTGTGCGGTAAGACCCATATCCACCAGCACGGTTTCCAAAAATGCCACCGCTTTGCTTGCGGGGGTTACCTGAATATATACTCTTACCTTTGCGTTGGAAGCGCCGATACCCAAAAATCCTTTGCTGGGCTGCTCCAGCACTTCAAACTCAACGGAGGCAAGATCTGTGCCAAGCTCCGCAGCGCCCTGCTCAACAGCGGCTTCGATAGTCTTGGCAGAAATAACTGTTTCTTTGACCATTGGTTACTCCTTGTCTGTCTTTTCGGTCTTTTCATCAAGACCGGTAGAACGCTTTTCGGGAAGCTCGCTATCGTCAACAGTCAACATTTTTATTTTTCTTGTGCCGGAGGGCTTGATCTCCTCTCCCTCTGCGGCATCGGAAACCTTTAATCCGTCGTAGGAATGGTCGTCTTCGTCAACCTCTATAACGATCTTCTTTTTCTTCTTTGTCTTGGTTACTTCTTTAATAGCCGCCTTTATCTCTTCCTCGGTATAGGTGGGGATAGGATAAACCTTGGCGAAAATAAGCTGTTTGCCCATAGAGAATACGCTTCGCCATACCCAGTAAATGCCTAAAGCCGCCTGGAAATTAAATGCAAACCAGAGGGAAAGAAGGGGCATACCCCATTCCATCATCTTGCCGCCGGGCATCTTTACGGGGTTGCCGTCCACATCCAGATTCTGGGGCTGGAGCTTTCTGGAAAGCCACGCTGTCATAAAGGAGGTAAGGAACACCAGGAAGGGTATAACCACGAGCCAGGTGATATTCTTTATGCTGGGGGTATCCAGAAGGGACTTGCCGAACATAGAATAATTGGGCAGTTTTTCAATAATTTCGTAATATGCCGCTGTTTCCTCGTAATCGAAGGCGGTTTTAAGAATATTTTCTGTGGATTCGGAAAGGAATTCTTCGCACAGACCGTATTCTTCCAGAGGCTCACGCACGTACATATCGAAATGCTTGGTCATTGCAACGACGTAATATTCGCTCTTCATGCTCTTTTTGGCATCGGAATGAATATCCTCGTCCCCTTCAAAATAGAAGGTGTAGGTTTCGGATTCTTCGTCGTAATAATATTTATCGCACATATTCTGCTGATAAACGGTAAGACCAGTTGTGAAATCCTTTAAGAATTCTATTTTTTCTTTTTGTTCTTCGCCGGGTTCTTCTACTGTCAGAAGGGCATCAAGCTCTTCCTGCGCGTTTACCTTTACGGTTTCGCAAAGCTCTATGGAGTTTTTGTAAAGCACGTTAAGCTGGCTGTCGTCAACGAAAAGGGTGTACTGCAAAGGCTGACGCACAACGCCGTAAAGGATCATAATAATGGGAAGCTGAATAAGGAGAGGCAGACAGCCGCCGAACATATTGTAGCCGTTCTGCTGATACATTTCCTGTATCTCCATATTCATTTGCTGCTGGGATTCTCTGTCCGTTCTGTTTTTGTACTTACGCTTTATGGCGATTTCCTTGGGACGGAGAGTTGCCTGCTTTACGGAGGATTTTTGCTGCTTTATGGAAAGAGGCAAAAGCACAAGCTCCATGATGAGAGAAAAAAGGATTATGGCTACCCAGTAATAGTTCTGGCCAACCCACAAGCAACCTTTCATTACATACCCGAAAGGTATGTATAAAATATCCATAATGTTCAATTTTGTTTTCTCTTTTCTTTTTTTTAATTTTTGCGGGACGACTACGGTTATCGAACCGCCGTAGGTTTTATACGCGTTTTACCTTTTCTTCCTTTTTGGAACCGGATCGTATCCGCCCTTGCAGAGAGGCTGGCAGCGCAAAAGCCGCCACAGACCTAAAAAAATGCCGATAATAACGCCCCATTCCTCGATAGCCTCTATGGCGTATTGAGAGCAGGTGGGATAAAAACGGCAGTTTGCCCCCAAAGAGGGTGACACGTGTTTTTGGTAAAAGCGTATGGGCGCGGTAAATATTTTTTTAAGCATTGTCTGTTACCGTATCTTCGCAAAGGAGCGATGCCCCAACCAATATTTCTTTAAGCTGGGAATACACAACGGCGCTTGTGGAATCCATACAGCTTTGCCGGGCAACGACCACTATAATATATCCATCCTTTACTTGCGGATAAAGACGGCGGAACGCCTCTCTTATTATCCGCTTTGCACGGTTTCTTTCTACCGCTTTTCCCCGTTTTTTTGAAACGGTTATGCCAAGCATTGTCTTGGCAGAAGCACGGCGGTTTTTTAAAATATATACCGCCGCGGTCCGGCAGGAAAAACATTTTCCCTTTGTGTACGCCAGACCGAAAAGGTGATTTTGCTTAAGTGAAATTATCTTTTTACTTTCTTGCAAAAATAACACCTCTTTAAAAAAATTTAAGGGCAAAAAGCAAATGAATAAGGAAAAAAACCGACAATGTCGGTTTTTTACCGAAACTATTCATTTTTCACTTTTACTTTTTACTTTTTTATTAATTTTTTTAAAATTAATAAGTGAGTCTTGCTCTGCCCTTAGCGCGTCTTCTCTTGAGAACCTTTCTGCCGTTAGCGGTAGCCATTCTCTTTCTGAAGCCGTGTTCTTTCTGTCTGTGGATCTTTTTAGGCTGATATGTTCTGAGCATTCGGAATGCACCTCCTGATAAATATTCAAAATTAAAAAAATGCGCCGTAAATTTGTGCCTGAACACAGGCAAAGGATATTATAACCATAAAAGTACGAATTTGTCAAGAGTTTTTTTAAAAAAACTATGAACGATAAACGATGAACGATAAACGAATGGTTGATTTTTGTTCACAGAACAAAAATCTTCCGAAGTTCCTCGTTCCTAGTTTCTAGTTTCTCGTTTTTTACTAAAATAACTTGCTTTTTTTCCACATAGGTGTTATAATACTATATATATAACTATAATATATATTATAGAGGTGAAAAAATGGATTATACAAGCCCCGAAACAAGACAGCAGATATATAATTCCGTGCTTGAGGAAATGAAAACCAAGTGCTCGGACGCCTCTTTTAACTGGCTTTTTAAAAACACCGTAATAACATATATGGATCCCACACAGGTGGATCTGCTTACGCCCGATACGGTTGCCGCAAGCACCATTAACAAAAGATATCTTACCGATCTTGAAAACGCCTTTTCCAAATATACCTTTACCAACGTACGCGTTACCGTGACCAGCAAGATGGGCGCGCCCAAGGAAAAAAAGGAGGAAAAGGAGGACGACAGCAAGTACACAGCCTACAAGCTTCGTTACAACCCCAATTTTACCTTTGATAATTTCGTGATCGGTTCTTCCAATCAGGTGGCGGCAAAAGCATCCTTTGCCATTGCGGAGCATCCTGCAGAGCTGTACAACCCTCTCTTTATTTACGGCCCTCCCGGTCTGGGAAAGACACACCTGCTCTTTGCCATAGTAAACCACCTGCGTGAAAGAAATCCACATTCTGACATACTGTATAAGACGGGTGAGGAATTCACACAGGAAATGGTAGATTCACTGGTGCAGAAATCCAACGTGGCGTTCAGAGAAAAGTACCGCAGTGTGGACGTTTTGCTTATCGACGATATTCAGTTTATCGAAGGAAAGGACAAAACCCAGGAAGAGTTTTTCCACACCATAGACACACTTTTTCAACAGCAAAAGCAGGTTATAATCACATCCGACCGTCCTCCCAAGGAAATTAACCTTGAGGACAGGCTTAAAAGCCGCTGTGAAATGGGACTCATTGCGGACATAAAACCGCCGGATACCGAGCTGCGCACCGCTATTTTTAAGAAAAAGAGCGTGGATATGGGTGTGGATATACCCGATAACGTGCTTACCTTCCTTGCGGAAAATATTAAAACAAATATCCGCCAGATAGAAGGCGCTATCAAAAAATTAAAGGCTCATTCCTTTATCGAGGACAGGCAGATAACTCTGGATATGGCGGTTTCGGTGTTGAGCGAATATCTTAAAACTGCCGAAACGCAGGATAACAAAGTGCAAAATATCTTTGATTATATCTGCAAAAAATACTCGGTTAAAAAAGAAGTGCTTACATCCGGCAAGAGAAACGCGGATATAGTTTATGCAAGAAACCTTTGTATTTACGCTTTGCGCACGCTTACGGATATGTCACTTAAAAAGATAGGCAGTATGTTCGGAAAAGACCATACCACTATTATAAATTCCATTTCCAACGTGGAAAACAAAATGAAAAACGAGCCCGCGTATGAACGTGAGGTAAACCTGATGTTGAAGGAATTGGGAGAATAGTGTATCACCCCACAAAACTTCGTTTTGCGGGGACCCCGAAGAATATCTGTTGACGTTAATTCACATCATATTTCTCTTTTTCACACATATTCAAAAAAAACCGACATTGTTTTACACAGGTTTTCAACATTGTTTCAACACTTATCTTAACAGCACAGAAGGTTAAAAAGACAAGGAAAAAAACAAGTTTTAAAAGTTTTCCACCTTTTGAACACAGACAATAATTATAATACCTACAACAAAACCCTTTAACACTTGATTAATGCTACACTCTCTACTTCCGAAAGGAGATTTTAAAAAAAATGGCTATTAAGTTTATAACCGACAGAAAGACCCTTCTTTCTCTCATACAGCCTGCTATGACGGCGACTTCAAATAAAAGCACGCTTCCCGCCCTTGAAGGTCTGCTTTTTAACCTTGAAAGGGACGGTGTGCTTACCGTTTGCGGTTATGACCTTGAAAAAGGCGTAAAAACATCCTCTCCCGTTTACCCGAAGGAAGTAGGGTCCGTAATACTTAACGCTCAGAAAATATATGCGATCATTAAAAATATGCCGGAATGCGAAATAGAGATAAACGCAGACGAGAAAAACGCCGTTACCATTAAAGGCGGTGCTTCCGAATTTACCATTCACGGTCTTGCGGCAGAGGCTTTCCCCAACCTGCCCGAGCTTTTGGGTGACAGATCCTTCACCATTACCCAAGGGCTTTTGAAGGAAATGATAAATTCCACCATTTTCGCCGTGGCGCAGATAGACGCACGCCCCATACTTACCGGCGAACTGTTCCAGATAGAAGAAAATAAGCTTACCATTGTGGCTCTGGACGGCGCACGGTTAGCTTTGCGTGAAGAAAAGAACGCTGTATTTGATAATAAAGATACGTTCCGCTTTGTAGTGCCCGGAAAATCCCTTTCCGACCTGTGCAAGCTGATAACGGATAACGATGAAATGATGAAGGTGGAATTTACCCGCAAGCATATCGTTTTCCGTATAGGGGACGTTATATTCTTCTCCCGTTTGCTTGAGGGTGAATATCTTGATTACACCCGCGCTCTGCCCCAGCAAAGCAAGATTTTTGTTGAGGTGGAAAGAAGCGAATTTATAGAAAGCGTGGAAAGAGCTTCCCTGCTCGTTGATGAAAGACTTAAAACTCCTCTTCGCTTCCGGTTTGAAGATAACCTGCTTCACGTTTTCTGCTCTACCCAGTACGGTAAGGTAAACGATCAGGTAAGAATCAAAAAAGAAGGGGACGATATTGAGATAAGCTTTAACAACCGTTATCTGCTGGATGCTTTGCGTGCCTGCAAGGACGAAACTATACTCGCTTCTCTTACGGGACCTTTAACCTCTATGATGCTCACCCCCGTGGGACACAGAGATTCTTCTTATATATATCTGGTACTCCCCTGCAGAGTTAAAAGCTGATGCTGATAAAAGACCTTTATTTAAAGGATTGGCGTAACGGAGAGGAGAATATACTCTCCTTTTCACCCCAGACCATCCTTATATGCGGCGAAAACGCCGCAGGAAAGACGAATATACTGGAGGGTATATGTTTCTTTGCCGCGGGAAAAAGCTTTCGCGGATGCAAGGATAAAGAGCTTATACGCTTTGGGTGTGAAGTAGCCTCTGCGGATATTACCTATATATCCAACGGTGTTACAAGCAAAATGGGTGTGCGGCTTAAGAAAAACGCCAAAAAGACCTTTTTAAAAAACGGCGCCCCTATTTCCAAAATGAGCGAATTTTTGGGGGCGTTCAGATGCGTTATCTTTACACCCGACCATCTGGATCTTGTTAAAGGCGCACCCGAGGGCAGACGGAGATTTATTGATATGGCGATATGCCAGTCTTTTCCCCGCCACGTGGCATCTTTAAACGAATATAACCGTTTGCTTATACAGAAAAACGCCCATTTAAAGGGTAATGCGGTTTTTGACGAGCTGCTTGACGTTTATGACGAGCGTATGGCTGCCCTTGCCGCAAATATTACCGTAAACCGCAGAAAATATATTAAAGCTCTGGAAGAAAGCGGAAAAATTTTTCTTTTTGATATGTCGGAGGAAAGGGAGGAAATGTCCCTTACCTACGTTACCCAAAGCGAGGGAGAAACGGCAAACGATATTAAAGAAAGCTACCTTGAACTGTTTAAAGAAAAAAGGCAGACGGAAAAAGAAAAAAGACAGACCGTATGCGGACCCCAAAAGGATGATCTTTTAATACACATCAACCGTAAAAGCGCCCGCTCTTACGGAAGCCAGGGTCAGCAGAGAAGCGTTGTGCTGGCACTTAAGCTTGCGGAGGGAGAGATTTCAAAATCCCTTACGGGAGAATACCCCGTTTTTTTGCTGGACGACGTGTTGAGCGAGCTGGACGAAAACCGCAGAGATTATATTTTAAAACGTATTGAGGGACGGCAGGTTATTATTACCGGCTGTGACGAAGGCCTTTCTTCCCTGCTGCCGAAAGCACAGGTTATAAAGGTGGAGAGTGGCAAATGTTTGTAAATCTTGAAAATGATATAAGTATTAAAAAGAAAGAGATTATCGGTATTTTTAATATGGATACCGCCACCGTTTCCCCCGTGACCAAGGATTTTTTAAAGACGGCGGAAAAGGAAATGAAGATTATTTACGCCGGAAAACGTATGCCGGAAAGCTTTGTTGTGGCAGACGATGGGATTTCGGAAAGTATATATATAAGTTCGTTTACGGCAGATACATTAGTGAATCGAACGGAAAAGTAACGAGGAACTAGGAACTAGGAACGAGGAACTTCGGAAGATTTTTGTTCTGCGAACAAAAATCAACCATTCGTTTATCGTTTATCGTTTCTCGTTTCTCGTTCCAAAAAGGAGTCAAAATTATGAGTGAAATCAAAAATTACGATGATAGCCAAATTCAAGTCTTAGAAGGCTTGGAGGCGGTGCGTAAAAGACCGGGTATGTACATTGGTACCACTTCATCCCGCGGTCTGCACCACCTTATATACGAAATAGTGGATAACTCTATTGACGAGATCCTTGCGGGCTACTGTAAGGACGTTATCGTTGTGCTTGAAAAAGACGGCTCCTGCACCGTTAAGGATAACGGACGAGGCGTGCCCAGCGGTATTCACCCCACTCAGGGCAAGCCCACACTGGAAGTCATCTTTTCCGTACTACACGCCGGCGGTAAGTTTGGCGGCGGCGGTTACCAGATAGCAGGCGGACTTCACGGCGTTGGCGCATCTGTTGTTAACGCTCTTTCCAAGCGCTTGGAAGCATACAACCACCGTGACGGAAAGCAGTATTACGTTGCTTTTGAGCGGGGTAATATGGTTGAAGCCATGCGTGAAACCGGCGCAACCGAGGAACACGGTCTTACCGTACGCTTCTGGCCCGATGAAGATATTTTCGAAACTGTTGAATTTGACACAGAAACCGTACGCACCCGTTTGCGTGAGCAGGCGTTCCTTAACGCAGGCGCTTCCATTATATTGAGAGATGAGCGTGTTTCCCCCGCAACCGAAGAGCATTTCTGCTTTGAAGGCGGTATAAGAGAGTTTGTATCCTATATAAACGAGCAAAAGGGCGCGGAAAACCTTCACAGCGACGTTATATATATAGGCGGCACCAAGGGAACCTCCGTTGCGGAAGTGGCTCTGCAGTACAACGACACTTATAACGACAGTATAATCTCCTTTGCAAACAATATGCACACCATTGAAGGCGGTACCCACGAAACCGGATTCCGCAGTGCAATTACAAAGGTTTTAAACGATTACGGTAAAAAATACAATATTTTAAAAGAGGGCGACAAGCTGAGCGGTGATGACGTGCGTGAAGGTCTTACCGCCGTGGTAAGCGTTAAGCTGGTAGACGCCCAGTTTGAATCCCAGACAAAGGCAAAGCTGGGTAACTCCGAAATACGCACCCTTGTAGAAAGTATGGTAAACGAAAAGCTTGCCATATATCTGGAGGAAAACGCCGCCACCGCAAGAATTATTCTGGAAAAAGCGGTTTCCGCATCCCGTGCGAGAGAAGCGGCAAGAAAAGCAAGAGAGCTTACAAGACGTAAAGGACTGCTTGAATCCTCCTCCCTGCCCGGAAAGCTTGCGGACTGTAACGAAAGAAGAGCCGAATATACCGAGCTTTACTTGGTAGAGGGTGATTCCGCAGGCGGTACCGCAAAGGATTGCCGTGACCACCGTTTCCAGGCAATTCTCCCTCTCCGCGGTAAGATACTCAACGTAGAAAAAGCACGTCTTGAAAGAATTTATTCTTCTACCCAGATAATTCCCATTATTCTTGCTTTGGGCACGGGTATAGGCAGTGAATTCGATATTACAAAGCTTCGCTACGGAAAGATAGTTATTATGGCGGATGCTGACGTAGACGGCGCCCACATAAAGACACTGCTTCTTACCTTCTTCTTCAGACACATGCGTCCCCTTATAGAAAACGGACACATATTTGCCGCCCAGCCTCCTCTTTACAAGGTTTACAAGGGCAAGCAGGAAAGATACGCTTTCTCCGATGAAGAGAGGGATATGTGCATTGCCGAATTAGGTCAGGGCGCGCAGGCTGAAAGATATAAAGGTCTTGGCGAAATGGATGCAGACCAGCTTTGGGAAACCACTATGGACCCCGAGAGAAGAACATTAAAGCGTGTTACCATTGAAGACGGTCTTATGGCGGACGCGCTGTTCAGCGTACTGATGGGCGACAAGGTTGAGCCTCGCCGCGAATTTATAGAAGCAAATGCAAAATATGCAGAGAATATCGACGTTTAACAGAAAGGAGGGCTTTTTAAAAAATGGCACACGAGGAATATGATTATAGTTCACACGAAAACCAATGTATTGTAAATATCGGCATTGAAAAAGAGATAAAAACAAGCTATATTGAATACGCTATGTCGGTTATAGTGGGAAGAGCATTGCCCGACGTGCGTGACGGTTTGAAGCCGGTTCACCGCCGTATACTTTATTCCATGCACGAAGAGCATCTCACATACGACAAGCCTTTCCGTAAATCCGCTACCACGGTAGGTTACGTGCTGGGTCATTACCACCCCCACGGTGACGCATCTGTTTACGATGCTATGGTTCGTCTTGCACAGCCCTTCTCTATGAGATATACTCTGGTTGAAGGACACGGTAACTTCGGTAATATAGACGGTGACGGCGCCGCCGCATACCGTTATACCGAAGCGAGAATGCAACGTCTTGCAAACTATATGCTTAAGGATATAGAAAAAGAAGTTGTAGATTTTATCCCCAATTTCGATAACAAGGCAAAAGAGCCCGTTTGCCTGCCCAGCCGTTTTCCGAATTTGCTGGTAAACGGTTCTATCGGTATTGCTGTCGGTATGGCGACAAATATCCCCCCTCATAATTTGGGCGAGGTTATTGACGCTACAAAATATCTTATGGATAACCCCGAATGTACCGTGAAGGAGCTTATGCAGTTTGTAAAGGGGCCCGATTTCCCTACCTACGGCACAATTCACGGCACGGCGGGTATTTACGAAGCATACACCACCGGCAGAGGCAGAATTAAAGTGCGCGCAAAATGCCACTTTGAGGAAAAGAAAAACAAGACCTCAATTATCGTAACCGAGCTTCCTTATCAGGTAAACCGTTCCATGCTGCTTGACTATATGGCAACTCTGGTTAAGGACAAGCGTATTGAAGGTATTTCCGATATACGCAACGAATCCGGCAGAGAGGGTATGCGTATAGTTATCGACCTGAAAAAGGACGCAAACAGAGAAGTTGTTTTAAACCTTTTGTATAAATATACACAGCTTGAGGACACCTGCGCAATTAATATGCTTGCTCTGGTGGACGGCGAGCCCAAAACGCTCTCTCTGAAGGATATACTTACCCACTATATCAACCACCAGATCGACGTGGTTACAAGAAGGACCCGTTTTGACCTTGCAAAAGCAGAAAGAGAAGCCCACCTTTATGAAGGCTACAAGATAGCTATTGATAATATTGACGAGGTTATTAATATTATCCGTTCTTCCGCTTCTATTCCCGATGCGAAGGAAAAGCTGATCGCCCGTTTCGGTCTTTCCGAAGTGCAGGCGCAAGCTATTGTGGAAATGCCCTTGGGACGCCTTTCCGGTATGGAAAGAAAGAAGATAGAAGAACGTCTTGCCGCTTTGTACGCCACCATTGACGAGCTGCGCGGAATTCTTGCGGATGATAACAAGATAAAGCAGATAATCAAGGACGAGATGGACGATATCGCAAACCGTTTCGGTGACGAAAGACGCACCGCCATTGAGGAAGCGGAAAACGATATCCTTATTGAAGACCTTATCCAGCGTGAGTACTGCGTTATTACCGCTACCCACGACGGATACGTAAAACGTCTGCCCTCCGACACTTATTCTTCCCAGCGCAGAGGCGGTAAGGGTATTACCGCAATGTCTACAAAGGAAGAGGACTTTGTGGAAGACGTTATTATATCCCATTCCCACGATTTCCTGCTCTTCTTCTCGGATAAGGGAAAGATATACTTTAAAAAGTGCTACGAGGTGCCCGAAGCATCCCGTACCGCAAAGGGTACAAACCTTGTAAACGTGCTTTCTCTTGATGAAAAGGAAAAGATAACCGCAATTATCCCCGTGGAAGGCTTTACGGATGATAAATATATAGTTCTCCTTACCAAAAACGGCGTTATTAAGCGTGTTAACCTTATGGATTACCACACCCGCCGTACCACGGGTATATACGCGATCAACCTTGACGAGGGCGATGCGCTTTTGTACGTTATGCTTACAAACGGCAACGACGATATTATATGCGCCACCTCCAAGGGCTTGGGTATACGCTTTAACGAAAACGATATCCGCTGTATGGGCAGACTTGCCCGCGGTGTTAAGGCTGTTACTCTGGCAGATGACGATTACGTTGTAGGCGCCGCCGTAATTCCCGAAGTGGATGACGGCAAGGTGCTTATCACCGTTACGGAAAGCGGCTTCGGTAAGCGTACCGATCCTTCGGAATATCCCGTGCAAAAGCGCGGCGGCAAGGGTATGATATGCCACCGTATTACCGAAAAAACGGGCTTGCTGTGCGGAATTAAGATGGTTTCCGAAACCGACGATGTGATGCTGATAACCGATTCCGGCGTGATAATACGTACTGCGGTCAACGAAATTCCCGTTTACGGCAGACCTGCGGCAGGCGTTATCGTTATGCGTACCGGCGAGGATGCAAAGATATCCCGCTTTGCTGTAGTAAAACAGGATGAAAATACACCCCAAGAAACCACCGAAAACGCCGAAAACGCCGAAAACGCCGAAAACGCTGATATAACCACCGAAAATACAAACACTACCCCCGCGGAGGAATAATATATGGCTATTAAAACTTACGTACTTGATAATATCGCAGACAGAGAACAGCGCCACGCGCTTGTGACCGAAAAAGCCAGAGAGCATTTCGGCAACCCCGAGGTTGAGGTTGTTTACGGCAAACGGGGCAAGCCCTCTGTTAAAGGTATAGATAAAAAATACGTGTCCGTTACCACCACGGGCGCTGTAATGGTTGTTGTTTTCTCGGATAAACCCGTGGGTATTGACGGAGAGTATCTTGGCAGACTCAAAAACAACGAAAAAATAGATTATCTTGCTATCGCAGAGCGTTTCTTTACCGAAGAAGAGGCGGAATACGTTCGTGATAACGATTGTGATGCCGTGGCGTTTGCCAAGGTTTGGGTGCGCAAGGAAGCATACTCCAAATATACCGGCAAGGGTCTTTCCGATTTCGCAAACTTTTCTGTTTCCGACGGAGAAAGACTTAACACAAAGGTTAACGGTGTTGCGGTAAAGAAGTTTACGGTAAACTTTCCGGGAAGTAACGATTACATCTTCGCCTTAGCCGGTTCGGAGAGTTGAAACTGTCTAAACTTCGCACAACGAAACGCAAAAACAAATAAAACGTAATAAGAAATGCGAGAGATTGTAGTTTATCTCTCGCATTTTTGTTTTTTATTAGGTAGGAATTTGAAAACAAATTCCTTTTTATTTTGCGTTTCTAAACGCTTTTAGCCGGTGGGCAGTAGAATACTACAGCTCCACGCGTCTAAAAGACGTTTTCTGCTTTGTTTATACAGTTTCCCGCTTCAATCAGACTTTCAGTTCTACAGACGGAATGTATCGAAAACAATTATACGGTTTTTTGCTCCGCAAAAAACTTCCGAAGTTTCTCGTTTCTCGTTTCTCGTTCCTAATTCTTAAGGCTTTGTATTGGTGCGGGAATGCGCCCGCCTCTTTTGATAAATATTTCGGGAGAAGCGGTATTCACCTTCATAACGGGGCCGCCGCCGAGCAGACCGCCGAAGTTAAGTTCGTCCCCTGCTTTTTTGCCGATAGCGGGGATAACGCGTACAGCGGTGGTCTTTGAATTTACCATACCGATCGCCGCTTCGTCTGCGATAATGGCAGAGATGATCTCCGGAGTTACGTCGCCGGGGATATTTATCATATCCAGACCTACGGAGCAGACCGCTGTCATGGCTTCCAGCTTTTCTATGGTAAGACAGCCGGATCTTGCCGCGTCGATCATACCTGCATCCTCGGTTACGGGGATAAACGCGCCGGAAAGACCGCCTACGTGGGAGGAAGCCATTACCCCGCCCTTTTTAACCGCATCGTTAAGCATAGCCAGACAAGCGGTGGTGCCGGTGCATCCGCAGGATTCCAAGCCCATTTCCTCTAAAATATGGGCAACGGAATCTCCGATAGCGGGAGTGGGAGCAAGGGAAAGATCCACAATACCGAAGGGGACCTGCAGTTTTTCGCTTGCCTTCATAGCAACAAGCTGACCCATACGGGTTATCTTAAAGGCTGTTTTTTTGATAATATCCGCAATTTCGTTTATTCCTGCGTCCTTGGGCGCTTTGGATATGGCGCTTCTTACAACGCCGGGGCCGGAAACGCCTACGTTTATAACACAGTCCGGCTCGCCCACGCCGTGGAACGCACCTGCCATAAAGGGGTTATCATCGGGAGCGTTGCACAGCACAACCAATTTCGCCGCGCCGATACAATCTCTGTCTGCAGTGAGCAGGGCAGTTTCCTTTACCGTTTCACCCATTAACCGTACCGCATCCATATTTATGCCTGCTTTTGTGGAGCCGATGTTTACGGATGCGCATATATGCTCGGTTTCCGCCAAAGCACGGGGAATGGAACGGATAAGCTCTTTATCCCCTGCCGCGAAGCCCTTTTGTACCAAAGCGGAATAACCGCCGATAAAGTTTACACCCGTTTCACGGGAAGCTTTTTCAAGAGCGTATGCGAATTTTATGGGGTCTTCCCCTTTGCAGGCGCCTGCAAGAATGGCGATAGGTGTTACGGCAACACGCTTGTTTATTATGGGAATACCAAGCTCTTTTTCTATACCGTTTGCCACGGGCACAAGGTTTTGGGCGCAAAAGCAAATTTTATCGTAAACCTTGGCAGCCGCCTTGTCCATACACGGGTCGATACAATCTGTAAGGGAAATTCCCATGGTAACCGTACGTATATCCAGATGCTCGTCCTCGATCATTTGTATGGTTTCAAGAATATCTCTTGTTTCTATCATTGTTTTTTACACCTCAGATCCTGTGCATGGAGTTAAAGATATCCTCGTGCATAACGTGCACGCGAAGATTATTCTGTGTTCCGATCTCTGCGGCGGTGTCTACAAACACACCGAAATCGCAATCTATCTTGCTGATATCGCACATCATTATCATACAGAACATATCCTGCAGGATCGTCTGTGTAACGTCTGTTACGTTAACATTGTGGTTTGCGCAAAAGGAGCTTATTTTTGCAAGTATACCAACGGTATCCTTACCTACTACGGTAATTACAGCTTTCATACGTAAAACCTCCGAAAAGGGTATTTTTTATATAATACCACAGTTTTTTAAGTTTTTAAAGGGTTTTTGAGCAAAAACAAGAACATTTATTTTGATTGACGAAAAGAAAGACGTGTGGTATAATGAGGAATGAGAAATGCGCCGCGTTGCTTCGCACCGCTAAATGAGGAATTTCGGTAGCTTTTTTCGCGCATAAACGCGAAAAAAGGTTTCCGTCATTCATCATTCATCATTCCTCATTCATCTTACTACCCTAAAAGGAGAAAATTTGACATGAAAAAGATAGCATTTATTCTTGCTCTCGTTATGGTTTTTGCAGTTGCTCTCGTTGCTTGTGACGAAGCTCCCGCAGAATCCTCTAACCCCGCAACCGAATCCACCCCCGCAGAAAGCACTCCCGCAGAATCCACTCCCGATGAAGAGTCTGTTCCCGCAGAGTCTACTACTCCCGATGAATCTACTCCCGCTGATGAAAACAGCGAAGAACCCGCAGGCCCCGAAGCAACCGAAAACGATCCCACTCTGTCCTTTGCAGGCACCAATATCGCACTCGGTCTTACCGTACTTAACCAGGATAATATCGATTCCTCTATCACCACCATGTGGATCGACACCGACCTTACCGACGGTGTTGTAGAAACAGGCTTTGTTGAAGCTGACATTAAGTGGGCTCCCGGTCAGTGGTTTGGTTATTACAGCTGGTCCAGCTCCAATTTCACCAATTCCATTAACGGCGCAGCATCCCCCACTGTTGATCTCGGCGCATCCAAGACTATCTACGGCGCACGCGCAAACGTATACGGCGGTCCCGGCTGGTCCGGCGTATGTACTCCCGTTTCCGGTGAGCTTCTCGTTTCCGATGACGGCGAAAACTGGGTATCCGTTGGTAAGGTAAACGTAACCGCAGGCACCGAAAACTGCGTAACCTGGGTTGCTGTTGCAGCACCCGAAGGAACTACCGCACAGTACGTTCGTCTTGCTCTTCAGCACAGCGAGGCGGGATCTTGGTTGTTTATAGACGAGCTTGAGGTTTATGGTGAATAATCTGTTGCTCGGTAAAACACTGTAGAACAAAAACGCAACGTTTATAGATGTTTACTGCAGTGAATTTCCAATTGTAGGGACAGGCGTCCTCGAAGGCACCCCAAAAACGCATGGCGTTTTCGGGGAACCCCGCCGACTGTCCGCTCTAATTACAAAAATAAGGTAAAAATTCGGTAGAAGTAAACCTCTACCGAATTTCTTTTTATTTTGCGTTTTTTAAACGTCTTTACTTCGCTAGCTGTAGATTACTACAGCACGCTCGTAAAGAACGTTTTCTACAGCGTTTTACCATCGCTCACTTCAAAAACTTACTTTTTCGATGCAACAGACGGAACGTATCGAAAACAATTATACGGTTTTTTGCTCCGCAAAAAACTTCCATGGTTCCTCGTTCATAGTTCCTCGTTCATAGTCCATAGTTTATCATTACCATCCTTGTCCGCCACACAAAAGTATCTTGACAAGACGCATTGATTGTGTTACAATACCCGTTGGCAATTTAGCTATAATTTAAAAAGGAGAAAATTTCAAATGAAGAAAATTGCATTTATTCTTGCTCTCGTAATGGTATTCGCAGTTGCTCTCGTTGCTTGTGACGAAACTCCCGCAGAATCCTCCAACCCCGCAACCGAATCCACCCCCGTTGAAAACGAATCTACTCCCGTAGAATCTACTCCCGATGAAGAATCTGTTCCTGCAGAGTCTACTCCCGATGAATCCGTTCCCGAAGAAGAATCTCAGGCTCCCGCTGCAGAAGTTGGCGAACTCGTTTCTGTTGGCAAGACCTACACCGCTACTCAGCAGTTCCGTCAGGGCGGCGCAGACGTTAACTGGGGCTGGGACGAAAATGCTCCTGTCGCTTATCCCGATGAAGACGGCGTTACCCTTACCGACGGCGTTAAGGATCCCGGTGACAGCGAATACACCAACGCTGTTTGGGCAGGCTACAGCTACCTCGTTCCCGATTACGCAGGCTACCACTCCTTCGTAATCGATCTCGGCGAATCTATGTCTCTCGCTCAGGTTTCCGTTGCTATCGCTTCTTCCGCACTCAGCAACGGTATCGGCTCCGCTAACACCTCTTTCGAAGTTCTCGTTTCCGAAGACGGCGAAAACTGGACCTCTGTTGGCACCGTAGCTTCCGGCGAGGATGACGGTTCCGTTAACTTCTACGAATACAGCGTAAACTTCTCCGGCAACGGCAGATACGTTGAAGTTCGTGTTGCACGTGACGGTTGGGCTTTCCTTTCTGAAATCGAAGTATACGCAGCTAAGTAATTCGGCTTATTAAAACATAAAAGCTTAAAAAATATGGCGAGACGGGATATTTCCTTTCTCGCCTTTTTGTCGGGGTCCCCATGAAGCCGTAAGGCTTCTTGGGGTGATTTGTTTGTTTTTACGTATGTAGCCTGCGCGGGCTTTTTAAAACAAAAAATACCATTGACAAATCGGATAAATTGTATTAAAATGTTCTTATAATCTTTAAAAAGGAGAAAATTTAACATGAAGAAAATTGCATTTATTCTTGCTCTCGTAATGGTATTCGCAGTTGCTCTCGTTGCTTGTGACGAAACTCCCGCAGAATCCTCTAACCCCGCAACCGAATCCACCCCCGTTGAAAACGAATCTACTCCCGTAGAATCTACTCCCGATGAAGAATCTGTTCCTGCAGAGTCTACTCCCGATGAATCCGTTCCCGAAGAAGAATCCGAAGTTCCCGCAGCAGAAGTTGGCGAACTCGTTTCTGTTGGCAAGACCTACACCACCTCCGATCTGTTCCGTCAGAGCTCCGAAACCTGGGGCTGGGATGAAAACTACCCCGTAGCTTATCCCGATGAAGACGGCGTTTCCCTTACCGACGGCGTTAAGGATCCCGGCGACAGCGATTATAAGAACGTTGTTTGGGCAGGTTTTAACGGCAACGGCACTCCCGACTTTATGGAAAACGGCTATAGCTGGATCGTTATCGACCTCGGCGCAGTAACCGAGATCTCCAAGATCTCCGTTTACACCGGTTCCGAAGCTCTCGGCAGCGGTATCGCTTCCAACAACATGACCGTTGAATTCCTCGTATCCGATGACGGCGAAAACTGGACCTCTCTCGGCACAGTTGCAACCGAAGACAATGCTTCTGTTAACTTTGTTGAAACCACTATCGGCACCACCGCTTCCGGTCAGTACGTAAGAGTACAGCTCACCCGTACCGGTTGGATGTTTGTTTCTGAAGTAGAAGTATACGACATCGCTAAGTAATTTCGCTCGGTAAAATAACGCAGAACAAAAAACGCGAAAAAGCATAAATTGTTCTGTGCAGTTATTCCCCGTATGTAGGGAAGAGGCTTGCCTCTTCCGCTCTAATTACAATATTAGGTAAAAATTCCGTAGAAAATTAATTCTACGGAATTTTATTTTCATCGCGTTTTTTTATAAATTTTCGCTTCGCTGGCTGTAGATTACTACAGCTTCCGCTCGCGAAAATTTATTCTACGTCATTTTACCATCGCTCACTTCAAAAACTTGCTTTTTCGATGCAACAGACGGTAGTTTTCAAAAACCGTGTAATTGTTTTTGAAATCTTCCGTCTATAGAACTCAAAGTCTGATTGAAGCGGGAAACTGTATAAACAAAGCAGAATGAATTTTCAGGCGCGGGGTGCTGTAGTAATCTACTGCCCCCCGACTGAAAATTTATAGAAACGCAAAATAAAAAGGAATTTGTTTTTACAAATTCCTACATATTAAAAAACAACAATGCGAGAGATATAACGCAATCCCTTGCATTACTTATTACGGTATAATATTTTTTGCGTTTCGATCTGCGAAGTTTAGACAGTTTCAATTACTGCAAAACAAAAAATATTGACAAACTCTCTTCTTTGTGTTAAAATGGCTGTTGGCAATTTAGCTATAATTTAAAAAGGAGAAAGTTTACTATGAAGAAAATTGCATTTATTCTTGCGCTTGTTATGGTTTTTGCAGTTGCTCTCGTTGCTTGTGACGAAACTCCCGCAGAATCCACTCCCGCAGAGTCCACTCCCGCAGAATCTACCCCCGTTGATGAATCTACTCCCGTAGATGAATCCACCCCTGTTGATGAATCTGCTCCCGTAGATGAATCCACCCCCGCAGACGAGTCTGACGAACCCGCATTCGAAAAGAATCCCGACGCGGTTTCCACCGAAGGCAACAACGTTGCTGCAGGCAAGACCTACGAAATTTCCGAACAGTTCCGTATGAGCACCGAGAACTGGGGCTGGGACGAAAACTACCCCGTTTCTTATCCCGATGAAAACTACGAACTGACCGACGGTTACGTTCCCACCAATGACGACGCATACAACGCAGCTTGCTGGATGGCATTCCACCAGAACACTCCCGCTCAGTCCGAGCGCGGCTACGGCTTCATCAAGATCGACCTCGGCGAAAGCTACGTTATCAGCTCTATCACTCTTACCTCTCTTAAGGATACCGCTTCCGGTATCACCTGCCCCTACAAGGTAGAGTACCTCGTTTCCGAGGACGGCGAGAACTGGTATTCTGCCGGCACTCTTGATAGCACTGCTGACCTCGACGGTCTTGCAGACAACGCTGCTCATACCCTCACCGCAGAGTTTGACGTTACCGGTCGTTACGTTGAGATCCGTGTTACTTCTTACGGATGGGCGTTCCTTGGCGAACTTGAAATCAAGTAATTTTTCGCTCGGTAAAGAACTGCAGATCGAAAAACGCACATAATTAAAAACAAGAAAAGCGAGAGATTGAAATATATCTCTCGCCTTTTGTTTTCTTATTAGGAAAAAATCCTTAAAAGGATTTTATTTTTTTGCGTTTTTCTACGCATTTTCGCTCGGGAGGCAGTACCTTTGTACAGCTCCCCACTCGCGAAAAAGCGTTCTGCCGCCCTTTACCTTCGCTCTCGCTCGGTTATCGAACAGACGGTAGTTTCGTGCGAACAGTTTACGGGATGACGGGGACGTCATCCCCTACGATTATCGAATAGCCGTGGCTGTTTGCAGACCGTAGGGGACGATATCCCTATCGTCCCGCTAATAATTATATTTGTTTTTTGCTCCGCAAAAAACTTCCGAAATTCCTCGTTCCTCGTTCCTCGTTCCTCATTCCGGGGTGGGTTCCTCGTTCCTCGTTTCCCGTTTCTCGTTTATAGTAAAAAACGGCTGATAATATCAGCCGTTTTTTGTTTATTACTTAACAAATTCTTCGTCCCAGTTGCCGTTGGTGAATATAGGAGTTGCCTTGCCGTCCTTATATCCGACGATAGACAGATCCTCGCAGCCGATCATAAAGTCAACGTGGATCATACTTTCGTTAACGCCCTGCTCTTTAAGCTGTTCGCGGGTCATATCCTCGTAGCCAACAACAAGGTTGCCGAATCCTCTGCCGATCGCCACGTGGCAAGCGGCATTTTCATCAAACAACGTGTTATAGAACAGTATGCCGGAGTTGCTTATGGGGCTGTTGTGAGGAACCAGCGCCAGCTCGCCCAGCATCTTTGCGCCCTCATCGGATGCGATAAGCTGTTTAAGCACGTCCTCGCCCTTTTCGGCGGTAACCTTGGTCACCTTGCCGTCTTCAAAGGTGAAGGTAAAGTTTTCTACCAGATTTCCTCTTACGGAAAGAGGCTTGGTGGAAACCAGCGTACCCTCGCACTTGCCTGCGATGGGGGTGGTAAAAATTTCCTCGGTAGGCATATTGGGGTTGTAGTAAACGCCCTTTGTGGTTTCGCCGCCGCCAAGCCAGAGGATATTGTTGTTCAGCCAGCAGCGGAAATCCGTGCCGTTTGCGGACTTGTATTCAAGGTAATCGAACTTTGCATCGTTAAGACGGGCGCATTTATCCATAAAATCTGCGTTATGGTCTGCCCATGCTTTTTCGGGGTCCCCGCTAAACGAAGTTTCGCGGGGTGTTTTTGCGGGGTCGCTGGACGCATCGGTTATATAAACGGTGGAAAGAATGGTCTTCCACAGCTTTTCAACGGCAGTGGAGGTGCGCTCGCCGGGGAACACCTTTTTTGCCCAATCCTTGCCTGCGGCGGCAACGATAGTCCACTGGTAGTTGTTGTCCATTTCGTCGATATACTTTTTAAGCTTTTTGTGGGTTGCCACAGAGGATTTCTGCATCTTTTCTCCGTTAACGCCCTTCAAAGCATCGGGTCCATCGGAGATAATGTTAATATATGCGGGGAGAGTCTTGCAGTCAAACGCCTGCTTTGCCTCCTGCCAATCGTGAACGTTGCAAAGAGTCTTTAAGGACTGATGTCTGTAAGCCATTTTGGTGGTATAGGAATAACGCCAATCTACACGTACTTCCTTTGCACCTGCTTTGTAGGCTTCTTCCACAACCATTCCTGCGAATTCGTGCATTTCTACGGAAGCGCGTACAACAACGTACTGTCCCTTTTGCACGTTTGCGCCGGTACGAACTGCAAGGCGTGCGTATTTACGAAGGAGAGTTTTAGTCATTTGCCTTTTCCTCCACCTTGCGTACAGCCCACTTTGCGATCTGGATACGTGTACGGTCTGCGCCGGTTTCGATAAGAACCATATCGTCCTTTACCTTAAGTACTACGCCGATAATTCCGCCAACGGTGGAAATGGTATCGCCGGGGGTAAGCTCATCCAGCATTTTTGCGGTTTCTTTTTCCTGCTTCTTCTGGGGACGGATGATCATAAAATAGAACACCGCTACCATAACTACAAGCATACCGACAGTCATTATCATAGATGCGGTATTGTCTACGGGCTCACCGGACTGATCGAGGGTGGTACAAGCGGAAAGCGCGAGGATGGTGAGAAGCGCCATTACGGCTGCTAAAATCTTTTTCATTTTGTTTTGTTCCTTTCAATAGGTAATTCTTTTTATATTTGTGCAGTAATTTGTGTTTTCGTCCACGGTGAAAACCACGCCGTTTATCATCATTTCACCTGCGGGCTGTTTTTTCTTTGTAAAGGTGCGGTCTGCAAACTTTATGAGTGCGGTTTCTATATCCGCACCGATAACGCTTTCTCTTACTCCGCACATGCCCACATCGGTAATATAACCGCTACCTCTGTTCAGCAGTCTTTCGTCTGCGGTGGCAACGTGGGTGTGAGTGCCGAAGATACATTGGATCTTTCCGTTAAAATAATATCCGAAAGCGTTTTTTTCGCTGGTGGCTTCTGCGTGGAAATCACACACCGCCACATCGTAATTTCCTTTTTCCTTCAAAAGCACCTTGTCCACCGTGTGGAAAGGGCTGTCGCAAGGGTCCATGGTTATCTGCCCCATGGCGTTTATAACCAAAATCCGCTTGCCGTTTTTTGCTTTTTGAATGGTGTATCCCCTGCCGGGTGCGGAAACGGGCAGATTAACGGGGCGTATGCATTTTTCACAGTTGTTATCAAGGTATTCGTAAACCTCCGCCCGTTGCAGGGTGTGGTTTCCGCCGGTAATAACGTCTGCCCCGCAGGAAAACAGATCCTCGCAGGCGTTCGTATCCAACGTTGAATAATCGGAAGTGTTTTCCCCGTTGATAACCGTGAAATCAATATTGTGTTCTCTGATTATTTTTGATAAAAGTTGGCAAACATATTTTGTTCCGGAGGGAAATTGTATATCTCCGAGAGCTAAGATATTCATAAGGGTTACTCTTTCTAAGGAACGATGAACGAGAAGCACCCCAAAAATGCAAGCATTTTCGGGGACCCCGCAACGATGAACGATAAACTTCGGAAGATTTTTGCCCGAAAGGACAAAAATCAACCATAGTTCCCAGTTCATAGTTCCTAGTTCATAGTTATATAATGAAAACGGCGTTTACGCGCCGTTTTCTTGATGTTTTTATTTCGCGTAGTCGAAGCTTCTGGTTTCCCTTATCAAGTTTACCTTAATCTGTCCGGGATATTCAAGCTCGCTTTCTATCTTCTTTGCAATATCTCTTGCAAGGAATACCATATCGTCGTCGCTTACGGCTTCGGGCTTGACCATTATGCGCACTTCTCTGCCTGCCTGAATAGCAAAGGCTTTTTCGGTGCCGTTGAAGGAGGTTGCGATCTCTTCCAGCTTCTGGAGACGCTTTATGTAGCTTTCCAGATTTTCTCTTCTTGCGCCGGGACGGGCTGCGCTTACAGCGTCTGCCGCCTGAACGATAACTGCGATAACTGTCTTTGCTTCCACATCGCCGTGGTGAGCTTCGATGGCGTGAACAACTTCTTTGGATTCTTTGTATTTTCTTGCAATATCTACACCGATCTGTACGTGGCTTCCGTCGATTTCGTGGGTCATAGCCTTACCGATATCGTGAAGCAGACCTGCACGGCGGGCAAGAACGGGGTCGATACCCAGCTCACTTGCGATCATACCTGCGATATGAGCCACCTCAACGGAGTGGCGGAGCACGTTCTGACCGTAGCTTGTACGGAAGCGGAGTCTGCCCAAGATACGAACCAGCTCGTGGTTAAGACCGTGGATGCCGGTTTCGATAACTGCCTGTTCGCCTTCCTTCTTTATGATCGCTTCAACTTCCTTGCGGGATTTTTCCACCATTTCCTCGATACGGGAAGGATGGATACGTCCATCGGAAATGAGCTTTTCAAGTGCAAGACGTGCAATCTCTCTGCGAACGGGGTCGAAGGTGGAGATGGTGATAGCTTCGGGAGTATCGTCAATAATAAGGTCAACACCGGTAAGTGTTTCGATAGCGCGGATGTTTCTTCCTTCTCTGCCGATAATTCTGCCCTTCATTTCGTCATTGGGCAGGTCAACAACAGAAACGGTTGCTTCTGCCACGGAATCTGCGGCACAGCGCTGGATAGCCAGAGAAACGATATCTCTTGCTTTTTCCTCTGCGGTTTCCTTGTATTCCGTTTCAAGCTCGTTAAGACGGACAGCCATATCGTGTCTTGCATCGTCTTCCACACGCTTGAGCAGGCTCTCTCGTGCTTCCTCAACGGACATCTGGCTTATCTTCTGGAGCAGTTCCTCCTGCTCTGCGCGGATAGCGTCGAGCTTTTCGGATTTTTGCTCGTTTTCTTTGATCTTTTTGTTTAACAGCTCGTCCTTTTTATCAAGGTTATCGGACTTTCTGTCCAGATTATCTTCTTTTTGCTGAATGCGTCTTTCCTGACGCTGAACTTCGTTTCTGCGCTCTTTGCATTCTTTTTCCGTTTCGGTCTTAATACGCAATGCTTCTTCGTTTGCGGAAACAATGGCTTCTTTTTTGAGGGTTTCTGCATCTCTCTTTGCATCCAGACGGATACGGGACGCTTCTTCCTCTGCAGAGCCAATCTTACTTTCCGCAATCTTTTTGCGCATAAATACACCCAGCAGAATACCGATAGCAAGTGCGAGCACGCCAACGATCGTGGGAATAATGTACTGCATAGATCTTCCTCCATATATAGTAAACAAGTATTCCCTCGGAGAATATAAAAATATTAAATTGTAATAATAAAAGGCGCTTTGGGAGAATAAAAGCCCAAAATTCCTGATTTTATATAAAAAATAAATCTATATAAACCGAGTAATACTCGATATGTCAAGTATACTCCAAAATAGGCAATATGTAAAGGAAAAACAGTGCGGATGAACAAAATGTTTACATTTTGTTCATAATTGGAGCTGTCTAAACTGCGCAGAGCGAAACGCAAAAGAGTTTAATACGTAATTACAAATGCGAGAGATCTTAGTTTATCTCTCGCATTGTTGTTTTTTAAATATGTAGGAATTTGTCAAAAAACAAATTCCTTTTTGTTTTGCGTTTCTAAATGTTTTTACTCGGGGGGCAGTAGAATACTACAGCTCCCCGCTCGTAAAAAGCATTTTCTGCTTTGTTTATACAGCTCCCCGCTTCAATCAGACTTTTAGTTCTATAGACGGAAGGTTTCGAAAACAATTATACGGTTTTTTGCTCCGCAAAAAACTTCCGAAATTCATCATTCATCATTCCTCATTAAAAAAATCCCGCGTGAAGCGGGGATTTTTTATTACGCTGTAAGTCCCATAAGGCCGACCATATAAATGCCGTATACTACACCCATGAGTACTGCGCAAACAGCCAAAACCACAGCCCATACGATGATGCCGGTCTTTGCCTTTTTTGCTTTTGCTTTTAATTCTTCGTTTTCGGGGTCAAGACGGAGAGCCTTGTTGCTCTTTACGCTTTTTACGATAGACATAATGAGAAGTATTGTTGCTACGGTCTGCAAAATACCGATAATTGCCAAAGCGGCGAAATAAATTACAAGCAATCCTCCGATTGCTCCTGCTACTGCGGGCATAATGGATGGCTCCTTTTTAAATATTTATTTTTTGTTGTTTTGGCTTACATTGCTGCGGCGTTGAAAATTGCAAGAAGGATTATGTATGCAAAATAGGTTACCAGCACCATAGTAACGCATGCTACTGCAACTGCGATCCAGATGAGCATATTTTTCTTGCACTTTTTTGCATCCTCTGCAAGTGCGGTGTTGGCGGGATCAAGCTTTAATGCTTTGTTTACTTTTACGGATTTTACGATGGAAAGAATAATCATAATCTGCGCACCGGTACCGCCAAGACCGAATACTGCGGAAAGCACAAAATACAAAATGCCAAGTATAGCGTTCATTCTTTTAAATTTCTCCTTTTGTATGTATTTACAATTATTATATATGCTTTTACGGAATTGTCAACAAAATGTTTTTTGCCTTGCAAAAAACTACCGAAATTCCTCGTTCCTCGTTCCTCATTCCCGGGGTTCCCCGAAAACGCTATGCGTTTTTGGGGTGGGTTCCTCATTTCATTTGACATTTTCCTTTATTCGTTGTATAATATCTTGTTATTATTTTTTTGAGGAAAAACAAAAATGGCTGTATATTTTGATTACGCGGCGACACACCCCACGGAAAAAGAAATAATAGAAAAAAGCTTTTTGTACACAGGTAATCCCTCCAGCCCTCACGGGTGCGGAATAGATGCCCGCAAGGCGTTGGAAAACGTGCGCTTGGCTCTGGCAAAGGCTTTGGGCTGTACCGGCGAAGAGGTTTACTTTACCTCCGGCGCCACAGAATCCAACAACACCGCCATTTTCGGCGTGTGCAAGGCGAAAAAACGGTTTTCCACCCGTATCGTAACCGATGACAGCCAGCACCCCTCCGTATCCGAGCCCATAAAGGCTTTGGAGCAGGAAGGCTGGGAGGTTGTGCGTGTCTCCACCAAAAACGGCGTACATGATGAAGCCGAACTGCGGGAAGCCTTTTCCGTTCCCGTGGCACTTGCCTGCTTTATGTCCGTAAACAACGAAACCGGTGCTAAGTACGATATTAAAAAGATTAAAAAACTGATAGATATAAGCGGTTGCGGCGCCCACCTGCATTTGGACGCTGTGCAGGGATTTGCAAAGTGCGACAGCGTTTCCGTTTACCGTCTGTGCGACAGTATCTCCGTTTCTGCCCACAAGATCGGCGGTTTTAAGGGAACGGGCGCGCTTGTAATAAAGAAAAACGCAAAGATAAAGCCTCTTATCGTGGGCGGCGGTCAGGAAAAAGGCTTCCGCAGCGGGACGGAGAATTTAAACGGTATCCTATCCTTCGGGGAAGCACTGAAGCTGTATGATGCGGAAAAACTGCCCGAAAAATATTCCCAAACACTTTCCGCTTTAAAAGAAGTGCCCTACCTTGAATTCAACCTGCCGGAAAGCAGATGCAGCCATATAATCTCCTGCATAGCCCGTGGGATAAGAAGCGAAACGCTGATCAACTTCCTTTCCGCAAACGGAGTGTACTGCTCCGCTTCCTCCGCCTGCTCTACACGGGCGAAGGGTAACACGGTGCTTGAAGCGTTCGGAGTAAAAAGCGAGGATATTATCTATGCTCTGCGCATAAGTATTTCACCCAAAACAACTACAGAAGATATACTCACCCTTAAAGATGCGCTTTTGCAGGGTGGAGAAAGGCTTTTAAAATGAAAGAGATAATTTTACTTAAATATGGCGAATTGGTGCTTAAGGGATTAAACCGTTCCACCTTTGTAGCTCTTGTTGAAAAGAACGTGCGCAAAAAATTAAAAGAGGTGGATGGTGAATTTTCCCTTGAATATTCCCAGTCCACCATGTGCATTACCCCCTCGGATGATGCGGATATCGACACCGCATTCGAAAAAATGCTTACGGTTTTCGGTGTTGTGTCCGTTTGCCGCGGTTACAAGTGCGAAAAGGATATAAACCAAGTACTTGAGGCGGTGCGTGAGCACGCTTATGAGCTGGTTGGAAATAAAAAGACCTTTAAATGCAACGCAAAACGAAGCGATAAAAAGTTCCCTTTAAAATCTCCCGAAATTTCCGCACTCTGCGGTGAGGTTATATTGGAAGAGGTCGGGGGCATCAAGGTTGACGTTAATAACCCCGAGGTTATCGTGACCGCAGAAATACGTGATACCGCCGCATACGTTCACGGCAACGGAGTGAGAGGCGCAGGCGGTATGCCCACGGGCAGCAGCGGAAGAGGACTTCTGCTCCTTTCCGGCGGTATTGACAGCCCCGTTGCAGGATATATGATCGCAAAGCGCGGTGTTACCGTGGACGGACTGTATTTCGATTCCCCGCCCTATACCTCCGATCTGGCGATGGAAAAGGTTACCTCCCTTGCAAGACGGATAAAGGATTATACCGGCAGTATGTTTTTGAACGCCATAAGCGTGACGGAAATTCAGGAAGAGATTATGAAAAACTGCGAAGACCGTATGCTTACTCTCCTGCTCCGCCGTTTTATGATGCGTATTTCCGATAGGATCGCCCACGAATTCGGTCAGCAGGCGCTTATCACCGGTGAATCCTTGGGTCAGGTGGCTTCCCAGACCTTGGAAGCGCTTACCGTTACCAACGCTGTGCCCACCCTCCCCGTGCTCCGTCCCTGTATCGGTATGGATAAGGTGGAGATAACCGATATCGCCCGTAAGATCGGCACTTTTGAAACGTCTATCCTCCCTTATGAGGATTGCTGTACCGTGTTCACCCCCAAGCATCCCCTCACCCGCCCCACACTCGAACAGATAGAGGCGGAAGAACAGAAGCTGGACGTGGAAGGGCTCATCGAAAGAGCGATGGAAACCAGACGTGTAATAAAAATATAAATTTCCCCAAAAAAGGTTTTTTGAAAAGTAAAGGCGGCATCCGTTACGTATCACGAAAAACGCTTTTTCGGGGACCCCGCAAGAAACACCCCTAAAAACCTGCGGTTTTTTTGGGACCCCGTAAGAAGCACCCCGCGAAAAATATAATTTTTGCAAAATAAGTATTGACAAACCCTGCCCGAGTGTGATACAATACTCGGGCACGGAAATATAGCGGTATTGTGTAAAGGTAGCACAGCAGACTCTGACTCTGTATGTCTGGGTTCGAATCCTAGTACCGCTGCCAGAAAAAAGACCAACTCACTTGTGAGTTGGTCTTTTTTCAACGAAATAAATCCCTTGCGGGATTTGTGAAATGCACTTCGTGTGTGAAATACGCTTCGCGTGTGAAATGCGCTGCGGCGCGTGAGGGGGATTTATTTCATTTCACATTGCGACCGACGGGAGCAATATTTCACAATTCACGAAGTGAATTATTTCACATTCGGCGTAAGCCGAATATTTCACTTGCAATCTCCACGATTTTACGCTATACTAATCACAGAAAGGCGGTGTTTTCTATGGAAAAAGTGATTATTACAAAAGCGGAAATGGAAAAGGATATTATCCACGCCATAAAGCATCCTGCCCGCACTCCCCGATGGTTGTATTTTGTGGGATATGCGGCTTTGTTCGCTGTGATGCTGGGAATAGCATTTTTGGAGAGTTACTTAGGAAAAGCGGCGTTTTTTCTGCCCGCAGTGGTTTTGTTTGCCATCCTTTTACTGCCCTTAGTGAAATATCGTTTAAGGGACAGAAAAGCCGCCAAAGTTTCCATAGATAATTACGTTGTTAAAAAATCTGTGGTAAAGAAGAAAAAGCACGAAAGATACGTTAAAATTTCAAAACGCAGAATTACCGTGGTGAATAACTACAACATTTTCTTTGAAAAAGAGCGTGTTTGGCGTATTCCCGATGAGCTTTATTGGTGGAGCGAAAAATGCTCTATGTCCGATATTTCGGTTTTTGAAAAGACCGAGCAGGGCGACGTTTTTTATACGGTCTGCGAAAAGAAAAGCGGTAAGATAGTTATGGCGTATAACACCGAGATATTTGAATACGAAGCATAACCCAAAGTCTGCACTAAAACGCAATAAAAAAGAAGGAATCCGTTTTTTGACGGATTCCTGTATTTATCGGGGTCCCCGCTAAACGAAGTTTCGCGGGGTGTTTTTTCGGGGTCCCCGAGAAGCCGCAAGGCTTCTTGGGGTGATTTTATTTCGATATGGTTGATTTTTTGGTTACGTAATCCTTTACAAGCTGACGGAACTCCTCTTTATAGGGGTCTTGAGAAAGGTCCAATTTCTCCAATCCGGCGATAAGCTTATCAAAATCCGCATCGCCCTTGTATTCGGATTCGCGGAGCAACAGCGCAAATTCCACAACGCCCGCCACAAAGGAATCGGTTTCGGTGGGAGTTTCGTGGTATGCCGACGTCTTTATATCCAGAGTGAGTGTTTCATCGGTATTTTCACTGCTTACGTTTTCGGTGGGCTTGTATTTAATAACCACCTGGGCAAGATTTTCCTGTGCCTCCAGCGCTTTTTCGGTCAGCTTTATCTCGTACACCACGGTGACGGTGTGACCGCTGCCCAATTCCCCTGCATCTGTAGTTTCGTCGTTGAACTGTTCCTCGGTAAGCAGTTTGTTTTCGTAGCCTATCAGACGGTAACTTTCCACGTATTCGGGATTAAAGGTGATACCGGCTTTTACGTCCTTCGCCACGGTGACCATACTGCCGCCGATCTGTGTGACCAGCGCACGGCGCGCTTCGGTCTTGGAATCGATATAGCTATAGGTACCGTTTCCGTTGAGGGCGAGTGTTTCCATGGTTTCGGATTTAAGATTGCCTCTGCCTACTCCGAACACCGAAAAATACACGCCGGATTCTCTTTTTTCGGATATAAGCTCTTTAAGCGCATCTACGCTCGTGATACCTACGTTAAAATCACCGTCGGTAGCTAAAATCACACGGTTGTTGCCGCCTTCGATAAAATATTTTTCCGCAAGAGAATATGCGGTTTTTATTCCCTCACTGCCTGCGGTGCTTCCGCCTGCGGCAAGGTCTTCGATAATTGCGGTTATTTTTTGCTTTTCGTAACCGAAAGCGCCCTCCAAAGCGACTCCTTCGTTGCCTGCGTAGGTCACTATGGAAACACGGTCTTCGGGGTTAAGGTTTTCCGTAAGCATCATAAACGCAGATTGTACCAAGCCCAGCTTATCGTCAGAAAACATAGAGCCGCTTACATCAATAAGAAAGACAAGGTTGTTTTTAACCGAGGTGAACTCCACCGCCTGCGCCGCCAAGCCTATGGTGAGAAGCTTGGTTTGGCTGTTGTAGGGTGTATCAAACACCGAAGATGTGAGCGCAAGCACCGAACCGTCCTCGGGGGTGGCGTAATCGTAATCAAAATAATTGAGCATTTCCTCTACGCGCACAGCATCCTTGGGAATATTGTATCCGTTTTTGATAAGACTGCGCAGATTGGGATAAGCTGCTGTGTTTGCATCAATGGAAAAATAACTGCTGTCCTGTTCAGTGGTTAAAACAAACTTGTTTTCAATAATTTCGGTGTAGGTCTCGCCGTTTTCACCAAGCATTTCGCCTGCCAACGGGCTTCCGTTGGTGTAGTAACCGTCCATCGCATCGTAAGGCCCACTACACGCCGCCGAAACCAACATAGCTGATAAAAGAACAAAAGCGAAAATAATTTTTGTTGCTTGTTTTTTCATTGTTTATCCCTCCTTGCCCTTATTTTACCATTATAAATATATGTGTGTCAATATTAATGCATAAAAATTTACATATATGAAAACTTATCGTAAAAACTGCCGTCTGTAATAACCCGCCGTCTATAAAACCTAAAGTCTGCACATCACAACCGTCTATAGAACTCAAAGTCTGCACAGACAAGCGATGGTAAAACGCTGTAGAAAATGCTTTTTACGAGTGGGGAGCTGTAGTATTCTACTGCCCCCCGAGTAAAAACATTTAGAAACGCAAATAAAAAGAAATTCCGTAGAATTAATTTTCTACGGAATTTTTACCTTATTTAGTGAATGGCACGGCGGAGGCAAGCCATCCGCCCTACACACGGGTAATAACTGCACAGAACGGTTTAAATTATTTGCGTTTTTCGTTCTGCGTTATTCTGGCGAGCGCAATTATTTCTGCGCTGCAGAAATAATTGCATAGAAGTCGGGGGCTTTGAGAGATGCTCCACCGATAAGTCCGCCGTCTACGTTAACCTTGCCGAGAAGCTCGTCTGCGTTCTTTGCGTTCATAGATCCGCCGTACTGGATAGTGGTAGCTTCTGCAACGGATGCGCCGTAAAGAGAAGCAACAACGTTTCTGATCACGCCGCAAACTTCGTCTGCCTGATCGGAGGTAGCGGTTTTGCCGGTACCGATAGCCCAAACGGGTTCGTATGCGATAATAACGTTTTTCATCTGCTCTTCGGTAACGCCGAGGAGTGCAACCTTGGTCTGGAGAGAAACGGTTTCATCGGTAATGCCCTGCTCGCGCTGTTCGAGAGTTTCGCCAACGCAGAGGATAACCTTAAGACCTGCTTCGAGAGCAGCTTTGGTGCGGAGGTTTACGGTAACGTCGGTTTCGCCGAAGTACTGTCTTCTTTCGGAGTGGCCGATAATTACGTATTCAACACCGATAGCGGTGAGCATGGAAGCGGAAATTTCGCCGGTGTATGCGCCGGATGCTGCAAAATGCACGTTTTCTGCGCCAACCTTGATGGGAGAGCCCTTTGCTGCTTCCATAACGGGAACGAGGTCAACGTAAGGAACGCAGGTTACGATTTCGCAACCGGAAACGTCCTTGCCTTCGATCTCTGCTTTGATAGCGTTTATAAGTTCAACTGCTTCTGCAGGAGTTTTGTTCATTTTCCAGTTTCCTGCGATAACAGCTCTACGGGTAGCTTTATTCATAGTAAATACTCCTAAATTATTTTACTTCGTAAGTTAATGAGGAACGAGGAATGAGGAACGAGGAATTACGGTTGATTTTTGCCCAATGGGCAAAAATCTTCCTTTTCTCTTCACTTTTCTCTCTTCACTCTTCACTGCTTGTCGTTCAAGCAAGCTATACCGGGAAGCTCAAGTCCTTCAAGGAATTCGAGGGATGCTCCGCCGCCGGTAGAAATGTGGGTGATCTTATCGCCAAAACCGAGAGTCTGGCAAGCTGCTGCGGAGTCACCGCCGCCTACGATAGTGATCGCATCGGAATCAGCGAGAGCCTGTGCAACTGCCTTGGTACCAACTGCGAGAGTGGGGTTTTCAAATACGCCCATAGGTCCGTTCCAGATAACGGTCTTTGCGCTCAGAACAGCGTTAGCAAACAGCTCTCTGGTTGCGGGACCGATATCAAGACCCTGCATATCCTCGGGGATAGCGTCTGCGGAAACGGTTACTGTCTCGATCTCTGCATCGATAGGATCGGGGAAGGACTTTGCGCAAACGGTGTCTACGGGGAGGAGAAGCTTTACGCCCTTTTCCTCTGCCTTTTTCATCATTTCTACGCAGTAATCAAGCTTGCTTTCGTCCAGAAGGGATTTACCGATACCCTTGCCCTGAGCCTTGAGGAAGGTATATGCCATACCGCCGCCGATTATAAGAGTATCAACCTTTTCGAGCAGGTTGTTTATAACGTTAAGCTTATCGGAAACCTTTGCGCCGCCGAGAATAGCTACCAAAGGTCTGTCGGGATCGGCAAGAGCCTTACCCATAATGGTGATCTCTTTGTTTATAAGATATCCGCATACTGCAGGGAGATAATCTGCAACGCCTGCGGTGGAAGCGTGTGCTCTGTGTGCGGTGCCGAAAGCATCGTTAACATAGATATCTGCCATATCAGCCAATTTCTTGGCAAATTCGGGGTTGTTCTTTTCTTCTTCTGCGTGGAAACGAACGTTTTCGAGCAGCATACATTCGCCGGACTTGAGATTAGCAGCCTTTGCAACTGCGTCTTCGCCTACAACGTCCTTTGCAAGTGCAACTTCGATACCGAGGCACTCGGAAAGACGCTTTGCAACGGGAGCGAGAGTATACTTCATATTGAACTCGCCCTTGGGTCTGCCAAGGTGAGAGCAAAGAATTACAGCCGCGCCGTTTGCAAGGAGATACTTGATAGTGGGAAGTGCGCCCTGAATACGGTTATCGTCGGTAATAACGCCGTCCTTAAGGGGTACGTTGAAATCGCAGCGAACAAGAACTTTTTTGCCCTGAACGCTGATATCCTCTACGGATTTCTTATTTACGTTGGTCATTTTATTCACCTCATAAATTTATTTCTTTTCAATTAATTATCTTACCATATTATGCCGATAAATGCAAGAGTTATTTGAACTTTTCGGCGGTTTGTTCCATTTGCGCATCCTGCCAGCGGATATATTTGCCAAGGTCTATATTATCCGTTATGGAAGTGGCGATAAGCTCTCTGCCCACGCTGTTTATATTATATACGGAAGAATACAGCTCCGTAAGGGGATAGTAAACTGTATTGAACACCTCATACATCATTACGGTGTTTGCGTTATCCGAGGAATTGTGGGTGATATAATATCTGTGCAGGGTAGGCTCTATTTCACGGGATGCGAGTATCCAGGCAGAAAGGACCAGACCTGCGCTGTAGCTGTCCTCGTTTGCTTTGGGCACGGCGATGCACAGCGCTTCCGTTACGGGAGAGTAATATTCCTCCTGCTCTGCGCTTGTTTTGGGCAGAGGGAGTATCTCCCAATCGAAGCCCTCAATTTTGTTTTCCCCAAGGAACTGGTTGAAATAGGTTACGCAAAACAGCACTCTTTGGTTCAAAAATGCTTCTTTTGTGTTTACCGACGAGGATTCCGTAAGCTTGGTACTGCTTTCCATAAGCTTTTTGGCGGCGGAGGTGGCTTGTTTGCCCAGCTCGTAATCGAATTCCGCCTTCAAGGGCTTGCCCATAGTTTCCCCGAAGTATTTTATGCCCGAACCGTTCCAGAACACGTTTGTAAGGCTTTTTGTATCCAATCCAACGGCGGTAAAGCCGAATATATCGGTTTCTGTATCTCCCGTAGGCTTGCCCGCCACGGTGGAGACTGCGTTTATATATTCAAACATCTTGTCCACCGTCCAGCTGCCGTCATCTACGGAATATGCAGGGTCACGCATACTCTTTGCTTTTATAAGATCGCGGTTTGCGTAAACAACAAGGGAGTTTTGCTGGGTAAAGTTAAAGGCGCCGGTAAGCATATACAGAGAATTGTTTATGGTCTGCTCCTCTGCCTCGCCTCCGAGGGCTTTCGCGGCTTCGGAAAAATAGGGCAGCGACCACATATTTGTAAGATATCCGTTAACAGCCTCCGTTCCCATAGCGCCCGAGGGCATAATAATTATATCGGGGCAGTCTTCACCGCGTTCTATTGCTTTTTTGATCTCTGCGGCGGTTTTTTTCACGATAACGATGGTGGTATCGAACTTGTTTTCGATAGAATCTATACGCTCCTGCATTATCTTCTTCAACGCGGTGTCATAAGCGTATTCGGGGTCTGCCACAGAAGGATCGGTGGTCCATATAACCGTTTCCGCGCCGCCGAACTGCCCGTCGGGCAGTACAGCCAGAGGATCCTGAGGCAACGCCGATTCTTCCTTTTGGGTTTCCGAAAGGTTATCGGATACACTTCCGCTTACGTCTTGAATTTCTCCTCCCGCGCAGGACACCAACAGCAAGCAGGAGAGAAGTATGGTAAATAGCTTTTTCATATTATCTCCAAGGATTGTTTCACGTGAAACAGCGTTTGCGCGAAGCGCAAACGCAACTATGAACGATAAACGATGAACTATGAACTAATGGTAGATTTTTTGCCTTTAGCAAAAAATCTTCCGAAGTTCCTCGTTCCTAGTTCATAGTTCCTAGTTTCCAACGCTGTTTCACGTGAAACATTGATTTTCTACATATATAATATATTATATAAACTTTATAGTCAACAGTAAAAATGTAAACAAAAAGCCTCTCCGTTTTGGAAAGGCTTGTTTTTGAATGTGGGATGTTGTTATTCGGAAACGGTTTCGGAAGTAGCTTCTTCGGAAACTGCATCTTCGGAAACTGCCTCGGAAGCTTCTTTTTCTGCTTCGGAAACAGCGGATTCCTCTGCGGAAGTGTTGGAAGTTTCGGTCTTGGAGGTTTCGTTCTTAGAGGTGTTGGAGGTTTCGTCCTTGGGCTCGTACTGAGCGAAGAAGAGGGCGAGAACGGAAAGAGCGAAAACCACGCAAGCGATAATAGTGAGCTTGTTGAAAAATGCTTCTTTGGAAGAAGATTTGTTGCGTTCGTAATAAGAACCGCCGTTACCGCCGGTAATAACACCGGACATACCCTTTTTGCCGTTGTTGAAAAATGCGATAAGTACGATAACTGCGAGTGCGGCTACAAATGCGATACCGCCGAGAATCCATAAAAGTGCGTTCATTTATATTTTCCTCCGAAAAGCCGTGAATTAATGGCTTGTTTTTCTTTTTTTGGTCTTGCCCCGCGCTCTTTTCGGTGCGCAAGCGGGCACCTTGGTATCATAGCACAAACCCAAGGATTATGCAATACCTAAATAAAAAATTAATAAAATGTTCACAAAATGTTAATGTTTGCCCTTATTCCTTGTTTTCTCTGCGGGCGCGCAGTTCCTTCAGCTTTTGCTCGTTCTTTGTGTCTGCCACGTCTTTTTTAACCTTTTTTATAATTCTTACGGTAAACGCCGACAGACAGTACACAACGTAAAGTCCCAAAAGCACTGCGACGATAATAAGTATGGTCTTTGCCGTTTCGCTGAACAGCATGTTTTCCACGGTTTCAAAGAATTTTATTACGGTGTCCGTATCCACGTTGTCCGCCGCCAGCAGAGGTGTGGTGCCGATAACCGTTCCGTTAAGTATAAATTCCGCCATTCCCAAAGTTTCTCCTTTCGCAACCGGCGCTTTTACTGCGTAATGTTCCTTTCCGTCCTTACCCGTCACGGTGTAAACACGGTCTGTATCGTAGGTGATCCTGACCTCCATACCCGAAAGATCGTCGCCCACCAGACTGATAGTCTGTATCTTGTCGCGGGCGCACACCACCAGATGATCGGCGTTTCTGCCCTGCTCCAAAAGAATTTCGTCCACGGCGTCTCCCGCAAGACAGAGATTAACGTATGAATATCTGTTTTTTGCCCAGTTTACCAGCGTTTTTACATCTGTATACGGGTTTTTGCCTTCATCGAAATATCGTATTCCCTCTTCATCGTAAAGGTACATACATCCGTCCAGCACCACAACTATGTAGGTGAGGGGGCCGTCCTCCACGCTGGTGGCAACGCAGTAGTTGCCCGAAGCAAACGCCTGCCCCGCGAAAAATCCTCTTGCGCCTTTCAGGTAGTTGCCGGGCATAATACGCTCGGAAAGCAGGTAGTTGCGGGTGTGAATAGTACTTCCCTGCAAAACGTAATAGCCTGCGGCGGAGGATATGAACAGATCGTATCTGTTATAAAACTGTGCGCAGATAAGGGCTACGTCCTTCGCCGTGGTGGCGTTACCCATATCGCCCCTGCCGAGAGGTTCTTTGTAGCGTGTGTCGGTACAGCCGATGGATTCTGCGTATAACGTCATTTCATCGGCAAAATCTTCGTATTCAATGCCCTTTTTCTCACAGTATGCGTGAATGAGAGGATTTATGGCATCGTTTGCCCAGGAAACGCACACCGCTTTTATAAGCTCTTCTATCTTGTAGGTGTTGCCCGCCTTAAGACCGATCATAGGTGTTGCGGGGTTTGATGCGGCGCCGATATTTTTAAGATGCTCCGCCTTTACGGTGACCACCGAATTAAGATTTGTGGAAAACAGGTCGTAAATAAGTATAAGCGCTGTCATTTTTGCGCTGGTAGCCGCTTCCGCGCGGGCGTCGCCCTTGTGATCATAAACAAAAGTACCCGTTTGGGGGTTATATATTACCGCTTTGGAGCTTTGGTATATGGAAGGCTCGCCGCTTTCGGCGGGAATATCGGATACCTCTCCGCTTTCCTCCGCAAAAGCGGGAAAAACGGAAGCGCATATTAAAATTATAATAAAAAGAGTTAAAAATATCTTCTTCAAAATCGTTTGCTTCCCTTTTGATAGGTATATATGTTCATTATACAAAAGATATGGGAAAATGTCAAGGAGAATAAAGAACGATAAACTATAAACGATGAACGAGGAACTACGGTAAAAAATCCGCCTCTTTGGCGGATTTTTGTGTTGTCGGGGCCCCCAAGAAGTCGCAGACTTCTTGGGGTGATTTTATTCAATTACGTCTTCAACACCGAAGAGGGCGAGAAGCTCTGTTATGCGGCCGCGGGTTCTTTGTAGTAACCGATATTAAATCTGTCCAGATCGGCGATAGTGATCCTGCCGTCTGCAAGGGCATCTTTTACGTTTTGCGTAGTTCCGTCTGCATATTCGACCATAACGTATTCGTGCATGGGGGTGGCGGAAAAGTAATAAACGTAGGTCTCATCGCGGAAGAATTCGTCCAAGGCATCGTCAAATATGTCTGCGGTGTCACGGTAATCGAAAATGATAAACTCCGGATCTTCCCAATCTATAACGGGATCGCTTTCGGAAACGGTATCGGAAACGGCGTCGGAAACGGTATCGGAAACGGCGTCGGAATTTACGGCTTTCGATTCTTCGGGCGGGTTGGAAGAATCGTCGCTGTTGTTACGGGAGCATCCCGCAAAAACAGAGAAGAGCAAAACAAAACATACAAAAACACAAGTAAATTTAACAAGCTTCATAATAAAATTTCCTTTCGGCAGGGGGAAAACAGTTTATCTTTAAATATATATTACCACGGTATCGGCATTTTTTCAAGTGGCAAAAACACAAAAGCAATACGTGGGAAAAATTTGACAAATAAGCGTTTTGGTGGTATACTGTATTCAAAAGAACAAATGTTCGGAAAGGGAAAGTATGGTAGAAGTAAAGGTAAAGGTGTTTAAAGACAGGCTGGAAACGGAAGCTCCCCTTGTAAAGCGGCTGTGCGGGGGAGAAAGGGTGTGTCTTGCATTGCTTGTGCCCGAGGATCTGCAGGGGGATCATTCCTATTATCTGCGGTTTTCCACGGCGCAGCAGGCGAAGCGGGGAGGGATGTCGGTAACGGAAAATTTAAGTTGTAAAAACGGTGTGATAAATTTTGTCTTGCCCCGCGCCCTTACGGAAACCGAAAATCTGGGCATACAGCTTTTGGCGGTAAAGGGCAGGGAAAGGGTGTTTTCCCCCGTGTTAAAGACGGGAATTACTTTTTCCGAAACCCGCCGCTGCAAAAAAGACGGCGGAAAAAGGCTTTTTAATTTTTACGACATCAATGATTATGCGGCGAGGAGAAGGGAACTGCCGTTTTGCGTGTAAGCGAACAGACGGCTGGGACACGTTCATTTGGCGCATATAACTATGAACGAGAAGCACCCCAAAAATGCAAGCATTTTCGGGGACCCCGCAACGATGAACGATGAACTATGGTAGTTTTTGCGTTACGCAAAAACATTTAAATGAAATTCGAAATTCGCATTAAGCGAATTTCTTCCGAAGTTCCTAGTTCATAGTTCCCAGTTCATAGTTAAAAACAAACGCGCTTTTCGGCGACAGAAAGGATTTTTTATGGTAATGAACAACGAAACATTTTGCGATACTCTGTGGGATATAGCAGAGGAATACAACACCGTATATATGAAGGGAGTTTTCGGCGCTCCCGTAACAGAGGGGCTTATTGCCGCCAAGGCAAAGCAATACCCAAAATGGTACACGGGGGAAAAGCAGGCGTTTTTGCGCTCTCTTATCGGCAAAAACTACTTCGGTTTCGATTGCGTGTGTCTGGTAAAGGGCATTGTTTGGGGCTGGGAAGGCAGGTCGGATAAAATCTACGGCGGTGCCGTTTACCGTTCCAACGGCTTGGAGGATCTTACCGTGGAGGGAATGCAAAGCATCTGCAAGGCTTCAAAGGATTTTACCACCCTGCAAAAGGGCGAAATACTCTTTATGCCGGGCCACGTGGGAGTTTATCTGGGCGGCGGTCTGGCTTGCGAATGTACGCCTATCTGGGAAAACGGTGTGCAGATAACCGGCGTAAAAAACGTGGGCGCTCCCGCAGGCTATAATTCCCGCAGCTGGGTGTGCCACGGAAAGCTGCCCTATATCGCTTACGAGGAATCGGATATCCTCGGTGATATCGACGGTGACGGGGAAGTAACCGCCAACGATTACAATATGGCGCGCGCCGCCGTGCTGGGCAAGATAACCCTTACGCCCGCCCAGCTCAAAAGAGGGGACGTTAACCAAAACGGCAAGATAGACGCAAGAGATTATCTGCTTATCCGCCGTATGTTTTTGGGAACCTATTAAAAGCAAAAGAACATTTGTTCCAAGAAAGAAGAAAATATGGTAGGGAAGAGGTTTCCCGATGGTAAAAGGTGTTTTTTCTTTTACTATGAGTTGAAATTCGGAGGAAAACAGGTAAAAATTGAACAAGTATTCGCAGGGAAAGAATTTATTGCAAAAATACGCCGCAAACAAGGCGGCGCAGGAAAATTTTAAATACGAAATGGATATGATAAACAGCAGACTTTATTCGGGAGGGAGCGAAAACACGGTTGTAAATATGATAGACGCAAAGGACCGCCTTATTGCCCGCACACATAAGGCGGTAAAGGAAATAAAACAGACCGAGGCGGCTATGCGCACCCTTTCGCAGTACCAAAGAGATCTGCTTACCGCATTTTATATTTCGGGCGCCCACTCCTGCGCGGAATCTCTGGCAGAAAGATATAACGTGGAAAGGAGCACCATATACAGGGACAAGGATAAAGCCCTCGCCCGCTTCGAATCCGCCCTCGCCGCAAGCGGAAAATGCAAAGCGGAAATGTTTTGAATTAAATAAAAAAACGGGCATTACAGCCCGTTTTTTGTTATTTCTTATCTTTGAATATCCAGAATTTTTGCAGAAAATAGGACACGACGAAGAAGGCGAAATCCACGGGGACGCGGACTACGATAGGGGTGAGCACTTCGCCGATATCCACCACCTGGGAAAGAAAGTGGGTGGCTTCCGCAGATGCGATCATCAAAGCTAATTGAAGCACGAAAAATTTTATTACGGCATTCGTAACCTTTTCGTTTTTGCTGAACACCATCTGGCGGTTAATAATGAAGTTTGGTATGCAGATTATAAGACGGGCTATGTAATAAAGAGCACGCACCGCCGCATCGTCCACCCATATAAGTATGAGCAGATCGTACAGCAGAAACTCCATAAGCCACGCGAGGAAGGAAGAAAGAGAGAAACGCAGAATTTGTAAAAATTGTTTCATGGTTCCTCCCTTTGGTATTGATGAATGAGGAACGAGAAACGAGGAACGAGAAATGATGGTTGATTTTTGCGTAAAACGCAAAAATCTTCCGAAGTTCATAGTTCCTAGTTTATAGTTCCTCGTTTAAAACTTGAGTCTTTCTGCGATATAACCCTTCACTTCACCTATGGGCATTCTCACGCTTTCCATAGTATCGCGGTCGCGTACGGTTACGCAGCCGTCCTCAACGGATTCGAAATCGTATACCACGCAGAAGGGAGTACCGATCTCGTCCTGTCTGCGGTAACGCTTGCCGATACTGCCGGCTTCGTCATATTCGCACATAAAATCGGAGCAAAGGTCATAGTATATCTCTTTTGCCTGCTCGCCCAGCTTTTTGGAAAGGGGAAGCACTGCGCACTTATAGGGCGCGAGAGCAGGGTGCAGACGGAGTACGTAACGGATATCTTCTTTTCCGTCTTTGGAAAGATCTTCCTCATCGTAAGCATCAACAAGGAAAGCAAGCAGAACTCTGTCTGCGCCCAAAGAGGGTTCGATAACGTAAGGCACGTATTTTTCGTTGGTTTCGGGGTCGAAGTAAGAAAGGTCTTCGCCGGAGTGGTTGGAATGCGCCTTAAGGTCGAAATCCGTTCTGGAAGCAACGCCCCACAATTCGCCCCATCCGAAGGGGAACATAAACTCAAAATCGGTGGTGGCGTTGGAATAGTGCGCCAATTCCTTGGGGTCATGGTCACGCATACGGATATTTTCGGGCTTGATGCCGAGGTTTACAAGCCAGTTGTAGCAATAATCCTTCCAATATACGAACCAATCAAGCTCGGTGCCGGGCTTGCAGAAGAATTCTAATTCCATCTGCTCGAATTCACGGATACGGAAGATAAAGTTACCGGGGGTGATCTCGTTTCTGAAGGATTTACCAACCTGCGCAACACCGAAAGGAACCTTGCGGCGGGTGGTACGCTGAATGTTTTTGAAGTTAACAAAGATACCCTGCGCGGTTTCGGGGCGGAGGTATACCTCTGCCTGATTATCCTCGGTAACGCCCTGGAAGGTCTTGAACATCATATTAAACTTGCGGATAGGGGTAAAATCGCACTTGCCGCAGGAGCAGGTAACGCCCTTTTCAACGATGTAATTGTACATTTCGTCGTTGGACATACCGTCAACGTGCATTTCAATGCCGTTTTCCTTGTTCCATTTTTCAATAAGCTGGTCTGCGCGGTGGCGCATTTTACAGCTCTTGCAGTCGATAAGAGGATCGTTGAAGTTAACAACGTGGCCGGATGCAACCCAAGTCTCTCTGTTCATAAGAATTGCGGAATCCAAGCCTACGTTATAACGGCTTTCCTGCACAAACTTCTTCATCCAAGCGCGCTTGATGTTGTTTTTGAGCTCAACACCCAAAGGGCCGTAATCCCAAGCGTTTGCCAGACCGCCGTATATTTCGCTGCCGCTGTAAACAAAGCCTCTGCTTTTACAAAAGGCAACGATTTTTTCCATTGTTTTTTCGTTATTATTCATTACGTTTTCTCCGATTCATAGATTTTTTTATATTCCTGAATATAGTATCACAAAATAGGGGTAATGTCAAGGAAAACGCATTTTTATTAGTTGATTTTGCAAATTGAAAATGTTATAATATACACACGCTGATTTTGAAAGGAGCTTTTATATGACATCTTCCGTGCCCGAAACCAAAAGGAAAAGTTTGCTATTGCCTCTTTGCGGGGTATGTTACGGGCTTTGTGTTATACTCTATGTAATCAATCTGGTCTTACCTCGCATTTTTCAAAGCCTTGGGTTTCCCAATACGATACAGGCGATAAGCATTATACTGTTTTTTATAGACGTTTCCGCAGTGATAATGGCGTGTGTAGCTCTGTTCAGAAAAAACACGGGAATCCTTCTTTCCATACCTATGTTTGTGCTGGCCTGTGCCTATATGTTCGTCGCAGTGAGGAGCGTCGCTAACGTGTTAAAGCAGATCGAGCTTATAAATCAGCACGGCGAGCAGGTAGGTCCTACTTATTTTTCCGCATCACTTACGGGTGTCATGGCGACGGTGCTTATTGCCGCAGGCTTTGCGGTGATGGGCGTTTTGTGTCTGCTCCACCGCAATAAACCCATTAAGCGGTTTTTGTATTTTCTCCCCTCTGCCGCGTTTGTCGTTTCGTTGCTTATAAACTGCCTTCTCTTTTTGGTACATGCAATAAATACGGTTATCGCCTTTACAGAGGGTTACCACCGCCTTTCCGTTCTTTCCAACGTGGTTTCTCTTTGTGTGGTAAGCATGAGCTTTGGAACGTGTTTGTTGTTTACCGCGGCAGCCCTGCTGTTTGGAATAAATTTCGTAAAAAAGCAACAGTAACATAATCAAACCGTTTTTTGCGTTACGCAAAAAACTTCCGAAATTCCCGGGGTTCCCCGAAAACGCTATGCGTTTTTGGGGTGGGTTACTCGTTCCTCGTTTCTCGTTCATAGTTACAAAAAAGCACCCCGAAGGGTGCTTTTTGTTGCTCTGTTAAATATTTAAGGTTCAATAACAAATTCGCCGGATATGACCAGTTCTCCGCCATCAGTTATAATCAGCAGGGTAACACGGTATTCACCTGCGGAAAATTCATTTAGAGAATGATTCTTTGCGTATATTCCCATACTGGATTTGGAGGGCGTTCCGTCATCGGTCGCGAATATTTCGCAGCAGTCGTCGTAAAATCCGAATTCATCGTGGAACCGCAAAACATCCCAGGTGCCGTCAGACAGCTTTTTTTCCAGCATATATGTGTTGGAACCGTGGGCAAAGCTGTTGCCGTTTTTATCTTCAAATACGATTCGCGCTGAAGCAGTGCCTGCTTTTACCGATTCCGCAGGGTAAACCGAAAAATCATACTTTCCGTCGGAATTATCGTCATATATCATATCTTCGTTTCGGGTAAACCAGTTTTTAAATTCCGCGTCTTTGCTTATATCTTCGTCTGTTCTTGCGTTTTCGCCGCAGGAAACCAGCAAACACGCGCAAAGAATGAGTATTAAAGAAATGTATTTTTTCACGCTATCACCTCGTTTATATGTTATCATATAAAACTAATATTGTCAACGTATTGTCTTACTATTCAAGCCAATCGGGATATTGATATATTTCGGATTCGAAATCAAACACCGGTTCTCTGTTTTCCTTTTCTGCCAACGCGATCTCTTGATTATACAGAAAATCTATATGTTTTTCCAAAGTGTGGTCAGATACCTGCAGCGTACCGCATTCTTTCATAACCGGCTGCAAAACTTCGTGTTTTTCTTTTCTTGCGTTCATAAACTGCTTTACCAATGGGATTTGGGAAAAATCCCCTCCGTCCCTCGGTTTTTCCAAGGGAATGACAGCGTAAGGGGAGTATGAATACAAAGCCTCTCCGTCGGCAGTGGCGGTGCAGGAAAAGATATACAGACTGCCTGCTTCGGGGAACACGTCGTTTCGGGTAAGCTCAACATCATTGCCGTACACCGTTATCCCGCCGTATTTTGTAAATTTTATACTGCGGTCTTCTACAAATTGCTGTTTGCGGTAATTTATGATAGTTCCGTCAACGATACTGTATACGGGTGTAACGGTATATTCCACATAAGGCACGCCCTCTTTGGAAACACAAAATTTACCGCCATCGCTTACAGTGCCCACAAAGAAATAATTATAATCGCCCATAAGCTTTGAAATATCCTTTTCCGTGGGAAGCACGAGGGGGGTATTTTGGTTTAACAGCTTTGCCGCGTTTTCACTTTTAAAAAGCTTTTCTGTTGATACAGTGGGGTTTTCGCACAGGTCATACACCGATCTCACGTTACTCACGGGTATATGATCATCACGCATATACGCAGGCTTTTCGCAGGCATCTTGCATTTTTTCCACAACTGCCGATTCTGCCAAATTTTCCTCTGTTATATTTTCTTCCAAAGGGATCGTGGAATTTTTTCCCGAAGAATACAAGGTTTCTCCGTTATCTATCGCCTTTGCGCAAAAAATATAAAGCTTTCCTTGCTCGGGTAAGATATCCTCTGACAAAACGTAACAAAGCATTCCGCTTTTGGATAATCCCCCTTGTTTTTTATACGTAAGCCCTTCACCAAGCCTTAATTCGCCCTGAATATTCATAAGGGGTGTTACTTTGTAAAACGTATGGGGAACACCGTCTTTATCGTACTCCCGTCCGATTTCGCTTTCCACCCGTCCCACAAAAATATACTTATAAAAAACCGCCAAACAGCGGTAATCCCATACGTTGAAAGCATAGGATTCATATAATGTGGTCTTAAATGGCAAGGATACCCACACCACCAGCAAAGCCGCGCAGATTGCCACCGCCGCCGCGCTGCGAAACCAAGGGGAGGTAAAAAAATGCTTTTTGGTTTTTGTTTTCTTGTATTCCTTTAACTTTTCGGCGTTGTCCGTATCGTAGGCACGGGAAAGTATGTCTTCATCCACGTTCAAAAGGTGTTCGGTCAACCTTTCGGCGTCGGAATTTTTCATATTTTCACTCCCTCCTTTTCAAGCACTTTTTTAAGCTTTTTTCTGGCGCGGTACAGCTTTACCGAAATGCGGTTTTCCGCCATACCAAACCGCAAAGCAAGGTCTGCCACCGATTCGAGATATATGTACCGCCGCACAAAAAGTATCTCTGTTTCGGGGTCAAGACTGCGGATAAAATCGGATAAAATGCGGCGGATATCTTCGCTGTGCCCCAAGCTTGGGACTTTTGGTTCTTCCGCAGGGATACAATCGCCAAGTTCGGATAACATTACCGTGTAACCCGTGTTCCTTTTTTGCCTTGTGTTGTATTTGAATTTATTTATACCGATACGCCTTGCTATCTTGCAAACGTATGCACAGAGGCTATCCGGTCTGTTGGGGGGAATTGTGTTCCACACGGCAAGCAAAACGTCGTTGGCACATTCCTCCGTATCCTCTTCGTCCCCCAGCATTTCTCGTATAATGCCTTTATACAGTCGGGAATATTTATGGGAAACTTCATCCAAAGCGTTTTCGGCGCGCAGGAACAATAATTCGATTATTCTGCTGTCGTCCATAATACTCCTTTCCGTGCTTTTAGGCACTCTGTGCTTTTCACTTATTAAGTCAACATTAAATTGAAAATATGTCACCAATGGAGGGAAAAGTTTGTTTTTTTATATTATATCAGAAAAATAAAAGGCTTTCTATAATAATATTTGCACGAAACTAATGTCTGTAGTAGCAAAACTTTGAGGGACGTCGGGGATTTACCCCACGAATGCTATTCGCATTCGCAGGGACCCCAAATCGGACGCCTGCCCCTACGGTTATCGAACAGCCGTAATTAAAATTAAATTTGTTTTTTGCGTTACGCAAAAAACTACCATAGTTCATAGTTCATCGTTCATAGTTCATAGTTACAAAAAAGCACCCCGAAGGGTGCTTTTTTGTTTAGCCTAATCTTTCAAGTTCAGTTAAAATGCTTGCCTTTAATGCTGTAAACTTCTCCAGCTTATCTTTTTCGATATTTACAACCTTTTCGGGAGCGCGGGAAACGAAATCCGCATTGTTAAGCTTTGCGTTGGCGGAGAGAATCATCTTTTCCGCGTTTTCCAATTCCTTGGTAAGACGTGCGCGCTCCGCTTCCGTATCCACCATTTCGTTTACGGGGAGGTAAAGCACGCTGTCGCCGGAAACGATACTTACCGCATTCTCCGGCTCCTCGCCCTCAAGGTAAGAAACTCCTGCGGCGGAAGCTAATTTTTCGAAGAATATCTCGCTGCCTTCAAAGGAAGAACGATCGGGTGTTTTTATAAAGATATGAGCTTTTCTGGAGGGGGGTACGTTCATTTCCGCACGGCGGTTACGAACAGCCTTTATAGCCTCGATAACACCGGACATATATTTTTCGTCTGCGGGGAAGTTGAGCGCTTCATCGTATGCAGGGTATTCGGAAACCATTATGCTGTCGCCCATGTGGGGGAGCGCCTGCCAGATCTCTTCGGTAATAAAGGGCATAAAGGGATGGAGCAGCTTAAGTGTGCCGGAAAGCACGTAATTAAGTGTCTGCTGTGCCGCCTTGTTGCTTTCGCCCTCTTTTGCGAAAAGACGGGGCTTGATCAGCTCGATATACCAATCGCACAGAATATCCCAAAGGAAATCGTATATACCGCCAACTGCGATGCCGATTTCGAATTTATCCAGATTTTCTCTTGTTTCTTTAACAACCTTGTTGTAAAGGGAAAGTACCCATTTATCCTCGGGGCGGAGGGAAGAAACGTCAAGAGAAGCAAAATCCGTATCGTCGGTAAGGTTCATAAGAGTAAATCTTGCGGCGTTCCAGATCTTGTTTGCAAAGTTACGGCTTGCTTCAACACGCTCGGAGGAAAAACGCATATCGTTTCCGGGGGAGTTGCCGGTTGCAAGGGTAAAGCGCAAAGCGTCTGCGCCGTAGGTGGAGATTATCTCCAGAGGATCTATACCGTTGCCCAGGGATTTGGACATTTTTCTGCCCTGAGCATCTCTTACAAGACCGTGAATAAGCACGGTGTTGAAGGGAGCCTTGCCCGTGTATTCCAGAGAAGAGAAGATCATACGGGAAACCCAGAAGGTGATGATATCGTATCCGGTAACAAGGGTGTTTGTGGGGAAGAAGTATTTGTAATCCTCGGTTTCGTTGGGCCAGCCCAGGGTGGAGAAGGGCCAGAGGGCGGAGGAGAACCAGGTATCCAGAGTATCCTCGTCCTGACGCATCTGTTTACCGCACTTGGGGCAGGTTGCGGTTGCGTCCTTGGTTACAACCAGTTCGCCGCAATCATCGCAATAGAAAGCGGGAATTCTGTGTCCCCACCAAAGCTGACGGGATATACACCAATCGCGTATATTTTCCATCCAGTGGAAATAGTTTTTATCAAATCTTTCGGGGATAAAGCGGATATCGCCCTCTCTTACCGCCTTTATAGCAGGCTCGGCAAGAGTCTTCATAGCAACAAACCACTGCTTGCTTGCTCTGGGTTCGATAGTGGTGCCGCAACGGTAGCAGGTGCCTACGTTGTGGGCGTGGTCCTCTACGGAAACGAGGAAGCCGCCCTCTTCAAGGTCTTTTACAATAGCCTTGCGGGCTTCGTATCTGTCCATACCTGCGTATGCGGGGTAATCTTCGGTAATGTGAGCATCGTCGGTCATTACGTTTATAAGGGGCAGACCGTGGCGTGCGCCAACCTCAAAGTCGTTGGGGTCGTGAGCAGGGGTGATCTTAACAACGCCGGTACCGAAATCCTTTTCAACGTAATCATCCGCAACAACGGGAATCTCTCTGCCAACCAGAGGAAGAACCAGAGTTTTGCCGATAAGGTGCTGATATCTTTCGTCGCTCGGGTTAACAGCCACAGCGGTATCGCCCAAAAGGGTTTCGGGTCTGGTGGTGGCAAGCTCTACAAATTCGTCACTATCCTTTACGGGGTAGCGGATATGCCAGAAATGTCCTGCCTGATCTTCGTATTCAACCTCTGCATCGGAAATAGAGGTAAGGCAGTGGGGACACCAGTTTATAATACGCTCGCCGCGGTAGATAAGTCCTTTTTCGTAAAGACGTACGAAAACTTCCTTAACCGCTTCGGAGCAGCCTTCGTCAAGAGTAAAGCGGGTTCTTGTCCAATCGCAGGAGGAACCAAGCTTTTTAAGCTGTTCTATAATTCTTCCGCCGTATTTGGTGTTCCAATCCCAAGCGCGTTCAAGGAATCCGTCTCTGCCGATATCTTCCTTGGTAACGCCCTCTTTGCGCATCTGCTCAACTATCTTTGCTTCGGTAGCGATAGAAGCGTGGTCGGTGCCGGGAAGCCAGAGGGTGGAAAAACCGCACATACGCTTATAGCGGGCAAGGATATCCTGCAAAGTGTTATCCAAAGCGTGTCCCATATGAAGCTGGCCCGTAATGTTGGGAGGGGGAATAACCATGGTAAAGGGGGTTTTTGTGTCGTCACGTAAGGGGGTGAAATATCCGTTTTCACTCCACATGGCGTACAGTCTGTCCTCAAAAGAGGAAGGATCGTATTTTGTAGCAAGTTCTTTTTTCATTTTTTTATATCATCCTTTTTTATCAGAATAATCTTCTCATAATAAGTCCCGAAATAAGCTTGGGGTGGAAATATGTGCTCTTTTGGGGCATTTTTTCACCTGCGTCGGCAACGTCACGTATCTGGGTGACCTTGGTTGCGTTAAGTATGAAGGCTGCAGTTGCGCCGCCGTCCACCGCCTGCACCGCTTCGCTGGTATCGCGGGTGTATTCAAGGCAGGTCTGGGAGGCAAGGTCTTCCTTTGTAACGCCGAAACGCTTTTCCAGAATTATATCGTGTAAAACGGAAACGTCCAGATCCTTTACGGGAGTAGCGTCCGTAAGCGCCCATTTAAGGGTAACTCCTCTGTATACGCCGCCCGCATAGATACCGAAAGCGTGTAAATGTTTGTTTTCTTCAAGGAATTTTTCTGTTTCTTCCTTGGAATCAAGCACCTTTATATCGAAATCCTCTTCCATATCGGCGAAGATCTTTTCCAAATCTGCTTCTTTTTTAAGTATACGGTGGGTGGGAAGCACCAAAAGTCCTTCGGAATCCATATCCACCATTGTCATAAGCAAAGCCCCCGCTTCGGGATATCCCGTAAAATCACGGTAGCGCAAAGAGGTTTCGTAGCGGTGGTGTCCGTCTGCGATATACAGCTTTTTGTCCGCCATACCGTCCACAACTGCGTTTATCACGTTTTCATCGGAAATTCTCCACAAAGTGTGGGTAACTCCCTCTCCGTCCGTAACGCAGGAAACGGGCTCGGTGTCCGTAACGCCGTTAAGGGCAGTCTTTACCGCGCCGTCTTTATCCTCGTAAAGAGAATATACGGAGGAAAAGGATGTGCGGGTGGCAAGAAGCAGACGGAATCTATCTTCCTTTGCGCCTTTAAGTGTGTTTTCGTGGGGGAGGACTACCTTCTCTTCAAAATTATAGGCCTTGCAAAGAGCTATAATTCCATCGTAATAATATTCCTTTCCGCCAAAGTTAAACGCCACACGGTAAAGGTATATACTGTCGCTGTCGTCATACGCCACAACGCCGTTTTTTATCCAGCTTTCAAGAGTGTGGCGTGCTTCCACGTATTTGTTTTCCCCCTCCGGCTTTTCCAGATGAACCAGATTGAACACGCTCTTTTCCGTAAGCGCCTTTCTCTCCTCGGGAGAAATAATGTCATAAGGGGGGCAGATGTTGTTTTTTAATTTGCCTGCTTTTTTGGTGTAGCGCAAGGCTTTGAAGGGATAGATTTGTGCCATAATAAATACTCCTTGGGTGAGAAATAATGTTTTTAACGAGGAACTCGGAACGATAAACGAGAAACTGTGGTTGACTTTTGCAAAGTGTTGCAAAAGTCTTCCGAATCTTTTTTATTTATCGTGTTTTATTTTTTCTTTTACCGTGCAACAGGATGCGGAAAGAATATTCAAAAGCTCACTGCATTCGCCGTGCAATTCTTCAAATATATCTTTTTCAATATATTTGGCGGCAAACAGTATCTCAAGCCAATAACATGTTTCAGTAGCTTCCTTTGATGCTATTTCCAACTTAGAAACAAAATCTCTCTTTCCTTGAGCATATTTTGATTCTCTTATATTTGCTCCGATAGAAGTCCCGCTTCTTCCTATTTGGGAAGATACGATATACTCTTTGTTTGCTCTCAGTTTTTCTGTTAAATGTAATATTTTTACAGCAAAATTAAAAGATTTTTCAGAAAGAACATCGTTTTTCATAAAGTCCTCGCATTTTAACAAATCAAATGATTTTTGTCATTTGGACAAAAATCTACCGAAGTTCCTCGTTTCTCGTTTCTCGTTTCTCATTCTATTACAGTTAATTTTGCATACGCACCCAGCAACTTCTTCACCATTCCGTTATCAAACTGTATCTCATACAGTGCGTCGCCGCCCATAGCTTCGGCGGAGATAATTTCTCCTTCTCCGAAGAAATTGTGCTTTACACGGGTGCCTGCCGCAAGAATAGGTGAAGCTGCCTTCGGTTTTTCGGAAACGAGGGTGGTTTTTGAGGTATATGTATACTCGGGGGCGGGGGTGTATCCTCCCTTTTTGCCCGAGCCTTTTTCGGATTTAAGACATTCTTCCGGTATTTCCTCCGCAAAGCGGGAAACACGGTTTACGTTGGTTTGTCCGTACATCATACGGGTAGAGGTGTGGAGTATAAGAAGCTGTTTTCTTGCTCTGGTCATTGCCACGTATGCAAGTCTGCGTTCTTCCTCCAATTCCTTTTTTTCGCCCATGGAGCGGGAGGAGGGGAACAAGCCTTCCTCAAATCCGGGCAGGAACACGGTGTTAAACTCCAATCCCTTGGCGGAATGAACGGTCATTAAGGTAACGCGGGGTGCGTTTTCCTCGAAATCGTCGGTATCCGAAACCAAGGAAATATCCTCCAGAAATGCGGCGAGCGAGGGGTCCTTTGACGTTTCTTCAAAAAGACGGGCAGAAGAAATGAATTCCTCTATATTTCTCAACTTATCCTCGCCGTCCTCGCCGGAGATAAGGTACTGCTTGTACTGGGTAAGCTCCATTACCTTGTCCACCAGCTCGCCCAGCGTGTGGGTCTGGGAAAACTCCCGCAATTCTTCAATAAGCATACAAAAAGCGTTAAGCTTGGGGTATGCTCTTGAAAGGGCGGGGAATTCGTCTGCACGGGAAGCCGCCTCCAGAATACTTATACCCTCTCTTGATGCAAGAGCATCCAGACTGTCAAGAGTGGTTTTGCCGATCCCTCTTGCAGGCACGTTTATAATACGTCTTGCACGGACATCGTCTTTGGGGTTAAGTACCACGGAAAGATACGCCACCGCATCCTTGATTTCCTTTCGCTCAAAAAAGCGTATGCCGCCGTAAACACGGTAGGGGATATGGGCGTGGGAAAGGGCGTTTTCTATGGCGTTTGCCTGTGCGTTCACTCGGTACAGCACGGCAAAATCTCCGTAACCGTTCAGGCGGGTGCGCACTTTATCGTCGATATAATTAACAATGTACTGTGCCTCCTCTATCTGGGTGGGAAGCTTTTTAAGCGTTATCTTCTCTCCGTCACCTGCATCGGTCCAAAGGGTTTTTCCTTTTCTGCCCGTGTTGTTTGCAATAACCTCGTTGGCGGCGTTAAGAATATTCTGGGTGGAACGGTAGTTTTGCTCCAACCGTATAACCTTGGTTTTGGGGAAGGTCTTATCAAATTCAAGTATATTTTCCACCGTTGCGCCGCGGAAGGAGTAAATGGATTGGTCATCATCTCCCACCACGCAGACGTTTTGTCTGTCCCCCGCAAGGGCGTGGATAAGAAGGCTCTGAGAGGGGTTCGTGTCCTGATATTCGTCAACCAATATATATTCAAATTGGTTTTGATATTTCCTCAGCACATCGGGATGTGTATCAAAAAGAATGTTTGTATAAAGAATAATATCGTCAAAATCCAGAGCAGATGCCTGCTTTAAGGTTTTTGCGTATTCGGTGAAAACAGCGGAAATATGTCTTTCCCTGAAATCGGATGCGGTCTGCTCAAACTCCTCTGCGGTGTATCCCTTTTCTTTAAGACGGGAGATCTCGTTTTGCAAAACCGAGGGTGTCATAATATCGTCGCTTAAATTAAGCTTTTTAAGGCAGGCGGTAATGGTCTTTTTGCTGTCGTCGCTGTCATATATGGTAAAGCTGTTGTCAAAATCTAAAAGGTGAATATGCTTGCGGAGTATGCGCACGCATATAGAATGGAAGGTTCCTGCCCAGATTTCCCCTGCTCTGTCACCCAAAGAGGATTTAAGACGGGCGCGGAACTCCTCCGCCGCCTTGTTGGTAAAGGTAACGCACAGCACTCGGGAAGGGAGCGCAGGCTCAACCGCCGTCTGCTTCAAAAAATCCCGTATCTGGATATTATCGCCGTAATCCATAAGATACTGCATATACCCCATATTGATTCCTTCGGGGGATTCGGTTTCACGGCAGTATGCATCGCCGTAATTTATTATATGGGAAATTCGGTTAACCAGCACGGTGGTTTTACCGCTTCCCGCGCCCGCAAGCACCAAAACGGGACCGTTTATATTGAAAACGGCTTCCTTTTGCTTATCGTTAAGATTTTTGTATAATCTGTTAAAAAGTTTTTGTTTTGCCTGTGTATATGTCATGAATGCTCCGATATTACAAAGTTAATCAGTATATTATAGCACATCGTATTTTGAAAAGCAAGAAAAACCGCAGACATTTTGCGGCGGATTCTAAAGGACAGTTTAATAAAAATTCAGCCTCGGCAGGGAGTCCCATTGCCGAGGCTTTTAGATCAAACAACTAAAGGTTGTAAAAAACGCCCGCAGATAAACTTTGCGGTTCTTGAATGGGCAACGAATATTTGTTATAATATAGTCAAGATAAGCGCTTATCAATCTAAACAAAGGTGGATTGAATATATGGAAATCAATTTGAAAGAAAAATTACGCTCATTAAGACAGCAGAAAAACATTACCCAAGAAGCCCTCGCAAACCATCTCGGAATCACTCCTCAATCTGTTGGAAAATGGGAGCGCGGAGAAGGTTATCCGGATATTACTTTGTTGCCCAAAATCGCATTTTACTTTGATGTGACTGTTGATGAATTGCTTTGTGTAGATCAAGTAAGAGTGGAAGAAGCGATTACTAAATATAAACGGCAAGCCGCGATCTTTCAAAATAACGGAGAGAATGATAATAATCTCGAACTATGGGAAAAGGCTTATACCGAATTTCCGAACAACTGCGATGTAATTGAGCAATTGATGTTTGCAATAAATCGGAAGGCCCAATATCCTTGTCCCAAGGACGAAGCTAATCGCATTATTGCCCTTGGAGAAGAGCTTTTAACAAAGTCAACCAATGCAATGCAAAGAGAGCACGCCGTCCAATATTTATGCTATACTTATGATGGCATCGATAATGAAAAAGCTTTATATTACGCCAATATGGGTGGAAGCATACATGCAACAAGAGAGGGATTAAAATCTACGATTCTTCAAGGTGAAGAAGGCGTTGTTGCTTGTCAAAGTTATATTGAAACTTTAATTCACAGTGCAGCAATGAGTGCTGTGACTATGACTTCAAAAACAAAGTTTTCTCCGTTGGAGAATATTGAGGTATACACCTTTGCCATCGACATATTAAAGCGTTTGTTTTCAGATGATAATATTGGATTTTACGCCCACGATCTTTCATTATATTATCTTTATATTGCATTTCAATATGGTGAATTAGGTGATAAAGAAAACACTCTGAACAATCTTGAAGAAAGTTGCAGATATGCAATCATTGAAGCCAATTTGAAAGATATGAGTTATACTGCTCCAATGGTAAACCGTTTAAAACATAAAAATCAAAATACGTCCAAAAATTATAAGGGAAATGATTGCAATCTCAGGTTGAAAGCATTAGAAGATAAGCGATTTGACTTTGTAAGAAACGAAGGAAGGTTCAATAAAATTATTACTGAACTCGAAAAACACGCTGAACAGATCTGATAGTTAAGCCTCCGATAAGGAAAATCCTTGCCGGAGGCTTATTTTATAATTTGGATGGCAGCGCCACATTAGTGGTGAGTAAGTGCGCACTTCCTGGTCGTTTTTGAGTGATATGTTGTCTTCGACAGCGTGATATGTTGCTGACGCAACGTTTCGGTAAGTTTTTTGCGTGACGCAAAAAACAAATTTATTTTGTTACGGGACGTCGGGGACGACGTCCCCTACGGTCTGCAAACAGCCACGGCTATTCGATAATCGTAGGGGACGATGTCCCCACCTGCACCCCACAAAACCGCAGGTTTTGTGGGGAACCCCGGCAACCACCCCAAAAACGCATAGCGTTTTCGGGGAACCCCGGGAATGAGGAATGAGGAACCCACCCCAAAAATGCGTGGCGTTTTCGGGGAACCCCGGGAATGCGACGCATCGCTTTGCGATGCTAAATGATAAATGATGGTTGATTTTTGTTCTGCGAACAAAAATCTTCCGTAATTCCTCATTCCTCGTTCCTCGTTCCTCGTTCCTCATTAAAAAAAACGGCGATTTCTCGCCGTTTTTTATTTGATATCTTCTATAACTTTTTCAGGCTTATTATCCAAAACCTCGGGGTTGGACATTATGGTGCGCATATATTTGAGCGCGGAGGCGAAATAGTGTCCGTCGCATATACGCTCGTCGGTAACCACGCAGTAATCCACGTATTTTCTGTTTACGGGCGCGCCGTTTTTATCCAGCTCCACCACGCTTCTTTTGGCGCCGAAGGATATAAACAGAGGCACGTTGCCGAAATTATATATATGGTGGTAAATGGGCGGTATACCCAGAGAGCCCATGGAAGTAATTATCATAGACCCGTGGAAAGGTGAAAGCTTGGAAAGGGAGCGGGGGAGCATACGGTGGTAATCCATCTTTTTAAGCACCCAAACCGCGAATTTAAGCATAAATCTGGGCAGAGAACCAAGAACCTTTGCCACGTCGTCAAAGCTGCTTTCTTCGGTGCGGGCGGTTTCGATCTCCTTGTTTACTATGCGGTAAACGTCCTCTGCGGTGGCGTCTGCGGGAAACTCCATTTTTATAACGGTGTCCGGCGCGTCAAGACGCATTTCTTTTTTTATGGTCATCGCCACCTCGATATTGTTGCGGGCGTACACACGCTGTCCCCGAATAAAGCGGTTTATTCCGGGACGCTGGGAAACGGTGCGCACGTATGCGGCAATAAGCAGATGCATTATACCGAAGCCCTTTAAGCCTTCTTTTCTCTTTTTGAATATGTAATCGTCTGCGGCGGCGGTTTCAAAGCAATCCCGTATCTGGTTGCAGGCGTCGTTGCGCTCTGCCATTATTATGGATTCTATATTCATCATAGGGTTTGCGGTCTTTAACCGTCTGCCCTCTTGCCAAGAATGTTTAATTTCCATATTGTTCTCCTTTTTTTGGAACGCGTTCATTCGGCGCAGAAGACACCCCTCAAAACCTGCGGTTTTGTGGGGACCCCGTGACCCAAAAACGCAAAAACACACTAAAATGTTTCGAAAACCGTAGGGTACGACGTCCTCGTCGTACCGCCTCTCACAGTTTAGAGGTAGAAATTCTTACAGAATTTCTTTGAATTTATTTTATTTGCGTTTTTGTAGAAATTTTCACGTTTCACCCCACAAATGCTGTTCGCATTTGCAGGGACCCCGAAACCGTCGCTCGCTGTAGTTTACTACAGCTACCGCTAGCGAAAATTCCTTCTGCATCCAAATGACCTGCGTCCTTCGGATTTTATTATACCTATAAATTTGTAAATTGTCAACATACTGCCTTGATTTTTGGCTTTAACAGTGTTATAATTATTTTGTATCAAAAAATATTTTTGGAGGAAACACAAATGAAAAGAGCTTTGGCTGTAATACTGCTTACGCTTCTTTTGGCGGCAGCTTTGGTTGCCTGCAACGATAACCCCGGCGAAGTTTCGCTTGGTGACACCAGCTCTTCCGACGGATACGTGGCAAACGTACCCCAGAAGGATTATAAAGGAGAAAAGATAATCTTCCTTGCTTCCGGCGTAAACGAAACCGCAAATTCCGAAATTCTCTATAACGAATACGTTGACGGTCAGGAAGGTCAGCTTCCCGAAGTAGTTAACGATGCACTGCGTGAAAGAGCAAATATGCTTTACGAGCAGTACGGATTGGTTATCGAGGAAAAATACATTTATGACAGCAAGCGCCACCACGGCGATACCCTTACTTATATGCGTGATGACCTTGTAACCGGTGCAAAATCCTACCACGTAGCCGCACCCTGCCTTTACGATTGTGCGGCTCTTGCGGCAGAAGGCATCCTCGTTGACCTGCTTTCCGGCGAGGTTCCTTATCTGGATATGTCCCAGCCCTGGTGGGATCAGTCCTTTAACAAGGAAATGACCCTTAACGGTGCTTTGTATTTCACTATCGGTGATATCGGTATCACCAACAAGGATGCTACTTCCTGCATCGCTTTCAACAAAGACCTTATCATTGAATACGGCCTTGAAAGCCCCTATGATCTGGTTGATAACAACGAATGGACAATAGATAAGGTTATCGAAATGTCCAAGACCATAAAGAACGACCTTAACCAGGACGGCAAGATAGATTATCAGGATCAGTTCGGTTACGGCGGACAGTACGATGATATGTGGTTCCTTTTCTATGCTTCCGGTGAGCGTACCGCTTCTATCGGCGCAGACGGATGGCCCGAAATAACCATATTCAACGATCGTTCCGTAGACGTTATCGAAAATATCCTTGAGCTTATGCAGAACAGAGATTACTATGTTTCCGCAAACGATTACTTCGGCGTAACCAAGTGGCCCTCTGAGCTTGTAACAAAGGCTTTCGTTGAAGGCAGATCTATCTTCAACCTTTCCGGCCCCTCTTCTACCGAAGCTTACAGAGAAATGGAAGACGATTTCGGTCTGGTTCCTTTCCCCAAGTACGATAAAGCGCAGGAAAACTACTACACCCTCGTTAACCCCTGGACATCCAACGCTTTCTGTATTCCTATCGGACTTACCGATAAGCAGTACGAAATGGTTGGTATCGCCTTGGAGGTTATGGGCGCTCATTCCAAAAACAACCTTGCTGTTGCATACTACGATATAGCTCTTAAATACCAAAAGACCCGCGATGACGATACCGTAAGAATGCTTGATATTATCTTTGCTTCCCGCGGATGCGATATCGGTATGATCTATAAGTGGGGCGGTATGGACACCATGCTTCAGTCTCTTATCACCAAGCCCGCAGGCTCCTTTACCTCTACCTTTGAATCCATAAAGGATAAGGCCCAGTCGGATATGGAAGCAACCATAGATTTCTACGAAAGCGTACAAAACAAAAAGTAAGATCATATTTTAAAGCGGGCTTGCAAAAGCCTGCTTTTTATATATACCGTATTATTGTATTTGACAAAATGCGACAAGTGTGGTAAAATAGCCTTCGGAATAAATTTCGTGCTTCCCGATAAGAGTTTTAAAACAAAGGAATATTTCTTATGAAAGAATTTTTCGGTTTCGGCGGGTATCAGCGTATACCCGAAGGTTATTTTTCCTGGCAGCATTTAACGTTTGTTTCCTCTTTAATGGTAATTATGGTGCTTTGCGCCGTTTTGTTCGGCTTAAAGAACAAAAACAAAGACGAAAAGGCCAAAACCCGTGTGCTCATCGTTTCCGCCATACTTATCGATTCGGCAGAGATATTCAAGCTTATCATAGTATGCGTGCGGTCGCAGGATCCGCTGGCGTGGCTTTATGACCTGCCGCTGTTTTTGTGCAGTATTCAGCTTATCGCCATTCCTCTTGCCGCCTTTACAAAGGGCAGAATAAAGAATGCGGCACTGGATTTCGTGTTTGTCTTCGGCTTGCTGGGCGCGGTTATGGGCACATATTTTGCAGGGCAGAATTACGGCTGTTATCCCGTTTTGAGCTTCGATAACGTGGTTTCGGGCTACACCCACTCCATTTCCGGCTTTGCTTCTCTTTACATAGCGTTCTCCCGAATGGCAAGCATGAAAAAGCGCAATATCTGGGTAACCTTTACCATTCTTTTCGGCTTTTGCGGCGCCGCCCTCATTGCAAACAAGCTGTTGGATTATAACTATATGTTCCTCCGCGGCGGAGACGGCACCCCCTACGATATAGTATACCGCTTTGTAAACGGCAACCAGATACTTTATCCCGCGTGCGTTATAGGATTGTTTTTGGTATATATAGTAGCTTTTTACTTTGTATTTTACCTTTGCACAAAAAAGAAAAAACAACCGTAAATTTAAAAAGAGCAGATTTTTTAAGATCTGCTCTTTTTGCTGTTTATGGAGTTTTTCTATGCCAAAGCTTTTATCCATTCGGTGATTGCGGCTGTAACTGCAGAAAATCCGAACACTGCGGAAATTCCGATGATCCCGCCAACCAGCACAAGGAAAATAATATGAAGTATTACCGCGCTGAGAGCGTGTCTGCGGCGGTTAAGCTTTTTGGAAGCGCACGCCATAATTATGGCGGCGATAAGCCCGAATACGGGTATCATAAACAAAAGCTGGTTCAAAAGATATCCGCCTGCAGAAACGGGAGCGTATCTTCCCGTGGGGAGCACGTTATCGCCGTAAGCGGTCTTAACGGGGGTATCTTCCTTTTGCTCTGCGGCAGGTTCGGGAATGGGGAAAACCGTTTTTTCCGTATTCTCTGCGGGAGAGGGGGTGTCCGCTTCCGCTTTTACAAGAATTTGGGCAATACTTTCTTCCTTTGTTTCCTCCTTAACGGGGGTGTTTCCGTAAAGAGTCTTTGTTCCGCAGGAGGGGCAGATCGCCACTCCGTCGCGAACCGCGTATCCGCATTGAGGGCAGTACGTCATATAAAACTTACTCCTTTTTTAAGGTATTGTAGGGCTTTGTCAAAAGACCCGCAAAATATGCTTTTTTCTTTTTAAAACCGCCAAGGGTCTTGTACATATAGTCGTTAAGCGCCAGAATATGCTTGCCTGCGGTTTTAAGCTCCTCTGCCGTGCATTTTCCGCCGAACTCTGCTTTGCGGAAATATTCCATAACAAAGGCGGGGTTGGGCATTTCGGGGTCGGAACGGCAAACGCGCTTAATATATTCGGGGTATTTTTCGCCCTTTATGGGGGTAAAGCCTTTAAGCTTGAGCATTTTAATGTGCTGTGTGTGCAGATCTATAAGTCCTTGGTTGGGGTCGCCCTCGCCGCAGGAATACTCAAATCTGGCTTTATACACACGTTTTCTGCGTTTTTCGTTGCGTCTGTAAACAAGAGCAACGATCAACGTAACGATTATAACACAAACAGAAACACAAATACAATAGATAATTGCTTTTTTGTCTGTTTTTGTGTCGGTCGAAACGTCTTCGGAAGAGGTTACCGCAACAGAAGACTCGGTTTCGGACTCCTGCTCGCTTATTTCTTCGGATATTTCACTGCTTTCCGCTTCGCTTGATTCCTCGCTTACGTCCTCATAGCTTTCTTCTTCGGAAATTTCGGGCTGTGAGGTTTCTTCGGGGTAGTTGGGCGGGTCAAGCTGAGGTCCTTCGGAGCCTATGGAATTAAGCATTGCGGCGTAGGTCATTTCAAAGGGGACCCAGCCGTATCCGTAAAGCTCCACTTCGCACCAAGCGTGGGCGTTGGAATCGTAAATGTATCTTCCTCCGCCGAAATCCGCCCCTCTGGAGGAATAGCCCGTAACGTAACGGGTGTTGATACCCAGCGAGCGCAAAAGCAGTACGGCGGTGGAGGAAAACTGCACGCAGTAGCCTTCGCCGGTGTTAAACAAAAAGTTGTATATGCTGTCCTTTTCGTGATCGTAATTTTCGTACCGATCGGACATCTGGGGGTTCATCGTGTAAAACTTGGTTTCGGCAAGATATATCTGCACCGCTTCGATAGCGTCGATCACCGAATCCTCTGCGTTCAGCCATTCTTCGTAGCTTTGGTAGCCGTGATAACGGCGGAGAATATCCAGCATAAGCGCTCTCAATTCTTTATCCAGCAATTCGTCGCCTGAAATATAGAATTCGGGGTTTTGGTAGTCCTTCATACCAAAGGCTTCGTATCCCCAATCTATATCTGTGTAGCTGCGGAGGAAATCAAACCAGGCAGCATCGTCCTCAAACTCACCGAAACGGTAGGTATGGGTGGTAATGGCAGGATATCTTTCCTTAACCCCGTCTTTATCCAGATCATAGAAGGCTTCGTCATCTTTGTTGGAAATGTGGGTACTTCCCGCAGGGATAGCAGGGTAAAGGGGCTTTACCACCCCTGCAATCGTAATAAAATCACGGGTATTGGGTACGGCGGAAAGCAAATCTCTCTGTGTATCCGCAAGAGCTTTGAATGCATCGTCAGTCAGGTCGGCGGAATTGGAGGAATCCAGCGTCCACGCGTTGTTGCCGTATTCGTAATGAATACGGCGGCGCAGGAACATATCCGTGCTGTCATTGGCACCGGAAACTATGTATAAAAGAATATTTTGGAATTCGATATCCTCAAGCTCGGTGGTAGATTGCTTTTCCTCAAGATCGTTCATAAACTGCTCGTATCCGTCCATAGATACTTCGCCGCTGGCATCGCCGAATCCGCCGGGAGAAACCGTGGGAGGCTTTATTCCCGTAAGCTGGGAAATAGCGTCCATTACCGATTTTGAAAAGCTTTCGTCGGAAGCAACGGGCAGTAAAACAAACACCGCCGCCAGCAAAAACGCAAGGGTTTTTACGCCTATTTTGGTAATGGGCAGGGAAGCGCCCATAACCTTTCCCGCTTTTCCCTGCACGGAAACGCAAAGCATGGCAATGATACACAGTATCATTATGTAAAAATGGGCGCTGTCGTTTCTTTCAAGGGCAATAAACAGTCCCATAGTTACGGCAGAGGTAAGCAGTACGGGCACAAGGGATCTGCACCTTAACAAAAAGTGGGCAAACACCATAAGACACGCGCAGGCAAGCATCGCCGCCGCCACGGTCAATCCCATATCGTGATAAGGAATATAATAATCCGGCTCGTATCTGATAATCTCCGAAACGATAATGTCTATTTTTGCGCTCAAAGCATCGCTTACGTCAAGGAATGTAATAAACAAAATCCCCATTCCCTGAAGTATAAGGGCGGGATAAACTATCCACTCTGCGGAAAACAAAAATCCGCATCCCATTGCCGCCGCCGTAAACAAGCAGGCGAAGTATACTATAGAAAGAGAAATTTCCGGTAAAACGGTGCTTTTTGCAAATCCTGCCACCGCCGCCGCCGTAATAAAGCATAAAGCAAGGCAGGCGAAAAAGCCCATAGCAGAGGAGGGGGAAGCAAAAATCTGTCTTTTTCTTGTTAAATTGGGACGAAAGTTCATACTCTTCCTCCCGTTTCAGCCAAGGAATACAGCACGGTAATTCCCGCGCTTTCCAGCTTTTTAATAATATTTGTGTCTACTGCGGGGGCTTCGCCCAAGGGGGCGCATACCATCACCGCAATACCTTTAATATTGGGTGCTTCCGTCTGCAAAGCCACGATCTGTGCGGCTGTGTCCTCGTTAACGGCGGCGGTAATAAGGGTAACCGCATCCGCTTCGCCCAAAAGTATGGGGTCAATACGGCTTTCCGAGCCAACGGGCACGTATCCGCTTTTGCAAAGAGAAACGAAGGCTTCTTCCATAGAAGCGGTAATACCTATGTTTTCTTTTCCGTTCCGCCAGGAAAGCAAAACGCTGTCCCCCTCGGACGCCAGGGAAAGGCACATTCCGTAGGCGGTTTCCAGAACGGAATCCAAAAGGGCAGGGTTTTTCTCCTTCTTTTGGTCGGCTTCGGGGAGATAATCTCCCGTATCGCAAAGCACGCAATGGCATCTTTCCTTGGGGGATGCAAAGCGTATTATCTGTAATTCTTCTTCTCTGGCGCTTTTTTTCCAGTGAATATCCTTTAAGCTGTCGCCGGGAACGTAATCCGCAATTTCAAACACTTCGTCTCTGTCGTCTCCGCGGCGGTTTCTGTCCGCCCCTTCGCCCATACCCGAGTGTATCTTGGTCTGTTCCGTCTTTCTGCCTTGAACGGGAATAACCGGCATATTTACCTTGAATTCGCCACCGCTTACGATTTTAAAGAGTCCCATAGGGTCGTGCACCGAAAGGCGTTTACAGCATACCTCAAAGCAGCCGGAAAGTCCAAAAGCCACCGGCTTTACCGCCGTAACTGCGGAAAGTCCGCCCATCGTTACTCCCGTTTTTGTTCTTACGGGAATACGGGTGTAAACGTAACCGTCCTTTTCCGCTTTTGGGATATACATACTTGCCGTAAGCCCCGGCAGGGGAAGGGGGAAATAATTATACACCGTAAGGGTAGCGGACGCACTTTCGCCCTTGCGCAAAAACTGCTTATCAAACCCGATCTCCCCGCTTATTCCGCAAAAGCAAATAAATGCGTAGATCAGGGAAAGGATGGGCAGTATTATCAAAAAGGTGGCGGCAATGCCCATAGGGGTATTTTTACGGATTATGGCATAACAGCACAGCCCGAAAACCGCCGCCGCATAAGGGAAAAACCAAACGGTGGGCAGTGGGTAAAAGGGTAAAGTTATTAACCGTGTTGCGCCGAAATTTTTGTTTTTCATATTCTGCCTTTACCGCGGCGGGGAAGGTCTGTTTCTTTAAGAATTTCTTCAAGCACCTGCTCTGCGGTAAGGAACTTGCGCTTTGCTTCCTGTGAAAGAGTAATTCTGTGGTTTATGCAGGGAACGAACATAGCGTGAATATCCTCGGGAAGCACGTAATCTCTGCCCTGAAGATATGCATACGCCTTTGCAAGACGCACCACCATTACACTTCCTCTGGGGGATGCGCCCAAAGCTATGTATTTGTTGTTTCTGGTTGCGGTTATAAGAGTAACCGCGTATTTGTATATCTCCTCGTCCACAGAAACCTGCTTTACCTCTTCACGCATAGCGGCAAGAGATTCTCTGTCGGTTACGGGAGTAAGGGTGGGCAGGGTGTTTTCGTGGGTCATACCTGCGGCAATACGCATTTCCGCTTCAAAGGTGGGGTATCCCATAGAAAAGCGCATACAAAATCTGTCTACCTGCGCTTCGGGCAGGGGATAAGTACCTACAAATCCCATAGGGTTCTGGGTTGCAATAACCGTAAATACCTTGGGCAGAGCGTGCATTTCACCGTCTACCGTAACGGTACCCTCGTTCATACATTCAAGAAGTGCGGACTGTGTCTTGGGGGAAGCACGGTTAATTTCGTCCCCAAGGAATATATCCGCGTTAACCGCACCGTGGCGGAATACAAATTCGCCGGAGCGTTTATCAAACATATTAAAACCGGTAATATCGGAAGGAGTTACGTCGGGCGTAAACTGAACGCGGTTGTAATCCAAGCCGGAAAGCCGCGCCAAAGCGGAAGCGAGGGTGGTCTTACCCACGCCGGGAACGTCCTCTATAAGCACGTGTCCCCCTGCCAAAAATGCGGTTACCAAAAGCACAGCTTCCTTTTCTTTTCCCAGAACAGCTTTAAAAAGTCCTTTTGTAAGGGCTTTTGCCTGCTCGTGTCCGTTTGTAAGTGACATAGTGTTTTCCTTTCTGTTATCAGTGGGCGTATTTCTTGCTCTTTTTCATTACTATCGCCAGAACGATGTAAAGTACTATAAATATAAATCCAACGCTGCCTGCGATAATTGCCGCCAGAAGCACCGGCTCAAAGATAACGCCCAGCACGGTTCTTGCCACCGTAAGCATAGTTTGGGGCATAGGGATGTTGGAAATTACGAATTCCGTAATGGTGGCGGAAAGTCCGTATATCGCGCCCAGCACCGCGCCCCACAGGAGTACGGGTATGCCGGAGAATATAAACACGCCTTCTTTTCTGCGGAGCAGGGGTATCATAAGCAAAACGCAAAGGGCTGCAACCCCGAAAGCCGCCGCGGGAATAGCGGGGCTTATGGCTATGTTTATAGTGGTCATTGTGGTCTTTACGGCAGGATTTGCCAGAATTTCGCTTGTCGCCTGATTAATGGTTTCGGTATGCTCTTCAAGCACGGTTTCTATCTGCGTAAGGTCGGATTCGGTTATCTCGTATCCCGTTGCATCATAAATATTCTGCTTGTTGTCTTCTATAAGGACCAGTATCTGCTCGGGAGTGATCTCAAAGCTTTCCGCGTTGCCCGCAAGATAATCCTGCGCTTTGGTTATCATATCCTTCATTGCATCGTCAAGTCCCGCGTTTTCCGCAAAAGCGCGTATTTCTTCCGCAGACATAGAGGCAAGGGTTTCGTTGCCGGAGGATTTTAATACCTCCTCTACCTTTTCCGCAACGGTGGAACCGCCTATTTCAAGGGAAAGCACGTCTGTTTTTTCCACTACCGTGTGTACGATATCTCCCGCAACCGCGTTGCGCAAAAGCAAAAATCCCGTGCCTACGGCTGAGGAAACAAATACGCCGATAGCCAAAAATACGCAAAGAGTAACACCCCACCAGGAGTTTTTACGTCTTTTCTTTTTGGGCGCAGGCGTATTTTCTATTTCGGGCTGAATGTCAAGAATAGTCTGCTCGGTCTTTTCGGTCTGTTGGTTGTTGGTAGTCTGGTTCGTGTCCATTTTTAAACCTCGTATGTATTTTTAATTATTTTTCCTGCGTTAATAAGATAGGGTACGGGGTCGGCAATAGTCATCTGTGCCGTAATTTCCCCGTGGGAGAGGGGTATATAAAGGTCTGCGCCCAAATTTCTGCCTTCTTCGGTAATGGTTCCGGAAACGCAAACGACTCTTTTTCCCATGCTTTTTGCAAGCTTTGTCACCTGCATTGGCAGTTTTCCCATAAGAGTCTGCTTGTCTGTTTTTCCTTCGCCTGTAATAATTATATCCGCTTTTTTTATCTTTTCTTCAAGAGAACACAATTCGGATAAGACTTCAAACCCGCTTTTTATCCTCGGCTCGCACACAGCCATAAGCCCGCCGGCAAGTCCTCCCGCCGCCCCTGCGCCGGGGATTTCGGAAATATCCTTTCCCGTTGCGTCCAAAAGGGCTTTTGCAAACCGTCTGTGGCTTTTTTCCATACGCACAGCAGTCTGCTCACTCGCCCCTTTTTGGAGAGAAAACACCATAGACGCGCCGTTTTCCCCGCAGTATGGGTTGTCCACGTCGCAGGCGAAGATAATTTCCGCTTCTTTCAGCAGGGGAGTGATATTTTCAAGGTCAATACCCACTGCCCACTCGCCCGCAAGAGCGGTAAGTCCTTTTCCGCCGATAATACGGACGCCCAGCGCCTGCAAAGCGCCTGCGCCTCCGTCATTTACGGCACTGCCCCCAAAGCCGATAATAAGCTTTTTGCATCCGTCTTCAAGGGCTTTTTTAATGGTTTCACCGGTTCCGAAGGAACGGGCGTATATAATATTCGGGTGGTCCGCACCCACGGTCATAAGTCCGTCCGCAAGGGCGGTTTCTATAACTGCGGTGTCGTCTATGCGCAGATAATAAGAGGATATCTCTCTGCCGTAGCTGTCAAAGGTGGGAAAACATATCCGCTCGCCGCCGCAAGTCTGTTCTATACACTCCGCAAAGCCTTCGCCTCCGTCGGAAAAAGGGATCACCTCTCCCGAACCGATACCGCTTTTAACGGCGTTTGCCGCTTCGGCGGAGGATATGCTTCCCTTGAAAGAATCGAGTATAAGCAAAAAATTCATATTTTACCACCTCTTTCCTTATATTATAACATACCGTTAATAAAATGTAAATAAATATACACCCGCATTATAAAAATTTACATTTTAAAACACATTGACAATTTGAAGCGGACATCGTATAATTGAAGCAGAAAAGAAACTATGAACTATGAACGAGAAACGAACCACCCCGCAAAACCTGCGGTTTTGTGGGGACCCCGGAATGGTTGAGTTTTGTTCGCAGGACAAAAATCTTCCGAAATACGTAGTTCATCGTTAAAAAAGGAGTAAAAAAATGAAAAAAAGAATTTTAAGCGTACTTATTGTTCTTGCCGTTATCTGCGCACTTTTCATCATTCCCGCAGATGCAAAGGCAAACGTAAAAAGCGTCTGGTTTGAGGGCGAGCACGTAAAGCTCCGCGCAGGCGCAAACGTTGATCTTCTTTGCGATAACAAGATCCTTTCCGATGAAAACGCACAGGCAAAGGATTTCAACAAAGAAGGTATCGTTCTGGTTCAGAACACCAATATGATGGATGCGGAAAACAACACTATCGCAACCATGTATTTCGAGCTTGATACCCTTCAGAACATCGATTCCGTGTATATCACCTGGTACGTATATCATCAGGCGATCATCGGTCTTCCCCACAATAACAACCTTATTATCGGTTATTCCGAAGACGGCGAAACCTATATAGAGATCGGCGCATACGATTTCGAGGGCGAGACCGACCCCGATACCTCCTTCCAGCTTGAGACCACTATAAGACTGGGTCAGACCGTAAAGGCAAAATACGTTTCCGTTTCCTTTGAATACGGCCCCAATAATCAGGACGGCTGGTACTGTCCTATGTGGGAATGGGTAGGCTTTACCGAAGTGGGCGCAGGTCTTATGGTTGATGAAGTTCTCGGCGGCGGCTATGACGAAGTCAGCGAAGACAACACCCCTCTTGACCAGATCGAGCCTATCGTAGAGATACCCGAAGGATACGTAGCTCTCAAGCACGCAAAGTTCAACACCTCTATCACCACCGGCTCTTATACCATCATCACCGACCCTGCGGCAATGCAGAGCTATAACGTAAAGTGGACTGCTTGCGCGCTGCTCAGACCCACCAAGGTTGAAGGCGAATTTTCCGTTGTTGAGGTAAAGTGGCTTAACGGCGACGAAGCCTTTGTTTTTGCGGATGCGGCGGAAGGCGATATCGTTCTTTCCGTTCACGGCGATGACGCTGCCGACGGCACCAAGGCAAACAGAGAAGCACTTGCCGCCCTCAGTGCAGGGAATATCGTAACCTTTGCCGGCTATAATTTTGAAGAGCTTTCCTTTGAAAGAGGCGCGGTGGTTTACTTTAAAAACTACAATGCAAGCATCGGCGATACCTCCGAAACACCCGATGATACTTCTTCCGACAACGTTTCCGATGAGGTTTCCGAAACACCCGATGAATCCTCCGAGTCTGAAGATGAGTCTGCTCCCGCAGATGAATCTGTTCCCGCAGATGAATCCACTCCCGTAGTTGATAACTCCGAAGCAGGCGAAGAAGACGTCGGTTACACCGGTCTTATCATCGGTATCGTTGCCGGCGTAGTTGTTATCGCGGCAGTAGCAGTTGTAGTGGTAATCGTTGTTAAAAAGAAGAAATAATAGCAAAATAAAAACGAAAATGTCCGTAAAACACGGGCATTTTTGTTTTTATTGTTGACTTTCGGGCGCAAATGTTGTATAATCAGTTCACAAATTAATATTTTTTTAAAGGAGCAAAATCCCTATGAAAAAGCTTTTATGCGCAATTATCGCAGTAGCTCTTGTTTCTGCCCTTTTCCTGATTCCCGTTTCCGCGGAATCCAACGTTGTAGGCGTAGAATTCAAGGGTGATTACATCAAGCCCCTCGCAGCAGACGATCCCGCTCAGCTGTATGACGGCTCCGTTCTTTCCGACGCAGACGCTGCCGCAAGCGATTTTAACAAGCCCGGCATCCTTCTCGTTCAGAACACCAACTGCAATTCCGAAGAACCTTCCGAATGCACCATCATTTTCGAGCTTGATTCTCTTCAGAGCATCGATACCGTTTACATCAACTGGTACGTATACTGCAACGCAATGATCGGTCTTCCTCAGGATAACGCTCTTATCGTAGGTACCTCCAAGGACGGCGTTGCTTTCAACGAGATCGCTTGGACTATGGAAGGCGAAGTTGACCTTAACAAGTCTTATCAGATCGAAACCGTTGTAGACCTCGGCGCAACTGTAGACGCAAAGTTCGTTTCCGTATCCTTCTTTATGGGCCCCAACGGTCAGGGTTGGGATAAAGTTTCCTGGGAATGGATCGGCCTTACCGAGCTTGGCGCAGGCCTTAAGTCCGAAGGCGGCAACCAGTACGATGAAGTAAGCACCGAAGAATCCGTAAGCCTTGACGATATCGAACCTATCGTTGAAGTTCCCGCAGGCGCTACCATGATCAAGCACGTTCCCTTCAACACCGCTATCCAGACTGACTCCAGCACCATCATCACCGATCTCAGCGACCTCGCAAAGTACAACGTTGCTTGGTCCGCATGCGTACTTCTCAGACCTACCGAAACCGAAGGTCAGTACTCCGTAGTAGAAGTTAAGACCGCAGACGGTGACTATGAATTCGCATTTACAGACGTTCAGGAAGGCGATATCGCTCTCGCGGCTCACGGTGAAGGCACCGAAGGCTTAGCAAGAAGAGACGCTCTTCAGGGCCTCGTTGCAGGCGACATCGTATACTTCGCAGGCTACAACTTCGCAGAGCAGACCTTCGAGACCGGCGCAGTAGTTTACTACGCAGTTCCCGCAGAGAAGCCCGATGAACCCTCCGAAGAGCCTTCCGAAGAGCCTTCCGAAGAGCCCTCCAAAGAACCTGCAGACGAATCCGAAGAGCAGAACGAATCTGTTCCTGCTGCCAATAATTCCGAAGAACCTTCGGCAACAGAGCCCAACAACACCGGTCTTATCATCGGTATCGCTGCCGGCGTAGTTGCAGTTATCGCAGTTGTTGTGGTAGTTGTGATCGTTGTTAAGAAAAAGAGATAATTGATAATTAATACTTAGTATTAAATACAAAATGCCCGTGAAATATCGGGCATTTTTGTTCCAAGCGAGGGACTTTGAATGTTTGACGTTATAATTATCGGCGGCGGAGTTATCGGCTCTGCCGCGGCGTATGAACTTACAAAATATAATCTGCGTGTGGCGCTTTTTGAAAAAGAAAACGATATCGCCACCGGTACCACAAAGGCAAATTCCGCCATTATCCACGCGGGGTACGATCCCGTGCCCGGCTCTCTCACCGCCCGTCTTAACGTGCGTGGAAACGAGCTTGCCCATGAAATATGCAAAAAGCTGGACGTTCCTTTTAAGGAGACCGGCTCTGTTGTTTGCGCTTTCGGTGAAGAGGACGATGCCACGGTTAAAAAGCTGTACGAGCGCGGTGTGCAAAACGGCGTTCCCGGACTGCGCATCCTTAACAAAGAGGAGCTTCGCGCACTTGAGCCCAATATATCCGAAGACGCTACTTCCGCCCTTTACGCGCCCACAGCAGGCGTTATTTCCCCTTGGGAATACGCACTGGCATTTGCGGAAACGGCGGTGGTAAACGGGCTTGAACTGCACCTTTGCGAAAAGGTAACGGATATTAAAGAAAACACCGTTGTTACGGAAAAGGGCGAATATGGGGCAAAATATATCGTTGCCGCCGCAGGCGTAAACTGTGCCGAGGTGGAAGGATATGTAAAAGAGCCCGATTTCGTTCTGAAGGCAAACAAAGGGGAATACTTCCTTTTAGATAAAAGCGCTTTCGGTATTGTAAACACCGTGGTGTTCCAGTGCCCCAACAAAAACGGCAAGGGCGTGCTTATTTCCCCCACCGTTCACGGAAATATTATCGTGGGCCCCAACGCAGAGGGCGTTTCCGATAAAACGGATATTTCCACCACGGCGCAGGGATTGGATTTTGTCCGCAACGCCGCTTACAAAAGCGTGCCTTCTTTAAATCTTTCTGCCAATATCCGCAATTTCGCGGGAATGCGCGCAAACACCAACGAGGAGGATTTTATAATCCGCTTCGTTTCCCCCCAATTCCTTTCTCTTGCGGGAATAAAATCCCCCGGTCTTGCATCCGCCCCCGCTATTGCGGAATACGTGTGCGAACTGCTTAAGGACGCGGGACTGGAAATGAGCAAAAAGGAAACCTATACGGATTCCCGTTCGGTTATCCGCTTTAAAGAGCTTACCGCGGAGGAAAAGAACGCGCTTATCAAAAAAGATCCCGCATACGGCAGAGTTGTTTGCCGTTGCGAAATCATTACCGAGGGCGAGATAAACGCTACCTTCAAAACCCCCATTCCTCCCGTAAGTATAGACGGCGTAAAGCGCCGCTGTAACGCGGGTATGGGCAGATGTCAGGGCGGTTTCTGCGCTCCCAGAGTTTTGGATATCATTCACAAAAACACGGGTATTCCCAAGGAAAAGATATTAAAGGATAAAGAGGGTAGTTACGTGCTTTCGGGAGGTGCTTTATGATAGACGTTATCGTTATCGGCGGCGGCCCCGCAGGTCTTGCGGCGGCTGTAAGCGCAAGAGATAACGGCGCAGAAAAGGTGCTTATTATCGAGCGCGATACCTGCCTGGGCGGAATACTTAACCAGTGCATACACAACGGGTTCGGACTCCACCGCTTTAAAGAGGAGCTTTCCGGCCCCGAATACGCTTCCCGCTATGTGGAACAGCTTGAAAATATCGAGGTTTTAACGGACACTATGGTGCTTGAGGTCACTCCCCAGCGTGTGGTACGCGCCGTCAGCCGTGAAAACGGATATATCGAGCTTGAAGCAAAAGCTATCGTTCTCGCAATGGGATGCAGAGAGCGTACCAGAGGGGCGATCTCTATCCCCGGCGACAGACCTGCAGGTGTTTACACCGCAGGCGCCGCCCAGAGATATCTTAATATAGAAGGATATATGGTAGGCAAAAACGCCGTTATCCTCGGTTCGGGTGATATCGGTCTTATAATGGCGCGCCGTATGACCCTTGAAGGAGCAAAGGTTCACGCCTGCGTGGAATTGATGCCCTATTCGGGAGGACTTACCAGAAATATCGTTCAGTGTCTTAACGATTTTGATATTCCCTTGTATCTTGCCCACACCATCACCCGCATCCACGGCAAAAACCGCGTGGAGGGGGTAACTATCGCCAAGGTGGGCCCCGACCGCAAGCCGATCGCGGGCACGGAATTTGATATCGAGTGCGATACGGTGCTTCTTTCCGTTGGACTTATCCCCGAAAACGAGCTTACCCGCGGCGCAGGCATTCCCATTGACCGCCGCACCAACGGTGCCTTCGTTTACGAAAATATGGAAACCCTTTCGGAAGGCATTTTCGCTTGCGGTAACGTGGTTCACGTTCACGATCTGGTGGATTACGTTTCTGCGGAAAGCGAGCGTGCAGGCGCCGCCGCCGCAAAATACGCTTTGGGTTCCAAGGCTGCGGGCAGAGTTATCACCGTTGAAAACGGCGAAGGCGTTTCCTATACCGTTCCCCAGTATATCAGACCGGAAAATTGCGGAAAGACAGCTTCTCTTTTCTTCCGTGTAAGAAACGTTTACCGCAACGTGCGTATTACCGTAAGAAACGGCGAAAAGCTTGTGGCTTCCTTTAACAGAGAGCATATGGCTCCCGGCGAAATGGAAAGTATTGTAATTCCCGTTTCTCTTGTGGGAGACGCAGAAAAACTTACCGTTTCCATAGAGGAGGTAAAGTAAAATGGCAAAGCTTATATGTATCGTGTGTCCTAAGGGTTGTCACCTCACCGTTGATGAAACAACCTTTGAGGTCGTGGGCAACAACTGTCCCAGAGGCGCCGCCTACGGCAAAGCAGAGCTTACCTCTCCCACCCGCGTTATCACCTCCACCGTAAAGGTGGAAAAGGGCGATATCTGCAGATGCCCCGTCCGCACCAAGGGCGCGATCCCCAAGGGCAAGATGTTTGATGTTATGTCCGCTTTAAGAAAAGTTACCTTGGTTTCCCCCGTAAAGATCGGCGACGTGGTCATACCAAACGTCTGCGATACGGGAATTGACGTTATTGCCACAAGAAACGTATAGAAAAAATCCGCAGATCTGCTCTGCGGATTTTTTAAACCTTATTCTTTTACTTTTAAGCTTGCTACGATGGTATCCGAATTTTCCTTAACGGAATTATAATATTCGGGCAGGGTGGTAACGAGTACCCAGGCGCAAAGCTCGCTTTCGGGAATATCTACCAGATAACATACGTAGTAGTTTTCGTCCCCGTCCAGCACGGCGGAAAACACGGTGCGGATAATGGTTTTGCCGTTTTCGGTTTTTTTGGTTTCTTCCTCCAGCACCTTCGTATCTTCTCTGCGGGTGAAAATGTCCTCGTTTTGCAGGGCGTAAATTTCCTCGGGAGTTATATCGCCCAGCTCCTCGTAGGTAAAGGGCATTACGCTTACGTAGGCTTTGTTATTGGTTATCTGCAGGCTCCATTCGCCGCCGGTGTCTTCGGTAAAGCCTTCGTCTGCTGTTAAGACCATATTATAATCCGCCACTTCAAAATCCTTGGGCGCGGGGTTAAGCAAGGAGCATCCCGCCGCAGACAATAGTATACACAAAACCAATGATAATATAAGTGTTTTTTTCATTTTTGCAACACCTCGGAAGCTTAAATGATTCTTAATTTTTTCGCTACCTGCTGACCGTCAACGTTAATAACGCTGTGCGTGCCGGTGTAACCTGCGGCTATATGGCGTCCGTCAACGTATGCCTCCAGCATGTGGGGCTGTTCCGCCAGAGCCACGTATTCATCGTAAACGTTGCCGTTTATAACAAGCTCGTTTACCTGCTTTACACGGCGGTAGCATATATCCATATTGAACATACGCTTTTCAAGCAGTACCCTGTACTTTACATCCTTATCCGCTTTTCTCAAAACGGGGGAATCGGGCTTGGCTTCGGCTGCGGCTGCTTGTTCTCCCTCCGCGGTTTCGGCTGCGGGGGCTTCCTCCTCGGTTACCGGTTCGTACTCGGGCATATACAAAAGCTTGCGGTGGGCAATAATACCAACGACAAGATAGTAAATAACCCAAGCGTGGAATACTATGTTCATTATGGATTCGGCGGCAAAGCCGTTTAATATAAGCATTCCCGCGGTGTCCAGTCCAAAGAAAACAAGGGCGAAAATTATCCAGCCCACGCGGTTTTTCTTGGACATAAACCAGGCAAGGAGATACAAAGAGGTGAGTATTACCGCGAGTATAAGCAGAGCTACGAACAGGGATTTATCAAAAAATATATACTCCTCCAGCGGCGCTTCGTAATATTCGGGAGGCAGCATACCGCACCAGGACAATCCTATTACGGTTATAAAATAGGGAATGTATGCGGAAAACAGAAAATACGAATCCGAACCCGTAGAAACCAAAAGAAGGTTTACCAGCGTAACAATAACAACAAGCAGCAGGTTTGCTCTGGCGCCGTTGTATTTGCGCTCGTAATTCTGGCGGGGCGTCAACGCGATACCTTGATTAAATAATTTTGCCATTTTTTAAAAACTCCTCTTTTAAAATAAAACCGTTTGTTTATCTTATTATAACAAACAATCACAAATTATTATACTCAATTTATTGAGTATTGTCAAGAGGTTGAGTATGATAAAATCATTTTGGTGATAAAAATGATTTCATATAGACCGTTTTACGAAACGCTGTATAAGAAAAATATTACAGAATATAATTTAATTTTCAAGCAAGGTTTTTCCGCAAACACCTTGCATCGAATAAAAAAAGGGGAAGCTATCAGCACAAAAACATTGGACGCTCTGTGCTACGTTCTGGATTGCAAGGTAGAAGATATCATCGAGTTTGTAAAAGAATAAGTTTTTTGCGGAGCAAAAAACCGTAATAACCATTTTCGAAACGCAACGTCTGTAGCAGCGAGAGTCAACTGAAGCGGGGAGCTGTATAAACAAAGCAGAATGAATTTTTACGAGCGTGCTGTAGTGATCTACAGCTAGCGAAGTAAAAATTTATAGAAAAACGCGATAAAAAACAAAGAAGGAATCCGTTAAAAAACGGATTCCTACATTTTTATTTGGTTGCGGGATGACGAGGACGTCATCCCCTACGGGTGAACGAAAACCGTTATTTCATCTGTCGCGTTTTTCGATCTGCAAAGTTTAGACAGCTCCAATTAATCGAGTACGATTTCTCTGCCCTGCTCGGAAGAATCATACATAGCCTGCATCATCTTCGCAGTAACAGCAACGGTATCGATATGGGAAGGAAGCTTTTCGCCGGTGTGGATGCATTCGATAAAGCGGTCGATTTCCTTCTGGAAGTGGGGCTCATCCTTGTACTTGGGCTTGAAGGAGCAGAGAGAGCCGCAGGAGGTGGTGTATACGGTAAAGTCGCCGCCGTAGTTAAGACGGATACCTGCCTTGGTGCCGATGAAATCGATATAGCTTTCGCCGATACCGATATTCTGTGCCCATGCGCCGTTGAAGGAGATGGAAGGACCGGAGGTACGAACAAAGCCGGAAACCATATCGTCTACGTCATAAGTGCCGTTAACGTCCTTGGTGTCTTCAGCCCACATGCCTTCGTATACGTAGTTGGGCATATCAACACCCAGCTTGGAGTATGCGTTGCAGGTTACGGTCTTGGGAGTGGGGTCGCCGGTGCAGTACATAACGATATCAAGGTAATGTACGCCCCAGTCGATAAGTACGCCGCCGCCGGAGATAGCCTTGGTGGTGAAAGCGCCGCCCAAGCCGGGGATGGAACGGTGAGAACGGAAGCTTACGTAAACGTGGTAAACTTCGCCCAGATCGCCGCGCTGAATAAGCTCACGAACTTTATTTACAGCGGAGTTGAAACGGTTAACAACGCCGATGTTGAGAACCTTGCCGGTTTCGTGCTGAGCCTTCTGCATCTCAAGAGCTTCTGCATAGGTTCTTGCAGCGGGCTTTTCGCACAGAACGTGCTTGCCTGCGTGGAGAGCGTCGATAGCTATCTTGGAGTGCTCTCTGTTGGGAGTGCAGATAGAAACTGCTTCGATCTCGGGGTCAGCAAGAACTTCTTTGTAATCAAGAACAGCTTTACCGCAGCCGTATTTTGCTACGCAAGCCTCTGCCTTGTGAAGCAGGATATCACAGAAATAAACTATCTCTGCTTCGGGATTGTTCATATAAGAAGGGATGTGCGCGCTGTTTGCGATAGTACCGCAACCGATAATTGCTATTTTCATTATAAAATTTTCCTCCGCTTTATATATAGTGGTTACAATTTGGATTTTACCACAAGATGTAAAGAATGGCAATAGATTTATTAAAAAAACTTGATTTTTTGCTCCCGAAGTTATATAATGTTCAGAGATAAAACAAGAAAGGGAAAAATACATTATGAAAAAGATTTTTGCCGCTCTTCTCGTAGTGCTTATGCTTCTTTCGGTTATGACCGCGTGTAACGACGTTAAATCGGATATTTCCCGTGTTGACGCAAGCGACGTTTCTTACGGCGAAGTGGATTTTGACGACCGCGCAAACGTAAAAGACGGTCTGCCCGAAAAGAATTGGGGCGGAAAGACCTATACTATCCTTCAGCGTACCGAAAACGATTACGAATTCGGCGTAGAGGAAATGGGCTTTTCCACCGTTAAAGACCTTATATACGAAAGAGATGCTGTTGTAGAAGAGCGTTTTGGCGTAAATATAGTTTCCAAGCCCATAAACGGCGGCTGGGGCGTGCACGAGGATTTTATTGATTACGTGCGCGATACCGTTGCAACCGGTATGGTTGATTACGATATTATCGCAGGATATGCCGCTATTATCCCCACTCTTATCGCAGAGGGTATCTTTATAGATTGGTACGATATCCCCTACGTTGACCTTGAAAGAGAATGGTGGTCGCAGGACCTTGTAGACGAGCTTACCATCGACGGTAACCTTTATCTCCTTTCCGGCGATATCTCCCTTCTTTTCTGGGAAAGTATGCAGGGTATGTTCTTTAACAAGACTCTTGCCCAGAACGCAGGTATAGAAAACCTTTATGACGTTGTCCGCAACGGCGATTGGACCTTCGATAAAATGATGGAAGTCATCCGCACCGCAAACGTGGACGATGATAACCCCGATACCAAGATATACGGTTATACCTCCTGCCTTACCACTCAGGTTGACGTGTATCAGGACGCATTCGATATCCCCGTAACCACCAAGGATGCGGACGGCAGACCTTATTTCACCATTAATCAGGAAAAGACGTACACCGCCCTTCAGATGGTATACGATCTGGTTTGCGGCAGTACTTATTTCTATAAGGCTGTGGATAAAGCAGACAGCGTTAAGTTCTTTGGCGAAAACCGCGCCCTCTTCCTTCCCACAATGCTGGGCAACGGCAGTATTATAAATACTTACGATTGCGATTTCGGTATTCTTCCTATGCCCAAGTATGATGAGGATCAGGAAAACTACCACTCCACCTGCGAGGATGCATATTCTCTTATGGCGGTTCCCATAACCAGCAAGGATAACCTTGAATTTATCGGTATGATCACAGAAGCGCTGTGCGCCCAGAGCTACCGCGCGGTTGTTCCCGAATGGTACACCGTTATTCTTCAGAACAGATACACCAAGGATGAAGACTCTATCGAAATGATCGAGATCATCCGCGAAGGTATCCTCTGTAACTTCGGTTATATCCATTCCTATGCACTTGATTGGCCCGCGCACCAGTTCAATATCTGCATTAACAACGGTTCTACCGATTTCGCTTCCAACTGGCAGTCCAAAGAAGCAACCTTCAATAAAAACCTTGAAGAACTGCTGGAAGCATACTTTGATTAATACTTTGAACAAAAACGCCCGATAACACGGGCGTTTTTTAATGATGAATGAGGAACCCACCCCAAAAACGCATAGCGTTTTCGGGGAACCCCGGGAATGAAAAATGAAGAATTTCGGTAGTTTTTTGCGGAGCAAAAAACCGTGTAATTGTTTTCGAAATCTAACGTCTGTATAACTGAGAGTATCGCTGAAGCGGGGCGGCTGGATAAACAGACGCAGAAAACGTCTTTTACGAGCGTGCTGTAGTAATCTACAGCTAGCGAAGTAAAAGCGTTTAGAAGCGCAAAATAAAAAGGAATTTGTTTTCAAATTCCTACCTATAAAGAAAACAAAAATGCGAGAGATAAAATACAATCTCTCGCATTTATAATTACGGTATATATTTTTTGCGTTTCGATCTGCGCTGTTTAGCAAGTCGCCAATCAGTTTAGTCTTGCTACTCCGTAGCACAAATACGCCGCAAAGGTCAGCCACGCCATATAGGGCAAAAACAATATTCCCGCGGCGGGACGGCACACCCAGAATTCCCGCGTTAGCACAAATCCCACCGCCCACATCAAAAGTATTACCAAAAAGGAAAGCATATAAAGCTGCCATTTAAAAAACAAAAAGGGCCACACAAAGTTAAGCGCCAGCGTTATTGCATACAGCGTCCTCCACAGCTTAGCCTTGCCTTTTGGGGAGGTGTACGCGAAATAGCTTGAAAGTCCTATAAGGGTATACAAAAGCGTCCACACTGCAGGGAACACCCATCCGGGCGGAGAAAGGGCGGGCAGGGCGATATTCTGATACAAGCCCGCGCTTGCCGCGGTAAGACCTCCCGCAAGCCCGCCGATAAACAAGGGAATAAACAAACAAACCAACAAAGTAAAAAGTCTTTTCATAAAAAACGGCTCCCGTTTTACGTATTGGTATAATTTACGTAAAAACCAAAATAAATATGCGGTAAATTATTAATAAACTATTGCAAAACGGTAAAAACTGTTATATAATATGCAAAACCAAACAGATAGAGGCGCGGTTCTTAAAAGTAGCTTTTTTAAAGGTAATACGGCTTTTAACCGAAAAAGCAAAAGGAAGCACCGCCGAAATCCGCCACGCTTGCGCCGTAAAGAGTGAGGAGGGTTGGTATGTGTCAGAATATGTCACGTACTGTCACGAAAGTGGAGTGCTATCAGGAAAAATACTGCAAAAAAGTGTTTTTTATGACCGTGCTTTACGCCCGGTCTTTTTGTTTTTTTAAATTATTTTTTTACATAAAAAAGGAGAAAACAACCATGAAAAAATACGCAAAGATAATTTTTGCCGTACTGTTCGTGGCGGTGGTGCTTGTTGCCGCGGGAGTTACCGGCGCGGTAAGCGAAGGAAACCCCTTTATCGGCAGTTTCTGGTCATTGGTACCTCCCCTCGTTGCAATAGTACTGGCACTTATTACCAAAGAGGTATATTCCTCTCTGCTTTTGGGCATTGCGGTAGGCTCTTTGCTTTTTGCAAACTTCAGCCCCGTTACCGCAGTTGATTCCCTTGTACAGGAAGGTCTTATCGCGTCCGTTTCCGGCACGGCGGGCATATTCGTATTCCTTGTTATACTGGGAGTTATGGTATGCCTTATTAACCGCGCAGGCGGTGCCGCCGCTTTCGGAAGATGGGCACAGAAAAACATTAAATCCCGCGCAGGGGCAATGCTTTGCACCTTTGCTCTGGGCGTAATCATCTTTATAGACGATTACTTTAACTGCCTCACCGTTGGTACCGTAATGCGTCCCGTAACCGACGCACAGAAGATATCCCGCGCAAAGCTGGCGTTTCTTATAGACGCTACCGCGGCGCCCATCTGTATGATCGCTCCCATTTCCTCTTGGGCTGCGGCTGTTTCCGAATACACCGCAGACGTTACGGATGCGGCAGGAAACTCCGTTTCCTCTCTGGCTTTGTTCTGCAGAGCTATTCCCTATAACTTTTATTCCCTGCTCACCTTCGTGTTCATTATCGCGCTGGTGCTTATGAAGTTTGATTTCGGCTCTATGAAAAAGCACGAAGCTCTTGCTCTGCAGGGCGACGTATACGGCGGTGTAAAATCCTCTGCAGGCGGTGCCGAATCCGAGGAATATTGCGAAAAGGGCAAAGTTATTGACCTTATCCTTCCCGTTGCGGTGCTTATCCTCTGCTCTGTGGTTGCTCTTATTTACGTTGGCGGCTTCTTTGATACCGCAAGCGAATATTATATGGATTTTATCGGCTCTTTCGGTAATACGGATGCAACCGTGGGATTGCCTCTCGGCGGTTTTGTGGCGCTTATATTCACCGTTGTTTACCTTGCTTTAAGAAAGCTTATTTCCGTAAAGCAATCCACCGAATGTGTGCCCAAGGGCTTTAACGCTATGGTGCCCGCAATACTCATTCTGGTGTTTGCAACCTCTCTTAAGAATATGACAGGGCTTCTGGGAAGCGATGATTTTGTAAAAGCGGCTCTTGAAGGCGCAGATACCCTGCAAAAATTCCTCCCCGCAATCATATTCCTTGTAGCCTGCGCTATCGCTTTTGCAACGGGAACCTCCTGGGGTACCTTTGGTATACTCATCCCCATCGTGCTTGGCGTATTCCCCGCAGGAAGCGAGCTTATGATAATCGGTATGTCCGCTTGTCTTGCAGGCGCAGTTTGCGGCGACCACTGCTCTCCTATTTCCGATACCACCATTATGTCCTCCGCAGGCGCCCAGTGTGATCACGTTGCCCACGTTTCCACCCAGATACCTTACGCAGTAACGGTTGCGGCGGTGTCCTTCGTAGGATATGTTATCGCAGGCTTTGTGCCCGTATGGTACATCACCCTGCCCGTATCTGCCGTTATTATGATCGCCACTCTGGTTGTTATAAAGAAAGTAAGCGCAAAAAAGGCATAAATAGAAAGGAATTTCAATTATGGAACAGAAAAAGCTTAAAGTTGCCGTCGTAGGCGTAGGCGGTATTTCCGAAGTACATATTAACGGCTATAAAGCCTGCCCCGATGTAGAGCTTTACGCATTTTGCGATATTAACGAAAAGACCCTTAAATACAAGGGCGAGCGCCACGGCGTTACCCGCCTTTATACCGACGAAGCCACGATGCTTCGCGAGCTTCCCGAAATCGACGCGGTTTCCGTTTGCACCTGGAACTCCGCCCACGCACCCTGCACCATTATGGCTCTTAACGCAGGCAAGCACGTTTTGTGCGAAAAGCCTATGGCGATGAACACCGAAGAGGCTCAGGCTATGCTGGAAGCGGCAAAGCGCAACAACAAACTGCTTATGATCGGTTTTGTACGCCGTTTTGGTAACGATGCGGCTGTGCTCAAGGATTTTATAGACGCAGGCGATTTCGGCGAAATCTACTACGCAAAGGCAAATTATACCCGCCGCAACGGCTGTCCCGGCGGCTGGTTCGGTGAAAAGGCGCGCTCCGGCGGCGGTCCTCTTATCGACCTCGGCGTACACGTTATAGACCTTGTCCGCTATCTGCTGGGCAACCCCAAGCCCGTATCCGTATACGGCGTTACCTACGATAAGCTTAAAAACCGTCCCGGCATAAAGGGCACGGTGGATTATAAATCCGAAACCGATGCGGTAAAGCCCGTATTTGACGTTGAGGATATGGCAAGCGCACTTATCCGCTTCGATAACGGCACCACTCTTGCGGTGGAGGCTTCCTTCAGCCTTAATATCCCCCACGATGTGGGCAAGATAGAGCTTTACGGCAGTAATGCAGGCGCGGTGATCGACCCCGAGTTAAAGATATACACCCAGCAAAACGGCTATCTCACCAACGTAACCATGCATCAGTCCACGGCGCTGAGCTTTGACGGTCTGTTCGAAAACGAGATCGCTCATTTTGTTAAGTGCATAACCGAAGGCATACCCTGCCGCAACCCCGCAGAGGACGGCGTGGAAATGATGAAGATTCTGGATGCGGTGTATCTCTCGGCCTCCACGGGACATGAAGTGGTTATTGATTAGTCGCTCGGTAAAACACTGCAGAACGAAACGCAAAAAACATTGATACGTAATAACAAATGCGAGAGATTTTAGTTTATCTCTCGCATTGTTGTTTGTTATTTAGGAAGGAATTTGTAAAAACAAATTCCTTTTTATTTGCGTTTCTAAACGTCTTTACTTCGCTAGCTGTAGATTACTACAGCACGCTCGTAAAGAACGTTTTCTACAGCGTTTTACCATCGCTCACTTCAGACTTTCAGTTCTATAGACGGAATGTATCGAAAACAATTACACGGTTTTTTGCTCCGCAAAAAACTTCCTCATTCCTCATTCCTCACTCCTCATTCATCATTAAAAAACGGCTGATTATATCAGCCGTTTTTATGGTTTTTGTATTTTTGTTATCTTTTTGCCGATCTTGTTCAGACCGGTGATGACGGTATCCGTGGTAAAGCGTATTTTCTTTTGGGGGTTTTCTTTGTTAAGGGCGGTAATAGTGCTGTAGATATGGGGCAGGTTATCTGTGCCGTTTTCAAACACGCGGGAAAGGGTTTCGTAGGCGCGGTCATATCCGTCCTGCAGCATTTTGTCCACGCTTGCACGGGAGATAACGAAAGACGTTTTTGCGCGGGTAGGGTCGGGGAAGAATATTTTAACTATCTTGTTATCAAAATAGCTGTCCTCAAAGGTGTACCAGTATTCATCAAAATAAATACAGATAATATAATCCAGCTTGTGCTGCATCAAAGGATACACGGGGATATTGTCCACCAAGCCCCCGTCAAAGAAATAATCGTTTTCTATCTTTACGGGGCGGTTGAACAACGGCAAAGCAATTCCCGCCCGCAAATGCTTTCTGGTGTGCTGACGCTGGGAATTAAGCTCGGTATAGGCGATCTTCATAGAGTTAATATTAAGATGGGCGGTATAAAGCTTGCAGTAAAGCTTGTCTTCGGGGGAGGTAAGCCCGATAATTATCTGCTGCAGGGTGTCGCTCCTCAAAAGCCGCATAACGTTTGTGGATTCGTGCTCACCGCAAAAGCTTTTCCACATTTCTTCTGCCTTTTCCAGCTTTTGCGTGGCGTATGCATATCCATTAAGAGCGCCGATAGATGCGCAGCTTATATATTTAACGTCTTCCATAGGTATAAATTCACGTATCGCCTTCAAAGCGCCTACCTGATACGCGCCCTTGGCAAATCCGCCTGCAAGAACAATACCTATATTCATAAGCCGCACCGCCCTTTCATTTAAAAATATGCACAAAGCAACAACATATTATACTATGAACACCGCAAAATGTCAATATAAGAAACGCCTCCGCAAAAGCTTTTACGGAGGCATAACTGTATTTTAATTGAACTCCACCAATATCTCCAGCGTTTCTTCCATATCGCTCTGGGCTTTGTCTGCCACAGATTCAAAACGGGAAGCATAGTTGGGGTCTGTATTGTAGATCTGCGCACATACTCCGCCCCAGTTGTAGATGGCGCCAAGGTCAAATACGCGGGAAGCGAAGATTATATCAAGCATTCTTCCGGATTCATCATCACGGGTGGCTTGAAGCTTCAGGGTGCGGTCATAGTATTCGGGGGTAACCTTTTCCTTGCTCAAAGCGCCCAGCGCTTCTATAATAAGTCCAAGATCTTCGGGGTCTTTTGCCGAAGTGGGTATCGCCAGAGAGGAAGTCTGGTGGTAGGAAACGGAATGGTAATATCTTTCCTGCTCGGGATCGCCCTTGGGAATGGGAAGCATACCGAAATCGTCCTCCATTGCGCGGAATGCGGTAAGGTTCATAAGTCCGCCCATATAGAACAGCTCTCTGCCGTCGGTAAACGCTTTAACTACCGTGGCTTCAAAGACGTTGGAATATCCCTTGCCGGAAAATCTGCCGTCATCGGCGATCATAACCGTATTGGTGTCCCTGTAAAAATCGCTTATTTTTGAAAGAGCGTCATACATACCTTCGGTCTGAAAGGAGAAGTAGGGGATATCGTCCTCGTCCTTGGAAACCACCTTCTGACCGGATGCCAGCGCGTGTACGTAAATGTTGTAGGTTTCGGTGCCCAGCGCCCAGGTGTCAAATTCATCCACCGTGCCGTCGCCGCTGCTGTCAAAGGTTATACCCTTGCAGATCTGAATGAAATTATCAAGATTCCATTCGTCGTTATCAACCATTTCGTAAAAGTTGTAATCCGCGCACATTTCGGCAGCCAGACGCTTGTTAAAGAATATAAGCCAGGTGCCGTCGTTATCCTGTGTGTTTATATCGCCCAGCGCCACGAAAACTCTTCCCATAACCGAAAGATCGTTTACCGCCTGCTGATCCCACCAGGGATTGGAAAGGTCGATAGTTTCAACAGAATTCAGATCTCTGTACACACCGTCAAGCCAGGATGCCGCGGTGTAGGTAATGTTATCAAACAGCAGATCGTATGCGCTTTCGCCGGTAATTCCCGCTGTCATCTGGTCAACTATAAGCTGGTTAAGCTCTGCCTGACCTGCGGCAACTATATCACCCTTCAAAACGCAGTGGTATCTTTCTTCAATTACACGTCTTACCTCTGCTTTTGCAATATCCACCGCAGAAGCCGTGTCTTCGGAATAATCTTCCCGCTGGATTATCTCGCCGCCGAAGCCGAGTATCGACCCGCTTCCGTTTGCGTTCCAATCGCGGCAAAGGATACGTATAACGCGGCCCTCCATATCCTTCACGGGCACGCTGGCGGCATAATCGCTATCGCTTACGCCGGTATCGCTTTTGCTTTCGTCCCCCGTGCTGTTACACGCGGCAAGGGCGCCGCAAAGCAACACGAGTATAAGTAAAATAGGTAAAGCTTTTTTCATTTGCTTTTCCCTCCGCCGCCGCTATTCAAGCAAGCCTTCCACGGTGTTTTCCATATCGCTTTCAACTCTGCCCGCAATATTTTCAAATCTGGAAACAAAGTTGGAATCTGCGTAATAAAAAGCGGTGACCGCGTTGCCCCAGTTATAGATGTTTGCAAGGTCAAATACGCGGGAAGCAAAGATTATATCAAGCATTCTTCCGGATTCGTCATCGCGGGAAGCCTGAAGCTTGAGGGTACGGTCATAGTATTCGGGGGTAACCACGTTCTTGCTCATTGCGGCAATGGCTTCAATAACCAAGCCCAGATCGTCTACGTTTTCAACGTTTCTGGGAATAGCCAGAGCAGAGGTCTTGGAGGGGGATACGGAGTGGTAATATCTGTCCTGATCCGCGTACATCTTGGGAATGGGGAGCATACCGAAATCGTCCTCCATAGAGCGGAAGCCGGTAAGGTTCATAAGACCGCCCATGTAGAACAGCTCTCTGCCGTCGGTAAAGGCTTTGATAATGGTTTCTTCCCATACGTTGGTAAAGCCCTTGTTGTTAAATCTGCCGTCGTTTGCGATCATAACCGTGGTGGTATCGCTGTAAAAATCGGTTATCTTGTGAAGAGCGTTGTACATACCCTCGGTCTGCAGAGTGATATAAGGCATATCGTCATCGTCCTTGGAAGCGATACGCTCGCCTGCGGAAAGCGCGTGTACGTAAATATTGTAAAGCTCGGTACCAAACGCCCAGGTGTCCTTTTCGTCCAGCACGTCATCGTCGTTGCTGTTGTGGGTTATGTCCTTGCAGATCTTAACGAAATTATCGAAATTCCATTCGTCGTTATCGACCATTTCATAGAAATTGTAATCCGCGCACATTTCGCCTGCCATGCGCTTGTTAAAGAATATTATCCAGGTACCGTCGTTATCCTGTGTGTTTATATCGCCCAGCGCCACGAACAGTCTGCCGTCAATGGAAAGATCGGCTACAGCCTGCTGGTCCCACCAGGGATTGGAAAGGTCTATGGTTTCTATCTGGGTAAGATCGAGGTAAACGCCGTCAAGCCAGTAGGAAGCGGTCGCGTTTACGTTGTCAAACAGTATGTCATAGGCGCCTTCGCCGGTAATTCCGGATGCAACCTGACTGTTTATAGTGGAAACCTGAGAACCTGCCTTGATATGACCGGTAATGGTGCAGTGGTACGTTTCCTCTATAAGTCTTCTTGTTTCCGCTTTTGCCACGTCAACTGCGGATGCGGTGTCTTCGGAGTAATCCTCGCGCTGGATTATCTCGCCGCCGAATCCCATAATGGATCCGTTGCCCTGCGCGTTGTAATCCTGACACAAAACTCTTATAACTCTTCCGTCAAGATCCTTCACGGGCAGATCTGCGCCGTAGACCTTGTCCTCATCGGAAATGCTCACTTCGGATCTTTCGCTCACTTCGTCGGGTACGTTGTTACAAGCCGCAAGCACGCCGCAAAGCATCAGGCACGCCATAACAACAGCGATCAGTTTCTTCATTTATGTATGCTCCTTTGCAAAAAATTCTTCCTATTTATATATATTATATAAGGGCGTTGTTTATTGCGGCGATATTTGCTTTGATATCGCCTTTAAAAACGGCGCTTCCCGCAACCATAAGCCGCGCTCCCGCCTTTGCGGCAACGGGGGCTGTAACGGGGTCGATACCGCCGTCAACGGAAAGTATAACGTCTTTTCCGCTTTCGTCAATGGCTTTGCGCAGCAATTCAAGCTTTGGCATCATATCCGCCATAAACTTCTGCCCGCCAAAGCCGGGTTCTACCGTCATTACCAGAATCAGATCGGTGTAGTCCAACAGCGGCAAAAGCACTTCCGCGGGAGTGCCCGGCTTTACGGAAATGCCTGCCTTTACTCCTGCTTGCCGTATTTGCTTAAGGACTGCTTCGGGGTCTTTCGTCGCTTCGTAGTGAATGGTTATGTAGTCCGAGCCGGCTTTAACAAAATCGTCTATATACCTTTCAGGCTCGGTTATCATAAGGTGGGTATCAAATATCATCTTGGTGTGGGGACGCAGAGATTTTATCACGACCTGACCAAAGGATATGTTGGGCACGAAAATGCCGTCCATAACGTCCAGATGCAGATATTCGATCCCCTGCTCCTCAAGGGTTCTGAACTGCGCCGCCGCGTTGCCGAAATCCGCGCTCAATGCAGACGGAGCAATGTATATTTTTTCCATAAGGAATCCTTTCTCCTTTTCAAAGGTAAAAACATATCATATAATATAATAAAGTGTCGCAGGGGGAGAAAAGAAGTTGAACACAAAGGATACAACACCCCTCGTCTTCTCCGCTCACTTCCTATATATTATAATATACAGCAACAAACGTTAAAAGTCAATATAATATAAGCCGTTCCCGCGAAGCAAGTTCCTTGCAGACGGATACGGCTTTTTCCTTCGCCCCCTCCGCGCCGCAGCAAAGGTCAATAAGGGCTTCCTCCAGCCGCCCCAGCTCCCCGCCGTTTACAACAACGGAAAGCAGGGCTTGCTTCCTGTAATAATATTCAAGAGCGTCTTCGTACCTGCCGCCTTCGATAAGGCATAGCGTTTTTTCCGCGTATCCGTTTACGCAAAAAGCAGAAACCGCCGTAAGACAAATTATCACCCCGATGGCAACGCAGGCGAATATAAAGTTTTTCATTTTTCGTCCTCCCAGGGTAAAACGCTCATATCGCCGCTTTGCTCAAGTACCACCGTCTTTACCCGCTTCATATCTTCGTACCCCTTAAGCCGCGCCTGCGCCTCCACCTCGTCCTCCGCCACCCGCGCCTTTTCCATGTTCTCGGTTATAAACTTTCCGTTTTTAACCAGAGTAATGGGCTTGCCGTCAAGAAACAAACGTATCTTTTTGCTTCTGCGGGAAAGAAATGCGGTTATCACCTCCGCGCAGGAAACCAGCAGCAGAGGAACAATGCCGTACATAAGGGGAATGTCGGGGTCGGTCATGGGTATGGCGGCAAGCTCGCTTATCAGAAGGGCGGCAACAAATTCTCCCGCCTGTAATTGTCCGATCTGCCGTTTTCCCATAAGCCTTACGGAAAAAAGCAAGATGCCATATAACAAAAAAGTGCGAAATAGTATGGTCAGCATATATATCACCACAATATATTGTGGATAAAATCGGCATTTTTATGCATTAAAAATTTTTTTGAAAAAACTTTAATTTTTTTAAAAAAAGGTGTTGACAAACGTAAAAAGATGTGGTAGAATAGCCAAGCTGTCGCGAGAGAGACAGCGACGGACATTGAAAATCGAACAACAACGAAGAAGAAATGTACAAAGA
>JAFYKY010000011.1 GCA_017537345.1 Clostridia bacterium | reverse complement strand
TAGCGATATTGATTATTCGCTCCAAGCATTCGAAAACAATGTCGCTCGTTTAGGCAAAGCATATTATAAAAGCGGAAATTATACCGATGCTATCGAGGTCTATGAAAGATTCTTTGCCGTTATGAACGCAATCTTCAAAGATGAGTGTCCTCCGCCTTATCATGATTTCGATTCCGGGGATTGCTATTTATTACTCGCTCAAGCTTATCTTGCCATCGGCGAAAGCGAAAAAGCAATGGACTCGGTTGAGCGTTCTATTATGTACTATATAAATTTCTTGAAGAAAGAAACGGACGATGAAAACTACTATCCGATCGTTGTTTGCTCTCCTATCGTAAAAAAGCGCGAATTCAAACAACGGATTCGTAAGGACATCATAAAAAAGCGACTGCAAAACAAGTTATCCGATAAATGTATTGAGAAACTTAATCAAAATCCTCGCTTCATTCAGCTACTTGATATAATTGACAATATCCAAGAATAGTTTTTGTTTGCCCCGCCTCGTGCGGGGCTTTTCTTTCTGCGTATGAAAAAAGCCATCACGAAACCGTGATGGCTAAATTCAATTTCACCGCTTATTTTGCACGCCTTCCCGTGCTTTTTTTGGGTATTATTCTTTTTTTGCAAACGATATATGCCGCATACGGTTTATCGCCGCCAGAAGCTCCTGCTTGCGGGGGAGATCGAGAAAACGGCGGCAGGTGGTGAAAAAGGCTGTATATATACTGTCAAGCCCTTCCGCGCCGACGGTATAATAAAGCTCGTTTACCACCTTTTCCAGATCTATATACGGAGAATTACCCGTTACCGCAATACGTCTTAACATAAAGCCCAACGCGTCCATCTGGGCAATACTTATGATATTATGTAACCCTCTGATATCTATTTTTTCGTCACCCATAAAGATTATTCCCATATCGGAAACGTTAAGTACCTCCGTTCCGCATCCGACGGGATAGGAAGAAAATCCGCGGGAAAGAAGCGCGCGGGATTGGGACCAGTCCGCATCGGTCTTTTTAACCGGCGGAATGAAGGCGCTTATAGCCTTTGACCGTTCCGTAACGTCACCTACGATATAATCCTCCAGCATATATACCTTGTGAGCCACGGAAAGATATTCTCCGCTTCCGCCGATAACAAGTATGGTGGAAACTCCCTTTTCTTCGTAAAGCTGACACACTCTGTCGGTAAAAGGAGTGATAGGCTCCTTGGAGATAAGCTCCTTCATCATAGAATCCCGTATCATAAAGTTTGTTGCGCTTCGGTCTTCATCAATAAGTATAAGCCGTGAGCCGAAATCCACCGCTTCCATAATATTTGCCGCCTGAGAGGTGGAGCCCGATGCCCGCTGTGTTGAAAAATCAAAAGTATCCCCGCCGGGTATCCATTTTATAAAGGGCGATATATTGACGTGCTGTACGCACCGCCCGTCCTCTGCGGAAACCGTGACGGCGGTATCGTCGGTAATACAAAGCTCCCTGCCGTCCCCGTAAACGTGGTCGTAGATTCCCGCGGAGATGGCATCCAGCAGAGTGGATTTTCCCGAATAGCCGCCGCCCGTAATAACCGTAACTCCCCTTTTTACACCCATTCCCTTTACACCGCATATTTCTATACGGTCATCGGGAGGGGAAATAAAGGGGACGGCGCCCTCCATTGGAGATGACGTTCCCTTACCGCGTGGAAGAATACTGCCGTCTGCGATAAAAGCGCAATAAGGGCTGTTTTTAAGAAAATGCCTTATTCCCCTTTGCTTTTCTTCAAGCTCAAGGGCTTTTTCCAGCTTGTATTTATCAAACTCCAGCGAAAAACGTTCGATCGCATCGGGAAGATCTCTGCACAGCATTTGCATGGTCTTGCGTATTTTTCTTGCGGGAAGCTGTACCTGCATCTTTACGCACAGACACAAAACCGGCGGGCGGTCAATATCATCGTGCAGTAAATATATGGTTGCTCCACCGCCGTTTTCGTAATCCTTTTGGGGACATACCGAAAAATACGCGGTGTTGCGCACCACCACCTCGCCGCCGGGACGGTAAAGATAATATCTGCCGTTTTCCTTGTCCGGTCGGGCGCGGTTGTAGATTTCTTCATTAAGTCCGTCTATATACGGAGCAAGCGCCCGCAGACAATGATCCGCCGCCGCGGTTGACGGCTTTGTTATACCCATCCTTTCCGCAGGGATCATAAACGTTAAGGTAGGCATATCCTTGGCGTTTTTGTGGGTGGTTTCGATAAGCACCGAAATATCGCCGTACCAATAGGTAGGGTCGGATTCCGCAATAGGCTCCGGTGAAGGGTTGCCGTATGAACCGGGCGGGACTATGATCTGCCCTTCGTACATTTCCTTATAGGTAGTGGTATTGTTATCCATTGAAAGTAAAAATGATTTTAACCGTTTCAAATATTATTCCTCCGAAAAATATAAAATAAGTAAGACAAAATATAACCTCCTTTAAAAAATAATATTTGCCCGTACTTATATTCGGAGTTTTCTTTTTCGGCATTAAAAAAGCACCCCTTCGGGTGCAATAAAGCGTGATAAAACAAAAAACACCCGAAACCGGATGTTTACATACTATGTACCTACCGCTTAAAAGAGCGCAGGGCAGACGTACGTGGTCTCCGGCAAATATAAGTTTTTCACGATACATCGCCCCTTTCGGTTTGTTTTTTTATAAAACGAAGCTGTGCTTCTGTGTAAATCTACCACAGAAAAGCAAATTTGTCAAGAGTTGGTAAACATAACATTCGTCAAAAGTAATAAAAATAAGAATTTCGATTTTTACCTATTGATTATTTTTTACATCAATGCTATAATATTATGAATTGTTGTGAAGTACCTTCGCAAAATATCCGGGAGGAACAGATAATGAAAAAATTTATCGCACTGACGCTTGTTACAATTATGGCACTTGTTGCTCTTGCAGGCTGTTCATCACTTAAGGAAGAAGAAAAAGGCGCAAACATTTCTATCTATATGTCTTCTTTCCCCTATTGTCTTGACCCTGCTGTAGTCCAGCTTGATGCTGACGTGATCCAGATACTCGGTCTGGTCTACGAAGGACTTACCGCCATTAACGAAAACGGTAAGGTCGTAGGCGCTCTGGCTGAGGATTGGTACAGCTACTACGACACCGTTTACGACGAATACCAGATGTTCTTCGTACTCAGAGACAGCTACTGGAACGACGGCCGTAAAGTTTCTGCGGACGACGTTATATATGCCTGGAAGAGAATACTCGACCCTGCGTTCGAAAGCCCTTACGCTTCTCTTCTCTTCCCCATAAAGAATGCAAAGGCTGTTAAATCCGGCGCTATGTCCAGCGACGATCTCGGCATTGCCGCAGCGGACGATACCCTGCTTTGCATAACCTTTGAAAACGATTACGATATCGACCTGTTCGCAGAGCAGATCGCTTGTACCGGTCTTGTTCCTCTCCGTGAAGACGTAATTACCGACGCAGAGAAGGACGGCGCTATCTGGGACGCAAGTGCGGCTACCATAGTTTGTAACGGTCCCTACGGCGTTAAGAACCTTGAAGAAGGTATCCGTCTGGTTCTTGAGAGAAACGCTTCTTACGGCAGAGATCCCGAGCAGGCTCTTGACAAAGCTGTTAAGCCCTACAGAATTACCATTACATATCAGGAAAACACTATCGAAAAGACTGTTGACGAAGAGAAGCGTATTACCGACAGCGCTTTCCAGGCAGACCGCTTTGCAAACGAAAACATCTTCTTTATGAGCAATTTCGATAAAGAAGCATACGCACAGTATTCCGGCAAGGCAAAAGACGAAGTTTCCCTGATGTCCACTTACGTTTACTACTTCAATACCGAAAACGAGCTCCTTTCTTCCAAGGAAGTTCGTAAGGCTCTTTCTCTTGCGCTTAACAGAGAAGAATTGGTTTCTTCCGTAACCGGCACCGGTGAAAAGGCTGTTACCGGATACGTTCCCGATGGTGTGTTCAACACCGGCAGAAAGAACGATTTCCGCGAAGAAGGCGGCGACTTGTTCTCTGCAAGCGGCGATATGAGCAAGGCAAAAGAACTGATGAAGGGTAAAAAGACCGGCACCATTTCTATCGCGTACCTCATTCCCGAAACCGAAGACCTTATGACCAACAACACGCGTAAGGTTAAGTACGAAAACGTATACGAAGATATTGCAGAATACGCTGCAAAGGCTTGGAAAGAGCTTGGCTTTAAGGTTGAGCTTGTAGGTCTGCACGAGGATGAATACAGACTCGCTCTCTCCACCCGCGATTTCGACGTTATCGGTGTTACCAACGTTGTTAACTCTACCGATGCATACGCTTGGCTTTCTTCCTTCGCTACCCGTTACAGCGGCTGTGCAGTTGAGCCTTCCCTCACCGGTGAAGACGTTTACACCGCACACCAGTCCAACTGGGAAAATGATGAGTACGATGCACTTATCGATGCGGTTTGCTACGAAAGCGACAGAGAAGTAAGAGCAGAAAAGCTCCACGCAGCAGAACAGATCCTTGCTGACGAGTGCCCCGCAACCGCGCTCTTCCAGTACACCAACTGCTACGTTAAGTCCTCCAAGCTTTCCGGTATCGGCGATACCTACTACTTCGGCTACAGAGATTTCTCCGACCTCTCTCTTAAGAACTGGAGAAAGATCAACGCAGCAGAAGACGAAGCTTCTAACGCAGCTGAGAACTAATAACAATAAAAGAAAAGCTCCCGTTTGGGAGCTTTTTTTACGCTTTATCTGCGGTATTATGAAAATAAAGTGAAAGCGCTATAACGCACTGACCGGGAAAATATGTAAACAGGCAAAGTGTATTTGACCAAGACGGAGAGCCACCGAAAACATTGAACGCCAAGGCAATATCCGAAACGAAAAACATTAAACTGCCCAAAAGAATGACGGCGTGTAAAAGACTTCTCTCTGTTATAAAGTTAGAAATAGCTTTGCCCAGCATAACGGAAATAACCAAAGCGTATACAGCGGCTACCGCCGTCATAACCGCTCCTCCGAAGTTAAACGCAGGGCAGAATAAAATAAACCCGAGAGAAGCGGCGGCGGTAAGCGGAATTACAATAATATCCGTAAGGCAAACCTTTTTGAGCGCGCAGTACGCGGCAACGTACATAATATGTCCCAACACGAACACTGCGGCGCCCAAAATAAAGTTTTTAAACAGTATGATATCTCCCGCCATACACAGCGCAAGACCCATAAACGCAAAAAGCGGAAAGCCTTTCTTTTTCTTTAAAACCAGCGTGTGCACGAAATTCACCGCGCCAATGGCAACGAATCCTGAAGCCGTGAGCGCTTTTAACCATAACTGATAATTGTTTTTATATATCGCGCACATAACCGCGGTAAAGATGATAAGAACAGCGTTTAAAAGAAAAACCGTTTTTTTCATTATTTATCCTCCGGCAGTCCGCTTAAAGATATCTTTTCAAGATTTTCCGCAATGGTCTGGAAGGTGGAATAAAATATCTCTCTGTCCTGCTCGGAAACGCCCTCTCCCGCAAGGGAAACTGCCAGATTTGCCCGCTGTTGAACGTATTCCGCTACTTGTCTTCCCGCTTGCGTCAAGCATATCTTCGCGCGGTAAAGGTTCGATCCGTTTGTTTCTTTGGTAACGTATCCCCTTTTTTCAAGTTCGGAAACAGCACGGGAAACGTCCGCTTTGTCTTTACAGCAAAGCTCGCCCAGTTGTGTAGCCGTTACCCCTTCCTCAAAACGGGCAAGCACGGAAAAATAAGTGCAGTACGCGCCTTTAAGCCCAAGCTTTTCCATTTCTCCTGCGGTTATTTTATGCCAATATCTGAAAATTTCCATTACGCCGATGGTAAATCGCTCGAATCTATCTATCATAACGTGAGTACTCCGATCAAAAAAATATCCTACGTATTATACACTTATCAAAGAAAAAAGTCAACCGATACGAAAAAAGTAGCGCCGCTGTTTAATTACAACGGCGCTTATAATTTATTCGTATATTATTCTTTTGCGGCGTATACGCTTATCTCATCAATAAACATCCAGCTCTTTAAAGGAGTGACCTCCACCTTAACGTATCTGGCTTTCGTGCCATCCGGCAGGAATGCCGTGCGGGTAAAGGTGTATAGTTCGTCAACACCGTTATCTGCCGCAAAGCTCTTGGATGCAACTTTGGTAAAGTTAACGCCGTCCTCCGAAACGTAAACCGTAACTGCAGCCGCCGCGTATATTCCCGCGCCGCCTCCGCCGAGGGAGTTTACCTCCACGGCGTAAAGCTGTCCGGTTATTTCGCCAAGATCTATAACCACCTCTGCCTTTGCCAAAAATCCAAGCCAGGCGGCATCACCGTAGGTGGGCTTACCCAAAATTCCGTCCGTAAGAGCATCTCCCTGTTCATCGGGATATTTGTCTGCAGGAGGATTTGCCAAGGTATATTCCTTGTTAAGTGCTACGTTTACGCCCTCTTTGCCGGTGAATTCTACCTCTGCGGTAGCCTTGGGGCTTTCGTTGCCGTAATAATCCACGGCATAGACCGCGTATTCCGCAACACCGCTTCCCGAAACGTTTGCATCGTCAAACACAAACGTAAATTCTTTTTTGCCGTAATTTGAAGAAAAATCAAAGGAATGAGCAAGGCTTCCGTCTTTGGTAATGCGAATTCCCGCTACGGTGCCGTCTTCGTTTGCGATACTTCCGCTTATATGCACCGTCGCGCCGTTTGCCGCGGACTCAACCTCAATTTCAGGGGCCGCCATAGTGCTTGCAGGTATTTTTCCGGTTTCGTAATAGGTCTTATACGCCTGATGCTGACCCGTTTTGCCCATATCGGGGTTCTGATAATGGGAGTAAGCAAAAGTAACGTGGGCTTCTACGTATTTGGAGGAGATGTTCATTTGCTCCACAAATCTGTTTAAAGGCGCAGTCGTCCAATCGGTATGGGTGAAATCCTCGTTATTTGCCCAGAATTTAAAGCCTTCGACAGTATCCACCGCTTCTTTGATCTCGCGGTAGAAATCATCCAGCATATCCATCGTGATATGTCCCGCGCCTACGGAATCCTGACAGCAGAAGATATCGCCGGGACGAAATTCTGCTTTTGCAAAAACCTTTTCCCACATCTCGCCTGTTTTTTCGGGAGAAGGACCGGATGCGGTCACAAAGGGAGAAAGCATAAGAGGCATTTCGGGGTCTATATCGTACAAACCGTTTCGGTAAGTACGAAGGAGATATGATGCGTTGTCCAACTGCGCGTCGGTAGCGTTCATATTTGAAAATTCAAACACGAAATACCAGCCGTGGAAAGCGTTGGGATATTTGCTTTTATAGGTATCGTATATCTGCTTTGCGCCTGCCAGACCAAGCTCTGCCTGCTGTGTAAGCCAGTTCTTATCGGTTACGTACTTATTCCACCATTCGGGATTTTCGTTAAGACCGATAAACACCTTTACTCCCATCTCCTCTGCGGCGGCAAGGATAGTATCCAGAAGCATTTTTCCGCTTTCGTCATAGGAAGCGGCTTTTTTATCTGCGCCAAAGGAAGATTCGTAAAATACGGAGGAAACCTTGTCCCCTTCCGTAACGAAAGACCACTGGAGAATAAGAATATCTATTCCCACATCCAGCATATAGCCGAGATGTTCTTTCATACGGGAAAGAGAATGGTTCTTAAAAGCGCCGGGCTGCATAAAGCTGCCGCACAGAACGGGATAATCTTTTTCGGTTTTTATAATTTCGGAAACGTCCCCTTCGGACGTATCGGGAACGGATTCCGTTTCAGATGAATCTTCAGAAGGAGTACAAGCGGCAAATACAGCACCGCATAAAACAAATGCCAAAAGAATTAATGCCAAAAAACGTTTTTTCATACGCGCCTCCTTTTTTAATCTATCAGTTGTAAACTATGGAATCAAGATTCCATTCCGCAAGTATGTAAATAAGGTAATCGGGCTTTTGTGCCACAAGCTCTGCGCCGTAATAGGTGTAATCCCACATACCCTTGTAGATGGTCTTGTTCATACGTTCTGCAATAATATCAAACATCTGAGTTCCGAAGGAATCTCTGAGCACCATACAGGAAGGAAGGTTATCACGGTTTGTACGAATAGTCTTGCCCCAGGTCACGTTAGTGCTGTAAACCATCTGGGTATCAGCGCGGTAACGGGGAACATCGGTTATCTTTTCCGAAACCTGAGTTCCGGCGGCAAAGGTTCTGTACCAACCGTATTCAAGCACGTCCTTATCGCCGATGTAACCGTTTTCATAAACGGAGCCGGAGATCATATTGAGATACACGGGCATATCGCCGGTCTTGTAATATCCGCCGTGCCAGGTAAACTCTTCAAAGGAAAGAGGCGCCGCATCGGGGAACCTTTCCGCAATATGGTTGAACAGCTCCCGGTATGCTATAAACGCGCCGTAATCGGTCCAATGGCTGTCACACTTGAAATACAAGGGGTATTCATCGTTTTTATGCTCTTCAAAAGCGGTGCGAAGATCAATGACCGTAGCGCCTGCGGCGGAAAGGGTGTCAAGCACCTGATCCATACGGCTGTCACCCTTGCCTTGCTCGTATTCTTCGGGCACGAGTTCGGGATACATCGTCATTGCGGCGGGAACCACCATATATATGATTTCGGTTTCCGTATCGGTCTTTTCAAGGTTGGCAATTCTGCCTTCTATTCTCTTTTTAAGATTATCGAGAACACCCTGGCTGTACAGATTTGTATGCTGGAAATCCCGCAGGCATTTCTGGTAAAAGAACTGGTAGTTGCTTCCTGCCACAACGCCCTCTGCAGAGCCTGCATTCACGGGCTTTACCGTAGTCTGAAGAGCGGCGCCTACCTGCTTGCCGTCAATTTTCTGGGTTATCTCCACTTCGGCGCTGTTACCCGTGCACAAAAAGCGAACGGAATACCAGCCGTACCAGCTTTCGGAAGTATAGGTCTTGTTTCCGCACTTAAGGGTAACGGTGGCGCCGACATCGCACTGGCCGATAACCACCGCGTTGGGCTTTTCGGAAAAGCTTGCGTATTTAACAGTAACACGGCACTCATCATCGGTAACGTTATCTATATCCAAAGATTCGTCGGGTACGTCGGGCACGTCGGGCTCGCTGGGTTCATATTCGGGGAATGATATCTCCGGTTCTTTGGAAACTTCTTCGCTGTTTTCCGATTCTTCGCGGGGAACGGATTCTTCTTTTTCGGGAGCGTTAGAGCTGTCCTCCGCAGAAGGAGCATTTGACGGCTCTTGACTTACGGAAGCGTTGCCGCCCACGCATGCGGAAAGCAGCAGCAAAGCCGCCAACAGCAAAACCAATACTTTAACTTTCATTGTTTTTTATCCTTTCGGTTGATCTTTTTATATTTTAACACAAAATATTCCTTTTTTCAATCTTTTTTATAAATATTGGCGGCGGCGGTAAGCCCTATCACTCCCGGATTGAAGCGGGACGCCAAAACCGCCAGAAATGAAAGCAAAACAAATACCGCTTCCGAGATTTTGCGTGTTTTTTCCATTACCGAAAACAATTTTTCTTCCTGCGCTTTTTGGGATACCAAAGCTATTACCGCACAGTACCCGTCGTTGCCCGAAATCGGAAGCAGGTTTACAAACGCCAAAAACAGATTGCAAAGAGAAAAATACAAAACGTAAGGCGAATTTGCCGCCACCCCCGCAGGAAAAGACAAAACAAAAAACAAAATATTTGCCAGAGGGCCGCTTAAATACACATTGACATCATTTATATGGGAGGTTATCCCTACGGTTATAATACGGGCGCCCAGCGGCATTATGTCAACGCGTCCTATCTTGCCGTTCACCGCTTTTATAGCAATAAAATGGCCGATCTCGTGGATCAGAGCGCAGGACAAAAACAGCAAAAAGGGGGACGCTCCCTCTATATATGCCAATACCCCCATACACAGAGGCGTAAGAATATGTATTCTTAATTTTATACGGGGAAAAAGAATAAAGATATTTCATCCCTCCGTAAGATTTTGTATGATCTCAAAAACGCTTTGCGCCTGCGATTTCCCTCCCGCAGAAACGGGAACGGACGCGGTGGCATACAGATACAACGCCGCCAAAAGTAAAATAACGGATACAGCGCAATATGCGAATTTGCCCCGTATTGCAAAAAGTCTTTTTTTCATAATTTATCACCCGTAAAAAATATGCGTATTCCCTCCATAAAATGACAACATTTACAAAAGCGCGGGAGTATACTTTGATAAAAAAGAGATGATGCTTTGATGACGGTGACGGTATACGGCGATGTGTACTTTTTTATAAACCTTTTGTTTGATACACTGCTTTTGTATATAACCGCAAAAATTACAAACACTCCTTTTAAGCTGTGGCGCTTGATTTTTGCCGCCGTTTTGGGCAGCGTATACGCTTTACTGTGTCCCTTTTTTGTAAACTTTTTGCCCTTGCACCTTGTATCCGCTTTTCTGATATGCTTTTTGACCTTCGGTAAAAAACGGCCCTTTTTAAACACGGCGGTATTTTTGCTTTCCTCCGCTCTTTCCGGCGGCGCGGTATACGGATTTTTTTATATGGCGGGGAAAAACGAAGGGTACATAAGCGGTCTGGGCGCGGGCGCCGTGTTGATATGCCTGTTTTCCGCTTTATCCCTTACCGCAGGATATCTTTACGTCTGCAAGAAAAACAGCGCGTCCGGCGCGGTATACGCTTATATATCCGTTTTGGGTAAAAGCTACAAGGCGTTTTTGATGAAGGATACCGGAAACCTGCTTACAGATCCTATCTCCCTTGATCCGGTTATGGTGATTTCCAAAAGTGTGTTTGGTAAGGATTTTGAAAATATAGAAACCTCCCCGCCCCTGCCCATAAGAGCCATACCCGTACGCACCGCAACGGGAAGCGATATACTTTACGGTTTCCGCCCGGAAAAATGTGTGGTGCGGGAATTCGGAAAAAGCAAAAAACGGGAGGTAAAGGTGATTATAGCCATTACCGACGGAAACAGATTTGCAAAGACATACGAAGGGCTTATGCCCCCTATATAGAGGTGAACGATATGTATTTTAAAAAAGTTACCATTGCTTTGGAGTGGATACGTCAGTTTTTGGGAGAAAAAGGAGAGCTGTTTTATATAAACGGCCCCCAGACTCTTCCTCCTCCTTTGTCCAGAGAGGAGGAAGCGATACTTACCGAAAAGCTTCCCGATGACGAAAACGCAAAGAAAACCCTTATTGAGCATAATTTAAGGCTGGTTGTATATATTGCCAAAAAGTTCGAAAGCACGAATATAGGTATAGAGGACCTTATTTCCATCGGCACTATCGGTCTTATGAAGGCGGTGAACACCTTTAAGCAGGACAAACAGATAAAGCTTGCCACATACGCATCGCGATGTATAGAAAACGAGATATTAATGTACATACGCAAAAATTCTGCCAAGGGGTGCGAAATGTCTTTGGATGAGCCTTTGAACGTGGATTGGGACGGGAACGAATTGCTTCTTTCCGATCTTTTGGGAACGGACAGCGATTTCGTATACCGCATTCTTGAAGAAAGCGAAGAAAAGCGCACGGTACGTCAGGCGATAAGCAGACTTCCCGAAAGGGACAGAAGAATAATAGAAATGCGGTTCGGCATAGGCGCAGGCACAAATGGCAGAGAAAAAACGCAAAAAGAGGTTGCGGATGAACTGGGGATATCTCAATCCTATATATCCCGTCTGGAAAAGCGGATAATAACCAATCTTAAAGAGGCGTTGGGGGTATGAACGCTTGACATTTTTTTGCACAGGTAGTATAATCAGTATCAGTGAACGAAGAAAAGAAAGGAGGAAAGAAGAGTATTTCGCTGTTTACAAGAAAGCCGAAGGAAGAACAGACTCGTACCATAAGCCTTAACAACGGATTACCGAAAGCGGTGGCTTTTGTTGATTACGAGCATTGGTACATTTCTTTAAAAAAGAATTTCGGCATACAACCAAATATTAAAGGGTGGTTCGAGGAGCTTAACACAAAGGTCAATCTGGTAGAGGTTACCTTTTTCGCAGATTTTTCCCATAAATCATTAGCTGATCAGATATCCCGCATCCGCCCCTATTCCAACCGCATTATCGATACACGGAACACCACCGGTGTAAAAAAGGATTTTACCGATTTTATTATTCTGGATAATATTTACCAGAAGGCGCTCTCGTCCGAGGATATAGAAACGTTCATCATCTTTTCGGGGGACGGGCATTTCAGTTCGGTAGTTTCGTTCTTAAAGAATTTTTGCAAAAAGGAAGTCGGTATCTACGGTATTGAGGATTCATTCTCCCGTCAGCTTCAGCAGACTGCAAGCTGGTGCAAGACGCTTCCCACAGAGGAAGACGTGCACGGGTCTTATTATCGCTTAATTTTCGAAGTCCTCAAAAAAGCATCTGAAACCAATTCAAAGGATATTCCGACAAAAGAAAAAACCATTAAAGCAGTTTGTGCCCTCAGCAAGACCGCAACCAGCCAGAAAGTAACCGAAGCTTTGAACAACCTTACGGACAAAGGATATATCTCCACACGCACGGTTGTAAGCTATTCGGACAAAAAGAAGACCAAAAAGGTTACAGGGCTGTTCACGGATTGGGAAAAAGTTGAAAAAAGCGGATTTTTGGCACAATAATTTGCATAAAACTATTGCAAAACGCAAAATACTGTGATATACTGTGTTCAGATGAATGTAAGCAAGCAAGAGTGGGTCAAAGCCCACTCTTGATTTTTGCAATATTTAACGAGTAAACAAAAGGCAGGCGAAAATATGAAGCAAAATATCGCAGCTACCGTACGCGCGTTGGTCGAGCCGTCAATGACCGAAATGGGATACAGCGTTTGGGACGTAACCTTTTACAAGGAAGGTCAGGAACAGATACTTGAAGTAGAGCTTGAAAACGATGACGTTTTCTCCATTGAGGATTGCCAGAAGGCTTCCCACGTGATAAACCCCATTCTTGACGAAGCTGACCCTATTGAACAGGCATATTCTCTTATAGTTTCCGGCGCAGGACTTACCCGCGTTCTCAGGTCCGATGAGCATATCGACCGCGCGGTAAAGGAAGGCTGGAACACAGAGCTTAAATTGTTTGCCGCTGTTAACGGCACAAAAGAGCTTGCCGGCGTCTTAACCGCCTTTGATAAAGATACGGTTACGGTAGGCGAAACCAAAATAGAAAGAAAAATGATTTCGAAGATGACTTCGATACTGGAATAAACGGAGGTAAAAACTAAAAAATGAACAAGGAATTTTTTGAATCCCTCGCTGCCCTTGAAAGAGAAAAGGGTATCCCCAAGGACTATATGATCGAACGCACCGAAGCCGCTCTTCTGGCTGCATTCAAAAAGGATTCCGGCGGACTTACAAACGCAAGAGTAAAGCTTGACGAAGCTAAGCACGACCTTCGTCTTTATAAGCTTCTCACGGTAGTTGAAACAGTTGAAGACCCCCGTACAGAGATTTCTCTTGAGCAGGCGCGGGAAAAGAACAAGAAATATAAGCTGGGCGATGAATACCAGATAGAAATTAAAACAAAGGAATTTTGCCGTATCGCCGCACAGACCGCAAAGCAGGTTATAGTTCAGTCTATCCGCGAAGCAGAGCACGGAATGATGGTAAAGGAATACGAAGACAAGCAGGATAAGATAATTACCGGCGTAGTTGTAAGAGTTGACCCCACCTCCGGACACGCTACCCTTGAGCTGGGCAGCAACGAAATGGCTCTCTTCCGCCACGAGCAGATCAACGGCGAAACCCTTAACGTAGGCGACAGAGTTAAAGTTTACGTTACAGAGATCAAGCGTGAAGGCAGAGGTCCTTCCGTTGTGATCTCCAGAACCCACCCCGGTCTGGTACGCAGACTGTTCGAGCTTGAGGTTCCCGAAATAGCAGACGGAACCGTAGAGATAAAGGGCGTTGCAAGAGAAGCAGGCAGCAGAACAAAGATCGCAGTCGCTTCCAACGATCCCAACGTTGATCCTATCGGCGCATGCATAGGCTCCAGAGGCGCAAGAAAGAACAGTATTACCAAAGAGCTTGCAAACGAAAAGATAGATATTATCCCCTACAGCGAAGATTACGCAGCATTCGTTGCAGCGGCGCTGGCTCCCGCTTCCGTTTTGTCCGTAAACAAGATAGACGAAGGCGATAAGGCGTTCCGCGTTATCGTAAATGACGATCAGCTTTCTCTCGCTATCGGTAAGGAAGGTCAGAACGCACGTCTTGCCGCAAAGCTTACCGGTTGCAAGATCGACATTAAGAGCGTGAAAAATGCAAACGAAATTACCGAAGCAGAGGTTGATAACGCTTGACAGAAAAAACGTACCCCGTTAGAAAATGCGTTTCCTGCGGAGAGAAAAAGTTAAAAAACCAGCTTTTGAGAATTGTCCGCAAGGACGGCACCGCAGAGATCGACCCCACCGGAAAAGCAAACGGAAGAGGCTGTTATCTGTGCAAAGACCAAAATTGCATTAAAAATGCAAAAAAGGCGCGCAGAATAGAAAGAGCATTGGAAATTTCCCTGCCTTCAGATTTTTACGACAGCATCTCTCTTTTGACGGAGGAAAAATGACAAAGATTTTAACCCTGTTAGGTCTTGCAAAAAAGGCAGGACGTCTTGCAGTAGGAACAGAAAACACTATTGAATCGGTACGCAAAGGAAAATCCTTTTTGGTGGTTGCTTCCGAAAGCGTATCCGATGGAACAAAAAAGATAATAAGCGATAAAACGGCGTTTTATAAAACACAGGCGGTATTCATTCCCGTGGACACCGCAACCTTTGGAAAAGCCTTCGGCAGAACCGCAACGGCTTGTGTTTCGGTAAACGACAAAGGGTTTGCAGATGCCGTAAGAAAACTATTGGGAGGTAACTGATATGGCGACGACAGGAGATAACAAATACAGAGTTAACGCGCTGGCAAAAGACCTTAACGTGAAGAGCAAGGACATTATAGATCTGCTTGCGGCTCACGGTATGGGCAACAAAAGCCATATGACCGCGCTTGAGGGCGCGGAGCTCAGCATTATATTCGAATATTATACACAGCAGAACCAGATCGATATAACCGCGTTTTTCAAATCTTATCAGGACAAGATAGATGCGAAGAAGGCGGAAGAACAGGCAAAGCGTGATGCGGAAGACAAACGCAAGGCAGAAGAAAAAGCCGCCGCTAAAGCCGAAAAGCAAAAGAAGCTTCAGGAGCAGGCTATAAAGCAGGGCAAGCCTATTCCCCAACAGCAGCCCCAGAAGCAGAAAGTACGCGGAGAAGTGCGTGTTGTAGATACCAGAGGTACCGCAAACGTAGACCTTTCCAAGTACGATGAAAAGTACGATAATCTTGCGGGAGGCGCCGCAAACGCCGCAGGCGGTAAGCAAAAGTTAAAGAAAAAGAACAACCGCAACCAGCAGCAGGAGCAATCCCGCCGTCCCGGTGATAAAAACAACAAGCAACAGCAAAAGCAGCAGGCTAAGCCCAAGCCCGTTCAGCTTTCCATAACCGTGCCCGATGAGATCACCGTTGGTGAATTGGCTTCCAGAATGAAGACCGCCGCAGGCGAGGTTATTAAAAAGCTTATGCTTATGGGCGTAATGGCCACCGTAAACGAAGCTATAGATTACGACACCGCCTACCTTATTGCAGACGAATTCGGCATCAAGGTAACCAAAGAAGTTGTCGTTACCATAGAAGAAAAGCTGTTTACCGAAAACGAGGACAAGGAAGAGGATCTCGTACCCCGCGCTCCCGTTATCGTTGTTATGGGTCACGTTGACCACGGTAAGACCTCCCTTCTGGACGCTATCCGTGATACCCACGTTACCGCAGGCGAAGCAGGCGGTATTACCCAGCATATCGGCGCGTACAGCGTTAAGATCAACGATAAGCCCATAACCTTCCTAGATACCCCCGGTCACGAAGCGTTTACCTCTATGCGTGCAAGAGGCGCAAATCTTACCGATATTGCAGTTCTTGTCGTTGCCGCAGACGACGGTATTATGCCCCAGACCATAGAAGCGATAAACCACGCAAAAGCCGCAGGCGTAAGCATTATCGTTGCAATAAACAAAATGGACCGTCCCGCCGCTGATCCCGACAGAGTAAAGCAGGAGCTTACCAACTACGATCTGCTGTGCGAAGAATGGGGCGGAGATACTATCGTCGTTCCCGTTTCCGCGCTTAAGCGCCAGGGTATTGACGAATTGCTTGAAATGATAACCCTTTCCGCAGATATGATGGAGCTTAAGGCAAATCCTTCCCGCGCGGCGCAGGGCGCAGTTATCGAAGCAAAGCTGGATAAGGGCAGAGGTCCCGTCGCAACCGTGCTGGTACAAAACGGTACTCTCCGTATCGGTGATTATATCATCGCAGGCTCTACCGTAGGCCGTATCCGTTCCATGACCAACGATAAGGGCGAAAAGGTAAAAGAAGCAGGACCTTCCACTCCCGTAGAGATAATGGGTCTTTCCGAAGTTCCCGCCGCCGGCGATTCCTTCCGCGCAGTATCCGACGAGCGTCTTGCAAAAGAGCTTGTTGAACAGCGTAAGACCAAGGAAAAAGAAGAACAGTTCAAAGCAGAAGCAAAGGCAAACCTTGAGGATCTGTTTAACCAGATCGGTTCCGGCGTAAAGACACTTAACCTTATCGTTAAGGCTGACGTTCAGGGTACCGCAGAGGCTGTTAAAGCATCTCTTGCAAGACTTTCCAACGAAGAAGTAAAGGTAAGCGTTATCCACGCCGCAACCGGTGCGATAAACGAATCCGACGTTATGCTGGCTTCCGCTTCCAATGCGATCATCATCGGCTTTAACATCCGTCCCGACAGAGTGGCTCTTGATATGGCTACCCGTGATAAAGTTGACGTTCGTACCTACCGCGTAATTTACGAATGTATTGACGAGGTTACCGCCGCTATGAAGGGTATGCTTGCTCCCAAGTTCCGCGAAGTTATCCTTGGCAGAGCAGAGGTAAGACAGACTATCCGCGTGCCCAACGTAGGTACTATTGCAGGTTCTTACGTTACCGACGGTAAGGTTACCAGAAACGCAAGTATACGCGTACTCCGTTCCGGTGAAATTATATACGAGGATAAGATATCCTCTCTTAAGCGTTTCAAGGACGATGCAAGAGAAGTACTCCAGTCCTTTGAATGCGGTATCGGACTTGAAAAGTTCAACGATATTAAGGTGGGCGACATTCTCGAAGCCTACACTATGGAGGAAATCGAACGCTGATGGGTTCTTTCAGACAGGATAAAATAAACGAAGAAACATCAAGGGAAATAACCGAAATACTGCGTACGGTAAAGGACCCCAGAATATCTCAGGCTTTTGTAAGCATTACGGGCTGTGAGGTCACCAAGGACCTTTCATACGCAAAGGTATATTACAGCGTTTTGGGTAAGGACGAGGGAGTTAACAAAGGTCTGGCTTCCGCCGCGGGATATATCCGCAAGGAATTGGCAGCACGGCTTAATTTGCGCATAACTCCCAAGCTTGTGTTTATTCCCGATCATTCCGCCGAAAACGCATTGCATATATCCGAGATGCTTAAAAACATCAAGTACAGCGAGGACAACGAATAATGTTGAGAATCGATTACGAATCGGCTTCCCAATTTCTTTTGGAAAAGGATAATTTTTTGGTGGTATGCCACGCTTGCCCCGACGGAGATACTATAGGCAGCTCTGCCGCTTTGGTAATGCTTCTCCGCAAAAAGGGAAAAACCGCGTGGGCATACTGCCCGGATCCTATTCCCGAAAAGCTTGTTCCCTTTGCGGGAAACGGCATTTTCACAAACGATATACCCCAAGACACCGTAAAAATAAGCGTTGACGTGGCTACTCCCGCTATGCTGGGCGATAAGCAGGATGCCTTTGGTGTGTTTGATCTTTCCATAGATCATCACAAGATAAACTCTATCCCCTGCGAAAGACTGCTTATAAGGGATAACTTTATTTCCAACGCTGAAATAATTGCCGACCTTTACGACGAGCTTTCCGTAGGCATAGACAAGGATGCGGCGGTCTGCCTTTACGCAGGCATAAGCTCCGACAGCGGCGGGTTCAGATATTCCAATACCCGTCCCCAGACTATGCGTCTTGCCGCACGGCTCATGGAGACCGGAATTGATTTTGCCGCGATAAACAGACAGCTTTTTGATAAGATCACTCCCCCCGTGCTTGCGCTTATGAAGGCGGCTTACGGTTCTGTGGAGCTGTTTTTCGGCGGTAAGCTGGCGATAGTAACCATTTCCAGAGAGGAATACGAGCAAAGCGGTGCTTTGGATACCGACCTTGACGAGATCAAAAGCATTCCCCGCCGTATAGACGGCGTTGAGGTTGCGGCTATGATACGTCCAAAGGGGGATAAAGCGCAGATATCTTTGCGTTCCAACGAGTATTTTGACGTGGCGGCGTTTTGCCGTGAAATGGGAGGCGGCGGCCACACAAGAGCGGCGGCTTTCCGCACGGAAGGTACACCCGAGCAGGCTAAAGCTATGCTTATAAAGGCTTTGGAAGGCAGACTATGAAAGCGGGAATTATAAATTTTTATAAACCGACGGGAATGACATCCCAAACGGCGGTGAACATAGTCAAGCGTCTTACGGGAGCGAAAAAAGCAGGACACTGCGGTACTTTAGACCCTTTAGCGTGCGGAGTGCTTCCCATAATGCTGGATAATGCCGTAAAGGCAAGCGAATATCTTACCGACCACGACAAGACCTATATAGCGGGCATAAAGCTGGGCATCACCACCGACAGCGGAGATATTACGGGAAACACACTTTCCGTTTACGAAGGCGATCACCCCTCCTTTGAAGAGTTTGCAAAAGCCGCGAAAAGCTTTGTGGGTGAGCAAATGCAGGTCCCCCCTATGTATTCCGCCTTGAAGCGGGACGGAAAAAAGCTGGTAGACCTTGCAAGGCAGGGCATAACCGTTGAAAGAGAAGCGAGAAAGATTACTGTTTATTCTCTTACCCCGTTCCAAAAGGAAAACGAGTTTTTTATGACCGTATCCTGTTCCCGCGGTACCTATATACGCACTCTTTGCGAAGATATAGGCGCGGCTCTGGGATGCGGCGCAACCATGAGCTTTCTTGAAAGGGCTGTGGTGGGTTCTTTTTGCAAGGAAGACTCTTTTACCGAAGAGGATATAAAAAACGGCAGGTACGTTTTAACGCCCGTAGAAAGCATATTCCCCTTCCCCGAATTAAGACTGCCCGAATTTTATGACCGTCTTTTCGCAAACGGTCAGGCTATACAGACAAAAAAGCTTGGACTTGATGCTGAAGCAGGCGAAACTTTTAAGGTGTATGGCAAGGATGGCTTTTACGCTATCGGCGAAATTGCAGAAAAAGACGGCGAAAAGGCGTTAAAGATCAAAAAAATCTTTTTCCCTTACCAAATTTAACAAAATGTGACAATATAACTGTGGTACTTTATACGTGCCGCAGTTTTTGTTTTGTATGGATATTTTGTTTAAAGGAAGTGGAAAAATGGAATTCAGATCCAAATTAAGATCCTCGAGGATAATACACGTGCCCATAAGCAGTATTAAGCCCAACACCGCCCAGCCGAGAAAATATTTTGATAAAGCCGAAATAGAAAAATTGGCGGAAAGCATTAAGCAGGTGGGAATAATATCGCCTCTGCTCATACGCAAACGGGATAACAAAGCAACCTTCAGTATTGCGGGCGAGATACTGACACCCGAGCAATACGAGCTGATTGCAGGAGAAAGACGGCTGAGGGCGGCAAAAAAAGCAGGGCTTAAAAAGGTACCCTGCATTTTATCCAAAACCGATGATAACGGCAGCGCGGTTATCGCCCTTACGGAAAATCTGCAAAGGAAGGACCTTAACTGCTTTGAAGAAGCCTACGCTATGCAACGGCTTATGTTTATGACCGAAGCTACCCAAAGCGAGCTGGCGCAGACCTTGGGTATAAGCCAGAGCGCCGTGGCAAACAAGGTAAGACTTTTAAAATTCTCTGCCGAAGAAAAGGAAGAGATTATACGAAACGGGCTTTCGGAACGGCACGCCCGCGCGCTGTTAAGGATAGACAGCAAGGGGGACAGGCTGTTTATGATAAAGCGTATTTCCGAAAGACAGCTTAACGCGCTTGAAACGGAAAAAGCCGTGGTTGAGTTTTTAAAGCACAAAGCGGAAAACGAAAAGACCGGCTCCAGACGGGTAGTGGGAACCGTAGACGTGAGGTTTTTTGTTAATTCCATAGACAATGCGGTGAGCCTTATACGCAAGGCGGGAATAAACGTAGGAAGCACGAGAAAGGAAAACGTAGACTCCATCGAAATAAGCCTTGTGATACCGAAAACAGGGGTGAAAATAATAGAAGAAAATCTGTAAAATCTATTGACATTTATTCTTTTTCGTTTATACTACACACATCAATACAAAGCTGTTTGCTTTGAATTCAAGAGGTACATAAAATGAAAAAGAACATTGCTATTATCGGCTACGGCGGAATGGGTTGGTGGCACGGCGATTATCTTAAAAAGAGCGACGTGTGCAATTTGCTTGGCGTGTGGGATATTAATCCCGATAGACTTGTAATAGCACGCAACCAGGGTATAAACACCTACTCTTCTCTTGAGGAATTGCTTAATGACGATAGACTTGATATCGTTACCGTTGCGACTCCCAACGACGTTCACAAGGAGCTTATCATTAAGGTGCTGGAAAGCGGCAAAAACGCAATAAGCGAAAAACCCGTTACTCTTTGCAGCGAAGATCTGCAGGAAATGTTTGACGCAAGCAACCGCACCGGAAAGCTGTTTACCGTTCACCAGAACCGCAGATGGGACTGCGATTTTCTGGCTATGAAGCAGGTATACGAAAGCGGCGTTTTGGGCGAAGTGTTCAATATAGAATCCCGTGTTCACGGTTCAAGAGGTATCCCCGGCGATTGGCGCGGTATGAAGCAGCACGGCGGCGGTATGATGCTTGACTGGGGCGTACATATTATTGACCAGATGCTTTTAATGGTTCCTTCCAAGATCAAGAAGGTTTACTGCCAGTACGATCACGTTACAAACTACGAGGTTGACGACGGATTCAGACTCACTCTCAATTTTGAAAACGGCGTACGCGCTTACCTTGAGGTTGGTACAAGCAACTTTATCAACCTGCCCCGTTGGTATATGCAGGGCGAAAACGGTACTGCTGTTATTAACGATTTCTCTTGCGAAGGAAAGATCGTTTGTGTTGAAAACTGGGACGAAAAGGACGTTATCCCCGTACGCACTGCCGCAGGTCTTACCAAGACTATGGCTCCCCGTAAGGACGATACCATAAAGACCCACGAGATCCCCCAGATCACCTCCGACGTTCACGATTTCTACCGTAACGTGGCAAAGGCGGTTGACGGTGTGGAAAGCCAGCTTATTACCCATCCCCAGCTTATGCGCGTAATGAAGCTTATGGAAGCTTGCGCTAAGTCTGACGAGACAGGTATGCCCGTAGATTTTGAATAAATAATATCTTTTTAAAGACCGATTTCTTTACGAAACCGGTCTTTTGTGTTATAATTTTAAAAAATATTTTGTTTTTTTGAAACCAAATCAAATTTTTGACGGTATATATAGGTGAAGGGAGGAAAACTGTATGCGTGACGAAAAGATAGTTGACCTTTATTGGGAAAGAAACGAGCAGGCGATAAAGCACACAGACGAAAAATACGGCAAATATCTTACAAGAATTGCCTTTAATATTCTTGCCGATACCGAGGACAGCAAAGAAAGCGTTAACGATACCTATCTTGCCGCGTGGAACAGTATGCCTCCCCAAAGACCCACGGCACTTTCTGCGTATCTCGGCAAAATAACAAGACAGATATCCATTGATATCTTCAGAAAAAGAAACCGAGAAAAAAGAAAAGGCAGTGAATACGCCGTTTCTTACGATGAAATAAGCGAGGTTTTGTCTGCGGGAGATATGACCGAAGAGCAGGTGCAGGCAAGGCTTTTAGGCGAAGCGATAAACAGGTTTCTGAAAGAACAGCCCAAGGAAGTACGGAATCTGTTTATAGGCAGATACTATTTCCTTGACCCGTTAAAAGAAGCCGCAAGATATTGCGGAATGAGCGAAGGAAAGGCAAAAAGCATTTTATACAGAACAAGGATATTACTTAAAGAATATTTGCAAAAGGAGGGGTTTGAGATATGAATGCGGAAAAGCTTCACGATGCTTTGAATTATCTGGACGACGGTATGATACTGGAAACGGACAGATTAAGACATAAAAAGAAAAAAACGGTGATATTTCGCAGAATAATTTCCGTTGCGGCGTGCATTTGTATCGTGGCGACTGCTTCTTTCGGAATAGAGCATATAAGAAACCTGAGAGATAATTCCCCGCTTGAAGAAAATATTGAAACCCCCGATCAAGATGAAGAGGGCGATATTCCTCCCGCGCCCGAAAACAGCCGGTATGAAGATGAATACACACCTCCTGCTGACGATAGCGCGCCCTCAGTAGACGGGGAAAAAGACGAAACGTCCGTATCGTACGAAGAATCCGCCCCCGCAGATGAATCGGCACCGGAGGATGAAGGTCCGCCCTTAGAAGAGGCGCCGCCGTCAGAAGAAGCGCCCGAAGACAAAGAGCACCAAATCGTTCTTACGGTAACAGAAATAACCGAAAACGGATTTAAAGGATATATTACCGACAGAAACGATATTTATGATCCCAACACGGACGTTACGGTTGTTTACAAAGGAGAAAAGCTACCCGAAACAGGTGATACGGTCTACGTGTATTTTTTCGGTTATGACAAAACCACCGTATATGCCAAGCGAATATTTATTGTAAAGGAGTAAGAAAATGAAAAACCGCCATTTAAAGATCTTTGCTGTTATTATCGCAGTTTCCCTGCTTTTTTGCGGATGCAACGATGTTATTGGTTCCCCGAATCTTATGACAGACGTAAGCGCGGGCGAAGTTTCCGAAACACCCCTTTCCGCGCCCGAAAGCGCATCGCTTACAGATTTTGCCCTGCGGCTTTTCAAAGCGGGTAACGAGGACGGGGAAAACACGCTTATCTCTCCCCTTTCCGTGCTTGCAGCCCTTTCTATGACGGCAAACGGCGCGAAGGGTGAAACTCTTGCGGAAATGGAAGCCGTGCTCGGAATGCCCGTGAACCGGCTTAACGGATATATGCACAGCTATATGAATTCACTGCCGAGCGGAGAAAAATACAAGCTTTCTCTTGCAAATTCCATTTGGTTCACCGATGACAGCCGCTTTACCGTGAACGAGGATTTTTTACAGACCAACGCAGATTATTTCGGCGCGGATATTTACAGATCCCCCTTTGATAATTCCACGCTTAAGGATATTAATCTCTGGGTTGAGCAAAAGACCGACGGTATGATACCCGAAATACTTGACGAAATACCCGAAGCCGCCGTAATGTACCTTATAAACGCCCTTGCTTTTGAAGCGGAATGGATGGAGATATATACAAAGGATTCGGTAAGCACAAATACCTTTACAACCGCAGACGGTACTTCACAGCAGGTTGAATTTATGTATTCCACCGAAAGCGGATATTTTGAAGACGAAAACGCTACGGGCTTTATAAAATATTACAAGGACAGAAAATACGCTTTCGTCGCCCTGCTTCCCAACGAGGGAATTACCGTAACCGAATACGTAAATTCCCTTGACGGAGAAAGCCTTGCTTCAATGCTTGCTGACCCTATAAATTCCAAAGTAAAGGTTTCTATTCCCAAGTTCGAAACGGAATACGATACCGAAATGTCTGAAATTCTTTTCGAAATGGGAATGAAAAAGGCATTTAACGGCTTTGAAGCTGATTTTTCCGCGCTGGGTACTTCAACTGCGGGTAATATATTTATAAGCCGCGTATTGCACAAAACCTTTATTTCCGTTGGTGAAAAGGGAACGAAGGCAGGCGCCGCCACTGTCGTGGAAATGCAGGATGAATGCGCGCCCGAATTCGAAGAAACAAAAAAAGTTTACCTTGACCGTCCCTTTGTGTATATGCTGATCGACTGCGAAAACAGCATTCCCTTCTTTATAGGCACGCTGAACGAAATCAGACCTGCGGAAAACAAGCTTGAAGATAATGATTTTGATGCCCAATATATCCGCACCGACGGATATCACGATAACGTAAAATACCCCAAGGTAACTGTTATTACGAGCAAAGACGAGCTTGACGAATACTACAACGCTAACAAAGATCTGTATTTTTTAGATCACGTAGACAAAGTGTATTCCGATACCACGATCGGATTTATCGACGCCTGCGAAAAATATGACAACGAGTATTTCGAAGACAATATCCTGATACTCGTGTTGCTTGAGGAAGGCAGCGGCTCGATACGCCACGAGGTGAAATCCGTAAAAACAAGCGGCAGCAACGTGGAAATCGATATAGAAGTTAATATCCCCGAAGAATGTACCGATGATATGGCGGAATGGCATATAATGATCGAAGCCGATAAGGATTCGGGAATTGAAAAAGGCGATAATATCAAGGTAAACTTAAGTTAAGCAAGGAGAGTGCGTATGAAGCGATTACTCGCAATAATGCTGATGCTCGTTACAGTACTTGCATCTTTAACCGGTTGTATAACATCTCCGGGCGGTATCGATGAATCTGTTGATGGCGAATCCGTCGATAATTCCGAAGAAATTTCCGTGTCGGTCGCTGAGGAAAAAATCCGTATTCTTCAATACACTTGGGACGATTGGGGAATATCTTATAAAACCATTGAAGATTGCGACACGCTGTATAACATTATTGATTACTTGAAAAACGCGAAAGAAACCGGTAAAACCACCGAAAAAATATCCGATGATGTGCTTGAGCTTGGCGGAGGCGAATATCCCGTTGAGCGCGGAACTATGTGGATAGAATGGGGAAATAAAATTTATCGGTTATCCCATGATCAATCTCTGCTTTGCCTGGTGGATACCCACTTTGGTAAAGGAAAAGTTCTGGAAATAACCGAAGAGTTTATAACCGACGTCAACAACGCTTGGTACTATGTACCTTTCAATTATTATATCGGTACCTACAACAAAAGCGACGATTCGTTTGAGTACAAACATATTTTCGAATCTCCGTCATCGGTTAAGTTGAGCATTAAAGATATAGATATTTCAAGTGAACACGATCTTCACGACGGTGCGGAAAACAGAATCACAGTAGAGCTGATTTCGGATATAGATCAGGAAGTACAGATTGATCTTGATTGTCGGCAAAGCGAAGACAACCTGGGATTAGGCGACTTCAAAACCGTACAGCTGAAAAAGGACGTTCCCGTTACGGTGGAGCTTTCATTCATCGGTTGGTCGGATTTTTGCTATTGGATATATATAAAAGCCGACTATACAATGGCAAGAATTGAAATAAATCCATAAAAAGGCGGTGGGAATATGAAGCGAAAATCTGTTGTTTTTCTTACAGCTGTTTTGATATTCCTGGCAGGATGCGTGGCGTCGGGAATTCCATCCGAAAGCGAATACGTGCAGACGGGGATTTCGAAATATATTACCGAGGAAAACGGTAAATACACCCTCACTCTGCCGGAAAGCCAAGCAACCATAAAATTGAGAGATAACGAGGACAATTTTGTTGATTATATTTCCGATGCGCTGGTGGAAGCGGCAGAGCAGAAAATACTGCAAGACACCGTAAAATACAGCGATTCCCCTTGCTTCTATCTTAAAACGGGTGATGACGGCGAGTTGTATCTTGCCGCAGAGGTAATATATTATCTTGATGAGCCCGACGAAAACGCAGGTTGTTACGACCACGAGCACCTATTCTTCAGTGAACGTATTTCAAACAGAACAGGAAAATAAATTTCAAAAAAAATAATCACCCCAAAAGTAAAACCTTTTGGGGTGATTTGTTGTTTAAAGTGTTTTTTTATTTCTTTTTAACCATTACGACAACAACTGCTACAATGATAACAGCGGCAACACCGCACGCAACGAATATCCATACGTTATCTCCGCCTGCGGGAGCGTCTGCAACGGAATTATCGGATACATCTGCGGGAGCAGAGGTATCTGCGGGGGTAGATTCGTCAGCTTCGGGAGCAGATTCGGTTTCGGGCTCTTCGGACACATTGCCATCGGGTACGTAAACGTCGGATTCCTCCGAAACGGTACCACCGGCAATGATGGTAGCGTCTGCGGAAACGGTGCCTGCGGCAAAATCTACGCCGGTAAAGGTAATAAGGTCGCCTGCTTCAAGAGCCTGAGCGGCAAGCTTGCCGTATACGTTGGGATATTCGGAAGCCTGATCAGTGTTACTGGTAGAAGAGTGAACGCCCAGAAGGATCTGACCTTCTTCAAGAGTTATGGCAGGATCGGTTCCATCGCCGGTGTGAACGAAAGCAACGGAATATACGCCTGCGGTTTCGGTAGGATTAAGAACAACGGAAATAGCCCACTTAAGGTTGGAGGTGGGAATATTATCGCTGATAGTTACGATAACAACACCTTCACCAACAACGGAGCCGTTGAAAAGAACCTGAGAAGCGGTGCTTACAAAATCAAATCCATCGGTAGCGGCGGAAACGGGAAGCACTGCAAGAGCGCATACAAGCGCAAGGCAGGAAATTAAAACTATAAGCTTTTTCATTTTATTTGATCCTTAACTATATTTTTATTTTTTCTTTTTGGAAACAATAACGATAACGGCAACAACCACTACTGCGCCTACAACGCCCAATACTACCCAAAGAACGGTATTGCCGCCATCTGCAGGAGCTTCAGCAGAGGTATCTGCGGGAGCGGAGGTATCTGCGGGAACGGATTCGTCTGCAGGCTTGGAATCGTCTGCAGGCTTGGATTCATCTGCGGGCTTGGATTCATCTGCGGGCTTGGATTCTGCCTCAGGATCAGATTCTGCGGGAAGCTGAGAATCATCGGTTGCTGCAGAGTAGGTAGCGGTGCAAACGTAACCTTCGTCATACCACTTTGTATCGGGAGTAGAAGTGGGAACGGTAAGGCCTTCAAGATCAAGACCGTTGATAACAAAGATATCGCCTACCATCCAGGTAGTTGCGGTAGCGATCATAGCCCTGGTTGCTTCGTTAACAAAGTTGGTGGTGTAGTATTCCTGATCCTGCTGGTAATTTCCATACCACCACTGGGATTCAAAGTTACCTGCGTCGATAGCAGCCTGAGTAAGATCGCCCCAGTTGTTACCGGTGTTAAGACCGTATACAAAACCGCCTTCGGGAACTTCAAGAGGAGACGCAGAACCGTCGCCGGTACCATTAACTGTTTCAACGATTTCGTAAGTGTTCTCTTTGCCCTCTACGGGAGCAAAAGCAACGTGGATCCACCAGCCGCCGCCGGAATATGCTTCGGTAAAGATAACGCAAGCGCCTTCTGCGCCGGAATCGTTATAATGAGTAACGTGAAAAGGGCTTTCTTCTGCGGAAACCGCAAAGGGTGCGATTGCCATAACGAGTAAAACCGCTACGACAAGAACGGAAATTATTCTTTTCATAAGTATTCTCCTTCATATTACGGTAATATACCGTTTGTTTATAAAATTTTAACATATTTACCCCCGTTCAGTCAAGGACTGTTTAAAAAAACTTCTTTATTTTTATTGTAATTTATTCCATTTTATTGTATAATCATTTTGGAATTAAATGTTCGGAGGAAACTAATGCAGAACATTGTAGAGAATTTACTACTGAAAGACCATTCCACCATGCGTGTGGGCGGCGTTGCAAAGCGCGCCTGCTTTCCCGATACGGTTGAAGATATGTGCAAAGCGGTTTGGGAATGCAGTGTAGAAAACAGTAGATTTATTATTGTGGGCAACTGCTCCAATATTATCTTCCCCGATGAGGGTTATGACGGAACTGTAATTTTCACATACAAGCTTAAAGGAATTAATATAGACGGAACAAGACTTACCGCTTTGTGCGGAGAAAAGCTCACCGCTGTTTCCAAAGCAGCGGCAGAGGAATCCCTTTCCGGTCTTGAGTTCGCATACGGAATCCCCGGTACCGTTGGCGGCGGCGTGTTTATGAACGCAGGCGCGTACGGCGGAGAGATAAAAGATTGTCTGACAACGGTTAAGGTTCTGGATCTTAATGGTGAACTTTCCGTGCTTCCCGCAGAGGAACTGGATCTGGGATACAGACACAGCATTTTTATGAACAAAAATATGTTTGTACTTGAAGCCACCTTCGATCTTGCCAGAGGCGATAAGGACGAGATAAAGCGTCTTAATGAATTGAATATGTCCAAAAGAAGCGATAAACAGCCTTTGGATATGCCCTCCTGCGGAAGCGCATTCAAGCGCCCCGAGGGACATTTTGCAGGCGCGCTTATAGAACAGTGCGGTTTGAAGGGATATTCTATCGGCGGAGCGCAGGTTTCCCAAAAACACGCGGGATTTATAGTGAACACGGGGAACGCAACGGCAAAAGACGTTGAAGACCTGATAGAATTTATACAAAAAACAGTTTTTGAAAAAACGGGCGTTGCTCTCACACCCGAAATAAGGATAATAAAATAATGTCGTTTTCATCTGATATAAAAGATTATCTTTCTGTTATAAAAGAAAAAAAGGATTGCTGTACGGAAGCTTTCGTATGCGGATTTGAGCACAAGGTTTTTGAACCCAAGTGCGATAAGGATCTTAAAGTAATGCTCCGCGGGCTGTTTATTTCCAGCGGAAATATAATAGACCCGAACAAGGGATATTACCTTACCCTCTCCTTTACAAACGAATATATGGACTATATATACGCTTTGCTGTGCTCTATGGACCTTGAGCCAAAAGCACTAAAGCGTAATGACGAGTATATACTTTACTACAAGGAAAGCGAAAGGATAGAGGATTTCCTTACCGTTATCGGCGCGGGGAAATTTACCCTTGAGCTTATGGAAGCAAAGCTTTTAAAGGAAACGAGAAACAACCTTAACCGCCTTAACAACGCAGAGATCGCCAATATGGCACGTACTGCAGAGGCTTCCGCAGAAGCTTCGGATGCTATAAAGTTTCTTGAAAAAAAGGGCAGGCTTTCACACATGTCCCCTGCAGTGCAGGAAACAGCAAGACTGCGCCTTGAGTATCCCGAATACAATCTGGAGCAGTTAAGACAAATACATTCAAAGCCTATAAGCAAATCCGGTCTGTACCACAGACTTAACAAGCTTATAAACGAAGCAAAGAATCTGAAAGACTGAAAGGAAGTCGGATAAATGGGATTTACCCATCTTCATCTTCATACCGAATACAGTCTTCTTGACGGCGAATGCCGTATAAGCCGTGTTGCCAAGCAAGCAAAAGCACTTGGTATGACTTCCCTTGCCATTACGGACCACGGTGTTTTGTACGGAGCGGCGGTATTTTACCGCGCTTGTCTTGCGGAAGGGATAAAGCCTATTATCGGCTGCGAGGTATATCTCGCTCCCAGAACGATGGACGACCGTACCTATCCCGTTGATGCGAACCTGAGCCATCTGGTGCTCCTTGCCAAAAACAATACGGGCTACAAAAACCTTATGCGTCTTTGCTCCGAAGCGTTTACCAGAGGCTTTTACCAAAAGCCGAGAGTGGATATGGAAGCTCTGCGAAAATATTCGGAAGGTATAATTGCGCTTTCCGGCTGTATAAGCGGAGTTATTCCGAAGAATATTATAAACGGCGAATACACCCGTGCCGCAGAATACGCGGAAACCTTTAAGGATATATTTAAAGACGGATTTTATCTTGAACTGCAGAGGAACGGCGCGCCGGATCAGGAAAAAGTAAACCACGGTCTCATTTCCCTTTCAAAGCAGCTGAATATCCCCCTGGTATGCACCAACGACGTACATTATCTTACAAAAGAAGATGCGCCGGTTCAGGAATTGCTTATGGCAATACAGACGGGCGCAAAGACGGAGGAAAACCGTATAAAACTTCCCTCCGATGAATATTATTTAAAAAGCCCCGAGCAGATGGAAGATCTGTTTCGGGATATTCCCGAAGCTGTGGAAAACACAGAGAAAATTGCGCGGGAGTGCAACGTAACCATTGAGTTTGACAGACCCCAGCTTCCCTCCTACCGTCCCGCAGACGGAAAAACGCCCAAGGAATTTTTGCGCGCACTTTGCCGCGAAGGATATAAAAAGCGTGTTGCCGCAAACCAAATGCCCGGCGGAAACGAATATATAAAAAGAGTGGAATACGAACTTGGCGTTATAGAAAGCATGGGCTTTGTGGAATATTACCTTATAGTGTGGGATTTTGTTAACTACGCTAAATCCAGAAATATTCCCGTAGGTCCCGGAAGAGGCAGCGCGGTGGGAAGTCTGGTTTCCTACCTGCTTAATATTACCGATCTTGATCCTATTGCAAACGGTCTGCTGTTTGAACGGTTTTTAAATCCCGAGCGTGTTTCCATGCCGGATTTTGATATAGACTTTTGCGATGAGCGGAGAGGCGAAGTTATCGCGTACGTAACGGAAAAATACGGTTCCGACCACGTGGCGCAGATAGTAACCTTCGGTACCCTTGCCTGCCGCGCCGCAGTTCGCGATGTGGGACGGGCTTTGGGTATGTCTTACGGCGATACGGACAGCGTGGCGGCGCTTATTCCCCGCGAAAACAATATTACCGTGGAAAAAGCTTTGGAAAAAAGCAAGGAACTGCGGGAACGGTACGCAAACGAGCCTGCCGTTAAAAAGCTTCTGGATTATGCCCGCGCTCTTGAGGGCAGACCGAGAAACGCATCTACCCACGCGGCAGGTGTGGTGATAACGGAAAATCCAATTTCGGATTACGTTCCCGTTGCAGTTAACGGTTCGGTACCCGTAACCCAGTTCACTATGGACGTTGTGGCGGATCTGGGACTTTTGAAAATAGATTTCCTTGGACTGAGGTATCTTTCCGTTATCGACGGCGCTCAACGGCTCATACGGGAAAAGCACCCCGAATTTTGTATAGAGAAAATTGATTTTAACGATAAAGCAACCTTTGATATGCTTTCGAAGGGAGATTCAATAGGACTCTTCCAGCTTGAAAGCGAGGGAATGCGGCAATTTATAACCAAAATGAAGCCCCGTTGCTTTAACGATATTATTACCTGCATTTCCATTTACCGTCCCGGCCCTATGGATTCTATACCCAGATTTCTTAAAAACCGTGCGGACGGTGTTGTATCCTCTTCCCTGCCCGTGCCCGACGGAATTCTGGGCGATACTAACGGATGTATTCTGTACCAAGAGCAGGTGATGCAGATATGCAGATCCGTTGCGGGATACACCTACGGACACGCGGACATTATCCGCCGCGCTATGGCAAAGAAAAAGGCGGACGTAATGGAAAAGGAACGGCTTATCTTTATCGAAGGCGCGATCAAAAACGGATATTCCCGTGAAGATGCAATAGGCATATTCGACGAAATGAACGAATTTGCAAAATACGCCTTTAACAAAAGCCACGCCGCCGCATACGCGGTGGTAGCCTACAGAACCGCATATCTTAAATGCCATTATTACGGCGAATATATGTGCGCCCTTTTAAACACCGTTATGGGCGACGGCTCTATGAGCAAATATATCGAGGATTGCCGTAACCACGGAGTTTCAGTGCTTCAGCCGGATATCAACGAAAGCGCTTGTGCTTTTTCTATATCCAAAGGGCATATACGTTACGGTCTGGCGGCTGTAAAAAACGTTGGAAACGGTTTTGCGAAGCAGATAATAACCGAGCGCGAAACAAACGGTTCCTTTTGCACGGCAGAGGATTTTCTGCAGAGAGTACAGCCGTTCGGAAACTCCAGAATGTTTGAAAGCCTTATAAAATGCGGTGCGCTGGATTGGTTCGGGCATTACAGAAGCAGATTGGTGGCTTCTCTGGATACTGCCCTCACCCAGCTTTCCACCATCAAAAACCGCGATTGCTACGGGCAGATAGGTCTGTTTGAAGCAGAGGGCGGAAAAGACGAAAGCATTACCCTTTCTCTGCCGGATATAAAAGAATATTCCGAAACAGAAAAGCTTTCTTTTGAAAGAGAGCTGTGCGGAATGTATTTTTCCGGTCACCCTTTAAAAGCCTATTACGGAGCTATGCAAAGGCTTAACGCTTTGACAACTGCGGAAATAACCGAAAAGCTGTCAACAGGCGCTATGCCGAACAAAACCGCCGTAACTCTGGTTGCGGTGCTTATGAAGATCCGCACAAAGACCACAAAAAACAACACCGAAATGGCTTTTCTGCAGGTGGAAGACATCGAAGGAAGTCTGGAGGTTATCGTTTTCCCCAAGGTGTACGAAAAATTCCGTAGCTTTTTAAAGGAAGGAAGCGTGCTTGTGTTTACCGGCGACGCTGACTACAGAGAAGCAGAAGACGAAAACGAAAAGGATTCGGTGCAGTTGTTACTCCGCACGTGCAATATTGCGCAAAAGCAAGAGGCTGTTCCCGATCTGTATCTGCGCATAAACGAACAGAACGGTAAATACGCGGATATGGCGGTGGATACCGTTAAAAAGTTCCCCGGCAACAGCGAAGTAATACTGTACTACGAACACGAAAAGAAATTGCTTAAGCTTAAAGACGTAAAGTGCAACGTAACCGATGCGCTGTTTGATAAGCTTGAAGGCTTGCTTGGAAACGGAAACGTTGCCAAAAAGATTAAAAGGTGAACCAAATGAACGAAAACAACACCCAACAAAACGAAAAAAACGAAAAGACGATAATTATCGGCGAGGCAGACACCCGGACTCTGCGTCAGATGGCAGATAAGCCCGCAGGTAAAAAGCGTACGGTTCGGCAAAAGAAAACGCTTGACAGTATAAACAAAAACGCCAAGTGGTATCCCTTCCGTGTAGCGTGGTTTGTGATCAGCAAGGCGCTGTCTTACGTCCTTAACGCTCTGCTTACCGTAATGCTTATTTGCGCCGTTACGGGAATTGCCGTCGCCTGCGCGTTTCTTATCTATATAAGAAATTTCGTAGACCTTGAGTACACGGGATTGGATAACCTTAAGTTCACGTCCGATCAGGCTACCCAGATAATATGGGTGGACGAAGAAGGAGTTGAGCACGAGCTGGAGGATGACCGTCTTTACGGAAGCGAAAACCGTTTGTGGGTAAACTACAGCGATATTCCCCAGACACTTATTGACGCTTACGTTTCTATTGAAGACCAGCGGTACTGGGAGCATAAAGGCGTTGACGCCAAGCGTACCTTCTCTGCCATATTCAACTTCTTTATTCCCACAAGCTCCAGCTACGGCGGAGGCAGTACGCTGACACAGCAGCTTATCAAAAACGTTTCCGGCGAAAACGAAGCTACCATTCAGAGAAAAGTGCAGGAGATATTCCGCGCGCTGGACGTTGAAGAGAAATATTCAAAATACGAAATTCTGGAAATGTATCTCAACACCATATACCTTTCCCAGAACACCAACGGCGTGCGCGCTGCGGCGGAAACATATTTTAACAAGGAGCTTGATGAGCTTACCCTCGTTGAATGCGCCGCTTTGGCTTCTATCGGTAAATCCCCCGTATTTTACGATCCTATTCTTAACCCCGAAAACAATCTGGAAAGACGTAATCTGGTGCTCAGAGAAATGCTCAAGCACGAGAAGATAACCCAAGAGGAATTTGATGCGGCTCACGACGCTCCTCTTGTTCTGTATTCAGGCGACGGTGTTGAAACTGCCACCAAGATCCACAACTATTATATCGATGCGGTTATAGAACAGCTTATTGTCGATCTGAACGAAGAATACGGATACGACCGCAGTACCGCATCCAACCTTATCTATTCCGGCGGCTTGAAGATATACATCTGTATGGACCCCAATATCCAATCGCTGCTGGAGGAAGTATTTGAAGACGACCAGTACTGGCCCAAGGTAAGCGGCGTTAAATCTCAGGGCGCAATGGTAATTATCGACCCCGATAACGGCGACGTGCTGGGACTCGTGGGCGGCAGAGGCGAAAAAAAGGATTCCCGAGGATTAAACCGCGCTACTATGAGTAAGCGTCAGCCGGGTTCATCCATCAAACCCCTTTCGGTTTACACGCTGGCTATTCAGGAAGGTTTATACACCTACGGAAGCGCCATTGACGACGTTCCCCAGATGATAGTAAACGATAAATACTGGCCCAGCAACGCGGAAAGAAATTACGAAGGTCTGGTTTCTTTAAAATGGGCGCTGATGAAGTCCAAAAACACTACCGCGGTTGCTACCCTGACATCACTGGGAATAGACAAAGTATACAGACACCTTACAAAAGATCTGGGACTCACCACTTTAGTTGATTCCGATAAAGCGGAAGCTCCTTTGGCGCTGGGCGGTTTCACCTACGGTGTAACCGTTATGGAAATGACTCAGGCTTATACGGCGCTTGCCAACGAAGGCGTGTGGTCGGAAGCAAGGCTTTATACAAAAGTGCTTAATATAAACGACGAGATACTTTTGGAAAACAACACGAACCAAAAAGTGGTTTACAGCGAAGACACCGCTTATATTATGGGACGGTTGCTCAAGAGCACCATCCACGAAAAAGGCGGTACCGGTTACGCGGCGATCACTTTGAAAAACAAAGTACCCGGACTTGAAGTTTGCGGTAAAACCGGTACCACCACCTCTATGCGTGACTACTATTTCGCAGGATATACACCCGATTTCGTTTCTTGCTGCTGGTACGGTTATGATAACAACAAGACCATCACCATAGATAAATATAACCCAGCCGCTATGCTTTGGGATTATACTTTCGAAAAGATCTATGCGTATATGGACGAAAACGATATAGAATACAAGCTTGAATTTGACCGCCCCGGCAGTGTCTTGACAGCCGAATTCTGTACGTTATCGGGCAAGATCGTTACCGATGCTTGTAAAAATGACGCTATGCACGTTTTGAGCGGCGGTACAAGCTGTGTGGATACGGGATATTTCACGCTTGACACTCTGCCCACAACCGAATGTACGACCCACGTTGCCGTAAATTGGGACAGAGAAACGCAGGCAATATGTATGCCCGGTTGTGATTGCAATTCCGTGATCACTTTGGGATTCAGAAATATTCCATCACGTATCTTCTTAAGACAGGTAACGGTAAAAGACGCGCAATACACCTACCGCGAAGTTCCGGTGGATTATGAATACCCCATCGATCCCACTATGCCCTTCTATGATAATCTGGCAGGAACTTATATGGAATATGACGAGAATCTGGAAGAAGAGATCGAAAAGCGTTATTATTTCGGCACCAGCGGAACCGATCTGCCATTCAACCGTATTTGTCTTGAGCACCTGAAATTCGTTGATGACGATGACGAAGAACCCTCCGAAGAAAGTGAAGAAATTCCTTGGTGGGAATGGTGAATTCACCCCACATTTCAAATAAACAACACAAAAATCCGATCATATCAAAGATGGTCGGATTTTCCTATTATGTAATCGTGTTCTTAAACTATTTTCTTTTAACAACATTTTTTTGAATTACTCAAATTCGGATACAACTTGGCAATATAAGTATGTTATAATATTGTTAAAGCCGAGTACTTGTATACTCGTTCAACTCAAAAACAGGGGTGAAAATATGGCTAAAATACTCATTATTGAGGACGAAAAAGCGATCAACGATCTTGTAAAATTCAATCTCGAACTGGTCGGGCATGAATGTTTTCAAGTATTTGACGGCGAAACGGGGCTTTCCGAGATACTAAAGCTCAAATATGATCTCATTATCCTTGATGTGATGCTTCCCAAGCATTCGGGATTTGAAATCGTGGAATTTGTCAAAGGAACTCCGGTTATTTTTGTTACGGCAAAATCCACACCTGCGGACAAGATCAAAGGTCTGCGCCTGGGTGCCGATGACTATATTACAAAGCCTTTCAATATCGTCGAGCTTGTGGAGCGAGTAAAAGCAGTTCTTCGCAGAACCAAGGCTGATACCAATCACTTTGAGTTTGACGATATCCGCATAGAGTTTGATAACCGCCGTGTATATAAAAACGGCAAAGAAATTCCCCTGAAGCCTCGGGAGTTTGCGCTTCTTGAGGTGTTGGTCAACAACCGCAACCTCGCACTCTCCCGTGAAAAGCTCTTACACTTGGTTTGGGAATTTGACTATGAAGGAGATACCCGTACCGTTGACGTCCACATTCAGAGACTCCGCCAAAAGCTCGGCATATCGGATCGGATCCAAACGGTGTACAAGACGGGTTATAGGTTTGAGATATGAAAATGAGATTTTGGCAAAAGACCTACATATTTACCCTTGTGCTGTTTCTAATATGCTTGAACGTTGGTATTCTCTCACTTACGGTTTACACCTATCAGAAGAACGTTGAAGCCACCGAAACTGCCATCACCGCAGAGCAATACTATGTAGCGATGTCCTTCGAACGAGATTACAAGGATATGACCGAATCCAACTCCTACAGCAGTCCATCGCTTCTGATGCAGTCCTTTGGAACCTATTACGCAAACAAAGGCTTGTACCTTGCCTTTGAGGAAAAAGGAGAGGTCATATATTCTAATTTCGCCAATGAATATGACATCGACAAAAACGCATTGCTCCATACAGACTATGACGGCAAACGCCACATCGTGATCTCCTCCGAAATCTGCGACGGCAAGTACGAAATGATCTTCGCAAAGAACGTGGAATCCCTTGATTCCGAGTTCCAAGCCTTGATGCTGACCTATGCATTTACGGCTATCGGGGTTTCCTTGCTCCTTGCAGTCTGTTTATACTTTATTTTGAAAAAGCTTTCCGGTCCTTTGGAAAAGCTCCGCAAGACCACCGAAGTGATTGAAGCCGGTGATTTTTCCGTTACCGTCGAAGAAAAAGGTAACGACGAATTTACACTTCTCGCAAAGAGCTTTAACGCTATGCTTGCCAAGATTAATGAACAGATGGCGGCGTTGGAGCGTGAAGCACAAGCAAAAATGATCGAAGCCGAGAGAAAGCAGATGCTCGTGGATAATATGGCACACGAGCTTCGTACACCTCTTACAAGCATTCACGGTTACGCTGAATTCATTGAAAAGGCCAACACCACAGAGGAACGCAGACTGATCGCGGCGAAGTATATTATGTCCGAATCCGAGCGTTTGCAAAAGATTTCCGAAATCCTCCTTGATGGTGCCTTCATCCGTGAAAACGAAATTGAGATGGCAGATACCGATCTCGGAGCCGTCCTTACCGATGTTGCAGAAAAGCTCCAAATGAAAGCGGAGAAAGCAGATGTTGAGATTACCTGCGATACCGCTCCTGTAACCGTCAAAGGCAATGAAACACTTCTCTCGATGCTGTTCTATAACCTTACTGAAAACGCGATTAAGGCTTGCTCAGCCGGCGGTAAAGTGAAGATTTCTTGCTCAGAAGGTCAGGCAATCATTGAAGATAACGGCAAGGGTATGACCAAGGAACAGCTACTTCACATAACGGAACCCTTCTACCGTACCGATAAATCCCGCTCCCGTGCCGAAGGCGGTGCAGGACTTGGACTTGCTCTCTGCAAACAGATCGTCCACACCCACGGTGCAGAGATGCGCTTCGAATCCGAACCCCACAAAGGCACAAAAATATTTGTCACTTTTACAAGTTGGCAATAAGTCGGAGATAAGTTGGCGATATGCTTTCGGTACAATATAGTCGCAGGATGGGAAAGTACCTGCAAATTATGAAAGGATGGTATGTATCATGAAACGAAACGTAAAGTTTTTCACGATCGTAATATCGTTGCTTCTTCTGTCTGCCATTATCCTTACCGGATGTATGTACGCCATTGCCGCAGATAACGGAGAAACGAAGCCTTACGATCTGAACGGACAAAAAGATATCGGAGATAATCTCATTGAAGACGCGCCGATTTCACAAAATTCCTTGCAAGCAAAGTTTGAAGCCATGTACGAGATCAGCGAGGACGGAAAGACAATCACGGTCATTTCCGAAGACTATCTCAACAATTACTGGCGAAGCAACTACGAAAAAGAAGTAATCCATTCTCTCACAACGGAAGAGGTATACTTCATCATTCAGGATTCCATTCGGATCTATGAAGAGTATGACGAGGTGGTGCTTACAGGTTTTGCATCTGTTTCGTCTATGATGCAAGTGGCTGAGCGTTTTCCGTTTGTGGAAGGCAAGACAATCAAAACACAGCCGGATGTAACTCCGTACTATGATTGGGATGACACGAAAGCGATTTACAAAATCATTATTTATCGTTTGAAAGCGCTGTCCTCTCCCAAAGCGTTTTTTACGGGAGCGGAAGTAATTCGGTTCAATGGCGGTGATCCCGCCATGTATAGCAGTATGTATCCGGAAACAATGTTCTATATTCCCGGTTATTCCGAAACCACAGACAGAGATTGTATCCTTTCCACTTGCTTAGGAAATACCGATCCTATCGATTTGGATAGAGCTTCAGATCTGTTTATAACTTCTATTTTGGGGTACAGTATACAGTTTTTTTCAAAAACCTACGGCTTAACGACAGTGGTTTATCCGACTGCGGAAATGGATTGTGGTGATTTCTTTACGACAACGCCCGGTGGTTATGAATACGATAACAATGGAAAAATACCCATTGAGATTGTTTACGGTCCATCACTTACCTTAAACGTGAACAATACATTTACGCTGTCCTTGAATTCGAGTATGTCCAGTATAGTAGGCGGTATATATTACAGAATTGGTTATGAGCTTACATTGGTTTGTAATTCCGGAGATTCAAACTACACTCTTGTTTTCTACTTCCAAGAGGGTGAAGGTTATCGCTACTCTAAGGAAAAATCCAATCCTCCGTCCGGATACGACTTCGAAGACGGAACAATGTTTTATTTGGATAAAAGAGGATAACTAAATAAAACGCAAATCCCGTAAGGTTATTGCCTTACGGGATTTGGTTTTATTCATAGTAAGTATCTGCAAACACCTTTGCAAACAGCGAAGCGGCGGCGCGGGCTTCGGTTATCGTATTGGCGCAGGAGCCGACTTCAAGCAAGAAGAAGCCTTGACACAGTTGCTGGTTAAAACTCGCTCTGCGCAGATTTAAAGGCCTCATAAGTCCGAAATAATTTCTGTTCGCCTTTTGCTGCAAGCAGGCGGCAAAGGAAAAATTAACATACCAATCGGGATGTTCCGCGCCCGCTTCGTCGGTGCCCACCACCAGCATAAGCTGCGCCGTGTCGGTTCCGTCAATATTTACAAGTGGTTTTATATTTTTTCCGTCGGCGGTTACGATAGCGTCTCTGTGTACGTCTATAACGCATTTGATCGATGGATACGCCGCAAGCCATTTTTTTACTGCGTTTCTCGAATTCGTATAGGCGGAATTATAGCTCGCCTCATCATACATAACAGTATCGTGGATAGTCACGATGCCCGCTTTATTCAACTCGTCTGCTATCACCTTGCCTACCGACACCACGTTTTCGTCGGTATTCGTACTGCGGAACGTATCGTTTTCCGTATAATAATTTATTCCCTCCGGCAGATATGATTCCGTGCCGTGAGTATGTATTATCAAAACCACCGGCTCGTTTGAATCTTTCGGGAAGTTAAAAGGCAAAACCTCCTCCGGCGTTCCCACGGTAAACTTGGTTTGGTTGCTTAATAAAAACTTCGCTTCACCCGTATATCCGCACAGATCTCTGGCGGTAACAAGCTCCACCCCTTCAGGTATAACGGGCTGTGTTTCCTCCTCGTAATCGTACCCCAGTACGGCAGACAGCGAAACGGGAACGCATTCCGCATAGTATTCGGGCCGCACGTATCTGTCGGTAAAACCGCTTAAAAGCTGTTTGTATTCGCTTTTCATTACCCCTGCGGCTATCAGCCCGCACACATTATCGGGTATTACACGGGCGATAACGGGCACGGAAAGCACTGCAGATATTATTGCCGCCGCGCAAAGCAAACAGCAGCCGACACGCAGCAAGATTTGTTTTTGTTTTTTTCGTATCCTCAGCATTCAGCATCCCTCCAAATAAAATATATGCACTGTTTTTGAGTTTAAGAACGCAAAAAAGCAATTTGCATAAAAAATACCCGTATTTTTCTTTAAAAATATTAAAAAATTTTGTAATTACCTCTTGCAAAAATGCAAAGAATGTGGTATTATTCATTGGTACGAAAAAAATTGACTGTATATTTAGGAGGTGAGTTGTTTGCCTAACATTAAATCCGCAAAGAAGAGAGTCCTCGTTACCAAGACTAAGACACTTCAGAACCAGATGTTCAAGACTTCTATGAAGACCGTGGTTAAGAAGTACAAGGCTGCTATCGCTGCCGGCGACAAGGAACTTGCTAATGCAACCTATCTCGACGCCGTTAAAAAGGTAGATCAGGCTGTTGCAAAGGGAATTATTCACAAGAATAATGCCAGCAGAAAAAAGAGCCAGTTCACTCTTATGCTCAACAATCTTGGCTAAAGATAACACGGGGCAGTGCCGCAAAAAGTGCTGCCTTTCATAGTCCGGCAAAAGTTAATTTGTGCTTGACAACAGCGGCGATTTATGTTAATATAATCTCCGCCGATACGCGGGTGTAGTTCAATGGTAGAATTCCAGCCTTCCAAGCTGGCCGTGCGGGTTCGATTCCCGTCACCCGCTCCATTTCCCGTAATAACGGGACAAATGTGCTTTTAGCTCAGCCGGATAGAGCAACTGCCTTCTAAGCAGTAGGTCGGGGGTTCGAGTCCCTCAAGGCACGCCAAATTGCTATGGGGCAGGTATCCCCTGCCCTTTGGCAATAATTTTAATTCAATATGGTGGATGTAGCTCAGTTGGTCAGAGTACCAGGTTGTGGCCCTGGGGGTCGCCGGTTCGAGCCCGGTTATCCACCCCACAAAATAAAAAGCACTCGCTCGCGGGTGCTTTTTGTTACTTTTCAAACTAAATATTTCGGGGTGTGGCTCAGCTGGTAGAGCGGGTGGTTTGGGAGCGTGACACGGGCGAAACACCGTAGAAAATGTAAAAGCCCGAAAAGCCTTTATTTATGCGGGTTTTCGGGCTTTTATAAAAACTCAAAAAAGCGTGGATTTTGAGTTTGACCACAGTTTGTCCCACTTCTACGCAAAAACCGAGAAAAATCGAATAATATCCGGGTGTGGCGCAGCTGGGAGCGCGGGTGGTTTGGGACCATCAGGCCGCAGGTTCGATCCCTGTCACTCGGACCAAATTTGCGGATTCGTCCGCATACGAAAGCCGCAAAGTAGGGATACTTTGCGGTTTTTTATAAGCTTTAATAGGAGTTTGTTGTATGAAAAATTTGTTGGTTGGAAATGGCGTTAATATTCAATTTGATAATCAAAACTACACCACATCAGAAATTGTGCTAAGACTATTAAAAAACTGTGATAGAGATGATTTCCCTGCACACATTATTGTTAACGAGCCTTACTTGTTAAAAAATATAATTGGGCAACTTTTTTTAGAAGCACGGCTTGCCCTCCAAGGTGAATATGACTCGTATGTTACGTGTGTAGCAGAAGAAGCTTCATTAATGTCATTTAAAGAACAATATTTAAAAAAACTAAATACACTTAGGATAACTGATATTGGATTTGAGGACTATTACTTGATTCACGATCTCGCGTGCCATAAATATAACATTGGTAACCCCGATCAGTTCTATACACGGGAATCAATGCGAATCGCATATCTATTATCTATTTACAACGATGGAAAGCTTGATGACTTACACAAAAAGTATCCTCCCAAATTTGTTGAATATCTAAAGGGGTTTGATTCAATTTTCACTACCAATTACGATTCAAATATTGATTCAATAGTTGAGAAGAAAATATTTCATATACACGGTTGGTTCAAACAGCTTGCTGCTGTATACGATGCATCTTCTTTTCGAAATCAATTGCCAGATGCACCTATAGAAAACGCCGTAGTCGATAACAATTACTATTATTTATATTCAAATGCTTTAACAACTCATTGTGGTGCTTACAAGGAATTCCAACTAAAACAATATTCATATGCAAACGAAGCTGTAACAAAATTAGCCATTGCTTATAAAACCAATCCAACCGTAAAAAATGATGTTGAACAATGGATTAATGACAAAAATAAAATAACTTCGAATATGGGACACGCTGTAAAGTTAAAAGCTTCTAATCCTAATTTGATCTTTTCAGACGACTTTCATTTTGATGAACTCTCAAAAATGCAAGGAGAGCTTGAAATCTTAGGACTTTCACCATGGAACGATTTTCACATTTTCGAAGCCATCGAGAAAAGTGAAATCACACAATGTACATATTATTACTTTTCCGACGAACAAAGAGATAAAGTTCTTGAAATGTTGCCCACATTGCATTCGAAAGGTCTTTTAAAGTTATGTCCGTTGAAAAATTTCTGGAGCAAAATGTATGAAAATTAAAGTTTCAATTAAAAACAAAAAAGATGTTTCTAAGTGGATATGCGTATGCAATCTTATGGCTAAAAGCATGTGTGATCACAATATTGCAATATCGCAATTTAATGCACTAAGTCCATCCGATAGAATTACAATAAAAAAACGACTTAATGAATGTGATGAGATTCGGAAAACTAAAATACCCAATACCGAACAAGATGCTTGGATTATTGGAATTATGGTTGATGCACACATTATTGCCTATGAATATGATATTGACCCACTAACAGTTTTGCTTTGTATTAATCCAATTTGTAAACCGAACGAAAAACTAATTGTTAAATAACCTTTTCTTTGTTTACTGCATATCAGTTTTTGCTTTTCAAAAATATAATATTTATAGTTGTTATGGTTCAATTTTATCAAACACAATGGAGATATAAAAAATGATCTTTGAATCAAAAAACACCCAAAATTATCATCCTATGAGTAAAAATGATTTAGCTGAGTATTATGATAAGTGGGCAGCAATAATAAAACAAACCGACTTGGAAATCAAGCGCGCTTGTTTAGACCAAGATGCTCGATTTATGACTAACCTTGTTGAATTATACTGTGGATATGACTATAGACATATAAATGATTATTTGCGTTTTGGTGAAGACACAAATTCTCATGAATATCGAGAAAAATCTCATTTGCTTAGTTTGATCATATATTTGGCACCACGTATACCCTGTGATACTGTTGTGTATCGCAGTGTTTGCTCTAACTTTATTGAGGATTTACTAAAAAATGGAACAGCCTACGAAAAAGGTTTTATGAGTACAACACTTGATTTTGATTATGCTTGTAGATATCATAAAGATCATTCCATATTGAAAATACTTGTAAAAAGAAACACCCCCTGCATATTTACTGACGTTATAAAAGACCGAGAAGAGTCTGAAGTCCTGTTCCCGCCATGTGCAGGGTTACGACTTATCTCTTCTACTAATAAACTCGGCACACATAAAAAAATTTATGAATGCAACCTTTTTTACTTTTAATCAATGATAAAAGGGACGATACATTTTGTTGTGTATCGTCCCTTTATACTTTATTCTTTTAGTTTTGCCTTTTCCTCTTCTATCTCCGCTTTCTTTTGGGCGATCATTTCGGCGAGTTTGATTTCGCATTGCTCTTTCGTTTCGGCATAGACGTTGAATTTCTTGCGTTTGCCGCTGGGGAGTCTTGGGAAGAAGCTGCCTTCCCAAAGGTTGTCATTGATCTGATACAGACATCCGGTGCCGGATTTGCGTATCTTTCTCGGCTCGGGCTCAGGAAGGGGCTCTGTGGGCTCGTACAGGGTGTTTACGGGCGGTTTCTCCGTCTCCTCGGGTGTTTGCTCTGCCGCAGGCATTTGCGCGTCTGTGCGCCCGATTTTGCGGTCAATGCTCACCGCCGCCTGCATCTGCATCGTGTCGGTCATGTGGCTGTAGATATCAAGTGTCGTGGCCGCTGACACGTGGCCTATGGTTGCTGACAGTGTTTTCACGTCCATTCCGTTTTCCAGTGCCATCGTAGCGAAGGTATGGCGCAGATCGTGGAACCGCACATGCTTGCATCCCGCCCGTTTGAGGAGAGTTGATAGGATATCGCTGACCGATGTAGGATACCTCGGCACATCGGAATTTTGCGGCGACGGGAACATCCACCGCGAGTTGATTGTCTCCTTATATTTTCTCAGCACCTCTACCAGCGACGGCGGCAGCACCACCGTGCGGATGGAGCTTTTTGTTTTCGGTACGGAGATCTCGATCTTACCGTTCACCGCACACGCTTGACGGACGATTTGGAGCTCGCCCGTTTGGAAGTTGAGGTCATCCCATTGCAGTCCCATCAGCTCTCCTCGGCGCATGCCCGTGCCGAGCTCCAGCAGGAACAACTCATAGTATCCGTCTTCTTTGGCCTGGGCGAGGAATCTCTGCAGCTCGTCCTTTGTCAGCACCTGCATCTCCCGCGCTTTCTTCGGTGGCAGTTTACAGCCAATGGCAGGATTGATTCGTATCAGCCCTTCGGCCACCGCTTTTTCCAAAGCCATGCGACAGCTTGCGTGGCAGGCGCGCACCATACGGTCAGACAGTCCGGGGCCGTATTTCTCAACGTACTGCTTTCGTCCGTTCCGCTTCAGCCGTGCATAGAACTGTTGCAGATCGTTCTGCGTCAGTTTGTTCAGTGGTATCTTGCCGATCTCGGGGATGATATGATCGTAGATTCGGTTTTCGTAATTCGCCTGTGTCAGCGGTCGGATGGCTGGCTTGGAGTAGTTCTCGTACCAGAACTCCATCCAATCTCCGAACAACATATCCGGCTTGCACCGCGTACTCGGCGGTCGGTATTCCTCTTTCAGCTTTTCAAGCTTCTCAGCACACTCCGTCTTGGTGTGTGCAAGGACGTTTTTTGTGATCGGCAATCCTTTGTCATCGTAGCCGACCACCACACGCCCTTCCCACCGTCCATCGCCTCGTTTTCGAATTGTGCCTTCGCCGTTCTTTCTTCTTTTAGCCATTTTAATTCTCCTTTATAATCAAGTCTTCCATGAAACCGCCGACGATGTTTGACGCGCGTTTTTGCATGTCGGTGGTCACGTGGGTATACGTATCCAGCGTGAAGCTGGCGTTGGTGTGCCCGAGGATACGGGACAGCGTTTTGGCATCCACGCCGCCCGTCAGCGCGTGGGTGGCGAAGGTGTGGCGCAGATCGTGGAAGCGTATCAGCGGAAGTTCCGCTTGCCTGAGCAAGGTCTTCATACGGTTGAAGGGATACTCGGGATGCATCGCTTCTTCGGGTCGGTAGATGTTCGGGAAGATCCACTCGCTCACCGCTGTTTCCTTTCGCGCCCGCAGTATCTCTGCGGTGCTCGGCGGCAGCAGGATGGTGCGCGTTCCCGTTTCGGTTTTGGTGTCACCCCAGGTCACCCCACCGCCTTTCTTTTTCTTCACCGTCCGCGAGATCTTCAGCCGTCCCGTCGCTTCATCGAAGTCCGACCACCGCAGTCCGCAAATCTCACCGAGCCGCAGTCCCGTGGTCAGCTCGGTGTAGAAGAAGTCGCGCCACACCTCGTCCTGCATTGCGACATGCAGGAACTTATCGAGCTGTGCTTCGGTGAGTATCTGCTTGGGTGCGTAATTGTTTTTCGGGATGGTGGTACCGTCGGTGGGGTTCTTGACGATGAGCCGTTCCTTCACCGCCGCGTCCATGGCTTCGTGGAGCATCATGTGAACACTGCGCACCGTGCTGTCGGCGAGCTCGTGTCCGCGAAGAGGATGCGCCTCTTGCCGACCGCTCTTTTTCATTTTGTTATACATTCTCTGCACGTCGGCAGTGGTGATGAACGCGATCGGCTTATCGCCGAGGTAGGGTTTGACGTGCATGCGGATCAGCGAAGCGTAGCCGTCCCAGGTGCTCTCGCGCACGGTGAAGATCATATACTCGTTCATCCATCGGTCGAGCCACTCACTGAGCGTCAGCTTGCTGTCCTCGGTCAGCTCTACGCCGCGGTAGTCCTCGATGCGCTGATGCAGTTTTTCCAGGGTTTCCTTTTGCGTCTTGCCGTAGACGTAACGGTAGATCGGTCTGCCGTCGCTCTTGTGGCCGACGGTGATGCGGCCTTCCCATTGACCGCGTTTCTTCTGCCGCACCATGCCGTCACCGTCCGGTCTTTTGTTTGCCATATTCTCACTTCCTTTCTTTGTCAGCACAACAACATACCACAACTCTTTCGGAATATCCAGCGACTTTAGAAAACTTCTTCGTCCTCTTTTCCCGCAGGCAGAGCCGTCTCGATTTGGTTCTTTGTGTAGTAGCCGGCAAGGATCTGTTCCAGCGGAACCTTACCGCGCAGTCGGCGAACATTTTTACACGCCTCCCACATCATATCGTGCACGTCGGTGTAGCTATAGCCGTAGTGATCGGCCATCATTCTTGAGATGATCTCTTGGTGAACTGCATAGCGATACAGACCTTTTGAGACTGCTCGCTTGATCTCTTCCACGTATTCAGCCATCGCCTCGGCGAATTTTTCACCGAGAACATTTTTGTGTTTGTCGGTCACCTCATCCGCAATCACATCGGCGAGCAGTGCCGAATAAAACTGATTACGCGAACGGTAACCCCGATCTTTCATAATTTTGTCTGCCGTTTCCACTAACTCTCTGTCGAGGAGCAGGCTGACTCTCGTTTTGTCTTTCGATTCCATATTTACCTCCAAAATTCGTAATACACCACGGCACAGCGCCGTAGAAAAGCCTTTATTTACCGTGTTTTTCGGTGTCGTGTGCTCCCAGAATTACACCAAACCCGTATTTACGACCCCTACTTTGGCACCGTAGTTTTTTCGCGTTTCAAACGCCCACAAATGCCGTAACCACGGGCTTTTTCGGTCGGCGTTGCCGTCCGATGTGAGGTGCATAGGTGGCAGTCACGCCACCTATGCTTTCTCCTGCTTTTTTCTCGTCCCTTGGTCGCCGTAGAGTTTCTCTATCCTTGCCAATGCTTTTTGTCGGTACATCTCCGCTTCAAAGCGCTTGAGCTGCTGTTGATAACGGTGCTCCACCGCCTCTTGAATCGGACGGATGGTATAGAGCAAGGTTCCGTTGTGCTTTTGTCCTTTCTTCGTGATGACGGTGGTCGGCTCGGTGGTGATGAGCTGCTTTGCGATCAGTCCGTCGATGTGTTTTTTCACCGTGTTCTTGCTCAGCCCCACCGCAGAGCCGATAGTCTTGTAGCTCGGATGGCATTGAAACGTTTTCCTGTCCTCGCAGTACATGAGATACGCATACACCGCGATCTCGCCTGCCGAGAGATCCAAACAAAAAATTTCATTCGGCAGAGGAAAATAATTTTTCACCGCATCGCGCTTTGGATATCGGTTGTACTTCACACGGCATCACCGCAATCTTTTTTCATTCCTCCTTCACTTTGCGAAGTGGCTGTCCACCCACTCTCTGAATTTTTCTTTCGGCACGATCAAGCGATTGCCCACGCGGATGACCGGGAATCCTTTCTCGTGCATCAGTTCGTAGGCCGACGACGGTGCCACGCCCAGCACCTTGGCGATGAGCTCCGCATTGAGAAACAGCGGAAGGTCATCGTAGCTTTGGTAGATTGATTTTTTCATTTCGTTTACCTCCTGATAGATTTTTTAGGCTTGCGCCTATGTATTGCTGGCGTTAGAAAAAAGATCCCCTCACTTATACAAGGGAATAAAACAGACTCTTGCACACCCTCTGGGAAAATTTCCTCTCACTTTCCATGGGACTTCGGACGGTTATCTATGCGCAAAATTTATCCCCTCACTTTTCATGGGACTTCAGCTAACGATTGAGCGGAAAAATTTTATTCCCTCACTAGTCCAAAGGAAAAAGTCATATAGTTGCACACCCGAAATTTTGATTGCTCACAAAAAAATAATACACCCCTCTACTTTTACATAGGAATTCACAAGGCAACCTACAACCACATTTCAAAAAGTTTCTTCACTTATCCAAAGGAAAATATCAAACGGTTGAGCGAAAAAATATTTACCCCTCTACTTATACAAAGGAAAAATCGGACCCCTCTATGCGCAGAAAAATAAAAAAAGACCTACACATCCACGCACAACGAAACGAGGGGTGCAGTCTGCATCCCGGCTAGTTCGTATAGTGCATGTATGTATAAGTCTTCGAATTGCCCCTTTTGTATTTGAATTTTTATCCCACGGCCTCGTGGGTGCTATATCTTAACACAGAAAAATTTATTTGTCAAAAAATTTTTGCATGTTTTTCTTTGTCTACTGTGGATCAAAATTTAAGGACTGACAGATAACAATCTGCCAGCCCTTACTTCACCTTTATAAATTATTTGCCGTGTTTTTCAAACATTTCTTCTACGCGCTCTTTTGTGAAAAGCCATGTTTCCGGAATGTTATCTACTGTACCAAACGCTTTGGCTGTCGGTCCCCACTCGTGATGTTCATATAAAATAGTATCTCCTCGTCCTCCGGCTTCACGACACAATACTTCAGCTATCTCTTCGGGTGACGCAAGATACATTCTGGGCATTTGAGAGTCATCTACATTCTTGAACTGTACCAAACAAAAAATAGTTTTTTTGTGGTGACGACTCAGCCATTCCTGCACCGCTTCATGATAAGTACGTCCCTTTTTGAAACTTTGGGTTAATCCCCAACTACCATCCTGACTACCTTTGACCGAGATTTTCAACATTTTATCACCGGACACTGCGATCAAATCATATTCCGGTTGATTAGCACCATACTGAACAGACACATCATATGTATACCGAGCAAACTGAGCTGCCGCAAACGCTTCGGCAGCGACGCCTACATGCCAAGATTTCATTTTACTTATTCCTTTCTAAAATTATACAATTCGGCTGTCAGTTATGATGCCGCAAATATAAGATTGACAGCGCAGATTGATTTTTGAAGGAGTAGGATTCTCTATTTCCAACGCCTTCTCAATATATGCTTTGGTGATTTTTCTCCGGAGATCGTTATTTATAAGTATGTAATTATCTTTTACAACGTAGTTGTATTCAACATTAGTCACAGTAAAAAATGCTTCACCTTCGTATTTGCAAATGTTCGCCCACACGTCATGAATATTTTTCTTTTTCCAAAAACTCATCTTTATCACCTCAATATTTGTTCTTGAAAAAGATCCCTCTTACCAGTCCGAAAAGAACACCGCCAATAAACAATCCTGTTCTTCTACCAAATTTATTTGATCTTCTTGCCATTATAGACCTCCATCAAACTTTGTACTGAATTTCGATCGTTGAAGAATTTCCACTCGGAGTTGTATGTAATATAGTATCACCATCATTCATGGATTGTCTCATAGCGTTACATACCTGTGGCATTGCACTTTTAAGTTTCAATTCCTTGTGGATATCTCCGGATCTCAAAACAATGGCCGTCTTTCCGGATTTCTTTGCAGCTTCTTTTAATCCTGCGACATATTGGCGGATATCATCTGTTGTAACCTTACTGGCTACAGATTCAAAACTGTGTTCTTGTGCTTTTAATAATATCGCCATCTGCTCTTCCAACACCTGAATTCTCCCCAGCAATTCAACGATAATCTTTTCATAATTCATAGAAGTGAAACCTTCCTTCTTCTAAATTCTATTAGAATTCTATCATATAATTTTAAGAATGTCAATAGAATTAAGAAGAATTGTTTTTTCTTGGCGAACCTTTTCTTTGTCTACTGTGGAGCAGGTTTTAATCTGTGAAAAAATCAACGCCATCGGAATTACCGATGGCGTTCTTTGCTACATTAAAAACTATTTTTGAAGACAACTCCTGCTTGTGCTTCTTTGAATATCATCTCGTTGATGTACTCTACTTCCTCATCATAAAACTTTCTTTTGCGTATGGTATACGTACCATCGTCATTCATCTTCGGCATCGTCAGTACCGTTTGTCTAAACCCCAAAACCTCTCTCGGGGTTCCTTCTGCACCGCGACATACCATCATTAAGATTCTTTCCGGCGAAAGAGGAAAAATCGAATACGACTCTAACGGAAAACCGTTTGGCAAAGTGCCGCTTACAACCACCGGATAAGTATCACCTATGATAAAATCTTTGCTTTCACATCTTTCTGCAACAACAAAATATCTTCCAAGATATCCGAATGTATCTCGAATTAAAAACACTTTTATCGGCTCGTCAATTTCCGGATGATCAATCACTTCTTGAATTGATCTGCACGTTACAGCATTCCCTAAATTCCTTTTCCAAAAATCCAAGAAATTGCCATCCCTTTGATAGCGTGAATAAAAATCCTTTGAGTTTTTACAGAGACCCGTTTCGAAATTTGTTCGTACTCTTTCAGACCTAAATCCCATCAAAGCAAAAAATAAACGAAGCCTATTGTCCTCTTCCATGTTTAGAATTATCTTATCATCAGAGAGTAACTTGCTTTTGACGATCAGAGAAACTTCTCGTTCGAACTCAGCAAAATCGTGTTCGATCTTTGTCGGATCATTTGGCGAATTAATTTCATCCCTGTACAAATTTCTTTCCATGAACACGGCTCGAGTATTCGCTACACTCTCAACATTTGTCTTTTTGCAATAATATCGAACCTCGCCGTGATTGTTGAAGCAAAAATTTCTCAAGATAAATTGAGGTATATAATGATGACGGATCGGTTCATTCATAACGCGACCCCCTTATCGTTTTTCTGTATTATACCATATTTTTGAAAATATCTCAATAGGACGAACCAACCGCCACCGGAATTCCCGATGGCGGTTGTGATTATTTCCCGCAATAGATTTTGATAGCTTCCGAAACGAATTCCGCAGTGCCTTCACCGTTT